>DATKTV010000077.1:0-60640 GCA_035530915.1 Acidiferrobacter sp. | reverse complement strand
CAAATCCTAGGCCAGTCAGTTCTACATGCGTAGTCTGTCTATTGTTTCGCCTACCACCTTCCGACAGACAGGATGGTTGTAGGTTGAGCCCGCTTGAATTTAATGCCGAAGTAACAGGCACACCACGGCACGATCCTGCGTATATGACCGTCTCATCCCAACCCACAGGAAGAACCGGGGAGACGGTTAGCGGGGATTAAGCCGCTAAAGCGTAGTTGTCGTCGTTGGCAACTATAGTTTTTGCAGTTGGATTTACGAGGAGCTCTGCACCTCGGCATGCCCTGAAGGCGTCGTAATCCACGTCGAATCCGATCGTCCCCATGACCCTCCAGTATACTAAATCGCGTGATATCTAGCAATAAAGCGGATCGGCGCGCACAAGGCCAGCCAAACTCCGCTGCGGGCGCTCTTTGTTCCCGTGTGTCTTGGGTAGGGCTACAAGGATCTGGACGTTCGTTGCCGGGTGGTGGGTCCCAAACGGGGTGCCCAGCTGGTGCCTATAGGTATGAGGCTAGCGCTGCTTTATGGCACGTTCCTGCTCGCGGTCAGCCTCGCGTTCCTTGAGCGCCGCGCGTTTGTCATGTTGCTTTTTGCCTTTAGCCAAGGCGAATTCCAGTTTGGCGCGGCCGAACTTCCAGTAGAGGGAAAGCGGAACGAGGGTGTAACCGCGCCGCTCGACGGCCCCGATCAGGCGGCTAATCTCTAAGCGATGCAAAAGGAGCTTGCGGGTCCTGGTCGGGTCCGCCTTGATATGCGTGGAGGTCGTTGACAGTGGTGAGAAATGGGCCCCAAAGAGAAACACCTCCCCTTGCTGGATGATGACGTAGCTTTCCTTTAGCTGGGCGCGGCCCTCGCGCAGGCTTTTGGCCTCCCATCCTTGCAGTACCAATCCCGCCTCAAAGCGCTGTTCGATGAAGTAGTCGTGCCAAGCCTTCTTGTTTTGGGCGATGACGCGGGGCTCTGTATTCTTTGGGCGTGCCATGGTCGGGCATGGTGCGCCAGGAGCAAGGTCGGCGCAAGGTCTACCGGTCCCCTTTAATAATCGTTTAGAGTACACGCCTATGCCGAACAGAACCCCAGAGCCCCCTGTTTTGTGGTCATCCCCTTTGCGATTTTCCTTGGTCGCGTTCGGTGCATTGGCGGGCATGGATACGTTCTCGGAATTCCCCTATCTTTTGACCCACTACGGCGGCGCGACGTTTGTGGGCGCCTACGTGCTCGCGTTGCTGTGCATGGCCTGGCCGCTGGTCGCCGCGCAATTGAGTCTGGGCCGTCGCCTGCGTTGTCATGAAGACGGCCACACCCCACAGCGTGCGGCCGTTCGCCAGACGCGGCTTTGGCGCTGGACCTTTGGGGCCGCGATGGCTGGCGCCTTTCTCATGTTTTGCTATGTGGCCGTCATTTCCGGTTGGATGCTGGCCTATGCCCATGCCGCCCTGGCCGGGGACTTCCGCGCGGCCAATGGCCCCCTGGTGGCGGCGCATTTTGCCGACCTTGTGCACCACCCATTGCCGACCCTGTTTTGGGATATGGCGTTTCTCGTTCTGGTCTTCTCCGTCATTGCCGGCGGTCCGGCCGCGATTGAGGATCTTGCCCGGTTCTTGGTGCCGGGCGTATTAGCGCTGTTTGCGGGTCTCGCCGCGTTTGCGGCGACTTTAGGGAGCTTCTTTGTGAGCGCGCCCGTCTTACTTACCCCACAACCCGTTCCGGATCATCTGGCCTTGATTATGGTGGCTCTGTCTCAGGCGTTCTTCGGGCCCGGTCTCGGGACCGCCTCGTTTGTGGCTTATGGGACCTATCTGCCAGAGTCGACACCAGTGGCCAAGGTCGCCCTGGGCCTTGTTCTCGCGCAAGCGCTGGCCGCCTGGCTCGGGGGTTTTGCCTTGGCCTCGCTGGTTTTTGCGACCGGGCTCAGGCCACTTGCAGGCGGCGGTTTTCTCTTCGGGACCCTACCGCTTGCTAGCACCCGCCTCCCTTGGGGCAGTACCGTAGTGGCCTTGTGCTACCTCGCGCTCGTCTCGACGGCTTGGTTATCCACTGTGGCCTGGCTTGAGCCCTTAGTGCAATTTCTGACATCAAGGGGGCTTAGCCGGGCGCGCGCAGCGCTGGGCCTTGGGCTCGTAGCCCTGACCATTGGCGGCGCCTTGACGCTTTCTTTGAGCTCATGGGCCTTTTCATTTCCTTTTTTTGGGCGCCTAAAGACGCTCGGCCTGCTCGATGTTCTGATGATTCTGGCCGTGAATGTGCTGTTGCCTTGGGGCGGCGGGGGGTTGAGTCTGCTCATGGGCTGGGGGCGCGACGGGTCTCCGCAGGGGGAAAATGTCGGGCGTGGGCAAAGATTATGGGTGTGGGTTTTGCGCATCGTCGCGCCGACCGCCATACTGATCGTGTTTTTTAGTGCACCTAGGCTTGTATTGTGACGACTATTAGCAAAAGCGCGCTGGTTCCCTATAGCGCCGAGGAAATGTACGCGCTCGTGGCGGATATCGAGAGTTATCCGAATTTTCTGCCCTGGTGCGCCGGCGCACGGGTACTCAAGCGGGATGACATAGGTCTTGTCGCCGAGATTGATATGGCATTCGGGGGTATTCGCAAGACGTTTACGACGCGCAACACGCTCAATCCGACGAGCATGGACATGCGCCTCGTTCGCGGCCCCTTTAGTCAGCTGGAGGGGTCGTGGCGATTCCAGCAGGTCGCGGAATTGGGGAGCCGCATCAGCCTGGATCTGGAATTCGATTTTGAGAGCCGCTTGCTGGCGCTGGCGGTTGGGCCCGTGTTCGGGACAATCGCGAATAGCCTAGTCGATAGCTTCAAGAAGCGTGCCCGTGAGGTTTATGGCGCCCGCTAAGATCACAGTCGAGGTCGTGCATGTCGGGACGGCACCCCTGGTGCGTCCCGTTCTGGTGGGCATCGGGGCCAGTGTGTTTGAGGCAATTCGCCAGTCGACGATTCTCGCGGAGCGCCCAGGGATCGATCTTCGCGTCCAGCGGGTCGGGATATTTGGGCGTCTTGTCGCCTTAAGCGAGCCCGTGGCCGCTGGCGATCGCATTGAGATCTATGAGCCGTTGCTCGAAGACCCCAAGGAGAGCCGCCGTAAACGCGCTCGGGCTAAGGCTGCGCCTCGTAGATATGCCGCGGGGTCGGGCGCGGTTGGCCCACGATCTTCGTAAGCTTGCCGTTCGTAAAGTAGAGCGTGAAGTGTTCCGCGATCAGCGGCTTGTAGTTGCGCTTGAGCGAGTAGTAGTAATCCCAGCGGTTAGGATGAAAGGGGTCGCGAATCGCGGCCGCCCCGAGATCGTAGGCCACCTCGTTTTTGGTCATCCCAAGATGCAGGTTCGCAATCATGGTGGGAGTGATGGCGTTGCCTTGCTGGACTGTCGGACGGTAGAGCAAATGACAGCCGGAGAGCGCCAGCGAGGCGAGCACGAAAGGTAAAGCAATCTGCTTGGGCATGGGAATCGTTCTAGTTTACACTGGGTGCGCGTGGGTCCAAGTCGACAAAGTACACTATCGACCCCGCTAAGGCAAAACAGCGGGGTCGAGACTCATGAGTGACGGTACAGATCTAAAGAAAGCAGGCCTCAAGGCGACTCTCCCGCGCCTCAAGATATTGAGGATCTTGGAGGAGGCCCGGGTTCGCCACATGGCGGCCGAGGATGTCTATAAGGCGCTCTTGGATATGGGGGACGAGGTTGGGCTTGCGACTGTCTACCGCGTTCTGACTCAGTTCGAGAGCGCCGGCCTCGTGATTCGTCATAACTTCGAGGGCGGGCGTTCGGTGTTCGAGATCAATCAAGGCGGCCATCACGACCACATCGTATGCGTTGAGTGCGGCGAGGTTTTTGAGTTTTACGATCCCGCGATCGAGGAGCGGCAACGCAAGGTCGCGGAGACGATGGGCTTTGATGTCGATAGCCATTCCCTTTATATGTATGGCGTGTGCCTTGGCATGAAGCGCGAGGGGAAGTGCTCCAAGCAGGGTCGGTCTCGGAAATCGGAAATCCTGCCATGAGGCATTTTCAAGGCCGCTGCCGGTTGAGATTGAGGAGGACTGCGACCTCGTCGCACCGGTTGTACTTATAGCATTTGACGCAGACGCTCCAGACCTTCTCCGGCAATGTATCCGTGCCGACCGTGACAAAGCCGATGTTATGAAAAAAACGCGGGACATAGGTCAACGCCATCAATCGGCGCAATCCGATTTGGCGGGCTTCGGCGATGATGCGCTGAACCATGAGTCGGCCGAGGCCGCGACGTTCGTGGCCTTCAGCCACAACCAGACTCCGAACCTCGCCTAGATCCTCCGTGAATATCTCCAAGGCCCCAATCGTGACGACATCGCCGTGGATTTCTATGACAAAGAAGTCGCGCAGATGACGATAGATCTCGCTCATGGTGCGCGGCAGCAAGTTTCCTTTGGCGGAGTGAATCTCCAGCAGATGATAGATAAGCGGAACGTCGGCAATTTTAGCTGGCCGTACCTTCGGGATGCCGGGTCCGTCAACCATGGAGCATGTCGCGCGCGAGCGCCCGCGTGTGCGCATTAATAGCGACCCCACCCAACATGCGGGCGATCTCCTCGACGCGTTCGCTGGCCGCCAGAACCTCGACCGAGCTCATGGTGCGGCCATCGCTCAACGCTTTGTGGACGAGCAGATGAGTATCGCCTTGCGCTGCGACTTGGGGGAGATGGGTGATACAGAGTACCTGACGGCTACGCGCCAGTTCTTGGAGTCGCTGCCCGACGATCTCTGCGACCGCCCCACCGATCCCGACGTCCACCTCGTCAAACACCAAGGTCGGGCCGATGCAGACGTCCGCCAACACGACTTGTAAGGCTAAACTGATGCGTGACAGCTCACCCCCCGAGGCGACTTTGGCGAGCGGCCTAAAAGGGCTATCAATGGCTGGGCTGACCAGGAATTCAACGGCTTCGCATCCGTTTGCAGTCAAGGTCTCGGGCGTAAGCGCAACTGAAAAGCGTCCGGCCCCGAGCCCTAAGCGCTGCATCTCTTCGGTGACGGCGGCACTGAGGGCCGGCTCGGCCGCGTGCCGCTTGGCGGTGAGATCGCGCGCCTGAGCGAGCGCCGCTTTGTGGTCCTGGGCAAGCTCTTGTTCCAGTGCGGCGATCGTCTCCTCTTCGTGTTGTAGGGCATCGTGCTCGGTCTTTAGGGTAGCCCACAGGTCGGGTAACTGATCGGCGGGTACCCGGTGTTTTCGGGCCAGTTCGTGCCAACGTCCCAGGCGCGCCTCGATCGCGGGCAGATCGGCGGGCTCTGTTTCCATGCCGCCGCCAATCCGAGTGAGGCTAAGGCCCGCCTCCGTGATTTCTACCGTCGCGCTCATGAGCAGCGCCTCGACCTCCGCTAGCCGCGGTTCGTGACGCATCAGTAGCCTCAGTTGGTTTACGGCGTCGTCTAAGGCCGAGACGAGCGGTTGATCACCATCGACGAGTCGATCGACCAGCATCACGATGCCGCTCCCCAGTTCCTGGGCATGGGCTAGGCGCTTTTGGCTCGTGTTCAGCCCCTCCCATTCGCCTGCCTCCGGCTGAAGGGATTGTAATTCCTCGATTTGGTAGCGTAACAGCGATTCCCGGGCCGACCGATTGGCCGCGTCTTGGCGTATCGTCTGGAGCCGGGCCTCGCAGGCATGCAGCTTCGCGACCGCCTGGGCTAGGGCTAAACGCTCGGGCGCGGCCCCGGCGTAAGCGTCCAGGAGGTCGCGCTGGGTTTCCCGACGCAGCAAGGTTTGATGCTCATGTTGGCCGTGGAGGTCAATCAGCAGGTCACCGAGTTCGCGTAGTCTTTGCAGCGGGACTGGGGTGGCGTTAATAAAGGCCCGTGAGCGATCCTGCCCGATCAGTCGGCGGACGATGCACTCCTGGCCCTGGGTCGCGAGGTCGTGTTCTTTGAGCCAGGTATCGGCGGCGCCGTTTGGCTCGATTTCGAAGCTCGCCACGATTTCGGCAAATTCGGCCCCAGCGCGCACCAGACCCGCCTCGGCGCGTTCGCCTACCGCAAGCCCCAGCGCATCGACTAACAAGGATTTACCGGCCCCCGTTTCGCCCGTCACTACCGAGAAGCCCGCGCCGAGCGGGATGCGGAGTTCGTCGATGACGGCAAAGGATCGTACCAGAAGCTCGGCGAGCATCAGACCTTCCGACCCCAGTTCAATTTTTGGCGCAAGACCTCGTAATGGTTGCGGTCTTCGGGGTGGACGAGCGTCACCGGGACATCGGCGCGGCGGACCCGGACGCGGTCAGCATTACACAAACCGAAATTGGATTGTCCGTCGAAGGTCACGTGTGCACACTGGTCGCTTACGAGCACGATCTCCACATGCGAGTCGCTGTGGACTACGATGGGCCGATTACTGAGGGTGTGCGGGCATATTGGTACCAGAACGATCGCGGCCAGCGTCGGGTGCAGGATCGGCCCGCCAGCTGACATCGCGTAGGCCGTCGACCCGGTGGGGGTGGCTACGATCATCCCGTCGGCACGTGATCCGTTCACAAATTGCGCGTCTATATAGGTTTCAAACTCTATCAGCCGCGCAAGGTCGCCTTTGTTGACTACGACGTCATTAAAAGCCAACCGTGTGAGCACGACGACGTCATCGCGGACGATCTCGGCAGACAACAGGAACCGTTCTTCCGTCTGGTAGTGGCCATCTAGGATGTCGTCAATGATGCCCATATTCTCAGTGGACACATCGGCCAAAAATCCAAGGCGGCCGGCATTGATGCCAATGAGGGGGATTCTGTGGGTAGCCAGCGTGCGCGCCACATTGAGAAGCGTGCCGTCACCCCCCAATACGATCGCGAGGTCGATTTCGTTTCCGATCCGGCTCAAGGGGCAGGAGGTGACGCGCGTGAGTCCTAAGGCCAGGGCTGTTTCGGTTTCGACGATAATGTCCAAGGCGCGGGCTTCCAGCAGCGCAAACAGCCGCTGCAAGACCTCTCGTCCGCCGCGATCACCATATTTTCCGAACAAACCGACGCGTTTGATAGGCGTCTTCATGTACACGCACCTCGCCTTTGTTAACACTAGCATGGTGGTTGCCTATGGCCAACAGCGACCATAGACCCCTCCGTATTGACAGCGTCGCCTCCTGTTGGTAGCGTGCCCTGGCACTCTCAAAGTATGAGTGCTAAGAGGGGGAATGAGTAATGATATCTCTAACGCCCCGCGCAGAACGACTCCTTAAAGCGCTTATTGAGCAGTACATCGCTGAGGGTCAGCCGGTGGGTTCGCGCACGTTGGTAAGGCAGGCCGGGCTGGAGTTTAGTCCGGCTACGGTCCGCAATATCATGTCGGATCTAGAGGAGTTCGGTCTCATCCGTTCTCCCCACACCTCCGCCGGTCGCGTCCCTACCGAGCGCGGCTACCGATTTTTCGTAAACTCCCTGCTCGCGGTCAAGCCTCTCTATGCGCTCGATCTTTCTCGGATCGAGGGGCATCTCTTGGCGGATCAGGACCCCCAACAGCTCCTCGAATCGGCCTCGGGGATGTTATCGCAGATCACCAAGCTTGCCGGGATTGTACGCGTGCCACGCCGCACTCAGGCTGGTTTTCTGCAGCTCGATTTTTTGAGTTTGTCGGCCAGTCGCGTCTTAGTGATTTTGGTGAGCCAAGACGGCCAGGTGTTAAATCGCGTCATTCACCCCAAAAAGCGCTATTCGGCGTCCGAATTACAGCAGGCCGCCAACATCTTCAACAGCGCTTATGCCGGTTTGTCGCTAGAAGAGGTCAAACGTTGCCTGGTGGCCGCCCTTGAGCGGGACAGCGAGGACATGCAACAAATGCTCCGCTCGGCAGTCGAGATGGCCCACCAAGTGTTTACGGACGGCGAGTTTGCAGACGATCCGCTCTTTGTGAGCGGTGAGTCGAACCTGCTGGCTTTTCCCGAGCTCAGCAATATGGAGAAATTGCGGCAACTGTTCGACGCGTTCAATGCCAAACAGGACCTGCTCCATTTACTGGATCACAGTATGAGTTCAAGTGGTGTCCAGATCTTTATCGGTGCGGAATCGGGGTACGAGTCTTTGGCCTCCTGTAGCGTTGTGACCGCGCCTTACGAGGTGGACGGGAAGGTTGTGGGAACGGTTGGGGTAGTGGGGCCCACGCGCATGTCCTATGATCGCGTGATCTCGATTGTCGATGTGACGGCGCGGTTTCTGGGCGGGGCGCTCAGCCATGATCCGGCAGACGATGCTTGAAAGGATTGAGAATGCCCCCATACTGCTCGCAGGTATGAGGATAATGAGGAGTTGTTAATGCTGGGGAGGAACCAATAATGGGTGCCAAAGGCAAGCAGGGAGAGGGTATTTCAGGAGAGGAGGACCATTCCGTTTTAGAGACCGAAACGGTGGTATCCGACGAGGAGCGGGAGCTTGCCAAGCTTCGGGCGGAAGTGGCCGAGACACGTGAGCGCTTACTACGGGTCGCCGCCGAGGCCGAGAATACCCGCCGCCGCGCGGAACAGGATATCGCGCAGGCCCGCAAGTTTGCGCTTGAGCGGTTCGCCTTAGAGCTTCTGCCGGTTCGCGATAGCTTGGAACGGGCCCAGGCCGTCGAGCGTAGCGGGGCGGGAACGGTAGCCGAGGCCTTGTTTGCTGGCGCGGATCTGACCTTGCAGCTTATGGATAGCGTGCTGGAGAAGTTTGCTATTACCGTGGTAGACCCCCGAGGGGCCCCCTTTAATCCAGACCGGCACCAAGCCATGACGGTAGTCGAGAGCGATGAGGTGCCCCCAAACCACGTGGTCGAGGTCGTCCAGAAAGGGTTTCTACTGAATGACCGCTTGTTGCGCCCAGCGCTTGTTATTGTCGCCAAGGCGAGGTCTTAGCCCTTGAAAAAGGGTCCTTGACCCCCATTAGTTGAACTAGTGATTTCTTATAACGAGGCTTCCCGAGATCGGGAACGCAGAGGACCGTAGCGATGGCAAAGATTATCGGGATAGATTTGGGGACGACGAATTCGTGTGTAGCGGTGATCGAGTCGGGTAAGCCGCGTGTCATCGAAAATAGCGAGGGTGATCGCACCACGCCGTCTATTGTGGCGTATGCCGCTGACGGCGAGGTGGTCGTAGGGCAATCCGCCAAGCGTCAGGCGGTGACGAACCCGCAAAATACCCTTTATGCGGTAAAGCGCTTGGTCGGCCGAAAGTTTGAAGACGAGATCGTGCAGCGCGACATCAAGATGGTGGCGTACAAGATTGTGCGCGCCAAGAATGGCGATGCCTGGGTCGAGGCGGTCGGGAAACAGATGGCCCCCCCGGAGGTCTCCGCGCGCGTTCTCCAGAAGATGAAGAAGACCGCTGAGGACTATTTGGGCGAAGAGGTGACGGAGGCCGTCATCACCGTCCCGGCCTACTTCAATGATGCCCAGCGTCAAGCAACCAAGGATGCAGGGCGGATTGCGGGCCTTAATGTCAAACGTATCATCAACGAACCGACGGCCGCAGCCCTTGCCTTTGGTCTCGACAAAAAGGAAGGGGATCGCAAGATCGCCGTCTACGATTTGGGGGGTGGCACCTTCGATATCTCGATTATCGAGATCGCCGAGGTGGATGGCGAGCACCAGTTCGAGGTGTTGTCGACCAATGGCGATACCTTCCTCGGCGGGGAAGATTTTGACCTCCGGCTGATCGATTATCTCGCTGATGAATTCAAGAAGGATGCGGGCATTGACGTGCACAAGGATCCGTTGGCCTTGCAGCGCCTGAAGGATGCGGCCGAGAAGGCCAAGATCGAACTCTCGTCGCGGACCCAGACAGACGTCAATCTCCCCTATATTACCGCCGATGCGAACGGTCCCAAGCACTTGAATGTCAAGATCACGCGCGCCAAGCTCGAAAGCCTGGTCGACGACCTCGTGCGGCGCACGATCGAGCCCTGCAAGGTGGCACTGAAGGATGCCGGTCTTAAAATAACCGAGATCGACGACGTGATTCTCGTCGGTGGCCAAACCCGGATGCCCAAGGTCCAAGAGGCCGTGCGCGACTTTTTTGGTAAGGACCCGCGTAAGGACGTGAACCCAGACGAGGCGGTGGCCATTGGCGCCGCGGTCCAAGGTGGTGTGTTGGCGGGTGATGTGAAGGACGTCTTGTTGCTGGATGTGACACCGCTGTCTTTGGGGATTGAGACCATGGGCGGTGTTATGACCAAGCTGATTCAAAAGAACACAACCATTCCGACCAAGGCGGCACAGGTCTTCTCGACGGCCGAGGACAGCCAGACGGCGGTGACCGTCCACGTCTTGCAGGGCGAGCGCGAGATGGCCAATGGCAATAAGTCGTTGGGGCGTTTCGATCTCGCGGATATCCCATCGGCGCCGCGTGGCGTGCCGCAGATCGAGGTGACCTTTGATATCGATGCCAACGGCATCCTCCACGTCTCGGCACGCGATAAGGCGACCGGCAAGGAGAACAAGATCGTTATTAAGTCGAGTTCGGGGTTGAGTGAGGCCGAGATCCAGCAGATGGTGCAGGATGCTGAGGCGCACGCCGAGGAGGATCGCCTAGCTCATGAATTGGTGGATGCGCGCAATCAAGCCGAGGCCATGATCCACGGTGCCCGGAAGTCGCTGAGTGAACTCAAGGACAAGGTGAGCGCGGCCGACAAGAGTGCAGTGGAGGCTGGAATCGCGGACCTGGAGGCCGTCGTCAAGGGTGACGATAAGGCGGCGATCGCGGCTAAGACCGAGGCGCTGACCGGGTTGACCCATAAGCTGACCGAGCAACTCTATGCCCAGGCTCAGTCGGAATCGACCGGCGACCAGGCCCAGCCGGAGGCCGCGGCTGGCAAACCTGGTTCCGACAACGTTGTGGATGCTGAGTTTGAAGAGGTGAACGAGAATCGTCGCGACAAGTAAGCGATTGAGAGAAAATGGGGAAAGGCGCAGGCCGTTGTTGACGGCTGTGCCTTTTTTCTTTTAAGGTCGCCGTTTTTCGGTACGAGTGCATGACAAAGAAACGAGATTATTACGAGGTGCTTGGGGTAGGGCGCAGCGCCGACGATGCCGAGATCAAGAAGGCCTATCGTCGGTTGGCGATGAAGTGCCACCCCGATCGCAATCAAGACGACAAGAGTGCCGAGGCCGCCTTTAAGGAATGCCAGGAGGCCTATGAGGTGCTGGCCGATGCGCAAAAACGCGCAACCTACGATCAATTCGGGCACGCCGGCGTCAACGGTGGGGCGGGGGGCGGCGGTTTCCATGGCGGCGGCGCGGCGGGTTTCGCGGACATCTTTGGCGACGTGTTTGGGGATATTTTTGGCGGCGGTCGGCGGGGAAGCCAAGTTTATCGCGGCGCGGACGTGCGTTTCAGCCTGGATTTGTCGCTCGAGGACGCCGTGCGTGGGACGGAGGCGCGTATTCGCGTGCCGACTATGGCCGCGTGTGAGGCGTGCAAAGGCTCTGGCGCGCGCTCGGGTAGCGCCCCGATCGCCTGCCCGACCTGCGCGGGTCATGGGCAGGTACGCATGCAACAGGGAATCTTCTCGATTCAGCAGACCTGTCCCAATTGTCGCGGCAGTGGCCGACTGATAAGCCAGCCTTGTCCGGACTGTCACGGGGAAGGGCGTTCGCGGAGCGCGAAGACCCTGTCTGTGACGATACCGGCTGGTGTCGATGAGGGGGATCAGATTCGCGTGAGCGGGCAGGGTGATGCCGGCGAAAATGGCGGGCCGCCCGGGGATTTGTACGTTCAGGTCAAGTTAAAGCCGCATCCCTTGTTTCGTCGCGATCAGGATGACTTGTATTGTAAGGTGCCGGTCAGTTTCGGTACGGTGGTGTTGGGTGGCAGCATCGAGGTCCCGAGTCTTGATGGTTGCATCAGCCTGAAGGTCCCCGCCGAGACGCAGACCGATAAGGTTTTCCGGATTCGCGGCAAGGGGGTCAAGAACGTGCGCAATGGCCATCTCGGCGACCTGTTTTGTCAGATCGTGGTGGAGACGCCGGTTAAACTGACTCGCGCGCAACGGGAAATCTTGGAGAGCTTCGAGCAATCGCTGTCTGAAGGGGGCGACCGACATAGCCCGGCTGCCCATTCGTGGGTGAATAAATTGCGAGGGTTTTTCGAGTCCAAGGTCTAGGCGATGGAATAAACGGCCGTCCGGGCCGTCTCTACGGGCAGGGATGAGGGGAGCTTAAGCCATGAGTGATGCGCGAAAGTTTGATGTAACGAGGCGACGCATGATCGTGGCCGCCGGCGGGGTCGTGGCGGCGGTCGGTTCCGGTGCGGCCTTTGCGGATTCCGCCGATAGTCTGAATTTGACCTTCCCCGGACAGGAGGCCAAGCACTTTATCGTCTACCAGCTCAATCAATCTGATCACGACTATCAGCAGCATATCCTCGCTTCGGTCCAGGCCCTCTTGCGCCACTATGGCACGACCATCCGCATCGTGGTGACCTGTTTTGGCCCGGGCATCAGCATCGTCTTGAAAAAGCCGGTCCGCCCGGTGGCGGCGGGTATTCGCCGTGGGGTGTCTAGTCTCTCCGACTATGGTGTGGAATTTCATGGCTGCGGCAATACCCTGCGCACCCTCAACTTGACGAAATCGGCGCTGTTGCCGTTTGCCACCTATGTGCCGATGGGGGCCGCCGACCTCATGGAATTGCAGCATAAGGGCTACGCCTATATCGCTTGGTGACGAGTGGCGCGATCGTCTGTAGGCGTGTACCCCGATGTTCGGCTCCCCAGTGTGAGTGTGTTATCCGCACGTTTTAAGGCCATGTTCTGCTATGCTTGCCGCTTTTATTGCCGGGGGGCGCTATGAGGATAGCTGTCGCAGGAGCGGCCGGGCGCATGGGGCGGGCGGTGATCGCGGCCGTGCTCCAGAGCCCCGACCTGACGCTGACAGGTGCGCTCGCGCGCCCAGGCGACGGGGCGTGTGGCCGCGATGTCGGCCTGCTCGTCGGCGCCGAGCCGATTGGGGTAGCGGTTTCCGATGCGCCTGCACCCGTCATCGGTGGGTGTGACGTGCTGATTGATTTCACCCATCCCCAGTCGACCAGTGAGTATGCCGAGCTCTGTGCGCAGCTGGGTACGCGGGCGGTGATCGGGACCACTGGGTTTTCGGCCGCAGCCCTCGACCGTTTACGGTTTCTGGCCCAGGATACAGGCCTCGTAGTGGCCGCCAATATGAGCATCGGGGTCAATGTCGCACTCCATCTCTTGGCGATTGCGGCCCGTGTCCTCGGCGACGCGGACGTGGAGATTTTCGAGGCCCATCACCGCCACAAGGTGGACGCCCCATCCGGCACGGCGCTGCGCATGGGGGAGGTGGTGGCCGCCGCCCGCGGACAGACTTTAGCTGACGTGGCCGTTTATGATCGCCATGCTGAGCGCGCCGAACGGCCGTTGGGGGCGATCGGATTCGCGAGCGTGCGTGCCGGCGAGATCATCGGCGAGCACCGCGTGTTTTTAGCGCTGCCCGCAGAACGCTTAGAGATTGCGCATGTGGCGGAGAGTCGCCAGGTGTTTGCCGAAGGGGCGCTGCGGGCGGCCCGTTTCGTCGGGATGAAGCGCGCGGGACTTTTCGACATGCAAGATGTATTGGGGCTGCACGTGCCGCCCGCTGACACCCGATAGACAATGGTTTGCGGCCGCTTAAGCGGGGGCCGAGGGCGCCGCTTGTCGATCGGTCCGTAACTGCGGGGCCGGCCCGGTCGCTGCGTGCACCCGGGATGTGTCGCTTGGCGCAAAGGCGCTATGGCCGCGCGCATCGGTCCGGCACGGACTGTGCGCGACTAAAGTCTGGAGTCCGGCCCGGTTTGCGACGAGGAATCGATTTTATGCGCGTTTTTGCTGAGTCTATCCGGTTCGTTGATTTCGGCGTGTCACCTCGTTACAATCTGTCCCCAAAAATTACGGCTGATAATTAGTCCTTTTAGGGCGGGAGCGGCGAGTAGCGGCTCCCGCCTTTGTGTGTCAATCCTAGCGCGGGAGGTACCTTGGCGCATCCGGCATTGCTCGCTCTCGCTGATGGCACGGTGTTCATGGGCGAGTCCATGGGCGCTTTGGGCGCAGCGCAAGGCGAGCTTGTGTTCAATACCGCCCTCACGGGCTATCAAGAGATCCTCACCGATCCCTCCTACGCCGGACAGATTGTCACGCTGACCTACCCTCATATCGGGAATACGGGCGTGAATCCCGATGATATGGAGTCGGACCGGGTCTATGCCGCCGGCCTGGTTGTGCGCGACGCGCCTTCTCGCTATAGCAGTTATCGGGGCACGGAAAGTCTCTCGGATTTCCTAAAACGGCAAGGTGTCGTGGCGATCGCCGGTATCGATACCCGTGCCCTGACGCGCCGCCTGCGCATAGGTGGTGCGCAGAATGCGACGATCGTGGCCGGGAAAGAGGCCTACGACCACGTAGCGGCGATCGCTAAAGCTCGCGCTTTTCCAGGGCTCGATGGGCTTGACCTGGCCAAGGTCGTGTCGACCGCTGCGCGCTACACCTGGGACCAGGGTCTTTGGGAGACTGAGCCTGCCTCGACGCGCTTTCACGTTGTCGCCTACGACTATGGCGTAAAGCGCAATATCTTGCGCAGTCTTGTGCACGCCGGTTGCGCGGTCACGGTCGTGCCCGCCGAGACGTCGGCCGCCGTAGTCTTGGCCCACCGTCCCGATGGGGTCTTTTTGTCGAATGGCCCAGGCGACCCTAAGGCGTGTCACTACGCCATCGACGCGGCCCGCGAGTTGGTGGAGTCGGGTATTCCGCTGTTTGGCATTTGCCTAGGCCACCAGTTGCTCGGGCTCGCGCTCGGGGGCCGCACCGTCAAAATGAAGTTTGGGCATCACGGCGCCAACCACCCAGTTTTAGACATCGACTCGGGGCGCGTGCTGATTACCAGCCAAAATCACGGCTTTGCGGTTGATGAAGCTACGCTTCCTAAGACCTTGCGCGTGACTCATCGGTCGCTCTTCGATGGATCGGTCCAGGGGTTGGCGCATATCGATCGCCCGGTGTTTTCCTTCCAGGGACACCCGGAGGCGAGCCCCGGCCCCCACGATATGTCGCCCTTATTCTCGCAGTTCGCGGCGCTTATGCATTCCGTGCGTACGTCACAGTAGGAATCGTCATGCCGAAGCGAAAGGATATTCAGAGTGTACTGATCATCGGTGCCGGTCCGATCATCATCGGCCAAGGCTGCGAGTTCGATTACTCGGGCGCGCAGGCCTGTAAGGCCCTCAAGGAAGAGGGCCTACGCGTGATTCTCGTGAACTCGAATCCGGCGACGATTATGACGGACCCCGATTTAGCGGATGCTACCTACATCGAGCCCATCAACTGGCGGGTCGTGGAGCGCATTATCGAGCGTGAACGGCCGGACGCCCTGCTGCCGACCATGGGTGGTCAGACGGCGTTGAATTGCGCGCTCGATCTCGATCGCGAGGGTGTTCTGGAGCGGTTCGGGGTGCGCATGATCGGCGCGTCGAAGGAGGCGATCGACAAGGCTGAGGATCGCGAACTCTTTAAGAAGGCGATGGAGTCGATCGGGCTCAACGTGACCAAGGGGGCGATCGCTCATAGTCTCGAGGAGGCGCTGCAGGTCCATGCGCTAGTCGGGTTCCCGGCCATTATTCGTCCGTCCTTTACCTTAGGCGGAAGCGGTGGCGGGATCGCCTACAACCGGGAAGAGTTCATGCAGTTGTGTGAGCGGGGTTTGGATGCGTCTCCGACCCATGAGTTGCTGATCGAGGAGTCCATCATCGGGTGGAAAGAATTCGAGATGGAGGTCGTGCGCGACCGACTCGACAATTGCATCATCATTTGTGCGATCGAGAACATCGATCCCATGGGCGTCCATACGGGGGACTCGATTACCGTAGCCCCCGCCCAGACCTTGACCGATAAAGAATACCAGCGGATGCGCGATGCGAGCATTGCCGTGTTGCGCGAAATCGGTGTCGAGACGGGTGGCTCCAATGTTCAGTTCGCCATCAACCCTAAAGACGGCCAGATGGTCGTGATCGAGATGAATCCGCGCGTCTCACGTTCCTCGGCGCTCGCCTCAAAGGCGACGGGGTTTCCGATCGCGAAGATCGCCGCCAAATTGGCCATCGGTTACACGCTAGACGAGTTGCGCAACGATATTACCGGCCAGGCGACCCCAGCCTCTTTTGAGCCGAGTATCGATTACGTGGTGACAAAGATTCCGCGGTTCACGTTTGAGAAGTTCCCTAAGGCCGATGCGACCTTGACTACCCAAATGAAATCAGTCGGTGAGGTCATGGCGATTGGGCGGACGTTCCAGGAATCGCTCCAGAAGGCGATGCGGAGCCTAGAGATCGACAGTTACGGCTTCGAGCCGCGTATAGATATGACGGCCGATGGCAAAATAACACGTGACCGCCTAGTGCAGGAATTGAAGATTCCCGGAGCCGAGCGCTTGTGGTACCTAGCCGATGCCCTGCGTTTTGGCTTTACGATCGACGAGGTCTGTGAACTTACGCGCATGGATCCGTGGTTTGTGGCGCAGATTGCGGAGATTATCGCAGTCGAAGGGGAAATCGAACGACAGAGCGCGCTCAGTCTCACCGGCGAGACCGAGGCCCATATCCTGCGGGGTTGGAAGCGGCGTGGTTTTTCGGACCGCAGGATTGCGACCCTGATGGGCATGGACGAGGATTCGGTTCGAGCGTTCCGGCATCGTCATGGGGTCCGGCCGGTCTTTAAAAGAGTCGACTCCTGTGCCGCGGAATTCGCCTCTGCCACGGCCTATATGTATTCGACCTACGAGTCGGAGTGTGAGGCGGCCCCCGAGGCGCGCGCCAAAGTCATCGTGCTCGGCAGTGGTCCTAATCGTATCGGGCAGGGGATCGAGTTCGATTACTGTTGCGTGCACGCCTCATTGGCGCTGCGTGAGGATGGTTATCAGACCATCATGGTGAACTGCAATCCCGAAACGGTGTCGACGGATTATGATATCTCCGATCGTTTGTACTTCGAGCCATTGACATTAGAGGACGTGCTCGAGATTACCGATCTTGAAAAGCCAGTTGGCGTGATCGTGCAGTATGGCGGTCAGACGCCGCTTAAGCTCGCGGAAGGTCTGTGGGCCAACGGGGCGCCGATCGTCGGGACCACGCCCGCCTCCATCGATTTGGCCGAGGATCGGGAGCGCTTTCAGCAGCTCATCACGAACCTGGGTCTTCTTCAGCCACCCAATCGCATAGCGAGAACCGCAGCCGCAGCTGTGCTCTTGGCCGAAGAGACCGGCTATCCCTTAGTGGTGCGTCCGTCCTATGTGTTGGGGGGGCGGGCCATGGAGATCTGCCACAATCGCGATGATCTCGAGATTTATATGCGCATCGCAGTCAAGGTGTCGGAGGATTCCCCAATCCTTCTGGATCGCTTTCTGAGTGACGCCATTGAGGTGGATGTGGATGCCATTTGTGACGGCGAACAGGTGGTCGTTGGCGGCATCATGGAGCATATCGAGGAGGCGGGCGTCCATTCCGGGGATTCGGCGTGCTCGTTGCCCCCGTTTAGTCTGTCGAAGGCCGTGCAGGATGAGTTGCGTCGGCAGACGGTGGCCTTGGCCCGGGCGCTGGACGTAGTGGGCCTCATGAACGTGCAGTTTGCGGTGAAAGAGCAGGACATTTATGTCCTCGAGGTGAATCCACGCGCCTCGCGCACGGTCCCGTATGTCTCCAAGGCGACCGCCCGGCCGCTAGCGAAGATCGCGGCGCGCGTCATGATGGGGGCGTCGCTGGCGAGTCAAGGGGTCGTATCTGAGGTGATTCCGGCCTATTATTCGGTAAAGGAGGCGGTTTTCCCCTTCATCAAATTCCCGGGCGTCGATACCGTGCTTGGGCCGGAGATGAAATCGACCGGTGAGGTTATGGGGATTGGGCGGAGCTTCGGCGAGGCGTTTGCCAAATCTCAGATTGCCGCGGGCGCGGCGATACCCAAAGGCGGGCGCCTCTTTATCAGTGTCCGCGACCGGGATCGCGCTGGGGCGGTGACAGTCGCGCGTTATTTCGCGAACCACGGGTTCGAGGTCTTGGCGACCCGCGGCACGGCCGCAGTCCTTACGGCAGCGGGTCTTGAGGTTCGATCAGTCAATAAAGTGTCGGAGGGGAGACCGCACGTAGTGGACATGATCAAGAATGACGAGATTGATATCATTGTGAACACGATCGCCGATAAACAAAGCTTGGCTGATTCGTATCAGATTCGCCGTGAGGCACTCCAGCATAAGGTCACGAATTACACGACGCTGGCAGCAGCCCGGGCGGCCTGCGAGGCCCATGGGCAAACCCAAGAGTTCGGCGTGCGCAGTTTACAGGATTTGCACAAGGAGATTCGGCATGATTAAAGTCCCTATCACAGTAACTGGTGCCGAGAAACTGACCAAGGAGCTGCATCGTCTAAAGACTGTCGAGCGCCCCCGGATTATTCAAGCGATTGCCGAGGCGCGCGCCCATGGTGATCTGTCCGAAAACGCGGAGTATCACGCGGCTAAGGAGCAGCAAAGCTTTATCGAGGGCCGCATCAAAGACATCGATGGCAAGCTTAGCAATGCGCAGATCATAGATCCGCTTACCGTGAATGCGGGTGGCCGGGTCGTCTTTGGCGCGACGCTCGACTTATTTGAAGAGGATAGCCAGCGCGAGGTGACCTACCAGATTGTCGGGGACGACGAAGCGGATATCGGCGCGGGCAAGATCTCCATTAGCTCGCCGATCGCGCGTGCCCTGATCGGACAGGAGCCCGGCGCGGTAGTCGATGTCCGTGTCCCGGACGGCACGCGCCAGTATGAAATTCTCAACGTCCGTTATGTCTAAGGGGTGAGTGCGCCGAGTCGTCGGTGGGCGGCCGCCGCGCGGGTGATGGCGGCCTTGTGGATAGGCGGCCTGTGGGCGCTTGGCGCAGTCGCGCCGCTGTTATTTTGGCGGCTTCCACAAGCGCTGGCCGGGACGCTGGCCGGGGATCTGTTCACGCTTTGGCAGGGTCTCGGCCTCATTTTTGGCGGCTTTGTGGTGATGAGTGTCCGTGGCCAAAGGCGCCCGTGGCCGCAGATCGCCTGGGCGACTTGGTTGCTTGATGCGGTTTTCGAGCTCCTCATCCTCCCGATCATGGTGTATTTGCGCTCCACGCCGAATTTCGGCCCAGGGAGCCCAGAGTGGGGGGCTTTCATGGGGTTTCATGGGGTTGCCACCACGTTGTACCTAGCTGAGGGCTTGCTGGGCTTGGCGCTGATCGCGCGGGCGCTTTAGGCGGTATGGCTCGTAACCGGTGGATGGCCGAGCATTTTTCCGATCCCTATGTGAAGCGGGCACAGGCGGCGGGCTACCGGTCGCGCGCTCTTTTCAAGCTCCAGGAGATTGATGCGCAAGATCGTTTGATCCGGCCTCATAGTGTTGTCGCCGATCTCGGGTGCGCCCCGGGAGGCTTTTCTCAGTACGTGGCCAGTCGGCTGGGTAAGGGTGGACGGATCGTTGCAGTCGACATTTTGCCTATGGAGCCATTGGCGGGGGTGGTCTTTATTCACGGGGATTTTACCGATCCGCAGTGTTTTTCAGAGGTGCAGAGGGCGCTTGGGGACCATGTCGACCTTGTAATTTCCGATATGGCCCCCAATATAAGCGGTATTGAGGCTGCGGATCAGGCGCATGCCATGGAGCTTGCGGAGATGGCGTTGGACTTCGCGAGCTCTTGTTTGGTCGCCGATGGCCGTTGTCTCATTAAGGTTTTTCAGGGTGCCGGGTTTGCGGAGTTGTTGGCCGAGATGCGGCGCCGTTTCAATCGGGTGGTTACGCGCAAACCGCCGGCGTCGCGCCCCCGTAGCCCCGAGGTCTACCTTCTCGGAACCGGATTGCGACCAGTTGTGTCGGGATCGGAGTCGTAGGAGAATGGCGGCAGGCGCGTCCCGTGGGGCGCACGAGGTCATATATTGAATAATCTAGCAAGGAACCTCCTGCTGTGGCTCATTATAGCCATAGTACTGATGTCCGTATTCAACAGCTTCGGTGACCATCACCCGAAGGTCGATTCTATTGACTTCTCGCGGTTTATTAACCGCGTAAAGCAGGGTCAGGTGGGCCGAGTCGTTATTAAGGGCCACACCATTACGGGCGTGACCAAGACCGGCCAGCGCTTCCAGACCTATGCGCCAGCGGACTCAGGACTGATCGATCAGCTCTTAAACAATGGCGTGACCGTCAATGCGAAGCCGCCTGCGCAACAGTCGTTGCTTCTGCAGATCTTTATCAACTGGTTCCCGTTGCTGTTATTTGTTGGTGTCTGGATCTTCTTTATGCGCCAGATGCAGGGCGGCGGCGGTGGCCGTAGTGCGATGAGTTTTGGCAAGAGTAAGGCGCGTCTGCTCACCGAGGACTCCAACAAGGTGACGTTTGATGATGTCGCCGGGGTCGAGGAGGCCAAAGAGGAGGTCACCGAACTCGTCGAATTCCTTCGTGACCCGACTAAGTTCCAGAAGCTCGGCGGCCGCATACCCCGCGGCGTGCTCATGACCGGTAGCCCGGGAACGGGTAAGACGCTGCTTGCCAAGGCCATTGCCGGAGAGGCCAAGGTACCGTTCTTCTCCATTTCGGGATCCGATTTCGTGGAGATGTTCGTGGGCGTGGGCGCGTCCCGCGTTCGCGACATGTTTGATCAAGCCAAGAAGCATGCGCCGTGCATTATCTTTATTGACGAGATCGATGCGGTGGGACGTCAGCGAGGAGCGGGTCTGGGTGGCGGCCATGACGAACGGGAACAAACGTTAAATCAGCTGCTAGTCGAGATGGATGGGTTTGAGGGCAGCGAGGGCGTGATTGTTATTGCCGCCACCAACCGCCCCGACGTCCTGGATCCGGCGCTGTTGCGGCCTGGACGCTTCGATCGGCAGGTCTACGTCCCACTACCCGATATCCGCGGTCGCGAACAAATCCTGCGCATCCATATGCGCAAGGTGCCGATTGCCGATGATGTCGTGCCGAGCATCCTCGCGCGCGGCACGCCGGGATTCTCCGGCGCGGATCTTGCCAACCTGGTAAACGAGGCGGCCTTGTTTGCTGCGCGCAGCAACAAGCGTTTGGTCGAGATGTTGGATTTTGAGCTCGCCAAGGACAAGATCGTGATGGGCGCTGAGCGGCGTTCGATCGTGATGCCCGAGAAGGAGCGTATCAATACCGCTTACCATGAATCGGGTCATACCGTTGTGGCGCGGATGTTGCCGAACACCGACCCGGTCCATAAGGTCACTATTATTCCGCGCGGTCGGGCGTTGGGCGTGACCATGCAGTTGCCGACCGAGGATCGCTACAGCCACGACCGCGAGTATCTCTTGTCGACGATCGCCGTGTTGATGGCAGGGCGCATCGCGGAGGAGGTCTTTATGCATCAGATGACCACCGGCGCTGCGAATGATTTTGAGCGGGCGACAGATTTGGCCCGGAACATGGTGAGTCGCTGGGGTATGAGTGATCGGTTGGGCACGCGTGTGTACGGCGAAAATCAGAGCGAGGTCTTTTTGGGCCGCGATGTTACGACCCACAAGAACGTGAGCGATGCCACAGCGCAACTCGTGGATGCCGAGATTCGCCGCATCATAGATGAACAGTATGGGCGCGCGCGCCGGATCATCGAGGAGAACCAGGATAAGGTGGAGATCATGGCCAGCACGTTGCTGGAATGGGAGACGCTCGATACGGACCAGATCAACGATATCATGGAGGGCCGCAAGCCCCGCCCACCGCATGGCTTCTCCGAGACGACCGCGGAAGGCGATGGCAACAACAGCGATACCAAGACCGCCGACCGGGCGTGCGTCAAGCCGCGTATGGGCTCCCCGGCGGGTGAGTCGCGGTAAGTTCTGGTGGTTGTTCAGCACCGCCCTGTGACTTGGCTTAGGCCGGATGGGCGGGTAGCGATCATGGGTATTCTCAACGTGACCCCCGATTCGTTTTCCGACGGGGGCCTTTTTTTGGGTGTCGATCAGGCCGTAGAGCGCGCTGGCGCCTTGATCGAGGCGGGCGCCGATATATTGGACGTGGGCGGCGAGTCGACCCGCCCAGGCGCAGCACCTGTCGGGAGTGACGAGGAGCGCGCCCGCGTGATTCCCGTGATCAAAGCGATTCGCGCGCGCTTTGCGGTGCCGTTGTCGGTCGATACCTCGGACCCGATCGTCATGGCTGAGGCCGTGGCGGCGGGTGCGACCTTCATTAATGATGTGCGCGCGCTCACCCGCCCCGGGGCGCTGGCGGCGGCGGCGAGGCTTGATGTGCCCATTTGTCTGATGCATAGCCCAGCCGAGCCCGCCGTTATGCAGGCTCATTGTCAATATGAGGACGTGGTAGAGGCGGTAGAGGCCTTTCTGGCACAACGTATGCATGCCTGTATAGCAGCGGGAATCAGTCGCGCCAAGATCGCAGTCGATCCGGGATTTGGCTTTGGTAAGGATACGGCCCAGAACTTGGCGCTACTGCGGGCACTGCCGAGGTTTGTGGGCCTAGCACCGGTTCTCGTTGGGGTGTCGCGCAAGCGAATGACAGGCGAGTTACTAGGGCTCCCTGTGAGTGGGCGCTTAACGACGAGCATTGCCTTGGCGCTTGCGGGCGTGCAAGGCGGCGCCAAGATCGTTCGGGTGCACGACGTGCGAGAGACCTGGGAGGCGGTGCGTGCCTGGGAATCGGTATTTGAGCCAGCGGGGTGGGTAGCATGAGGCGGAAATATTTCGGTACGGATGGTATTCGCGGGCGCGTGGGCGAAGAACCCATCACTCCGGAGACGGTGATGAAGTTAGGGTGGGCCGCTGGTCGGGTGCTTTTGGCCGAGGGCGAAGACCGGGGCCATATTTTGATCGGGAAGGACACGCGTGTCTCCGGTTATCTGTTGGAGTCGGCGCTTGAGGCGGGGCTCGCGGCGGCGGGGGCGGATATCCGCCTGATCGGTCCGATACCCACGCCCGGCATTGCTTATCTGACGCGCACATCGGGGGCCCAAGCGGGCATTGTTGTTAGCGCATCACATAACCCCTACGAGGACAACGGGATCAAATTCTTTTCGTCTCAGGGCGCGAAGCTTGCAGACGAGATCGAGTACGCCATTGAGGACATGATGAACCAGCCCATGCGCACGGTGCCGTCTGCAGAGCTCGGCAAGGTCAGGCGTTTCGCGGATGCCGCTGGCCGCTACATCGAGTTTTGTAAGGGCACGTTTCCGTACCGTCTTAGCCTAGAGGGGCTGAAAATCGTGGTCGATTGCGCCCACGGTGCGGCCTATCAGATCGCGCCGCATGTCTTCGGCGAGTTGGGCGCGGAGGTGATTGCGATCGGCAACGCCCCCGACGGCTTCAATATCAACCACGAATGTGGTTCTACCTACCCCGCTACGGTGCGTCAGGCGGTGTTGGACCATGGCGCCGCGCTCGGGATCGCGCTCGACGGCGACGGTGATCGCGTCATTATGGTCGACCATCAGGGCGACATCATTGATGGGGACCGGATGCTCTACATCATTGCTACCCATCGCCAGCAGTTCGGGACCCCGGTCGCTGGGGTCGTGGGGACGCTCATGAGCAACATTGGCCTAGAGCAGGCGCTCAAACGCGCCGAAATCCCATTTCAGCGGGCCGCAGTCGGTGACCGCCACGTTCATGCGCTGTTGATGCAAACGGGCTGGGATCTCGGCGGCGAGGCCTCGGGGCATGTGATGTGTCTCGATAAGACCACGACCGGAGACGGTATCATCGCCGCCTTGCAGGTCTTGTCGGCCATGAGCGAATCTGGTCGCAGCCTAGCGGAGCTCGCGCTCGGCATGCAGGTCTTTCCACAGACCATCATCAACGTGACCCTGGCGCGGGGCCTGTCGGCCGGTGATGTCGTGAAGGCCCCGCACGTCTTGGCGGTGCTCCGGGAAGCGGAGGGCCTTTTGGGTGATCGGGGGCGCGTGGTGTTGCGACCTTCGGGTACCGAGCCGGTCGTGCGCGTCATGGTCGAGGCGACCGATGCCGATACGGTAGCCCGCCTAAGTGAGGCTCTCGCCGCGGCGGTCGCCCAGGCAGCACGGGCGGCGGTCGCCTAGACGGACCCTCTGCGGCAGTCGCGGTGCCGCCCAAGGTCACAAAATTGCTTTCAGCCGCCTGTGTCGGTAACATCGCCGCCCGTTCAGTGAGCACAAAGGGGGCCGCATGCGGCAGTCGCTGGTAATGGGCAATTGGAAGATGAACGGCCGACGCGATCAGGCCCAGGCGCTGCTTTCGGCGTTGCAGACGGGGCTTGCCTCCTTGACCGAAGTGGAAGTCGCGGTGTGTCCCCCTTATCCCTTTCTGGCGCTCGCGGCCGCGGCCCTGGGCACGAAACCGACTATGGGCTTAGGTGCACAAAACCTGAGCATGTACTCGGACGGGGCCTATACGGGCGAGGTTTCGGGCGAGATGTTGCGCGACATCGGCTGTCGATTTGTTATTATAGGGCACTCGGAGCGGCGCGCACTGTTCGCTGAGACCAATGAGGTTGTCGGCAAAAAGTTTGTGCGCGCGCGTGAAGCCGGGCTCGTGCCCGTTTTGTGTGTCGGCGAGAGCGCAGTCGAGCGCGATGCGGGCCAGACGGAAGATGTCGTGGCGGCCCAGATCGAGGCGGTTTTTCAGGCCAGCGGTCGCAATGCCTTCGCGGGCGCGGTGCTTGCCTATGAGCCGGTGTGGGCGATCGGCACGGGGCGTGCCGCGAGCCCCGCCGAGGCGCAACACGTGCATGCGTTTATCCGCAAGAAGGTCGCAATCCAAGACCCGGACGCGGCCGTGGGGCTGCGCATCTTGTATGGTGGTAGCGTAAAGGCGCAGAATGCGCGGGAATTGTTTACCCAAGACGATATCGACGGGGGCTTAATTGGCGGTGCAGCCCTAGACCCGGCGCAGTTTGCGGGTATCTGCCGAGCGGCGTTGCCAGTTTAATGAAAGGTCTTTCATGACGGATTTTTTGGTAGTTTTCCAGATTTTGATAGCGGTTACCCTAATCGGGCTTGTCCTTATTCAGCAAGGAAAAGGCGCCGATATGGGCGCGTCGTTTGGTGGCGGCTCCTCGCAGACCCTGTTTGGTTCGCGGGGCTCGGCGACCTTTCTTAGCCGGGTAACGGCGATACTCGCCACGTTGTTTTTTGCAACCAGTTTGGCGCTTGCCTACCTTTCTGCGCATCCCCGCTCGGTGGAAAGCGTCACGGCGATCATCAAACCCGTGGAGCCCGCAGCGCCCGTGGCGCCAACGCCGGCTCCGCAATCCCTGCCTAGCGTTCCGCAGGCCCCATCAGGTCAGAAGGTTCCCTAACCAGGAACGACATTGAGGTGGGATACCCGAGTTTGCCGAAGTGGTGGAATTGGTAGACACGCCGTCTTGAGGGGGCGGTGGCGTAAGCTGTGCGGGTTCGAGTCCCGCCTTCGGCACCATTTTTCCTCGCTATTGCGCTGCCTGTAGGGGGCGCTAACTGATTGAAACAGCATAAATCTGTACCCGGGCGCACGGCTTGACTTGCGCGCGCCCCGATGCCTAGACTACCCGACCCGGTGGTTCCCGGGGCCAGCACTGAAGGCCGTAGCGGCCCATATCGAAGGCCATACTCTGGGGGAAAGGGATGTTACAGAATTATCTGCCCATTCTAATCTTTATCGCCGTCGGTCTTCTCGTCGGCGTTTTGCCCATGGTACTTGGTCGTGTACTCGCGCCTCACCATCCCGACGCGGCGAAGCTCTCTCCGTACGAATGTGGTTTCGAGGCCTTTCAGGACTCGCGCATGAAGTTTGATGTGCGCTACTACCTCGTGGCCATCTTATTCATCGTCTTCGATCTCGAGATCGCCTTTTTGTTCCCCTGGGCGGTCGCCTTGAGGCATATCGGCCGCCCGGGATTCGTGGCTATGATGATCTTCCTCGGTATATTGGTCGTGGGTTTTGTATACGAATGGATGAAGGGGGCGCTCGAGTGGGAGTAGAAGGCGTTCTCGACAAGGGATGGATAGTTACATCCGCAGACAAGGTAATTAACTGGACCCGCACCGGCTCGCTGTGGCCCATGACCTTCGGCCTCGCTTGCTGTGCCGTGGAGATGATGCATGCCGGGGCGGCGCGCTATGATTTGGATCGCTTTGGGGTCGTGTTTCGCCCAAGTCCCCGGCAATCGGACGTGATGATTGTCGCTGGGACCTTAGTCAATAAGATGGCCCCGGCTTTGCGCAAAGTGTATGACCAGATGGCGGAACCGCGCTGGGTCATCTCCATGGGGTCTTGCGCCAATGGCGGGGGCTATTACCATTACTCGTATTCTGTCGTGCGCGGGTGCGACCGAATCGTGCCAGTGGACGTCTATGTACCGGGATGCCCACCGACAGCGGAAGCGCTTTTATACGGCATCATTCAACTTCAGAACAAGATTCGGCGCACGAATACCATCGCGCGCTGAAAACGGAATAAGGCCCCTCTAACGCTATGACCACCCACGAGTCATTCCTCGACTACGCCCAAAAAATGCTCGGCGAGGCCATGGCGGCCATTACGGTCGAGCGCGGCGAGGTCACGATCGAACTTCACCGGGACAGCTGGCTCAACGCCTGTCAACTCTTGCGGGACGATGCCGGTTTTGCCTTTGAGCAACTCATGGATCTGTGTGGCGTCGATTATCTGACTTATGGGGAGCAAGACCTGCAGGGGCCGCGGTTTGCGGTGGTCGTCCACCTGCTTTCCATCCGCCACAATTGGCGCGTACGGCTACGCACATTCCTAGACGACGATCAGCCCGTAGTGGCCTCGCTCGTTCCAGTCTGGAACGCCGCCACTTGGTATGAGCGCGAGGCGTTCGATCTCTTTGGTTTGGTATTCGAAGGGCACAACGATCTGCGCCGCCTCTTAACGGACTACGGTTTCGTGGGCCATCCGTTCCGTAAGGATTTCCCCTTAAGCGGACGGGTGGAGATGCGTTATGATCCGGACAAGAAGCGGGTGGTCTACGAGCCCGTCAGTATTGAGCCCCGTACTCTGGTGCCACGGGTGATTCGCGAGGAGGGCTACGGTGGCAGAGATTCGTAATTACACCATGAACTTCGGGCCACAGCATCCGGCCGCGCACGGAGTTTTGCGTTTGGTGCTGGAACTCGATGGGGAGGTGATTGAGCGTGCCGATCCCCATATCGGGCTTTTGCATCGGGCGACCGAGAAACTCGCGGAAAGCAAGCCTTATAACCAATCGATCCCGTATATGGATCGGCTGGATTACGTTTCGATGATGTGTAACGAACACGCCTATGTGATGGCGATCGAGAAGTTGCTAAAGCTCGAGGTGCCGGTGCGCGCCCAGTACATCCGGGTGATGTTTGATGAAGTGACGCGCATCCTAAACCACCTCTTGTGGCTCGGGGCGCATGCGCTCGACATCGGCGCCATGACAGTCTTTTTGTATGCGTTTCGCGAGCGTGAGGATTTGATGGATGTCTATGAGGCGGTTTCAGGCGCCCGTATGCATGCCAGCTATTACCGAGTCGGTGGAGTGTATCGGGACCTTCCCGACACTATGCCGCGTTACAGTGCGTCGCGGTGGCATAACGATAAGGATGTCGCGCGCCTGAATGGAAACCGCGAAGGGAGCTTGCTCGATTTCTTGAGCGATTTCTGTCGCCGCTTCCCGGGCTACGTCGACGATTATGAGACCCTGCTGACTGATAACCGCATCTGGAAACAGCGGACCGTGGGCATCGGCGTTGTCACCCCGGAGCGCGCCTTGCAGCTTGGCTTTAGCGGACCCATGTTGAGGGGGTCTGGAATCGAATGGGATTTGCGCAAAAAGCAGCCTTATGAGGCGTACGACCAGGTCGATTTTGATATACCCGTCGGGGTAAATGGCGATTGTTACGATCGTTACCTCGTGCGCATCGAAGAGATGCGCCAGTCGAATCGGATCGTCTTGCAGTGTATTGAGTGGCTACGCCAGAATCCGGGACCTGTGATCGCGCAAGATCACAAGATCGTTCCGCCGGCGCGCGAAGTGATGAAGCACGACATGGAGTCTCTCATCCATCACTTCAAGCTTTTTTCCGAAGGCTATTCCGTGCCTAAGGGCGAGGCCTATGCGGCGATCGAGCACCCGAAGGGCGAGTTTGGTATCTATCTGATATCCGATGGCGCCAACAAGCCGTTCCGATTGAAGATCAGGGCGCCCGGATTTGCGCATCTCGCGGCCCTAGACGAGATGGTGCGTGGTCATATGATAGCGGATGTCGTTGCCGTCATCGGGACGCAGGATATTGTGTTCGGCGAGATTGATCGGTAGCCCTTATGCTCTCAAAAGAATCGCTTGCGAAGATCGACCAAGAGATGGCCAAGTACCCGCCCGAGCACAAGCAGTCGGCGGTTATGGGGGCTTTGCATATTGCGCAAGATGAGCACGGGTGGTTGAGCGTGCCGCTTATGGATTACATAGCCGAACTGCTGGGCATGCGTCCCATCCAGGTGTACGAGGTCGCAACTTTCTATACGATGTATGATTTGAAGCCGGGTGGGCGCCACAAGATCTCGGTGTGCACCAACATCTCTTGCCTTTTGCGCGGGAGCGACGACATCGTGGCGCACCTAAAGGAGCGGCTTGGGATAGGCTTTGGGGAAACCACGGCCGATGGACGATTTACATTAAAGGAAGTGGAATGCTTGGCGGCATGCGGTGGCGCGCCGATGTTTCTCATTGACAAGGTCTACTACGAGAACCTGACACCCGCGCGTGTTGACGAAATACTATCGGGTCTGGAGTAATTATGGCCAACGAAGTCTGCTTTCGTAATCTTCATCGGGATCGCCCCTGGACGCTGGGTGTGTATGAGAGCGACGGCGGCTATGAGGCGTGGCGTCGTATTTTGACCGAAAAGATTCCGCCCGACGAAATTGTCAACGAGATCAAGAAGTCCGTTCTTCGCGGGCGTGGCGGGGCCGGATTCCCGACCGGTCTTAAGTGGAGCTTTATGCCACGAAGCGCGCCCGGCCAGAAGTATATCATATGTAATTCCGACGAAGGCGAGCCAGGGACATTCAAGGATCGCGATATTCTGCGTTACAACCCCCATGCCCTTATCGAGGGCATGGCCATCGCCGGTTATACGATCGGCGCCACAGTCGGGTACAACTACGTGCGCGGCGAGTTCTATGAACCGATAGCGCGGTTCGAAGAGGCCCTGGCCGAGGCCCGGGCGGCCGGATTTATCGGCAAAAATATTCTGGGCTCGGGCGTGGATTTCGAGTTGTTCACCCATAGTGGTGGCGGGGCGTACATCTGTGGCGAGGAGACCGCCTTGCTGGAGTCGCTCGAGGGCCGCAAGGGTCAGCCGCGATTCAAGCCGCCGTTTCCCGCGAGCTACGGTCTGTATGGGCGGCCGACGACGATCAACAATACCGAGACGCTGGCCTCCGTGCCTGCGATTTTGCGCCATGGCGGCCCGTGGTTCTTGGGGCTCGGCAAGCCCAACAACGGGGGTTCGAAGATCTTTTCAGTGTCTGGGCACGTGAATCGCCCCGGGAACTATGAGGTGCCGTTGGGTACCCCGTTTGCGAAATTGCTGGAACTAGCCGGTGGGGTATGGCAGGACCGTAAACTGAAGGCCGTGATTCCCGGTGGCACGTCGGTTCCCGTCATTCGCGGTGAGGTCATGATGGATCTCACTATGGATTATGACTCGCTGTCGAAGGCCGGTAGCATGCTGGGGGCGGGGTCGGTGATTGTCATGGACGAGACCGTGTGCATGGTGCGGGCGTTGGCGCGAATTTCTCATTTTTATTACGAAGAGTCCTGCGGTCAGTGCACCCCGTGTCGAGAGGGTACGGGCTGGCTTGCGCGCATCTTGCACCGCATCGAGCATGGCGAGGGAGTCCCGGGGGACTTGGATTTACTAGTCGATATGGCCAAGAAGATCGAGGGGCGCACGATTTGTGCCCTGGGAGACGCGGCCGCTACGCCGGTTGTCAGTTTCATTAAGAATTTCCGCGAAGAGTTTGAGCACCACATCCGCCACCACAGCTGCCAGGTGGCGGTTGCCGCTTAAAAGGCGCAGGGGAAGCACATGCTGCACATAGAGATCGACGGCAAGAAGCTCGCGGTAGAAGAGGGCGCGATGATCATAGAGGCGGCCGGCGCCGCCGGTATCTATATCCCGCGCTTTTGCTACCACAAGAAGCTGTCCGTGGCAGCGAACTGTCGTATGTGCCTAGTCGAAGTGGACCGGGTGTCAAAGCCGGTGCCGGCCTGCGCCACGCCTGTTACCGAGGGCATGCGGGTCTACACACGCTCCGAAAAGACCAAGGCCGCGCAAAAAGGGGTGATGGAGTTCCTACTGATCAATCACCCCCTGGACTGTCCAATCTGTGATCAAGGCGGCGAGTGCGAGTTGCAGGATCTTGCCGTCGGTTACGGCCGAGATGCCTCCCGTTACGAGGAGGCCAAGCGCGTCGTGAACGATCAAGATCTCGGGCCTTTTATTGCCACCGAGATGACGCGCTGCATCTATTGCACGCGCTGTGTGCGATTCGGGCAAGAGATCGGCGGGATCATGGAGCTTGGCGTAACAGGTCGTGGCGAACATGCGCGTATCGGCACCTATGTCGAGGCCGGTATCGAGTCGGAACTCTCCGGCAATATGATCGACCTTTGTCCGGTAGGGGCCTTGACCTCGAAGCCATTTCGGTACTCGGCCCGGGTGTGGGAGTTAGGCGAACGGGCCTCAATTAGCCCCCACGATTGCGTGGGCGCGAATCTTACAGTCGAGGTACGACGCAATCAGGTGATGAGGGTACTGCCGCGGGAAAACGAAGCGGTCAACGAAGTCTGGTTGTCCGATCGCGACCGATTCAGCTATACGGCCTTAAACGGCCCAGACCGTCTGGAGACCCCGCTTATTCGGGTGGGCGACGAGTGGCAAGAGGTCGATTGGGGGGTGGCGATTGAGGCGGCATGCACGGGTTTGCGCGGCGTCGTAAGCCGCCACGGCCCCGAGTCGTTAGGGGCATTGGCCTCACCGCAGATCACGCTAGAAGAGGGCTTCTTACTCCAGAGCCTGATCCGTGGGCTGGGCTCTGAGCATATCGACCACCGACTGCGCGAAAGTGACTTCCGGGACGACCTGGGCGCCCCCCCGTTTCCGTGGCTTGGCCAGGACATCGAGGAGCTAGAGCGCGGCGATGCGTTCTTGTTGATTGGTAGCAATATTCGGAAAGAGCAGCCGCTGCTGGGACACAGGCTCCGCAAGGCGTTTCTGGACGGCGCGAAGATGGCGGTCTTGAACCCGCTCGATTGGTCCTTTACGTTCGATCTCGCAGCGAAGATCATCGTCGCCCCCAGTCGTATGCCAGAGGCCCTCGGCGGGTTAGTGGTGGCGGTATACACGCGCGCGGGCATACCGCTGCCTGCCGATGTGGCGCAGCTTATGCGCGGGACGGAGCCAAGTTCTGTTGACCACCAAATTGCCGAATGGTTGTGTGCGGCGAAACGCCCCTCAGTCTTGCTAGGCGCATTCGCCGCGAGTCACCCGCAGGCCGCCTTGATTCGTGCCTTGGCCCAGTGTTTGAGTGGCGCGGCACACGCGAAACTCGGATATTTGTCACCGGGAAATGCCGCTGGCGCACACCTTGCCGGCGTGCTGCCGCACCGGGGCCCCATGGGGCGCGCGCGTCCCATGCCGGGGCGATCCGCGTACGCCATGCTAGATGGGAGCTTAAAGGGCCTCCTGTTGGTGGATGCCGAGCCGGTGCTCGATAGCGCCGATGGGGGCCGCGCCTTGACCTCCTTGCGCGGCGCCGAATGCGTGGTGGCCTTGTCCGCATTTCGGTCGGAGGCCCTGGATTATGCCCATGTGGTGTTGCCGATGGCGCCCTTTACCGAGACCGATGGCACCTTTGTCAATGCCGAGGGTCGTTGGCAGTCCTTTGGTGCGGCCGTGACCCCACGCGGGGATGCGCGTCCCGGCTGGAAGATTCTCCGGGTCTTGGCGGAGGGATTGGCGGTGGCCGGGAGCGTCTTCGATTCGGTCGCCGAGATTCGCGAGGCTATGGGGGAAAGGCCTGCACCAAGCGCGCAATACGCGCCCTGGTCGCTGCCGTCAGAGCCGCTCCCGGTTTGGTCTTTTGAGCGGATCGCGCAGGTGTCGCTCTATGACTCGGATAGTATCGTCCGGCATTCTGATGTTGTCCGTCAGGCTAAGGATCACGGCGTGGCCGCACTCTATCTCAATAAACGGGAAGCGGAACGCTGTGGACTGGCCGCCGGTGCCGATGCCCATGTCGCGATGGGGGCGGTGCAATTGACGTTAGAGGTGCGTATTGACGGGCAGGTGCCGGATGGAGCGGCCTATATCCCGGCGGCGCTTTCGCGAACGGCGTCCCTGCCTTTATCGGGAGAACTATCGGTGAGTAGAGCCTAACGCATGGAAGCCTTGAGCGCACTGTGGGCCAGTTTTCCGAGTTGGTCGCGAATCTTGTTATGGGATCTCGTGAAGATCATCGGCATTGTCGCGCCGGTGCTCCTGGGAGTGGCCTACCTGACCTTCATTGAGCGCAAGGTGATCGGTTACATGCAGGTCCGTATTGGGCCCAACAGAGTCGGTCCGCGTGGCTGGCTCCAGCCCATAGCCGATGGCCTAAAGCTGCTTTTGAAAGAGATCGTTATCCCCTCGGGCGCCAACAAGGTGTTGTTTGTGCTGGCGCCCGTGCTCGCGATTATGCCAGCGCTCGTGGCCTGGGCCGTTATCCCCTTTACCAGCCATCTGGTATTGGCCAACGTGAATGCCGGGCTGCTCTTTGTGATGGCCGTGACCTCCATGGGCGTCTATGGCGTGGTCATTGCCGGCTGGGCGTCCAACTCCAAATACGCCTTTCTGGGCTCGCTTCGATCGGCGGCGCAGATCGTCGCCTATGAGATTGCCATGGGCTTTGCGCTGGTCGGGGTGCTTATGGCAACCGGCACCTTGAACCTGCGCCAAATTGCCCTCGAACAGGCCGGCGGTTTCTGGCATTGGTTGTTTATACCGCTGTTCCCCTTACTGATGGTCTACTTTATAGCAGGCGTAGCCGAAACCAATCGCCTTCCTTTTGACGTTGCCGAGGGCGAGTCCGAGATCGTCGCGGGCTTTCATGTTGAGTACTCCGGCATCACGTTCGCGCTATTCTTTCTTGCCGAATACGCCAATATGATACTGTTGTCGGCGTTGACCACGGTCTTGTTTTTGGGCGGCTGGTTGCCGCCGTTCGATTTTGCGCCGTTTACGTGGGTACCGCCGCTTGCGTGGTTCCTGTTTAAGGTCAGCGCCGTACTCTTTATGTACCTCTGGCTGCGTGCCACCTTCCCCCGTTACCGCTACGATCAGATCATGCGGCTCGGCTGGAAGGTTCTGATTCCCGTGACGCTCGTGTGGATCGGGGTCATGGGGGCCGTGATATTTTTTACGCCTTGGGCTTTCCTGTTTTATCGTTAGCGGGGCTCTATGAAAGCGATACGAAGATACTTGCATAGCTTTCTCTTGGTCGAGCTCTTACGGGGCATGGCGGTTACGGGGCGTCACTTTTTTGCTCGCAAGATCACGGTCCAGTATCCAGACGAGCGCACTCCGCAGTCGCCACGTTTTCGGGGACTGCATGCGCTGAGGCGCTACCCTAACGGCGAGGAGCGCTGTATCGCTTGCAAGCTGTGTGAGGCGGTGTGTCCGGCACTGGCTATTACTATTGAGTCGGCTGAGCGGGCCGATGGTACGCGGCGTACGACGCGGTATGATATTGACCTCACAAAATGTATATTCTGCGGGTTTTGTGAAGAGGCGTGTCCTGTAGACTCCATTGTCGAGACCCGCGTGTTCGATTACCACGGCGAGAGGCGTGGGGATCTGCTCTACACCAAAGAGATGTTGCTCGCCAACGGCGACAAGCATGAAAAAGAGATTGCGGCCGACCGGGCCGCCGATGCACGTTATCGCTAGAGGTTAGGGCCAGAATGACGTTCGAAAGCCTCATTTTCTATTGTTTCTCGGCCCTGTTACTGTGGTCCGCCGCTATGGTTGTGGTCATTCGTAATCCCATAAAGGCGGTCTTGTTCCTGGTGCTCGCCTTTGTCAGCGCAGCGTGTCTCTGGATGTTGTTGGAAGCGGAGTTTCTCGCCATCGTGTTGGTGCTGGTCTACGTGGGCGCGGTGATGGTGCTGTTCCTTTTTGTCGTCATGATGATCGACGTCAATCTGGCGGTCCTGCGCCAAGGGTTCACGGACTATCTCGTGCTAGGCGGGGTCGTCGCGATTCTTATGGTCGCCGAGATTGTGATCGCCGTGGGGCCGGCGCACTTTGGTCTTCATATGGTGCCTGCGCCAGCAGCCCTTGGCGCGCATTACAGCAATACGAGGGTACTCGGAGAGCTGTTATACACAGTGTATGTCTATCCGTTTGAGATTGCGGCCGTCATCTTGCTGGTCGCGATTGTGGCGGCCATCGCCTTGACGATGCGTAGAAGGCCCGACACGAAGCACCAGGATCCAGCGCAGCAGGTGAACGTGCGGGCACAAGATCGCGTGCGGCTTATTAAAATGCCGTCTGAGCCCAAAGGCTAATGGTGGAACTCATGGCGAAAAACGACATAAGCGCGAGGGGGACCACGTGGTTTCGCTGTCAGACTATCTGATTTTGGCCGCCGTGTTGTTTGCGATCGGCATCGTGGGCGTTTTCCTGAACCGCAAGAATCTCGTGGTGCTGCTCATGGCCATCGAGATCATTCTGCTTGCGGTCAGTATGAATTTTCTCGCCTTCTCCCACTTTTTATGGGGGGCGTCGGGCCAGGTGTTCGTATTCTTCATCTTGACCGTAGCGGCCGCCGAGTCGGCCATCGGCCTTGCGATCCTGATCGTTTTATTCCGCAATCGCCACACGATCAACGTCGATGATCTCGACACCTTAAAGGGGTAGGCCATGTCATCGCCGATTGCGCTCTACCTGACCATTCCGCTTGTGTGCCTGCTGGGGTCCTTGATTACGGGATTATGGGGCCACAAGATCGGGACGACATGGTCCCATCGCACCGCGATCGCCGGCGTTAGTATCGCGTTTGTCTTGTCGGCGGCGTTTGCCCTGCCGGCGGTCTTGAACGGTCATGATCTCAACGCGACTATTTATACCTGGGGATATATTGCCCATACTCCGCTTGTCGTCGGCTTTTTGATCGATCCGTTGACGGTCATCATGATGGTTGTGGTGACGTTTGTGTCGCTTATGGTTCATATCTACACGATCGGCTATATGCGGGGCGATCCTGGTTATCAGCGCTTTTTTAGCTACATATCGCTGTTTACGTTCGCGATGCTCATGCTGGTCATGGCCAATAATTTCCTGCAGTTATTCTTTGGCTGGGAGGCGGTCGGCTTGGTCTCCTACCTGCTGATCGGTTTCTGGTATACGCGGGAGACGGCAATTTTCGCCAATCTGAAGGCGTTCCTCGTCAACCGAGTCGGCGACTTCGGGTTTATTCTCGGGATCGCGGCCATTTTTACGACCTTTCATAGTCTCGATTACGCGACGATATTCGCGCACGCAGCCGCGATGAAGTCGGAGACCCTGGCGATAACGGCGGGGGCATCCTGGCGGCTCATTACCGTCATCTGCATACTTCTGTTCATCGGCGCTATGGGCAAGTCTGCGCAAATGCCGTTGCATGTTTGGTTGCCGGACTCCATGGAGGGCCCGACGCCCATTTCTGCCTTGATTCATGCGGCGACCATGGTGACCGCCGGCATCTTCATGGTAGCGCGCATGTCGCCGCTTTTTGAGTTGTCGCCTATGGCCCGTAGCGTCGTGTTGGTGGTTGGCGCCTCGACCGCGTTCTTTATGGGCTTGCTCGGCATGATCCAAACCGACATCAAGCGGGTGATCGCCTATTCGACGCTGTCGCAGCTCGGGTATATGACGGTGGCACTGGGGGCATCGGCGTACGCGGCCGCGGTCTTCCATCTGGTCACGCATGCGTTCTTCAAGGCGCTGCTCTTCTTGGCCGCGGGGTCTGTCATTATCGCCTTGCACCATGAACAAGACCTCCGCAAAATGGGAGGCCTGCGGCGCTATATGCCTATTACCTTCATAACCACTTGGATCGGATCGCTGGCGCTTGTCGGGATCCCGCCGTTTGCCGGCTTTTTCTCGAAGGATGCCATTATCGATGCGGTGTCGCACTCGACCCTCGCGGGCTCCGACTACGCGTTTGCGGCAGTCCTCTTAAGCGTTTTCGTGACGGCGTTCTACACGTTCCGTATGCTCTTCATGGCGTTCTACGGCGAGCCGCGCATGGATGCCCACACACGCCACCACCTCCACGAGTCCCCGTGGGTCGTGACGGTGCCGCTGGTGCTGCTCGCGATCCCGTCGGCGCTTGCGGGGATGGTGCTGATTCGCCCGCTGCTATTTGGGGGCTTTTTCCATGGCGCGATCTTCACGCTGCCCGCCAACAATGTGCTAGTCGGGATGGGACGGCATTACCATGGAATCATGGCCTTCATGGCGGACGGCTTTCTGGCGGCGCCGATCTATCTTGCGTTCGCTGGTATCGGGACTGCGTGGTACATGTATATTTACCGGCCCACGGTACCCGCGCGGCTGGCCGCGCGGTGGCATTTTCTCTATGAGGTGCTCCGCCGGAAATATGGCTTCGACGAGCTGTATATCGACGGTCTAGCCGCCGGCGCGCGGGCCATAGGACGGTTTCTGTGGCGGGTTGGCGATGTGCAACTGATCGATGGCGCCATGGTCAATGGGACGGCGCGGCTGATCGGGCGGCTTGCCAAACTCGGTCGTCGGCTCCAATCGGGTTATATCTATCACTATGCGTTCGCGGTGATTATCGGGCTATTTGTGCTCATGACCTTCTTTTTGCATCACATCTGATGGCGACGCATATGGAATTCTATAGGCATATGGCCCTTACCCTGGCGATCTGGCTGCCGATCGTTTTCGGGATGGTCATCCTGTTCGTTGGTGCCCGGTTCCCAGGGGCGGTACGCCCGCTGGCGGCAGTGGGTTCGGGGCTGACTTTCCTCGTCACGATCCCGTTGTGGACATTGTTCCATGCCGCTACGGCCGCGATGCAGTTTCGGGAATGGCGGCCTTGGATCCCGGCGTTTCATGTCAATTATGCGCTCGGCATAGACGGGATTTCGATGCCGCTCGTGTTGTTGACGAGCCTTATTGGCGTCATTGTGGTGATCGCCGGCTGGCGCGTCATCAAGGAACGCGTGCCGGAATATTTCGCAGCCTTCCTGATTATGGAAGGCCTTATGATCGGGGTGTTCTGCGCGCTTGATGCGATGCTGTTTTATGTCTTTTGGGAGGCCATGCTGATTCCGATGTTTCTCATCATCGGAATATGGGGCGGACCGAATCGCGTCTATGCGACCATCAAGTTTTTCCTGTATACGTTCCTGGGCTCGGTATTGATGCTAGTCGCGCTCTTGTACCTGTATTTCCAGGCGGGCGAGAGTTTCAGCATCCTTTCCTACTACCATTTGGCGCTTGGCGAGACGCCACAGATCCTGGTGTTTCTGGCATTCCTGATCGCCTTTGCGGTCAAGATCCCCATGTGGCCGGTCCACACATGGTTGCCGGATGCGCATGTGGAGGCGCCCACTGGCGGTTCGGTGGTCTTGGCCGCGATCATGCTGAAGATGGGTGCGTACGGTTTCCTGCGTTTCAGTTTGCCGATTACGCCGCTCGCAAGTCACGTGCTCGCGGGCTTCATGATCACGCTCTCTTTGATTGCGATCGTCTATATCGGGCTAGTCGCGCTCGTCCAAGAGGATATGAAGAAACTGATTGCGTACTCATCGATTGCGCATATGGGTTTTGTGACGCTCGGTATTTTTCTGTTTAGTCGCATTGCTATGGATGGTGCGATCGTTCAGATGATTTCCCATGGTTTCGTGTCGGCCGCGCTCTTTCTCTGCGTGGGCGTCCTTTATGAACGGCTACACTCGCGGAATATCCGCGACTACGGCGGGGTCGTGAATCGCATGCCGGTGTTCGCGGCCTTCATGATGTTGTTTGCGATGGCCAACTCAGGGCTTCCGGGGACATCGGGGTTTGTCGGTGAATTTCTGGTTATTCTGGGGGCCTTTAAGGTCAACATCTGGTATGCGGCGTTGGCGGCAACCACGCTGATCTCGGGGGCGGCCTACACGCTCTGGATGTACAAGCGGGTGATGTTCGGGCCTGTGACCAAGGCCACCGTTGCCGGCTTGTCCGATATTACCGGTCGGGAGACGGCGTTCCTGGTGATCCTTGGCGTCGCAGTCCTCGCGCTCGGTCTGTGGCCATTTCCGTTACTGCACGTGATGAACGCCACCGTGCATCATCTTTTGTGGCGCCCGGGCATACGGCTCGTTGGCGGAACGCCTTAGGGGAACGTGATGCCACATATTGGACCCGCTCTACCCGAAATCATTGTCTTGGTCATGGCTTGCGTCATTCTGCTTGCCGACCTGTTCCTGCCAAGCCGACTGAAACACCTGCTCTATTGGGCGGCCCAGGCAAGCCTCATTGGGGCCACCGTTGTGGCCGTTTTATATCCAGCCGCAGGGCATCTGGTCGTGATGCACGGCATGGTGGTGGCCGACCGCTTGAGCACTGTGCTACAGGTCGCCATTTTCGCCGTGACGGCCGTGGTGTTCGCCTATTCTCGGACCTACATCGCCGAGCGCGGGCTGTTTAAGAGCGAGTATTTCGTGTTGGCGCTTTTTGGCGTGGTCGGTATGTGCGTCATGGTGAGTGCGGCGCATTTACTGTCTCTCTACCTAGGTCTCGAGCTCCTGTCGCTTAGCCTCTACGCGCTAGTCGCCCTACAGCGCGACTCGATTGCCGCGAGCGAGGCGGCCATGAAGTATTTCGTTCTGGGTGCGTTGTCCTCGGGGCTCTTGCTCTATGGCATGTCGATGCTCTATGGGGCAACCGGCACGCTCGAGATTTCCCGTCTGGCGATAGTGCTTGCGACCTTGTCTCAGCACAATATGGTGGCGACTTTAGGTCTGGTCTTTGTATTGTCGGGGCTCGCCTTTAAGCTGGGAGTTGTGCCGTTCCATATGTGGATTCCGGATGTGTACGAGGGCGCGCCCACATCGGTCACCTTGTATGTGAGTACCGCCCCGAAGATCGCCGCTTTTGCGCTGTTCTTGCGTCTGTTGGTGGGCGGCCTGCACGGCTTGTCGGGGTCTTGGCAAGACATGCTGGTGATGTTGGCGGTCTTATCGATGGCCGTTGGCAATATCGTGGCTATTGCGCAGACGAATCTGAAGCGGATGTTGGCGTATTCCGCGATCTCCCATATGGGTTTTCTGCTTTTAGGTATCTTGAGCGTGCGCGCAAGCGGCTATGCCGACGCCATGTTTTATGCCATCGTGTATGCGGCCATGACGCTCGGGGCCTTTGGTGTCATCATTCTGTTGTCACGAGAGGGTTTCGAGGCAGAAGAGCTCACCGATCTGCGTGGCCTGCATCAGCGCAGCCCTTGGTATGCGTTCATGATGTTGCTGTTCATGTTTTCCATGGCGGGCGTCCCGCCCACGATCGGGTTTTATGCGAAGCTTGCCGTGATTCAGGCGGTCGTGGGTGCGGGTTTCTATGGCCTGGCGATCGGGGCGGTGCTCTTTTCGGTTATTGGCGCGTTTTACTACCTGCGCGTGGTCAAGGTCATGTATTTCGATCCGCCGGCAGACGACCATGCGTTGCGCAGCTCTCGGGATCTCCGCTGGCTTTTGAGTCTGAATGGCGTCGCCATGATCATCTTGACTCCGTGGGTGGGCACCTTGATCGCGATCTGCCAGGCGAGCGTGCGAGGCCTCTCTTAACGTCGGGTGGCTCGGTCTTGGCCTCCTGACCGCGACCCGCCCTAAAAAGGCCCCGGACACCCACGGGACCGTTTCTCAGCCTATAATAGCGCTTTCCCAAGAGAGGCCTTGATGTCTTCGCGATCCACCGTCTTGAGGGCGCGGCTCCACATAGCCGATATCGACCGTGGCTACTATGCCGACCACGTCCTAACGCTTGCCCGTCATCCCTCGGAGACCGATGAACGTGTGGCCATGCGTCTTTTGGCGTTCATACTGCACGCCGAGGCGGCGCCCGTATTCGCAAACGGGCTGAGCAACGAAGACGAGCCGGATCTCTGGAGTAAGGAGCGGACTGGCGATGTCAGCCTCTGGGTTTTGGTGGGCCTTCCCGACCCGAAGCGGGTCCGCAAGGCCACCATTCGGGCCACTCACACGGTGGTCTATAGTTACGGTGGCCGGGCCGCCCAGGTCTGGTGGGAGGCTCATCACAAGAAGCTGGAGGCCCTTTCGAGTCTCACGGTAATCGAGGTTTCCGCGACGGTCAGTCAGGCTTTGGCGGTCATGGTGCAACGGACCATGGAGCTCAATTGTACCATTCAAGACGGCCAAATATGGATCGCCGACGATAAGGTCTCAGTGCTTGTGACCATGGACGTACGCAAGGGCGATTAAAGTGCCGCCTTGCCTATTGGGTAGCAAGGCCTTTGTTTTTCGGCCACGCTGCCGCGAGATTGGTCAGGATCTGACGGGGTCGTATGGCGGCGGGCAATAATACCGCGCGGTCGCCGACGATCTCGGCCTTTGGCAGATCAGTGTCGATCCTGCGCAGGTTAACGGCACGGTGCAAGGCCATTTAGGTCTTGGCTGTTGATTGTTAAGGGTGTTCGGCGAGACGTTAGCGGGAGCAACACGCGAGTGTAAATTGGTAGCGGGGGTAGGATTTGAACCTACGACCTTCGGGTTATGAGCCCGACGAGCTGCCAGACTGCTCCACCCCGCACCGAAGGGCGCAGAGTGTACCATGTTTGCCAGTAATCACAAGCCCGTAAGGTATGGATTGAAGTTTGCGGCGGAAAGCTTATAATCCAGCTTTATTTCGTATGGGTCGTGGCGGAAGTGGGCGTATGCCCACTTTTGCGTTTATAGGCTATGGAGAAACGGATTCAGACAGATCGGTTGCGAGCCTTGGTCGAGCCGGCGGTGGTGCAGCTTGGTTTTGAGCTCGTGGACATCGAGTTTATCAGTGGCCAGAAGACGCTGCGGATCTATATAGATGGACCGAACGGTATCGACGTCGACGACTGTGCGCGTGTAAGTCGCCAGGTCAGTGCGCTGTTCGATGTCGAGGATCCGATTCCCGGACAGTACACATTAGAGGTGTCCTCACCGGGACTCGATAGACCGTTGGCGCGGCGCGAGGATTTTGCCCGTTTTGCGGGTTCCCAGGTCAAAATTAAGACGCTAACCCCAGCCGATGGGCGCCGAAATTTTCAGGGGCGTCTGGTGGGGTTGAGCGGCGAGTGCGTGGTCCTTGAGACAGCAGAAACGCGTTATGATCTAGCCCTTAGTAATATTGAGAGGGCTAGGCTTGTGCCCGATATCTAAGAACGGGCGGGGGTTTGGATGGCGAATGATATTTTATTGGTAGTCGAGGCTGTTTCCCGCGAGAAGAACGTGGACCGGGAGGTCATTTTTGGCGCCCTGGAGGCGGCCTTGGCAACGGCTACGCGCAAGCGTCATAAAGAAGATATCGATGCGCGTGTGGAGATTCATCGCAAGACGGGAGAATATGATACTTTCCGTCGATGGATGGTGGTGCCAGACGACCGCGAGGTGCTGGAGTTTCCGGGTCGCGAGCTGAAACTCAAAGAGGCACAAATCCGCAATCCCGAAGCGGTGGTCGGCGATTGTATCGAGGAGCCGCTCGAGGCGGTAGATTTTGGTCGGATCGCGGCACAAGCGGCGAAGCAGGTCATTGTGCAAAAGGTTCGGGAAGCCGAGCGCGAGCAGATCGTCAACCAGTTCAAGAGCCGCCAGGGTGAGTTGATAACGGGCGTCGTGAAGCGCCTGGAGCGCGGCGATGCCATTATCGAGCTAGGCACAGCCGAGGCGCTTTTGCCCAAGTCGGCCATGATTCCGCGGGAGGGCCTACGGCCCGGCGACCGGGTGCGGGCCTATCTTGAGGACGTCCACACGGCACCCCGTGGTCCGCAGCTGTTTTTGAGCCGGACAAGCCCCCAGCTCTTAGTCGAGCTCTTCAAGCTCGAGGTCCCTGAGGCGGGCGAGGGTCTCATTGAGATTCACGGCGCGGCTCGCGATCCGGGCTTGCGGGCCAAGATTGCGGTGAATTCCAAGGATCCGCGCATTGATCCCATTGGCGCCTGTGTGGGCATGAGGGGTTCGCGCGTCCAGAGCGTATCCAATGAGCTCGGTGGCGAACGGGTCGATATTATCCAATGGTCTCCGGATCCCGCTCAATTTGTCATTAATGGGTTGGCGCCCGCTGAGGTGCTCTCGATCGTCGTCGATGAAGAGCTTCACAGCATGGACGTGATCGTAGATGAGTCGCAATTGTCCCAAGTCATCGGTCGGGGCGGACAGAATGTCCGGTTGGCCTCTGAATTGACCGGCTGGGAGCTCAACATCATGACCGAGGAGGCGGCGTCCGCGCGTGGCGAAACTGAGGCCACGAACGCCATGCAAATGTTTGTCGAACAGCTCCGGATCGAGCCCGACATTGCCGAACTGCTGGTTCGGGAAGGGTTTATGACGTTAGATGAAGTCGCGTACGTTCCGAAACAGGAGATGGTTGCGGTCGAGGGATTGTCCGAGGAACAGGTTGACCAAATGCGGGATCGTGCGCGTGATGTTTTGCTGACGCGCGCCATTACCCTAGAAGAGAAGATCGATATGGCCGAGCCGGCGGCCGATTTGCTGGCGATGGTTGAGATGGATGAGCACACGGCAAGATTATTGGCGAGCCACGGAATAAAAACCATGGAGGAACTGGCGGAGCAGTCGGTAGATGATCTGGCCGCTATCGAAGGATTGGATGAAGATCGTGCACGAACGTTGATTATGGCGGCGCGTGCACCGTGGTTTGCTGGCCAGGGGGCCTGACGTATAAAGATGCCTGAGACAACAGTCAAGAGTTTCGCCGAACAGATAGGCGTCGCGCCCGACAAGCTACTTCAGCAGTTGGTGGCGGCGGGAATCAGCGGCAAGAAGAGCGGCGACCCGTTGAGCGACGAAGAGAAGATGGCGCTCTTAAGTTTTCTGCGCACTCATCACGGTGCCGGGGAGCCGGAAGCGAAGCGAATCACGTTGACTCAGAAGTCCACCAGCAAAATCGTCCAGAATTCCCGATTCGGGCAGGCCCGCGCCGTGCAAGTCGAGGTGCGCAAGAAACGCACGTTCGTCAAGCGGCCGCTCCCTGGGGAGCCGGAAGCGCCCCCCGTTGAGCCTGAGGTCGCCTCGATGCCGGAGGTTGTGCCGGTAGTCGAGACGCCATCCCCAGTAGCCCCGATCGAGGTGCCAGTCGAGCAGGTTTCCGCCGAGGAGTCGGCAGGAACCGAAGCGGTTGCCGAAGTGAGCGCCGTTGCCGAGCCACCCGTGGCCAGTCCATCGCCTACCGAGGTGGCCGCTAAACCGGCGACCGAAACCCGACCGAAGAAAGACGTACGGCCGGACCGCGCAGCCAAAGATCGCAATGATCGTCGTGAGCGTCCGGCCGCACGGCCAGGGGGTAACGATCGCAAGCAAAAGCCCCGCGGCGGAGGCCCACGGCCCACGGGTGGTCGGCGAGTGGTCACCAGCATGAGCGGTCAGCATGCCTTCGAGATGCCAACGGAGCGCGTGGTGCGCGACGTCTTCTTGCCGGAGGCGATCACGGTGGCCGAGCTTGCCGCGCAGATGTCGATGAAGGCCGCTGAGGTGATTAAGGCCCTGATGCGCATGGGTATGATGGTAACCATCAACCAAGTGCTTGATCGAGAGACCGCAACGATTGTAGTAGAAGAGCTGGGCCACGTGGCGCGCGAGGCGCGTAGCCATGATCCCGAGGCGAACCTAAAAAGCGGTGAACAGCTCGGTACGCGCGAACCACGCCCGCCGGTCGTCACCGTTATGGGCCATGTCGACCACGGCAAGACGTCCTTGCTGGACTACATCCGCAAGACCAAGGTGGCAATCGGCGAAGCCGGTGGCATTACTCAGCATATCGGCGCCTACCATGTCGAGATGCCCAAGGGCATGCTCACCTTCCTAGACACGCCGGGCCATGAAGCCTTTACCGCGATGAGGGCGCGCGGCACTAAGGTCACGGATATCGTCATCCTGGTCGTCGCGGCCGATGATGGCGTGATGCCGCAGACGATCGAGGCGGTTCACCATGCCCGCAATGCCGGGGTACCGATCGTCGTGGCGGTCAACAAGATCGACAAACCCCAGAGCGACATGGATCGCGTCAAGCAGGAGTTGGTCGCGCATGCCGTGGTGCCTGAGGAGTGGGGTGGCTCCGATATCTTCGTTCCGGTATCTGCGAAGACCGGGGAAGGCATTGAAGATTTACTAGACGCCGTTTTGCTCCAGGCCGAGTTGCTGGAATTGCAGGCCGTACGCGCGACCTTGGCTACGGGAATCGTGATCGAGGCGCGCCTCGATAAAGGACGGGGACCGGTTGCGACCATCCTGGTTCAGGAGGGGACCTTACGAAAAGGGGACGTGATTCTCGCCGGGCGTGAATCGGGCCGGGTGCGCGCGATGACCGATGAGAATGGCCAACCCATCAAGGAGGCTGGCCCATCGATACCGGTGGAGGTCCAAGGCCTGTCCGGGGTGCCCAGCGCGGGAGATGAGGTGACCGGGGTCGAGAACGAGCGTAAGGCTCGCGAGATTGCCCTATTCCGTCAGGGCAAGTACAAGGATGTCAAGATTCAGCGTCAACAGGCATCCAAGCTATCCAATATGTTCCAGCAGATGCAAGACGGTGAGGTCAAGACCTTGAACCTGATCGTCAAGGCCGACGTCCAAGGGTCCGTCGAGGCCCTGACGGATGCCCTAGAGAGATTATCCACGGATGAAGTCAAGGTTCGGGTGGTGCATGGAATGGTCGGTGGCATCAGCGAGTCTGATGCGAATCTGGCTGTGGCCTCCAATGCCATTGTGATCGGTTTCAACGTGCGAGCCGATAGTGGCGCCCGCCGTCTTATCGAGTCCGAGGAAGTGGATATCCACTACTACAACGTCATTTACGATGCGGTAAACGACGTGAAAGCGGCGATGGCGGGGATGTTAAAGCCGCAGTTCCGGGAAGATGTGGTCGGTTTAGCCGAGGTTCGCGAGGTGTTCAAGAGCCCGAAGATGGGATTGATCGCGGGCTGCCAGGTCATGGAAGGCGTGATCCGGCGCGGGCGCCGCGCCCGGGTGTTGCGCGACAACGTGGTCGTTTTCGATGGCGAAATCGAGTCGTTGCGTCGTTTCCGGGATGATGTCGCCGAGGTCAAGGGTGGCATGGAGTGTGGTATGACGATCAAGAACTATAATGACGTGCACGTCGGTGATCAGATCGAGGTGTACGAAAAAGTCGAGGTCGCGCGCACGCTTTGAGGAACCGCCCACGGAGACCCAGTGGTTCGCGCTCGGTGCGCGTAGCGGCGCTGATCCAGCGTGAGCTTGCCACCTTGATGCTGACCGTTATGCGCGACCCGCGGATGGTTGGGGCGACGCTGACTGAGGTCGACGTCAGCCCCGACATGAAGCAGGCTCGGGTTTTTGTCACCCACTACCGGGGAGAGGCCGCCGCCAAAGAGGCCGTCGTCGGACTCAATCGCGGGGCGGCTCGGTTTCGGCGCGATCTCTCATCGCGTTTATCCCTGCGGGTCGTGCCGGCGCTTGTTTTTCTGTACGACCCGTCGGTAGACCAGGGGTTTCGGATCGATGCCTTGCTCAATCAGGCACGCAGGCAAGATCGCGGCGAGAACGGATCTTAAAGCAGTGGCCCGGCCCCAGAGGGGTGGCGGGGCGCAAGTGAGCGGGATTTTGGTGGTGGCGGTTCGTGGGGACCGCTGCTTTTCTCTCCCGGATCGGAACGACCGAGATAGCGCGGAGACACTCATGAAAGAGCCATGCGTACGACGTGATGGCCTCCTCGTTCTGGATAAGCCCCCAGGGTTGAGCTCGACACAGGCATTGGGGCAGGCGAAACACCGTCTACGTGCCTGCAAGGGGGGGCATACCGGCACGCTCGATCCACTGGCAACCGGTGTTTTGGTCTTGTGCTTTGGCGAGGCGACTAAGGTTGCGTCCTTTTTATTCGAGAGCGATAAGCGCTACCGCGTGACGGTGGCACTGGGCGTCAGTACGACGACCTACGATGCCGAAGGCGAGGTCGTAGAGCGCCGTCCGGTGGCGGTGTCCGATGCCCAGATTGCCGAGGCGCTGGTGCGGTTCACGGGGACTATCGAACAAGTCCCGCCGCGGTTCTCGGCGATCAAGCAAGCGGGCACGCCATTTTACGAGCGGGCGCGCCGCGGGGATCTGACAATGCCGCCGACCCGGTCGGTCAGGGTGGACGCCATTTCTGTTGTCGGGCGCAGCGGCGATGATGTTGTGCTGGACGTGGAGTGCGGAAAAGGGGTTTATGTGCGTAGTCTGGCGCATGACCTCGGTATCGTTTTGGGCTGCGGGGCCCATGTTAAGGCCCTACAGCGGTTGGCGGTGGGTCGTTTTACGATCGACAAGGCGGTGGCCTTGGCGGACGTGAGGCCGGATATGGCGCTCATGGGGAGCGATGCCGCCCTAGCGGGGCTGCCGGCTGTGGTATTACCCTCGTTTTTGGCGCGCGCGGCCATGCGCGGTCAGTCTGTGCATGTCGGTGGCCGGGCCTATGAAGGTTGGGCGCGGTTGTATGATGACGGGGGGGCGTTTCTCGGTATCGGTTGGTCGGGTCTCGAAGGGGAGATTCGCCCTAAGCGCTTGTGGGGGTCGACGTCTTATGTTGAGCCTATGGGCGCGGGCGGTTAGAATGCTGGTTTACCCAATTTTCAACAGTTTCGGGCGAGTGAGGGTGGTATGGCGTTTACAGTAGATAAGAAGGTGCAGGTGATTAAGGAGTACCAGAGGGGCGAATCGGATACGGGGTCGCCTGAGGTGCAGGTCGCATTGATCTCGGCACATATCGAGGATCTCTCGCAGCACTTCGCGGTACATAAGAAGGACAACCATTCCCGGCAGGGCCTTTTGCGCATGGTCGGTAAGCGGCGCAAATTGCTGGATTATCTGAAGCGCGTGGACGCGGCCCGCTATCGGGAACTTGTGGCACGTCTTGGTCTGCGTAAATAAGCGCGAGATCTAGCCAGCATCAATAGAGAGGACAAGCGAGTTGGGTAAAATCACAAAGACGTTCCCGTATGGTAAGCATACGGTAAAGATTGAAACTGGGGAGATTGCCCGCCAGGCCTCTGGGGCGGTGATGGCGAGCATGGGTGATACGCTAGTCCACGTGACCGTTGTGGGCATGCGGCAGTCGGCCGTCGAGCGCGATTTCTTCCCCATGACCGTTGATTACCAAGAACGCACATATGCGGCAGGCCGAATCCCCGGGGGCTTCTTCAAACGCGAAGGCCGTCCCTCGGAAAAGGAAATCCTGACCTCCCGCCTGATTGATCGCCCGATTCGCCCGCTGTTCCCTAAGTCTTTTACCAACGAAGTCCAGATTATTGCCACCGTGATGTCATTAGATCCCGATATCGATCCCGATATCGTGGCCTTGATTGGCGCCTCGGCGGCCTTGTCGCTCTCGGGTATGCCGTTTAAGGGCCCGCTGGGCGCGGCCCGCGTGGGGTATAAAGAGGGAGAGTATCTCCTGAACCCCGGCATGGCGGAATTATCGACCTCACTCCTAGACCTCGTGGTGGCCGGCACCCGGAACGCCGTTTTGATGGTGGAATCCGAGGCCAAGGGCCTGTCGGAAGAGGTCATGCTAGGCGCGGTCCTTTTTGGTCACGAGCAGATGCAGGCCGTCATTTCGGCGATCGACGAGCTGGTTCTAGAGGCCAAGGTCCAGTCCTGGAATTGGGTAGCGGTCGCCAAAGACGAAGACGTGATGGCCAGCGTCGCAGGTCTTATCGAGGCCGATCTCACAGCGGCCTACCAGATTCGCGAGAAATTGCCGCGTCAGGATCGGGTTGCCGAGGTGCGGGACCGAGCCATAAGCGAACTCTCTGGTGAGGCGCCAAAGCCCCGTGCCGACAAGGTTCAAGCCGCATTCGAGGATCTCGAGAAGCGCATCGTTCGCGGCCGGATCCTAAGCGGTGAGCCGCGTATCGATGGGCGTGATACCAAGACGGTGCGTCCGATCACGATTCGTACCGGTGTCCTCCCGCGCGCCCATGGTTCGGCGCTGTTTACGCGTGGCGAGACCCAGGCGCTGGTGGTGACGACCCTTGGTACGGGACGTGATGCGCAAATGATTGATGCCTTGGAGGGCGAGCATAAGGAACCCTTCATGTTGCACTACAATTTCCCCCCCTCTTCCGTGGGTGAGACCGGGCGTGTGGGGAGTCCTAAACGTCGCGAGATCGGCCATGGTCGACTCGCCAAGCGGGCCGTCGCCGCAGTACTTCCGAACTTAAGCGATTTCCCGTACGTTCTGCGGGTCGTATCGGAAATTACGGAGTCCAATGGGTCGAGCTCGATGGCCACTGTCTGTGGCGCTAGCCTGTCACTGATGGATGCCGGCGTGAAGACCAAGGCACCGGTGGCCGGTATTGCCATGGGACTTATTAAGGAAGGGGACAAGTTTGCGGTCTTGACGGATATTCTTGGTGATGAAGATCACTTAGGGGATATGGATTTCAAGGTCGCCGGCACCGCCGATGGCGTAACGGCCCTGCAGATGGACATCAAGATCGAAGGCATCAATCGGGAAATTATGGACACGGCCCTAAAGCAGGCGCGCGAAGGCCGCCTGCATATTCTGGGTATTATGAATGGAGCTATCCCCGAGGCGCGTCTGGAGATGTCGGAATATGCCCCGCGCATCATCACGTTCCGGATCAATCCCGAGAAAATTCGCGATGTGATCGGTAAAGGCGGCGCCACGATTCGGGCGCTGTGTGAGGAAACGGGGGCCACGATCGATATCGACGATGATGGCACAGTCAAGATCGCCTCGGTCGATAATGCCGCCGGTCAAGAGGCGCGTCATCGGATAGAGCAGATCACCGCCGAGGTCCAAGTGGGTATGATCTATGAGGGCAAAGTCGCGAAGTTGATGGACTTTGGTGCCTTTGTGACGATCTTGCCCGGCAAGGACGGGCTTGTGCACATCTCGCAGATCTCTAACGAACGTGTCGAAAACGTCAGTGATAAACTCACTGAGGGAGAGAGTGTTCGCGTGAAGGTGCTCGAGGTGGATAAGCAAGGCCGGATCCGTCTCAGCATGAAGGCAGTCGAGGGCCCCTAGCCGTAAAAAGCCCGGTGGTCGGAGGATTGCAAGAGGGGCAGCGGGTGAAACATTCCGTCTGCCCCTTTGTTTTTATGGTGCCAAGGCGTCCAGTCGGCGCGGCCTTAAAACAGTGTCGTATACGTTTTTCTGCAACTCTTAGCCCATGATTTGAGGAGATGAAATGGCCAATCCTGCGGTGCCTACGACTTTACGCGAAACGATCATGAAGGATGTCCAGGGGGCTGTGCGGCTGGCCATTGCCTATATTGGTCTCAGTGCCGGCCTGCTCTCCGCCCTGGCGCGCCTGCAGACGGGGTCGAGTGCCGATATCGCCAAGGCGAGCGGGCAAGATCCGGGCTATGTGTTGCGGTGGTGTGACGCCGCCTACGCATTCGGTCTCTTAGACGAGCACCCGCCGGGTTTCGAACTCACCGAGCTGGGGCGCGCCTTCTTGCCCGACGTGGTCGGGACTCTCATGCCGTTCGCCGTTCAAGAGGTCCTCTCTACGCATATCGCGGAACGGGTCGTCGGTCTGATGGCGACCGGGGAGCGGCCGGGTGAGTCCGTATTGGCCGAGCGTCCCAGCGTGTTGCCTTGGTTTGGGCCGATGCTTGAGGCCCAATTCGGGCCGCTGTTTGAGAAAACCGTGATGCCGGGTCTCAAGGTGTATGAAGAGGCGGCACGGCATGGTGGGCTTGTCATCGATCTCGGCTGCGGGAACGGCTGGTATCTTTTGCGTTTGGCACGGGCCTTTCCGGGGCTGCGCTGCTTGGGCGTGGATGGATTCGAGGAGAACATTTGGCAGGCCCAGGTACGGGCGACCGCCGAAGGTCTCGCGGATCGGGTCCAGTTCACGACCGGCGATATCTATCGCTTCGAGAGCAAAGAACCGGCCGATATCATCGCCCTGAATCGGGCCTTGCATCACGTGTGGGACCAAAAGGAGAAAGTCTTCGGGATTCTCCGCGATCACCTAAAGCCTGGTGGTTCCGCGGTGATCTGGGAGCCGCATTGGCCCGAGGAGCGCAGCGCTTTGCGTGAGCCCGCCCGGCGCATGGTGGCGTTTCAGAACCTGACCGAGCATGTGCAAGGCAATCACTTTCTGCGACCCACCGAAATTGCCGAGGCCTTCACGTCAGTGGGCCTGGTCCCCGAGACCTTTTCGTTTGCGGATGGCCGTGAGGCGGTCGTGGTGGGAAGGCGGCCTTAAGCACGCCCGGCTCGGCGAGACTCATCGGGACAGATAGGCCCCGAAGAAGCGTGCCAGTCGTGGTTCTAACCACGACCGCGGCACGAGCGGCGATCCGCCCTCGATAAAGCCGACATGCCCACCAAAGGCCGATAGCTCAAGCCGCATAGGCGGACTCAGCTCATCTGGGCGCAAGGGGTTTGTAGGCATCAGGAAGGGATCGTCTGCGGCCTGTATGAGCAGCGTCGGCACCGCAATATGGCGAAGATGGGGCCTGCAGCTGGCCCTTCGGTAGTAGTCCCCGGCATTCGCAAAGCCATGAAGTGGCGCGGTGATCGCGTCGTCAAACGCCCGGAAGGTCGTGAGCGAGCGCAGCGGCGGGGGCGGGTGTCCATGGCAGCTGGCCTTGCGGCTAAGCGAGCGCCGGAGTTGGCGCAAGAGCGCCCACTGATAGAGGCGCGAGAAGCCGCGATTCAAGCGCTCGGCGGCGCCTTCGAGATCAAACGGGACGGAGATCGCGGCCGCCGCCAAGAGGCCGGCGGCCGTGCGCTGTTCGCCTAACCAGTTCAGCAGCACCGCCCCGCCAAGCGAGTAGCCGACCGCACAGAGTCCTTGGGGGTTGCGCGACCGCAGGTGGCGGATGACAGAGTCGAGGTCGCCGGTTTCGCCACAATGGTAGCTGCGGGCGAGCCGGTTGGGCTCCCCGCTGCAGCCGCGAAAGTTCATGACCACGGCTCGCCAGCGCGCGTCCCGACAGGTTTTGAGGAGGCGGCCGACGTAAGGGGACGCAGAGGATCCCTCCAAACCGTGCAGGATCAACAGCAGTGGCCCATCCCCGGGCGCGTCGCTAAGCCAATCGAGATCGACGAAATCCCCGTCTGGCAAGGCGACGCGTTCGCGGGTCAACGGTTCGTGCCGCCGCCATCCCCATGCGCCAAGCAGCGTCTGGCAGTGCGGGTTACGCGCCCATGATGGCGGCGCAAACCCCTTCACGCGTCGTCTTTACCCTGCAGTTGGGTGATGATATCCGGGTTCTCGAGCGTCGAGACATCCTGGGTGATCGGCTGGCCACTGGCCACCGCCCGCAACAGCCGCCGCATGATTTTGCCGGAGCGGGTCTTGGGGAGGCTGTCGGTATAGCGGATCTCGGCGGGTTTGGCGATTGGTCCGATCTGCTCTGCTACCCAGAGCCGCAAGGTCTGCGTGACCGCCGGACGTTCCGCGGCGCTCGGCCGTGGCCCGCGCGTCACGATGAAGGCGCAAATGGCCTCCCCGGTGATGTCATCGGGTCGTCCCACCACGGCGGCCTCGGCGACCAGTGGGTGGGCGACTAGCGCCGATTCGATTTCCATCGTGCCGAGCCGATGGCCGGATACCTTGAGCACGTCATCGACGCGCCCCATAATCCAGAAGTAACCATCGGCATCGCGCCGTGCCCCGTCGCCGCTCACATAATATCGGTTCTGGAAACGTTCCCAGTAGGCCTCTTGATAACGCGCGGGGTTCCCCCATACGGTTCGGAGCATGGCGGGCCAGGGGCGGCGGATAACCAGATAGCCTCCTTCATTAGGCGCCGTGACGCTCACGCCGTTTGCATCCACCACATCGGCGATGATGCCGGGCAGGGCCCGGGTGCAAGACCCGGGCTTGGTCGCGGTGATGCCCGGGATCGGCGCGATCATATGCATGCCGGTCTCGGTCTGCCACCAAGTGTCGACGACCGGGCAACGCTCCTGCCCGATCACGCGGTAATACCACATCCAGGCATCGGGATTAATGGGCTCGCCGACCGTCCCTAGGAGCCGCAGACGGTCAAGATTGTAGCGTTGCGGATACTCGTCGCCCTGTTTTTTGAGGGCGCGAATGGCGGTCGGCGCGGTGTAAAAGATGCTGACCCGATGGCGTTCGCACAGTTGCCAAAAACGTCCAGCGTCTGGCACCGTGGGCGCGCCCTCGTACATCACCATGGTGGCCCCGCAGGCGAGCGGTCCGTAGGCGACATAGCTGTGCCCGGTCACCCAACCGATATCCGCCGTGCACCAGAACACGTCGTCCTCGCGGATATCGAATACCCAGCGCATCGTCACAATGGTGCCGAGCAGGTAGCCGGCGCTGCTGTGTTGAATGCCTTTCGGGCGGCCGGTAGATCCGGAGGTATAGAGGAGGTAGAGCGGGTGTTCGGCGTCGACTGCCACGGGTGGGCAGTCGGTGCTTTGGTCGGCTATCGCCTCGTGCCACCAGATATCCCGCCCCTCTTGCCAGGACACGGTGTTGTTCGCACGGCGCAGCACAAAAACCGTGTGGACGCTCGGGCAATCCCCCAGCACTTTGTCGCAAATGGCCTTCAGGCCGATGATGCGTCCACCGCGGTGTCCGCCGTCGGCGGTGATCACGGCTATGGCCTGGGCGTCTTCTATGCGCCCCTTTAAGGATTCGGCGGAAAAGCCGCCGAAAACGACCGAGTGGATGGCACCGATCCGGGCGCAGGCCTGCATGGCCACGACCGCCTCCGGCACCATCGGCATGTAAATCACGACCCGGTCGCCCTTTTTGATGCCCTTTGCCAACAAGGCGTTGGCAAAGCGGCTGACCTCTGCCAACAGCTCGGAATAGGTCAGGGTGCGCACATCGCCCGGTTCACCTTCGAATATGATCGCCGGCTTGTTGCCGCGCGTAGCTATGTGCCGGTCTAAGCAGTTTGCCGAGACGTTGAGTGTCCCATCCTCGAACCAGCGGTAGTGAGGGGCCGCGGTCTCGTTCAGTGTTTTGGTAAAGGGTGTTACCCAGTCGATCTCGGCACGCGCCTGCCGCGCCCAAAACCCCTCATAGTCCTGGTCGGCTTCGCTCAACAATTGGCGGTAAACGGCCTCGGTCATCTGACCGCCTTGACCGAAATCGGCCGGTGGCGGGAACAGGCGATCCTCTTTAAAAAGCGATTCGATGGGGTCCTGTGGGTCGTGCGACGCATTAGTCATAGGTGTTACCTCCTAGTTGTCATGGCGCCTCATATGACGCCACAGGGTCATCAAGATCAGGGCGAGCGCGACCGCCACCACGCCCATGTCGATCCCGTGCATATAAGGCCCAAGCGCACGCCAGTGGTTGCCTAGTCGCAGTCCGATCCAACCGAGAACGGCGCACCAAATGAACGAACCGGCAGCCGAATACAAGATAAACGGCAGCAAGGGCATGCGCCCGATCCCAGCTGGCAGAGAGATGAAGGTGCGCACAACCGGGAGCAGTCGGCCGATAAAAACCGTGACCTGACCGTGACGCTCAAACCACGCGTGGGTCCTATCTAGGTCGTGTCTGTTGATTAGGATATACCGCCCATAACGTTCAAGGAAAGGGCGGCCGCCACGGGCGCCGATCGCGTAGGCGACGAGCGAGCCGACCACATTGCCGACGGTCCCGGCGACCGTGATCCCGATGAGCGTCATGGCGTGGGTCGATACGAGGTAACCGGAGAAGGTCATGATGACCTCTGAGGGGACTGGGATGCAGGCGCTCTCTAAAGTCATGAGTGCCACGATGCCGGTATAGCCAAAGTGCTGGATGGTCGCGAGCATCCAATGGGCGGCGGCGCGGACGATGAGGTCAATCACAGCTGTTGCTCGATCAGGGGCGCGCCCCCGAACACGCGAATCGCACCCATGGGTATGGGGGCCGTGGTTTGGGGGGCCACACGCCTGCGGTTCAAGGTGCACCCACGGTTTTGTGGATGCGCGATAGTGCGTGATCGGTGTGTGGGAGGCAGCGGCATTCGCGCAATCCCGGTGGGCGGCTACGGGCCAGATTGGGGTGGCGAGTCATAGACACCATCGCCGTCAACAACTTGTGATGCCATGACCACATGCCAGGGTACAGGCTCGGCGGACATCAGGCATCGAGTCGCTCCTTTTGTGTATCCCTTTAGGCCCAAGCGTCCCGCTCCTAGGGGGCGCGGTAATGGATGGGGCGGGACTTTTAAGGCTCACAACGCGGCCATGCGCGGTCATCGCGCCGTCGCGAGGCCGTCACATGTTAGGCCATTTGCTTTTCGCGTATTTCGTCTAGCGTCTTGCAGTCTATGCAAAGCGTGGCCGTAGGCCGCGCCTCAAGCCTCTGGACGCCGATTTCGACCCCGCAGTTTTCGCAGTAGCCGTAGTCGTCCGCATCGATTCGGCTCACGGCCTCCTCAATCTTCTTGATCAACTTGCGCTCGCGTTCCCGGTTGCGCAGCTCAAGCGACATATCGGTCTCTTGGCTCGCGCGATCATTGGGGTCCGGGTGGTTAGCGGTGTCGTCTTGCATAGCATGCATAGTGCGCGACACCTCTAACATCAACTCCTCTTTCCAGGCGAGCAGGACCTTGCGAAAGTGTTCCCGCTGCCGGGGATTCATGTATTCTTCGCCATTGGCGACGGTATAGGGCTCAATGCCGTGCAATAAGGCCTGGGCTTCCTTCTTTTTTGTGACTACCATCCATAACTCCTGTGCTCAAGACAATTAGGGCTTGCGAGCAAGCGCGAATCTATACCAGAAAGCCGCTAGGTTCGCAACCTGGGGCGGGTGGACGGCCCGCTATCCAATAACGCGCGGCACAAGGGAGCAAACATGTTAGAGGCGCTAATTTTCGACGTGGATGGGACGCTTGCGGACACCGAACGCAACGGCCATCGGGTGGCCTTCAATCAGGCCTTCGCGGCCGCCGGCTTGGCGATCGTCTGGGACGAGATGCTCTACGGCCAACTGTTGTCCGTCGGCGGCGGACGCGAGCGGCTCACCTACTTTTTTACGGACATTCGTCCGGATCTGCGCCCGGCCGGTGATTTGGACGCGCTCGTGCGCGCGCTTCACGCCCGCAAGACCGAGATCTACGGGCACTTGCTGACGACCGGTGGCGTCCCTTTGCGTCCAGGCGTACGACGTCTCTTGCGCGAGGCGCGGGATCAGGGCCTGATACTCGCGATCGCGACGACGACTACGGCCGATAATCTCTTGCCGATATGGGAGGCGCTCGGGCCGGGTGCGCAGACGTGGTTTTCGGCCATTGGCGCAGGCGACTGCGTGCCCAACAAAAAGCCGGCACCCGACGTCTATGAGTATGTCCTAGCCGAACTGGGCCTCACCCCCAGTCAATGTCTGGCCTTTGAGGACTCCGAAAACGGGTGCCGGGCGGCGCGCGCCGCCGGACTCCCGACGGTTGTGACCGTGACAGACTACACGCGCATGGATCGCTTTGACGGCGCGCTCCTGGTCGTTGATCATTTGGGCGAGCCGGGGAGGCCGCTTGCGCGTCTTGGCGGGGTCCCCTTTGAGGGCCGCATCTTAGACCTGCAAGCGCTGCGCGATCTCGCGAGTTTGGGCACACCTGACCAGTAAGGGACACCATGGAGATTTTTAAGAGTTTCAGAATCGAGGCCGCGCATAAGCTACCGCGGCTTCCCGAGGGGCATAAATGTCGGCGCCTGCATGGGCATTCCTTCCAGATCGACATTCATGTGCGCGGGGTCGTCCATGAAGAATACGGCTGGGTGCAGGATTTTGCCGATATCACGGCGGCGTTTCGGCCGCTTTTCGAAGACCTGGATCATCACTATCTGAATGACATCGCGGGACTCGAGAATCCCACGAGCGAGCGCTTGGCCCAATATATCTGGGAGCGACTCGCACCGCTGGTGCCAGGGCTTGCTCGCATCGTCATTCACGAGACCTGTACCGCCGGCTGCGCGTATGAGGGGCCGGGCTCAGAGAAGGGCGGCTAGAAGATCGTCTGGGGTGGAGAGCAGGGCATCGGCGCCCCAGGTGCGTGCCTCGGCAAGCGAGGTGTAGCCAAAGACGGCCGCGAAACCGGGCATGCCGGCTGCGTGGGCGGCCAGGATATCGTTTTGGTCATCGCCCACATAGACGCACGCGGCCGGCGCTACGCCGATCCGCTCGCACGCATAGAGCAGGGGATCTGGGTGGGGCTTGGGGCGCGTCACGGTATCGCCGCCCACAAGGCAGGCCGCCTCGGCGTCAAGACTCAGGACCTTCAATACGCGCTGAGCAAGGACCTCGGTCTTATTGGTAACGACGCCCCAGGGCAGCGCGTGCGCGCGCAAGGTCTGGAGCACCTCGGCCATGCCGGGGGTCAGGATTGTCGCCTGACCGATCAGGCGTTCGTAATGGCCCAAAAACGCCAGGCGCGCGGTCTCGTAATCAGGGGTGCCCGGTTCGATGTCGAGGCCTAAGCGGAGCAGGGCCTCCGTGCCCGCCGCCGTGGCCTTTCTGACGGCGGCGTAAGACAGGTCTGGCAGCCCGGTTTTGCGCATGGCGGCTAACGCCAGCGCCAGATCTGGTGCGGTGTCGGCGAGCGTTCCGTCTAAGTCAAAGAGAACGGTGGTGATCTTCACGCGTTGTCGTCGCGTCGAGCACATACCAAGTAATTGACATCGACGTTAGCGCTGAGCGAGCAATGGCGCACGAACGGCAGGTAACGCATGCCGCGCGTCGTGATGGATGTCAGATGGGCGCTACGCATCCAGGCGGCAAGCTCCGAGGGACGGATGAACCGCGCATACTCGTGGGTGCCGCGCGGGATGAGTTTGAAGACATACTCGGCGCCGACCACGGCCATGAGCCAGGCCTTAGGCGTCCGATTGACAGTCGAGAAAAAGACGTGTCCGCCGGGCTTTACGAGGGCGGCGCAGGCGCGCACCACCGAGGCCGGGTCTGGCACATGCTCTAATAGCTCAAGGCAGGTCACGACATCGAACGGGGCGCACGCTGGGTCACGCCCCAGATCCTCGACCGAGGCCTCACGGTAGTCAATAGAAAGCCCGTTTTCGGCCGCATGCAGGCGTGCGACCAAGAGCGCCTCGTGGGCCAAATCAATACCGGTTACGTGGGCGCCGGCCTTCGCTAGGCTCTCGGCGAGCAGCCCGCCTCCACAGCCGACGTCCAGCAGCCTGACGCCGGCCAGCGGCGCGCGATCCTGAATAAATTGGAGGCGCAGGGGGTTCATTTCATGCAGGGTCCGGAGCGGGCCATCTTGGTCCCACCAGGTACTAGCAACGGCCTCGAATCGCTGGATCTCGTCTTGGTCGGCGTTTTGAACGGACGTCATAGTGCTCCTCCTGGATCGGTGGCCTGGATCTTATCACGCCAGCGCGCGGCGCGACCGATGATGGTTTTTTCATCGAGGGTCACGGCCTTGCGGTCGCGCAGCAGCGCCCGCCCGCCTACCCAGACATGGCTGACCTGGTCGCGGCTCGCGGCGTAGACCAGTTGGGATAGGGCATCAAAGATCGGCTGGGTAGCGGGCGCGCTTAAGTCCACGGCGATTATGTCCGCGCTTTTCCCGACGACGAGCGATCCGATGCGATCGGCGAGTCCCAGGGCGCGGGCGCCATTCAAGGTCGCCATCTCAAGCGCTATGGGTGCTGGTACGGCGGTCGGGTCGCCGCTTACGCCCTTGGCGAGTAAGGCCGCGGTGCGCATCTCGCCGAACATATCGAGATCGTTGTTGCTGGCGGCGCCATCGGTGCCGAGGGCGACGTTCACGCCGTGGTTGATCAGTTGCGGGACCGGGCAGATGCCAGCGGCAATCTTCAGGTTTGACTCCGGGCAGTGGACCACGCTTACGCCGCGTTCGGCGCACAGCGCCATCTCTTCTGCGGTCAGCTGGGTCATGTGGACTGCGATGAGGTCCGAGTGGATGATGCCCAGGCCGTCTAGCCGGGCGATCGGGCGCATACCGTAGCGCTCGATCGATTGCTCGATCTCGCCGACTGTTTCATGAATATGCATATGGAGCCCGATATCGAGTTCGTCGCCGCGGACCCGAATCTTCGTCAGCGTTTCATCGGAGACCGAATAGGGCGCATGCGGCGCCAGTAGCGGCTTTATGAGCGGGTTATGGCGCCACTTGTCGCAGAGCGTAATCCCCCGGCTTAAGTACTCCTCGGGATCGCGCGCCCAGGCCGTCGGGACATCGATGACGACGAGACCGAGAACAGCGCGTAGGCCTGCGGCTATGACGACGTCGGCGGTGTCGTCGGGAAAGAAATACATGTCGCTAAAACACGTCACGCCGCCTTTTATCATCTCAAGCACGGCCAGCGCTGTGCCGTCGCGTACGAAGTCGCTATTGACGAAGCGACCTTCGGCAGGCCAGATGTGTTCGTTTAGCCACTGATGGAGGGGTAGGTCGTCGGCCAGTCCGCGAAAGAGCGTCATGGCCGCGTGCGTGTGGGCATTCACGAGCCCTGGAAGTAAGACGTGGTCGGGCAAGTCCGTTGTGGTGGTCGCGGTCACGGGGGTGGATTGCGGCACGATGGCGACAATCACCCCGTCGCGAATGACCACGGCGTGATCCCGCAGGACTTGGCCGCGGGGTTCAACGGGGATAATCCAGGGCGCGCGAATGCACAGGTCAGCTTCCATAGGGGTCCATTGGGGTTGTGGTAATGACCAAGCGCGGCGGCGCGGTCTGGGTTTTGGCGGCCGCCGAGACGATGGTCCGCGGGCCCGTGGGACGCCGGCCCGCGCGGGCCGCGGCCATGACACCCGCTAATCCTGAGACGGGGCGCGTGTCGGTCACGGATCCAGACAGCGCAAGCGCGGGGCGGTGTTCGAGACTTTTTGGCATAGGCCCAACAAAAAAACGGCGTGTGTCATGATACCATTTATTCTGTATGTGAGGCTTGCGGGGGTTTTGTGGTCACTGATGTTCCGTACGATAAGGTGCGCGCCGTCGAGTTGCGCGATGGCGCCGTGTATTTGCTCGATCAGCGGGTTTTGCCAAGCGTACTCCGTTACGAGATATGTAAGACGGCCCGCGAGGTCGCCGGCGCCATCAGCGCCATGGTGGTGCGTGGTGCCCCCGCGATCGGGGTGACGGCCGCCTATGGAGCCGCTTTAGCGGTCAAGTCCGCCTATGAACGCGAGCCGCGAGACTGGCGCGCGGCCGTAGCCCCCGATCTGGCCTTCTTGCGCGCGAGTCGGCCGACGGCGGTCAATCTAGCCTGGGCCCTGGATGTGATGGAGCGCGTTATGGCAACGGTGGGGTCGGGCTCCCCGGTTGCGGCCGTGGCGGCGGCCGCGCGCCAATTGCATGCCGACGACATTGCCGCCAATCGCCAGATGGGCCTGTATGGGGCGGCGCTATTGCCGGCTGAGGCCCGCGTGTTGACGCATTGCAATACCGGGGCGTTGGCCACTGGCGGTTACGGGACTGCCCTAGGAGTCGTGCGGGCCGCGGCTGCGGCCCAAGGGATCGCCATGGTGTATGCCGACGAGACCCGTCCCTGGCTGCAAGGCGCGCGACTCACGGCCTGGGAGCTTATGGAGGAAGGTCTGCCGGTGACCGTGCTGGCCGATAGCGCCGCCGGCGCGCTCTTGCGCACCGGTATTATCCACGCAGTTTTGGTAGGCGCCGATCGGATCGCCGCAAATGGTGATACCGCCAATAAGATCGGGACCTATGGGCTTGCGGTTTTGGCTCGTCACCACGGGGTGCCGTTCTATGTGGTGGCCCCGACCAGCACGATTGACGCCAGCTGTCCTGACGGGGCCGCGATTCCGATCGAGGAGCGCGCCCAAGAGGAGGTCTTGGAATGGCATGGCGTGGCCCACAGCCCGGCCGGGGCGAGGGCCTGGAATCCCGTTTTTGATGTGACGCCCGCTAGCCTTATCGACGCCTTGATTACGGAACAGGGCGTGGTCGAGCGACCCGATCGCGCATCGATCGCGCGCCTCCTGACATCGCCGCGCTGAACTCCCTCACCACCAAACCGCTTGCGCGGCCGTATCGGGGACGGTGCTCCTCATGAAATCCCGCGACTGGCAGTCGTTTACCCACAACTTGATCGGCTGCCACTGGGGCGGCAGCTTTGGATCGGAATCAGTGGCAGGATTGGATCGGAATCAGTGGCAGGATTGGGTCGGAATACGTAAACAGCTTGGCGCAGGGGACGATGAATCAGGAAACCCCAGCCGGGATAACGGGAGCGGGGTTTGAAGCGGGGGAAGCCCGGCGTCTCCCCCGTTCTTCACCCGCCGAAAGAAGGCTTGAAAGGCCAAGTGCCGGCGCTTTAACGTCACCTGTTCCGATTGGGCATTAAGGGAGGCGAGGCCGGCGTTGCTTTGGCGCCAAAGGGTGAGGTGTCGGCATTGGGCCGCAAACGACACTCCCTTCTTGGTTTCCGTATACACCCGGA
>DATKTV010000076.1:0-14364 GCA_035530915.1 Acidiferrobacter sp. | reverse complement strand
ACAGGCGATAGATGACTTTGCGGTTCGGCATGAGGGTTACGATATCATCGTTATCATGGAATCCGCATCATGAGACGCCACTTTACCACCCCCTAAACCACTACGCGGTTATAGGCGGAGCACTGTGGCGTTTTCTGGTAGGCGAACCGGGATTCACCCCCCACCTAGAGGGCGCGGCTTCCACCAGACCACGTCGCGTTTGTCACATTTCCAGGATCGATAACAGCGGCGGGAATGGACGATCTTATTGACCAGGTGTACCCCCCAACCCATCGGAAGCCCGTGCTCGCGGTCGTCGCTTGTCAAACCGCCCGGTCCCTAGCCCCGGCAAACCCTGGTGCCAATCATTCACGCGCAAGAACGGCAATGGCCTTAGGCGAAGGGCTCGCTGGGAGCGCCCGTCCGTTGGCTGAGATCGTCCCCCTGGAGGGTATTTTTGGGGCGATGCGGGTCCACACAGTCCGCTCGATTCTGATCGAATGGTCGCTGTCGGCAACCCCATTAGGCTGCTGATTGCGTGGACCACGCGGGCAAACAAAATGATTGGGATAGGCCGCCTAGGATTGAGCTCAGAATTTAGACCTCCTATAATAACGCGGCACTAATGGAGTGAGACCACCCACCACAATCAGGGAGATGTTCAAAACAATGAAAAAATTGTCGATATTTTTGATGACGGCCCTCCTATTTTCCTCTTCAGCATTCGCCGCTAACGGCATAATCAAGATCAGGAGCGCTTATAGCGTAAAGACTACGGAGGCTCGCCTGATCAGCAATCTGAAGGCCAAGGGTATGACGGTATTTCTCACGGTGGATCATACGGCGGGTGCGGCGAGAGTGGGATTGAAGTTGCGTCCGACCGAGCTCGTGATTTTTGGCAACCCGAAGGTCGGCACGCCGTTAATGCAGTGCAGCCAGAGCATGGGTATCGACCTGCCACAAAAGGCCTTGATTATGGAAGATGCTAGAGGGCGGGTGTGGTACTTGTATAACAGCCCAAAATACATGGCCAAGCGCCATCATATGAGACATTGCGGTGCGGCGGTTGCCAAAGTGAGCCATGCGCTGGCGATGTTTGCCAAAGAAGCGACTTCAAAATAACACTTCATGCCGGCGGCCGAGCATAGGATCCATAGAGTTCATTTTCTGCGCTGATCAACGGGTCGTTCAGGGGACACGAAAGGCCCCCGACTCGCAATCTCTCTCAGTCTGATCCAGCGCCGAAGACCTATGCTCGACACCGCCACTATCCCGCCCGTACCAGCTGGCCGACCAACCGATTTCCGAGCGTACCCTTGTGGGTAATGGAGACCTCCATTTTGAAGGGCGGGCATGCGCGGGCCTTTCAAAAAACGATCAAGCAGAACGAGTAGCGGAAGGTGTCGAGCGATAACTACGAGCGCGCGATCGCGTTATTCCACAGCGTCACGGGAACAGACCAATGAGAAGATACCAGGATTATATGCTTCGATTTGCTGAGGTTGCATCGATAAGCGCCATCGTATGTTGGCCGGTTGATTCAGGTCCCACTTTGGATGTTGCAGGTTCGGCGGACCGCTTTAGGTGAACTTAGGACGCCGGCCTCGCCTGAGGGCGGGCACTCCAGTACGACTAGGCAGTGCGGTCGGTTCGGATCGCCGAGAGCGGAAACCCGCCGATTAAAGGCCGCGTCCACGGCGAGAGCGGCGTTCTGCTCCCAAGGCGCCCATAAGTCACTGATGCTGGGGCTGGGCGCCAGCTTGGTTCATAAAAAAGGCCTTCAGCGGGTTTAAGGTCTGAGTGATATTGAGACCCATGGTGAGAAGTTCCTCGCTCCAGGGGCTTCGATGGCGAAAGGCGCGGTTGAGAACATCGGTGGCCAGCAACATCCCGAGATTAGCGCCTTTACGGGACCGCTCGTATTGTCGCAATAGACGACGGCTGCCGAGATCGGTGCCCTTTGCACGACCGTCGAGAAGGGTCTGCACCAGTGTCTGGGCATCGGCAAAACCCAAGTTGACTCCCTGGCCTGCCAACGGATGGACGCGGTGCGCCGCGTCCCCAATCAGGGCGAAACGCGAACCCACATATTGTTCGGCGTGCGCGGCCATGAGCGGGAAGTACGCGCGCGGACTCAAAATTTGGAGTGTGCCGAGGTCGGCTCCGAAGGCCTGCGTGAGGGTATCGTTAAAATCGCGTTCTGACAGCTCTCGTAGCTGCTCCGCCTCGAGATTCGCAGTCGACCAAATGAGCGACGATTGGGTCGGATCCGGAAGGGGTAAAAGGGCGAGCGGTCCGGTTGCCAGGAATCGTTGCCAGGCTACGCCGTCATGGCTGCACCCTAGCTGGATGTTGGCGCAGATCGCTGTTTGTCCGTAGTCGTGTCGCCATACGGAAACGCCGAGTTGATCGCGCACGATGGAGTGTGCCCCATCAGCGGCTATGAGTAGCGGTGCCCGAAGGCTGCGGCCGCTCGCCAAGACTACCTCCGTATGCGCATGGTGCAAGGATACGTGTCTTGCGGCCTCGTTGTGCCATTGCGCGCCCGGAGCGGTTCGCGCCCGGGACCGGAGCAGGGTCTCGAAGGCGGCATGGTCTACGATCACGCCCAGGTTCTCCAGGCCGAGATCCGCACTGTCAAACCGAAGCCGGCCCCGACCATTTCCATTTAGGATCTGAAGGCCGCTCATCGGGGCGACCTTCAGGTCGCCATGGGGCCAGAGGCCGAGCGTCGAAAGCCACTGGCAAGAGGCGTTTGTGAGTGCACTGGTGCGCACGCTAGGTTCCGTGTGCGCCGGTTGCGCATCGACCATGGCAACCGTAAGTCCCCGTAAGGCCAGGGCATAACAAAGTGCCGAGCCAACCGCGCCCGCACCGACGATAATGACATCGCGCTCATTGTCGAGACGTATCATGGCTTCAGTCCTCGCATCAGTCTCGGTAGTGGACCTTTCAGTCCCATAGTCCGTTGTCCCAAGGCCCGCTTTATTCCGGGCAGGCAGTCCACTAGGGTCAAGGCAACGTTGCGGGCCACTACCAGCGGGCCCGCGCCGTAGCCGAATATTCGCACCAAGCTATCGGTGAAACGGATGGTGTTCGCCGTGTCGCGCGCGCGTCCTTTTACGTAGGCATCGAGGTGCGCCCGGCTGCCAAAATCCTCATGCCTTCGATAAGCGTCGGCAATCCGATCGGCGAGGGCCGCGACATCCCGCAGGCCCAAATTGAACCCCTGTCCCGCCACCGGGTGCAAGGTATGGGCGGCGTTGCCGATGATGACTACGCGCTCGGCCGCGGGGTTGGGGGCCTGTTGGAGGATCAAGGGGAAGCGTAGGCGTGCGCTCGCATCAAGGAGCCGGCCCAACCGATTGCCGAACGCCGCTTGCAATTGCACAAGAAAGTCGGCCTCGCTCAGGTCCTGCCATAGCTTGGCGTCTATGCGACTGATCACAAACGTATAGCGGTCATCGCCGAGCGGGAGCGCGGCAATCGGCCCTTGTTCCGCGAATCGCTCGAATGCGGTGTGCGGTCTTGGCGCAGAGACCCGGCAGTTGGTGACTAGGGCCTCGCGATTATAGTCATGACGGGTGACTGGAATGGCGCATGTCGTGCGCACCGCCGAGTTTGTGCCGTCGGCACCAACGAGTAAACGGCAGGATAGCTGGTGCGGGCCATCGGCCTCGGCGATCGTGACGGTTACCGAGTTCGTGTGTTGATCGATGTCCGTAAAGTGCCCCGTTCGGACCGTGACCTTGGTCGTTTCTAGCGCCACGTACAAGGCTCCGAGCAAAGCCGAGTTCTCGACGACAAATCCAAGCGCCTCCGTCTCCAGTTCGTGGGCATCGATATGAGTGAGACCAAAGCGCCCCATGCAATCGGAGACCTCGATTTCGCTTATCGGGTGGAAGCTGTCGCTAGGGAGTAAGGGCCATACACCGAGGCTTGTCAGGGTACGCTTTGATCCCTGCGCAATGGTGAACGTGCGATCATCTTTGTGGCGAGGCGGGGCGGTCGGTGCCGGGTCGACGAGGCACACGGTAAGCGGCAAGTGCGCGAGACTTAACGCAAGGCTTGTTCCGACCAAGCCGCCGCCACAGATGACGATGTCGTAGGAACCTCGACTTACAGGCATTCTGCGCGCAACGCCTCGATATCTTCCGCGCGCCTTGGGACGGCGTGACTCAAGATTTCATAGTCGGTCTTGGTTACGAGCACGTCATCTTCGATCCGGATGCCGATATTGCGGAAGGCCTTGGGGATGTCATCGGCGGCCTTGATATATAAACCGGGCTCCACGGTCGTTACCATGCCCGGCTCAAGGACTCGCGGCATGTCTGCCACCCGGTAGTCACCGACATCGTGCACGTCGAGGCCGAGCCAGTGGCCGGTTCGGTGCATGTAAAATCGTTTATAGCCGCCGCTCTCAATAAGCCCATCGACCGATCCTTCAAGCAACTTCAAGTCGACCAAGCCCTGCGTCAGCACCTTCACCGCGGCCTCGTGGGCGTTTGGCCATTCTTGGCCAGGCCCGATGTGTGCGACCGCCGCTTTGTGTGCGGCGAGCACAATGTCGTAGAGCGCGCGCTGTTCGGAACTGAATCGTGGTCCTACCGGAAATGTTCTGGTGATGTCCGATGCATAGCCGTCGATTTCGCAGCCGGCGTCGATCAACACCAGCGCCCCGGCTTTGAGGGGGGCGTTGTTTGCCGTGTAGTGCAGGGTGCAGGCGTTGGCGCCGCTTGCGACAATCGGCGGATAAGAAGGATATTCCGAACCGCCCTTGCGGAAGGCGTAGAGGAGTTCGGCCTCCAACTCGTATTCGCGAAGCCCCGGCGCGCATGCCCTGATGGCACGCAAATGTCCTTCCCCGGCCACTGTCGCTGCCCGGCGCATAAGCGCGATTTCCTCAGGCCTCTTTACGAGACGCATCTCGTGCAGCAGGTAGTTTGGGTCGACAAACTCCCCAGGCGCTGTCACCCCAGCGCGGGACTTGCTGCGAACCTCATTGACCCAGTCTAGGACGCGGCCATCGAATTCCGAGTGGCGACCCATGCTGTAATACACGCGTTGTCGGTTCTCGAGCAGACCGGGGAGGATGTCGTCGATGTCGTCGATAGGAAAGCTGTCGTCCGCTCCATAGGTCGCAACGGCCCCCTCTTGGCCTGCGTGCGAGCCCTCCCATTGTTCCTTGTCGAGGTCGCGCTCGCGACAAAAAAGAAGAAACTCCCCTTGCGGCCGTCCTGGAATCAAGACCGCCACGGCCTCTGGCTCCGGAAAGTGCGTCAAATAGTAAAAGTCGCTATCGGGCCGGAAAAGGAAGTCGACGTCGCCGTTGCGGTTGTGGACAGGGGCCGTGGGGATAACAGCCACGCCCTCGCCCATGAGGGCCATGAATTCCGCACGCCGACGCTTGAAGGGGTTTTTGTCCATGCCGCTATTATGCCCGAAGTCGGCGTCCGCGCCATGGCGTTTGGGCGATATGTTTATCGATCAACCAAGGAGCCCCGGTGCTGGAATAAGGATCGGGCCTCTGGCCATGGCCACCCTTTGCGGAGGGGGCCTTGTGCCACAAACACCGTTAGGCGGCCTTGTCGGCGGTCTCTTCGTAGATCAGCTGGATGGCTACCCGCAGGTACTCGATGATCTCGATTAGATCCGGCTCACTCACAGTCCCGCTTGCGTCCGCTAATTCGGCTATATCCGCCAATGCCTCAGTCGCTGTTTCCGAGTAGCCCGCGGTGTCGTCAGTCCCACGAAAATGAAAGCCCGTGTTAAAACCACTGCACCATTGTGTAAGCGCCCGGCTACGCTGGGCGGCGGGTAAGTCCTCGTCTGGTAGTAAGGGCTCGAACTCAAGCCCAGCCTCGCCAAGACCACGGGATAACTGGTCGTGTGTCGCGGTGACATAATCCCTAAGCTCTGGGAAATCACCGGGGTCGCCCAAGGCCGAAAGGGCCACCTCTGCGTCTGCGTTGCCCGCGCAAACCAGCCCCGTCAGGATGCCGTGCGCCTCTGCGGGATTAACCGATATCCCGGCAGATTCCAGGGTCCGGGCCGTTGCGTCAAAAGAGAGGTCATAGTCCATCCGCGCATTCTACCTTGACGCGCCGGTCTTGCCACCCATCGGTTTCGGCAAACCCCGCAGGGCGGGCGTTGACCACGGCCCGCCCGAGTTCTATAGTGAACCCATGAGCGGCGAACCCCTTTTCGACGTGGACGCGCTGGTAAAGTTAGAGCGTCGGGTCGAGGACTTGGTTGCCATGTGTCGGCGACTTCAGGAGGAGAATGCGGCGTGGCGAGCGCGTCACCAGGCATTGTCTGCTGAGTATGTGCGCCTAAACGAGCGGACGCGCGCGGCGCGGACGCGCGTAGAGGAGATGATCGGTCGCGTTGCCGCTATTGCCCGCGAGAGTCGGTGATGGCGGCAGACAAAGAAACGATCCATATCTCGGTGCTAGGTAAAGAATTTACGGTCGCGTGCCCCAAGGAGGAACGCGATGCCCTGGTAAAGGCGGCGCGTTATCTGGATGCCCGCATGCAAGAGGGGCAGCGTGCTGATAGGCCGGTGGCTGTTGAGCGCAACGCCGTCATGGCGGCTTTGAATATGGCCTACGAGCTTCTTCGATTGCGGGAGCGGTCGGCGTTGTCGTCGGAGGAGTGGAATAAGCGCATTTGCGCGCTTTCCGACAGAGTAGATGGAGTTTTGCGAGAGGAGTTTTGCGAGAAGAGTTAAAGGAGCGGCCTTTGTAGGTCGTTTACAGGTTTGGCGCCCCCTGCGGTGTTCGTAACCGTTCCGTGTCCCTTGAACCTAACTCTCGCCTCGGGAACTGCGATCTTGGGTGCTGTTGTGCATGTCCGCCTCGAGCGGAAAGCCTGAAGTACTTGGACGTGTCCCATTTGAACCTTTGGTTCGAGGCAAAGAACGGTTACGGCACAGGTGGAGGGCGCCTCTATTTTGTTGTGCAGTCCCCATGGCCCATGAGAAACCGAGCCTGCGGCGTGCGTTGCGCGAGTGCCGCAGAGGCGTGCGGCCGTCTGCGCGTCGCAACGGGGCGTTACGTGTAGCCCGGCGCGGGCGTTTGTTGCTCCGGCACGCAAAGCGGGTTGGTGCCTACTTGCCTCACGGTTCCGAGATCGATCCCCGGCCGCTCATGTATGCGCTTGCGCGCTCGGGCTGCGTGGTTTACTTGCCCATTGTCAGCAAGCAGCCGAATTCTCCGCTTGTGTTTCGCCCCTGGCGATCGTCGCTTGCCCGTAACACCCATGGCATAATGGAGCCACGGTGGGGACTTAAGCTGCAAGGGGTTCAGTTGGATGCGGTTTTGGTTCCGCTCTTGGGCTTTGATCTGCGCGGATCGAGGTTGGGTCAGGGAGGGGGTCACTATGACCGCACGTTCGCTTTTTTATCCCGTAAGAAGCACATAAAACCCCACCTGATCGGTGTGGCGTTCGAGTGTCAGCGGGTGGCAAAATTGCCGAACGATCCCCATGATGTCCGTCTGCATGCGATCCTGACAGAAAAGAGGGTCTATCGCACCCGGAGAAGGTTATGAATCTGCTGTTCGTGGGGGATGTGGTCGGTGAGGCGGGGCGGCGGGTTCTGTTAGGCCGGCTCCCCGTCCTGCGCGAGCGTTTTAAGCTCGACGCGGTCGTTGTCAATATCGAAAACGCCGCGGGTGGCTTTGGGGTGACAGACAAGATCTTGCGTGAGTGTCTTGCCCACAAGATCGATGTGCTCAGTAGTGGCAACCATATCTTCGACAAGCGCGGGGCCTTGGATCTCGTGGCCCAGGAACCCCGCTTGCTGCGCCCCCACAACTACCCCGCTGGCACCCCGGGGAGCGGCTGGTACGTTGGGCAGACTGCCCAAGGCGAACCGTTCGCCGTTCTTAACGTCATGGGGACCGCATTTATGCACCCGACCCTCGATTGTCCGTTCACTTGCGCGAAGACGACGCTGGCTACCAAGCCTCCCCATATCAAGGTGGTATTGGTGGATTGCCATGCGGAGGCGACCAGCGAAAAGATGGCCATGGGCTGGTTTTTGGATGGCCTGGTAAGTGCGGTGGTCGGCACGCACACTCACGTCCCGACGGCCGATGAGCGCGTTCTCCCGGGCGGTACCGCCTATATTTCCGATGTCGGTATGACCGGTTGCTATGATTCTGTTATCGGCATGAACAAGGACAAGGTCTTGAGGCGCATGGTCCAGAAATTGCCCGAACGCTTAGAGGTGGCCGAAGGGCCGGCAACCTTGTGTGGTGTCGTGATCGACATTGATGGAAAGACCGGCCGCAGTCGTAGTATCCAGCGCGTGAGCTTGCGCGAGGATTGATGCGGTATTGGCTCTTCAAGAGCGAACCCAGCTCATTTTCGCTTGACGATCTTATCGCAAGGGGTCGTCCAGAGCCTTGGGACGGGGTGCGCAATTTTCAGGCCCGGAACTTTATGCGCACCATGGCGCGTGGTGATCGCGCGTTCTTTTATCACTCGAGTTGCGCCATACCCGCCATTGTCGGCGAGGTCGAGATCGTCGGTGAGCACCATCCGGACCTTACGGCCTTGGATCCGAACGACCATCACTACGACCCCCGATCCACGGTAGCGAAGCCGATTTGGTCAATGGTCGATGTGGCCTTCCGAGAACGCTACCCGAGACCGCTTACGCTCGCCGACCTGAAGGCCTGTCCGATGCTTGTGGGGATGCGCCTGCTCGCACGTGGCAACCGGCTCTCGGTTCTGCCCGTTACGGATGATGAGTGGCATATTATTCGGGGCCTTGCGGCGCGGCCATGAAGCTCTATCATTTTTGGTTCGAGGCGGCCTCGGAGCGAATCCGTCTGGCGCTCTCTTTTAAGTCCGTCACCTATCAGCTTATCGTCCCTGACTACGATGACGACGAGACATTCTTTGATCTGGGTGTGGCGCGATCGGTCCCGGTCGTCTGTTGGGACGACGGCCATATCGACGCGGGCCGTGCCGATCTTTTGCAAGAGATCGATCGAAGGGTGCCTGCCTTGAGTCTCTTCGCCCCTTTAGCGGCGGGGCAGTGGGAGTTTTTGTGCGATTGGCGCACCAGCGCAGACGAGATACTGGCGCGGCTCCACGCCCCGGTACGCCCGGCCTATCTCGGCATTGGGGATAACGATGCTCACTTGGCGTCCTACAAGGCCACCGTGCAGACGCGGTTTGGCGCGAGCCTGGAGAGCTTGGCGAATGATCGTTACGCCGCCTATGCCCAGCTAGACTCCCTGACGCACCTGAAGGCGTTGGGCGCTTATGTGGCCCGGCATAGATTCTATGCCGGGGATCTGTCCGCCGCCGACATCCTGTTGACGGCGGATCTCTTCCCTCTTCAGCTTTTGGATGGGGTAACGCTCCCTATCGATCTCATGTACTATTTCGAACGGGTCCAGGAATCATGCCACGTGAATCTCCGCGATGGTTTGATTGCGGGCTAATTATCGAGAGGCGCGCATGACACTTCGTGAACTGTTGGTCTATCTAAACGAGAACTCGGGTTACGAAATATGGGACGGCACATATGAGGAGACTCTGCAAAAGGCTGCCGCCAAGACCCACAAGGACATCCTGGCAGGCGAAATCATAGCGGCGATCGCAGGCGGTGTGGCCGGAGCGTCCGCCGATGCCCTGGTTACGCGCGCGGAGGCGACTACCTCGTTGGGCCCGCTACGTTTGCGTGCTATGGGTGATAACGCACCGGTGACCGATCTGCGCCGGATGGAGGCCACGGTTCACGCCATAGACGGGGCCTTTAACGACGAGGCCTTGGCGGCCCGCAGCTCCTGAGAAGGGGACGCCTGAGCTACTTAGCTCAGTGGTGGACGCCGGGCTCGCTGTGTGCTGGCCTAGCGCAGGAACAGCTGGTATGCGGCGTTGCCGGTCTCGTCTTGGTAGTCGAACCCGAGTGTCTCCAGGAATGCGGGCAGTCGCTCGCGTTCGTCCGGCGGCACCTCCATGCCGACTAGGACGCGACCGTAGTCGGCGCCATGGTTGCGGTAATGAAAGAGGCTGATATTCCAGGTCTCGCTCATCGCATTCAGAAAACCCATCAAGGCGCCCGGCCGATCCGGGAATTCAAAGCGGTAGATCAGCTCATCGTCGATCGGGCACCGGCCGCCGACGAGATGGCGGATATGGAGCTTGGCCATCTCGTTGTCGGTGAGGTCGAGGATCTCATAGCCGGCTTGTGTCAGCGCCGCAAAGAGGTCATGGCTGCTGCTACCCCCCGCTATTTGGATACCCACAAACACATGCGCAATCCGTTTATCCGCGTATCGGTAGTTGAATTCAGTGATGTTGCGCTGGCCGATCAGCGAGCAAAACTTCCGAAAACTGCCGGGCGTTTCGGGAATCGTGGACGCAAAGAGGATCTCCCGCCGTTCCCCGATCTCGGCGCGTTCGGCGACATGGCGCAGCCGGTCGAAATTCATGTTGGCGCCAGACGCTATGGCGACCAAGGTTCCGCCGGTGGTGTTAGCCGCCGCATAGGCCTTCAGGCCGGCCACGGCCAATGCTCCGGACGGCTCCACGATCGACCGGGTGTCTTCAAAGATATCTTTTATGGCCGCGCAGATGGCATCGTTGCTGACTACCAGCACGTCATCCACCAGTCGGCGCGCAATCCGAAAGGGCTCGCGTCCGACTTGCCGGACCGCGACGCCATCGGCAAACGTGCCGACCCGATCGAGCATCACGCGCGACCCGGATTTGAGCGAGCGCGCCAGCGCATCGGCGTCCACCGGTTCGACGCCGATGATGCGGGTGGCGGGGCGCAGGGCCTTGATGTAGGCGGCGATACCTGCGATGAGGCCACCACCGCCCACCGGCACAAAAATCGCCTCGATATCGGCGGGGTGTTGTTTCAGGATTTCCATTCCGACCGTGCCTTGGCCGGCGATCACGTCCGGATCATCATAGGGATGGATAAACGGCAGTTTCTGCTCCGTGCTCAAGTGCCGGGCGTGCGCATAGGCAGCATCATAGTTTTCGCCGAACAGGACGACTTCGCCGCCTAGTTCTCGTACGGCATCGACCTTGATTTGGGGTGCGATGGCGGGCATGACGATGATCGCGCGGATGCCCAGACGGCGGGCCGCGAGCGCGACGCCCTGGGCGTGATTTCCCGCCGATGCGGTAATGACCCCAAGGGCGCGTTCCTCGAGGGAAAGATTGGCAATTTTGTTATAAGCGCCACGGAGCTTAAAGGAAAAGACGGGCTGCATGTCCTCGCGCTTCAACAAAACGGTGCGGCCCAGGCGTCGCGACAGCCCAGCCGCTACCGAGAGCGGGCTTTCGATAGCGACGTCATAGACGCGAGAACTGAGAATGCGTTTGAGATAGTTGCGGGTCATGCGCTCGGCCTGAAGGTGCTTCAGTTTAACAGACGCCCTTGGGCGGGACTACCAGGCCCATAGCTTGTCATCCGCAGCTGGCGTGTCGGCGTGTCGGGCGGGCCGCCAAACTGCCTTATGCGGGCTCGGTTTTGGTCTTTTATTCGCGATAAAGGCGGGGTATCCTGCCGCCATGACTCAAGATGACATGAAGAAGGCGGCCGCCCAAGCGGCTTTGGAGTTCGTGCCCGTAGGGGGCGTGATTGGTGTCGGCACCGGGAGCACCGCGAACCACTTTATTGATTGCTTAGCGACCATCAAGGGACGGCTCGATGGTGCCGTGGCAAGTTCGATTGCCACGGCCGAGCGCCTGAAGAAACACGGCATTCCCGTGTTTGATTTAAATGAAGTGGGCAGCCTCACCGTCTATGTCGATGGCGCCGACGAGGCAACCATTCACCGAGCGCTGATTAAGGGCGGTGGCGGCGCGCTGACGCGCGAGAAGATCGTCGCGGCCGCGAGTCGCAGTTTTGTGTGTATCGCGGACGAAGGTAAGCTCGTTGACGTGCTTGGACACTTCCCTTTACCCATCGAGGTGATCCCGATGGCGCGAAGCCTTGTGGCGCGCGAGATCGTGGCCTTAGGGGGCGAGCCGGTCTTGCGTCAGGGATTTCAGACGGATAACGGTAACGTGATCCTCGATGTCCATGGGTTAAAGATCCTTGATCCGGCAGCGCTTGAAGAACGACTCAATAACATTACGGGTGTTGTGACAAACGGCCTGTTCGCGCGTCGTGGCGCCGATATATTACTGCTCGGCACTCAACAGGGCGTGCGCCGACTGCCCTAGGCGGTCGACGGCCCCTAATTAAGACGGCCCCTAATTAAAAAAAGCAGATCTGATGCAGGCTTTTACCGCCTACGTTGTGAATAGGGATCAGCACGGAGTTCTCGTGCACGGGCTCGCTTCGCGAAGTCTCTCGGATTTGGGGTCGGCTGGCACGCTAATTCGAGTGCAATTCTCGAGTCTCAATTACAAGGATGCCCTGGCGGCCCGTGGTGAACCCGGAGTCGTCAAGACCTTGCCGCACGTGCCGGGCATCGATGCGGCCGGCACTATTGTCGACGAAGAGCATTCCGCCGGCGCAGTTCTCGTCACAGGTTTCGGTCTGGGCACGGAGGTGTGGGGCGGTTATGGGGACTATGTGCGGGTGCCGCGCGAGTGGATACTGCCGATCCCGCAGGGTCTTACGGCCAAGGAAAGTATGGTCCTCGGGACTGCGGGCTTCACGGCCGCCTTGGCAGTCGATGCCCTTCTCCATCACGACACCGATCCACAGCGTGGCGAGGTCCTAGTGACCGGGGCGACCGGCGGCGTCGGCAGCATCGCTGTTATGCTGCTTTCTCAGCTCGGGTTTCGGGTCGTGGCGCAGACGCGAAAGACCGAAGAGGAACCCTATTTGCTGGCCTTGGGCGCCGCGCGCGTCGAAGACGGCAACAACGGTGCGGAGGGCACGGATAGGCCGCTTCACAAGGCCCGCTGGCAGGCGGTGATCGATACGGTGGGCGGGGCTACCCTGGCGCATGCCCTGAAAGGCGTAGGATACGGTGGCGCGGTTGCGACTTGCGGCATGGTCGGCGGGACGCAGCTGCACAGTTCGGTGTTTCCCTTCATATTACGCGGCATCAAACTCCTGGGGATCGATTCCGTTCTTTGCCCCATGGCCGTGCGTGAGGATATTTGGCAGCGCCTGGCTACGGTATGGCGGCCGCGTGATTTTGCGCTCCTTCACCGGGCCATAAACCGCCGGGAACTGGATCTCGCCATCGAGGCACTTCTGCACGGACGCCACACACGCCGCGCGCTGGTTTGTGTAGATGAGGCGACGTGCGCATCTGTCGGGTAGCCTGATTCTCATCTACCCGGTATCCTGGTGACACCCTCAACCCGCTAAAGCGGGTAAGCTTCTTATCGAGTAACACGGTTCATGGGCATGCTCCAGAGAGCCCGCACACACATCCTGCGGCGCTTGATTCCGTGCTTCGGCAAGACAACGCCGACTAGACGAATCCAGTCGGTGGCCCGTGTCCGGGCTACTACTCCGTCGGCGACTTCCCGGACGGAGATACGTGATGCGTTTAGGAAACGGCACCACTTGACCATCGGCGATAGGGTGCATGTTGACCGCGCCCACGATGTCCCTGTGGCCTTCAAATCCACAGGCTTGGCATCGCCAGTTCCGCCCTTTAGGCTTGCGAACATCGTTGGCTGATTTGCCCACAGTCCCCAAAGCCCCATAACGCCGCCAGATGTCGGCCCGGACAATGCCCATCGCTTTGCAGATAGAGTGCAGAACATCGGGAACGTCAGCCGGTAATGTGCGGGTAACGGTGATCATTGCAACAGTTCCTTGGGTTCGGTCACTCTGTATTCCGGATAATCTTCCCGCAACTGTTTCTTGCATTTCCGCATTCCATATAACCGGCGACTGAAGGTATGCACAATCGAGAGTAAGTCTTCGACCATTTCCTGTTGCGGAGACAGGGAGTTTTGGTTGACAACCACGATTTCACAGCCATTTTCAGTGGCCAGATGTCCAATGAGGTCATACCCGAACCGCGTCAGTCGATCTTTGTGCGCCACCAGCAACTTCCCGACTTCACCGCGTTGAATGCGATCCAGGATATTAAGGAAACGCTTGTGCTTAAAGTTCATGCCGCCGCCCATTTCCTGGACCCATTCGTCCACGGCAATACCCGCACCCCGACAATAGGCTGCCATAGCGTCAACCTGTGAGGCCAGATCGTCCTTTTGCCCAGTACTGCTTACACGGCAATAAACGATTGTTAGCCGCTTTTCGGGTGCTCCACCCACCATGTGTCGCCCATCCGGTTCGTCGAAAGCGCGATGCCCAGACGGAAGGCGCTTGGCAACCAGCTTGCCTTCGCGCTCCCATCGTCGAACCGTCTGGGCAGACCTGCCGATACGTTTTGCGAACTCGCCCATGCGGTATGCTTTACTCATAATGAATAA
>DATKTV010000075.1:0-19308 GCA_035530915.1 Acidiferrobacter sp. | reverse complement strand
GAGATGGTAATGCCGGGGGATAACGTCAAACTCACGATCAGCCTCATCAACCCGATCGCCATGGAAGAGGGACTTCGGTTCGCCATCCGTGAAGGTGGTCGTACGGTGGGTGCCGGCGTGGTAGCGAAGATACTCGAGTAGACCATGGCCAATCAGAAAATAAGAATTCGTCTCAAGGCGTTCGATCATCGGTTGATTGATCGTTCGGCCATGGAAATTGTCGATACGGCAAAACGCACTGGGGCGATTGTCAAAGGCCCGATTCCGCTGCCAACGAAGATTGAGCGCTACACGCTGTTGCGTTCGCCTCACGTCGATAAGAGTTCGCGGGATCAATTCGAAATTCGCACGCACAAGCGCATCATGGACATCATTGAGCCCACCGAGAAAACGGTGGATGCGCTCTTGAAGCTCAATCTCGCGGCCGGTGTGGATGTCGAGATAAAAGTTAGCTAGGAGCGGTCATGGCACTCGGAATTGTAGGGAAAAAGATTGGCATGAGCCGTGTGTTTGCGGCCAATGGCGTGGTAGCGCCCGTGACGGTGGTCGCAGTCGAGCGCAATCACGTGGCCCAGATCAAAGACGTGGCGAGCGACGGCTACCGTGCGGTGCAGGTGGCAGCCGGTACCCGGCGTCCATCGCGAGTCACGAAGGCTTTGGCGGGGCATTTCGCGAAGGCGAAGATCGAGCCCGCGGCAAGCCTCTGGGAATTTCGGCTAGAGGGTGATGAAGGCCAGAGTTTAGAGGTCGGGGCGGAGATCCGCGTGGATATCTTCGCGGCCGGCCAAATGGTAGACGTGCAGGGCACGACTATCGGTAAAGGATTCGCCGGGGTGATGAAGCGCCATCATTTCGCCGGTGGCCGCGCGTCGCATGGTAACTCGCTGTCGCATCGGGCGCCTGGTTCGATCGGTCAACGTCAGACTCCCGGACGCGTGTTCCCAGGCAAGAAGATGGCGGGCCATTTGGGCGCCAAGACCCGCACGCAGCAGAATCTCATGATCGTGCGCGTCGATACCGAGCGCAACCTCCTGTTGATTCGCGGGGCGGTGCCGGGGTCGAAGGGGTCGGACGTCATAGTGCGGCCCGCAGTGAAGGCCCGGAAGGCGGAGGCCAAGAGCTCATGAAGATGACTGTGGTAAAGGCGGCGGGCGGAACCGCCGAGATGGATATCGCGGACGCTATGTTTGGCGTGCCGTTCAAGGAACATTTGGTTCACCAGATCGTGGTGGCCTATCAGGCGGGCGGTCGCGCGGGGACGCGGGCGCAAAAGAATCGCGCGGCGGTGAGCGGCAGCACCAAGAAGCCATGGGCCCAGAAGGGTTCAGGCCGGGCGCGCGCAGGCAGCATCCGTAGCCCGATCTGGCGCGGGGGCGGCAAGACATTTCCGGCCTCATTGCAGGATTTTAGCCAAAAGGTCAATAAAAAGATGCGCCGCGTGGCCCTGCGCTCGATCGTGTCCGAGCTTATTCGGCAGGATCGGTTGATCACGGTCGATGAGATGCGGTCGGGACCTAAGACCAAGGACTTGTTAACGTGTCTGGCGGGGTTCGGAATCACGGGCCGGTCGCCGAACGTATTGATAGTGTCCGATAACGTGGATGACTCGCTAGCCCTTGCCGCGCGCAACCTCTTTCGGGTAGCTGTGCGACCATGCGACCGCGTTGATCCCGTCTCGTTGATTGCGCACGAGAAGGTGATCATGACGGTCGGGGCGGTGAGAAAGCTAGAGGAGATGCTGGCGTGACGACTAACTTATACGAGGTTCTGCTGGCGCCGCACGTTTCGGAAAAGGCGACGAGATTGGCAGAGAAGCACCGGCAGTTCGTGTTTCGGGTGCGTAAAGACGCCACCAAGGCGACCGTCAAGGCGGCAGTCGAGAAGCTTTTTAAGGTCGAGGTGGCCGCGGTCCGTATTGCCCTTCTGAAGGGTAAGACCAAAGCGGGTAAGACCCCGGGGCGGCGATCCGACGTCAAGAAGGCCTACGTGGCATTGAAGCCCGGCTTTGATATTCAGTTCGGAACGGGGCAGTAGGGGGACGGATGCCAATTATAAAGGTAAAGCCAACATCGGCCGGCCGACGCGGTCTAGTCAAGGTCGTAAGCCCCGCGCTCCATAAGGGTGCGCCATTTGGGCCGCTTGTGGAAAAGAAGGCCAAGATCGACGGCCGCGGGAGTGGCGGACGAATCGCGGTTCGGCATCGCGGCGGCGCGCATAAGCGTCATTATCGACTCGTCGATTTTCGGCGGGACAAGGACGGAATTCCCGCCAAGGTCGAGCGCTTAGAGTACGATCCTAATCGCAGTGCGCATATCGCGCTGATGCTCTACGCCGATGGCGAACGCCGATACATCATTGCGGCCAAGGGTGTCGACGTAGGCCAAGAGCTGTTGTCAGGGGTCGAGGCGCCGGTTCGTCCAGGAAACTGCCTCCCTCTGCGCAATATCCCAGTCGGAACCACGGTGCATTGCGTGGAGTTGAAGATTGGGCGGGGCGCACAAATCGGGCGCTCGGCTGGTGCCGCGCTCCAGTATGTGGCACGGGAAGGGGAGTACGCGCAATTGCGCCTGCGTTCAGGCGAGGTTCGTAAGGTCCATATCGAGTGTCGCGCGACCATAGGTGAGGTCGGCAACAACGAACATTCGTTGCGGAAGCTGGGTAAGGCTGGCGCATCGCGGTGGCGTGGTATTCGGCCGACCGTGCGGGGCGTGGCCATGAACCCGGTCGACCATCCGCATGGTGGTGGTGAGGGCCGGACTTCAGGTGGTCGTCACCCGGTGAGTCCGTGGGGTACCCCGACTAAGGGTTACCGGACTCGCATGAACAAACGGACCGACGGCATGATTATTCGTCGTCGATTTCAGAAGTAACGGAAAAGTGTGAGGGCGCACAGTGCCACGTTCGATTAAGAAAGGACCATTTCTCGATGCTCACCTAGCCAACAAGGTCGGGGAAGCGCAACGGACAGGGACCAAAAAGCCGATTAAGACTTGGTCGCGCCGGTCAACGATCATGCCGGACTTTATTGGCCTGACGATCGCCATTCATAATGGGCGTCAGCACGTGCCGGTGTTGATATCCGACAATATGGTGGGCCACAAGCTCGGCGAATTCGCCGCGACCAGGACCTTTAAGGGCCATACGGCCGATAAAAAGGCATCGGGGGGCTAATCATGGAAACGAAGGCCATTTTGAAAAACGTGCATGTTTCCGCCCAGAAAGGTCGGTTGGTCGCGGATTTGGTGCGCGGGTTGCCGGTCGGGCGAGCGCTTGAGGTGCTCGAGTTTAGCCCCAAGAAGGCGGCGCGTATCCTGAAAAAGGTACTAGAGTCCGCGATTGCCAACGCCGAAAATAATGACGGTGCCGATGTGGATGAGCTGAAGGTGTTAGAGATCCAGGTCAACGGGGCGCCGACCTTAAAGCGATTTCAGGCGCGTGCTAAAGGCCGCGGCGCACGTATTTTGAAGCGCACTAGCCATATCAGCGTGACAGTGGCGTCCGAGAGGGGCAATTAATATGGGTCAAAAAATCAATCCGATCGGAATGCGGCTTGGGATCGTTCGGGATTGGACGGCAAAGTGGTACGCGCATCGTGGCGCCTACACCGCCAACCTTCGAGCCGACGTGGACCTACGGCGCTGGCTGAAGGCGAAGCTCGCTCACGCGGCAGTGAGCTCGGTTATCATTCAAAGGCCTGCGCAGAGCGTGAATATCACGATCCGGACCGCGCGGCCCGGTATCGTGATCGGTAAGAAAGGTGAGGATATCGAGCGGATGCGGCAGGAACTGACGAAGCTTGCCGGCGTGCCGGTGCAGCTAAACGTCGAGGAGATTCGCAAGCCTGAACTCGATGCGGCGCTAGTGGCCGAGAATATCGCGCAGCAGCTAGAGAAGCGCATCATGTTTCGCCGTGCCATGAAGCGGTCGGTGACAAATGCGATGCGCCTAGGCGCCCTGGGCATCAAGATTATGTGTGCTGGACGCCTCAACGGGGCGGAAATTGCCCGCACGGAGTGGTATCGCGAGGGGCGTGTGCCATTGCATACCTTGCGTGCAGATATCGACTACGGCGTGGCCGAGGCCCACACCACATACGGAATCATCGGTATCAAGGTGTGGATATTCAAGGGCGAGATTTACGGCCAGCTCAATGCCGCTGAGGCGGAGACGGAGGGGAAGAAGGCGACAGCCTAATTCCAACACGAGATGCTGCAACCAAAAAGAACGAAGTTTCGGAAACAACATAAGGGCCGCAATCGTGGGCTGGCGTCACGGGGCAACAAGGTCAGTTTCGGTGAGTTTGGCCTGAAAGCCTTGGGGCGCGGACGGCTTACGTCTCGGCAAATCGAGGCGGCACGACGGGCGCTGACACGTTCCATCAAGCGTGGCGGGCGGGTTTGGATTCGCGTGTTCCCAGATAAGCCGATTTCTAAAAAGCCGCTGGAAGTGCGCATGGGTAAGGGTAAGGGTAACCCGGAGTATTGGGTCGCGCTCGTTCAGCCCGGCAAGGTGCTCTACGAAATGGAAGGGGTTACCGAGGCCGTGGCACGCGATGCCTTCAAGCTGGCGGCGGCTAAGTTGCCCGTACAGACCGCGTTCGTAGCGCGACAAGTGTTTTAAGGGGCGGCCATGGATCTAAAAGAGATGCGTGCGGCTTCGGCCGACGACAGGAAGCGGGAGTTAGAGAGTTTGCGTGAGCGTCAATTTACCTTGCGCATGCAGAAGGCGACCGGCCAATTGAGTAATTCGACCGAGATCGGCAAAGTGCGCCGCGATATCGCGCGAGTACTGACGATCATGCAACAGACGGAGAGCCAGTCATGACCGAAGTGACGGCAAGTAAATCGGCGCGGACGGTGTCTGGGCGGGTCACGAGCAGCAAAATGGACAAGACGATCACCGTGAAGATCGAGCGGCAGACGCCGCATCCGGTCTACGGGAAGTTCGTTCGCCGGAGCACAAAGCTCCATGCGCACGATGAAAACAACGAGGGGCGCGAGGGGGATCTCGTGCTGGTAGAACAGTGCCGCCCCTTGTCGAAAACGAAGACCTGGCGCCTAGTTCGGGTGTTGGATAGGCCGCCTGTAGTCTAAGGCACTTTGGTGCGAACAGAATCGATGTTATGATGGCGGGCTTTCCACTGCGCGCCAAACGGAAGGAACACCATGATTCAGATGCAAAGCGTACTGTCCGTTGCGGACAACAGTGGGGCCAAGAAGGTCCAATGCATAAAGGTGCTCGGCGGATCCAAGCGCCGTTATGCGGGAATTGGCGACATTATTAAGATCAGCATCAAAGAGGCAGTGCCCCGTGGGCGTGTGAAGAAAGGGGATGTGTACGACGCCGTTATTGTGCGCACCAAGGTCGGCGTACGCCGGTCGGACGGCTCAGTGGTACGATTTGACAGCAATGCCGCGGTATTGTTGAACCCGCAGTATCAGCCGATCGGAACCCGTATTTTTGGGCCCGTCACGCGCGAGCTGCGTAACCAACGGTTTATGAAGATTATTTCGCTTGCTCCAGAAGTGATATAGGTGCGTCATGCAGAAGATCCGAAAGGGTGATGAAGTGATAGTGCGGGTCGGGAAGGACAAGGGTAAGCGCGGTAGCGTCTTGCGAGTGTATGCGGATGGCCGCTTGCTCGTGGAGAACGTGAACCAGCTGAAGCACCACGTCCGGCCGAATCCGAACAAGAATGTGACCGGCGGTATTCTGGAGCGGGAGGCGCCGATTGCCGGCGCGAATGTGGCCCTATTCAATAAAGAGGCCGGGCGCGGCGAGCGGGTTGGGTTTCGGACCCTAGATGATGGCCGTAAGGTGCGCTTTTTCAAGCGCAGCGGCGAAGTCGTGGACGTGTAGGGGAAGACGATGACTAGCAGGCTGCAAGAGCATTACGAAAAGATGGTGCGCCCCGAACTCATGAAGAAGTTTGGGTATCAGAACACCATGCAGGTACCGCGGTTCGTCAAAGTGACCCTGAATATGGGGGTCGGTGAGGCATTGGCGGACAAGAAGGTGATCGACCATGCGGTCTCGGATATGCAGATCATCAGCGGCCAAAAGCCGATCGTGACGCGGGCCCGTAAATCGGTCGCGGCATTCAAGGTGCGCGAGGATTGGCCGATCGGTTGCAAAGTGACGCTCAGGCGGACGCGCATGTACGATTTTCTTGATCGGCTTGTGAATGTGGCGATCCCGCGAGTGCGCGATTTCCGCGGCCTGTCGAGCCGGTCCTTTGATGGCCAGGGCAATTATTCCTTGGGCATCAAGGAGCAGATCATCTTTCCTGAGATCGAGTACGACAAGATCGATGCGATCCGGGGCATGGATATTACGATCACGACGACGGCAAAGACCGACGAAGAGGCTTCGGCCTTGCTGTTGGCCTTCAAGTTCCCGATTCGGACTTAAAGGGGCAGTTATGGCAAAGAAGTCGAAAGTCTTGCGCAATTCGCAGCGAGTGGCGGTTGTGGCGAAATACGCGAAGCGTAGAGCCGAGCTGAAGGCCGCCTCCGTGAATATGCGGCTGCCAGAAGAGGAACGGCAGCAGGCGTTTGCGGAACTGGCCAAGCAGCCGCGCAATGCGTGCCCGGTGCGGGTTCGGAATCGCTGCTATATGACCGGGCGGACGCGCGGTTATTACCGGAAGTTTGGTTTAGGGCGGAATAAGTTGCGCGAAATGATGATGCGTGGCGAAGTCCCTGGTGTTGTGAAGGCGAGCTGGTAGGTGACGCAGATATGATGACCGATCCGATTGCGGATATGCTCACGCGCATCCGTAACGCACAAGGTGCTGACAAAGTCAGCGTCAAAATGGCGTCTTCGACCCGTAAGTGCGCATTGGCGAAGATTTTAAAAGACGAAGGATACATTGTTGGATTTCGGGTGATTCCCGGCGTAAAGCCGGAGCTTGAGATCGAACTTAAATATTATGCTGGACGGCCGGTGATTGCGCGTATTGACCGAGTGAGTCGGGGCGGTCGCCGGGTGTACCGTGGACGTGAGGCGCTCCCCTCGGTTGATGGGGGATTAGGGATTGCGATCGTATCCACGTCCAAAGGCATGATGACCGACCGTTCCGCGCGCCAAGCTGGTTTGGGCGGCGAGATCGTGTGTGTGATCGTTTAAGGAGCAGGCATGTCGCGAGTTGCGAAAAATCCAGTAAGCTTGCCGGCCGGGGTGGCGTGTACCCGTAGCGGGGCGAGCCTCGTCATCAAGGGGCCCAAAGGCGAACTGACACATAGTGTGCACCCGCTCGTAGGCGTGGAGCAGGAAGCGGCCGCTGTGCGGTTTATGGCCTCGGATAGCAGTGCCTTGGCCGATGCCTTGTCCGGGACTACGCGGGCGCTGGTCCAAAATATGGTGACGGGCGTGACGCAAGGGTTCGAGCGGCGCTTGACGATTATCGGGGTCGGTTATCGTGCGGCGGTTCAAGGCCGCAAGCTGAACCTGACGCTCGGGTTCTCACACCCTGTCGTCCATAATATCCCCGAAGGAATTACGATCGAAACACCCAGCCAGACTGAGGTGATTATCAAAGGGACCGACAAGCAGCGGGTCGGTCAGGTGGCTGCCGAAATTCGCGCCTACCGGCCACCCGAGCCCTATAAGGGCAAGGGTGTGCGGTATAGCGACGAAGTGGTGGTAAAGAAAGAAGCGAAGAAGAAGTAAGGCGTCCATATGAGAGATAAGGTGGCATCGCGGAAGCGGCGTGCATTTCGTGTTCGCAAACGCATAGCGGAACTGGAAGTGCAACGGTTGTGTGTCCATAGGACGCCGCGGCATACCTACGCCCAGATCATCGGACCTGACAGCCGAGTGATCGCTAGCGCCTCAACCGTAGAGGCTGAGGTGCGTAAGGAATTGGCGAGCGGCGGGAATATGAATGCCGCACGGCTGATTGGGCAGAGAATCGCCGAAAAGGCGAAGGCCGCAGGGGTCGTAAAGGTCGCCTTTGATAGGTCGGGATTCCGCTATCATGGGCGTATCAAGGCGCTGGCTGACGCCGCGCGTGAAGGCGGACTCGAGTTTTAAGGAGGCAACGTGGCAGGTGGATCCGATTCGGACGGTTATAGCGATAACCTCCAAGAAAAGCTCATAAGCATCAATCGCGTAGCGAAGGTTGTTAAGGGCGGACGGCAATTTGGGTTTGCGGCCTTGACGGTCGTAGGCGATGGCGATGGCCGGATCGGCATTGGCCGGGGCAAGGCCCGCGAGGTGCCGGTGGCGGTCCAGAAGGCTATGGACGACGCACGGCGCAATATGGTGCGCGTGCATTTAAAGAATGGCACGATTCATTATCGAGTCACCGCCAATCACGGGGCCTCGAAGGTCGTAATGCGGCCAGCGTCCGAGGGGACCGGAATCATTGCCGGCGGGGCCATGCGGGCGTTGTTTGAGGTCGCAGGCGTTCGCAACGTATTGGCAAAGTGTCTGGGTTCGGCGAATCCGATCAATGTCGTACGGGCTACGCTCAAGGGGTTGCTCGAGATCAGCAGTCCGGCAGAGATTGCGGCCAAACGCGGGAAGACCGTGGAAGAGATTACGGGCGGCTAGGAGAGAACATGGTAAAGAAGCAGCAAAAAAAGCAGCTCAAGGTCACCCTGGTTCGGAGTATGTTCGGTACCGGGGCGCGCCACCAGGCGTGCGTGCGCGGGCTCGGGCTCCGGCGGATGCATCACACGGTCTTGGTTGAAGACAGCCCGGCTACGCGTGGCATGGCCCAGCGGGTATCGTTCATGGTCAAGTGCGAGGAAGTGTCATGATGCGCCTGAACACTATTAAGCCCACGCCCGGGCGGACCGCGCCACGGCGTGTCGGTCGCGGTGGTGGTTCGGGCCTTGGCAAGACGTGTGGACGCGGTCATAAAGGCCAGCGGGCCCGGGCCGGCGGCTACCATAAAGTGGGATTCGAAGGCGGGCAAATGCCGCTTCAGCGGCGGTTGCCGAAGTTCGGGTTCGCATCGCCGATGGCGCCGAATTCGCACTCGGTGCGCCTAGGCGAGTTGGCGCAGCTTGAAGGAACTGTGGATCTGGCAGCGTTAAAGGCCGCGAATATCGTCGGGACAGCGATTACGCGGGCCCGGGTCTTTTTGTCCGGAACGGTATCGAAGCCGTTGATTTTGCAAGGCATCGCGGTCACAAAAGGGGTGCGCGCGGCGATTGAAGCGGCGGGCGGCCGGATCGAGGACTAATGCCCCCCAAGACGGCAAAAGGTCGACTGACCGCGACACCTAGCACGTTGGGGCGCCTGAGCGACTTAAAGCAGCGGATCTTTTTCCTGCTGGGGGCTTTGGTGGTGTTTCGGATCGGGACCCATATTCCCGTTCCCGGGATCAACGCCGTGGCGCTGGCCTCGCTTTTCCAGCGTGCAAGTGGTTCGATTATTGGGCTCTTTAACATGTTTTCGGGTGGCGCCCTGCAGCGGCTATCGGTTTTTGCGCTCGGCATCATGCCCTATATCTCGGCATCGATCGTGATCCAGCTGTTGACGCCGGTGATGCCGAAGCTCGAAGAGCTGCAGAAGGATGGCGGTGAGGCAGGCCGCCGCAAGCTCACGCAATACACGCGTTATGGCACGGTGGTGTTGGCGGCGTTCCAGGGCCTGGGCATTTCGATCGCGCTTGAGCATCAGACTGCAGGTGGCGTGTCGGTGGTGATCAACCCGGGCCTCGGGTTCGAGCTCTTTACTATGATTTCGCTCGTGGCCGGTACGGTGTTTTTGATGTGGCTCGGCGAACAGATCACCGAGCGCGGCATCGGTAATGGCATCTCGATGATCATTTTTGCGGGCATCGTGGCCGGGCTTCCGCAGGCCATAGGGGGGACTCTAGAGCTCGCGAGCAACGGGTCGTTCCAGCCAATATTCGTGCTGCTGCTCTTTGTGGTGGCGTTGGCGGTAACCGCGTTCGTGGTGTTTGTCGAGCGTGGGCAAAGGCGAATTACTGTGACCTATGCCAAGCGCCAGCAGGGGCGGAAGATCTATGGCGGGCAGACGAGCCATCTGCCGCTAAAGGTCAATACCGCAGGCGTGATACCGCCCATTTTCGCGTCGAGTATCATTTTGTTTCCGACGATGGCGGCGAATTGGTTTGGCCAGGCCAAGGGTATGGGGTGGTTGCGGGACGTGTCGGCAGCGTTGGCGCCAGGGCAACCCGTGTATTTGATCATGTTTTCGGCGGCGGTGATCTTTTTCTCGTTTTTCTATACCGCGATGATCATGGATCCCAAGGACACGGCCGATAACTTAAAGAAGTCCGGTGCGTTTATTCCCGGTATTCGGCCAGGCGAGCAGACCCGACGGTATATTGATGATGTGATGTCGCGGTTGACGTTGTGTGGGGGAATCTATATTACGTTGGTGTCGCTGTTACCAGAGTTTTTGATCCTCAAGTGGAACGTTCCGTTTTACTTCGGGGGCACGTCCTTGCTCATCATTGTCGTGGTGAGTATGGACTTTATGGCGCAGGTTCAGGCCCATTTGATGTCCCATCAGTATGAGAGCCTGCTAAAGAAGGCGAATCTCACCGGTGGGATGACCGGTCTACCTAAGTAGAGGGATCCATGAAAGTTAGGGCATCAGTGAAAAAGTTGTGTCGCAACTGCAAGGTGGTGCGACGGAAAGGTGTGGTGCGGATCGTGTGTAGCGACGCCCGGCATAAGCAGCGCCAGGGCTAAGGCTTGATCTCAACGCAGTTCTAGGCTAGGCTTGCGCGCTTTTCGGTAGCGAAGAGGCGTTTAGGAGAAGTGTACGATGGCCCGTATTGCAGGCATCAATATCCCCAACCATAAGCATGTCGAGATTGGGCTTACGTCCATTTTTGGCATCGGTCGGCAGCGTTCGCAGCAAATTTGCGATGCGGCCGGGGTCACGGCGACCACCAAGGTGAAAGACCTTACGGACGCCGAGGTCGAGAAAATTCGTGTCGAGGTCGGCAAGCACGTCGTCGAAGGCGACCTGCGCCGGACGGTCTCGATGAACATTAAACGTCTCATGGATATCGGCAGCTACCGGGGCATGCGTCATCGGCGCGGTTTACCTGTGCGTGGGCAGCAGACGAAGACCAACGCGCGCACCCGTAAGGGACCACGCAAAGGCATAAGGAAGTAAATGATGAAGGATACGTATGGCGACTAACGCACACGCAGCGAATAAGGTCAAAAAGCGCGTAAAAAAGAACGTCGCAGAAGGCGTTGCGCATATCCAGGCGTCATTTAACAACACCGTGATCACGATTACCGACCGCCAGGGCAACGTGTTGTCGTGGGCGACGGCCGGCGGCGCGGGGTTTAGAGGTTCGCGCAAGAGCACCCCGTTCGCAGCGCAGGTGGCTTCCGATAAGGCCGGGCGGGCCGCGCAGGAGTTCGGCGTGAAGGCGCTCGAGATTCGCGTGAAAGGGCCTGGACCAGGCCGGGATTCGGCGGTACGCGCCCTCCATGCGGCAGGTTTTGAGATCAGCAACATCATAGACGTGACCCCTATACCCCACAACGGTTGTCGTCCGGCGAAGCGCCGGCGCGTATAGCTGACGGAGAGAGAAATGGCCCGGTATACCGATGCAAAATGCCGCCAATGTCGGCGCGAGGGCGGCAAGCTCTTTCTGAAGGGCGAGAAGTGCTTCACCGACAAATGTCCGGCTTCAAAGCGCGCCTATGTCCCAGGGCAGCATGGACAAAGGCGTAGTCGCCTTTCGGATTACGGTGCGCAGTTGCGGGAAAAGCAGAAAATGCGCCGCATATACGGCGTTCTTGAGGCCCAGTTCGCGAATTATTACGCCGAGGCGGATCGTCGCCATGGCTCGACGGGTGAGAATTTGCTGAAATTGCTCGAATGTCGCCTGGATAACGTTGTGCATCGCATGGGGTTCGGAGCTTCCCGATCGGAAGCGCGCCAACTCGTCAGGCACAATGCGGTCTTAGTGAATGGCAAGCGCGTAAACATCCCGGCCTATCAAGTCTCGGCACAGGATGTCGTCGAGGTGGCCGTGGTCGCCAAAGAGCAATTACGGGTGAAGGCGGCGCTGGAAGCGGCAGAGCAGCGCGGGTTTCCGGAGTGGATTGATGTCGATATCAAGGCCATGAAGGGGACGTTCAAAGCCGTTCCTGAGCGGCGGGACATGCCGGGCGAAATCAACGAGCAGCTCGTTATCGCCTTGTACTCGAAGTAACCTGGCAATAGAGGGATATTATGCAGAGTTCGGCAGCGGAATTTCTTAAGCCTCGCAGCGTCGTCGTGCAGACGCTTGGTCCTACGCACGCACGTATCACCCTAGAGCCGCTTGAGCGGGGTTTTGGGCATACGCTAGGTAATGCGCTGCGGCGAATCCTATTGTCCTCTATGCCTGGTTGTGCGGTCACAGAGGCCCATATCGAGGGGGTGTTGCACGAATACTCGACGATCGAGGGTGTCCAGGAGGACGTCATCGATATCCTGCTGAACCTGAAGGGTCTCGCCATGCGTATGGAAGGGCGGGGCGAGGTTCAGTTGAATGTGGACAAGATGGGCCCTGGCACGGTGACGGCTAGCGATATCCAAGTGGATCAGAACGTGGAGGTCGTAAACCCCAACCACCTGATCGCCACCTTGACGAAGGCCGTGCCTTTTAAGATGCGGGTTACGATCACGGCTGGGCGTGGCTATGAGCCGGTACCGGCGCGGGCCCCCAACGAGGAGCGAGTCTTGGGCGGTATGCAGTTGGATGCCTCCTTTAGCCCCATCCGGCGGATTTCGTATACGGTCGAAAACGCCCGTGTCGAGCAACGCACGGACTTAGATAAGCTGGTTTTGGATATCGAGACCAACGGCGCAATTGATCCGGAGGCGGCGGTCCGTCGGGCCGCAAACATTTTGCGGGACCAGATGGCGGTATTTGTCGACCTGGAAAGCAATGGCAGCGAGGTCAGCGTGGAAGAGGAGCCGGATATCAATCCGATTCTGCTTCGTCCAGTTGATGATCTTGAACTCACGGTGCGGTCGGCGAACTGTCTGAAGGCCGAGGACATTTTTTATATTGGCGATCTCGTCCAAAAGAGCGAGATGGAGTTGCTGAAGACGCCCAATTTGGGCAAGAAGTCACTCACGGAAATCAAGGATGTGCTTGCGTCTCATGAGCTCACCCTGGAAATGAAACTGGAAAATTGGCCGCCGCAATCGCTTAGGAATAGGATCCTGGGCGAGAGCTTGGATCGGTAAGAGAGCGAGGATAAGTCCATGCGGCACGGTAAGAGCGGACGGAAGTTTAATGTCACGAGCGCGCATCGCAAGGCGCTTTTCAAGAACATGGCGACATCGTTGTTTCGCCACGAGCAGATCGTCACGACCCTGCCCAAGGCGAAGGAACTGCGGCGCATAGCCGAGCCTTTGATTACGATGGCCAAGGTAGCGACCGTGGCCAACCGCCGTTTGGCGTTTGCTCGTCTAGGCGACCGCGAGATCGTGACCAAGCTCTTCGACGAGCTCGGAGTGCGTTATCGCGAGCGCGCGGGCGGCTATCTGCGCATTCTGAAGGTGGGCCTGCGGGCGGGTGATACGGCCCCCATGGCGGTAGTTCAGCTTATGGATCGGCCAGAGCAGGCAGTTGGCGGTAAGAGCGAGAGCGCCAAAAAGTAACAAGTAAGCGGGTGTGGTGGGCTTAACGGTCACCCCCCGGATCTAAATAGTAGGTATCAGCTCGGCCGGCGCCTGCCGGCCGGGTGGTATTGCCCCGAAAAGCAGCTGAACCTTCGCATTCCCGGAATTTGCGGCGCTAATAGGGCGAGGCCGCCGTGTGGTGCATGCGAGATTCATTCCCAGAAAACGCAACTCGCCCGTTCTCTTGCCCTAGATGGAAGCGAGCCATGCGATGTCGTCCGCGTTGCTAAACGGCGGCGGCATGATCTCATGTGTATGATTCGCTATGTCGGTACACATTATGCGCACCAATATCGTCATTGACATTCCGCCGTCGGTAGTGTTTCTCGAGTGCTTGGCGCAAATAGCGTCCGGTGTGGGACGAGGCATGCGTGGCGATCTCCTCAGGCGTTCCCGTGGCCATGATGCGCCCCCCGCCACTACCGCCCTCGGGTCCTAAGTCCACGATATGGTCGGCTGTCTTGATGACGTCGAGGTTGTGTTCGATGACAACTACGGTATTGCCTCGCTCGGCTAGGGTCTGGAGGACGCGCAGGAGTTGCCGGATGTCGTGAAAGTGGAGCCCGGTCGTCGGTTCATCCAGGATGTAGAGGGTCCGGCCAGTGTCCCGTTTGGAGAGCTCGCGGGCGAGCTTGATGCGCTGGGCTTCGCCACCGGATAAGGTGGTAGCGGACTGGCCTAAAGTGAGATAGGAGAGGCCCACATCTGCCAAGGTGTCGAGCTTGCGGCGGATGATGGGGACCGCATCAAAGAACGTCAGCGCGTCTTCGACTGTCATTTTCAGGACTTCGTGTATCGTGCGCCCCTTGTAGCGGACCTCGAGCGTTTCCCGGTTATAACGCATGCCCTTGCAGATGTCGCAGGACACATACATGTCGGGCAGGAAGTGCATCTCGACTTTGACGAGGCCGTCTCCCTCGCAGGCCTCGCAACGGCCGCCACGTACGTTGAACGAAAAGCGCCCAGCTCCAAAACCCCGTTCGCGGGCCTCGGGGGTTGCCGCAAAGAGTTCCCGTAGTGGCGTAAAAAGACCGGTGTAGGTGGCCGGGTTGGAGCGTGGCGTCCGGCCAATCGGGCTCTGGTCGATGTCGACCACTTTGTCGAAATGCTGAAGACCGTCGATTTTGTCATGGGCCGCGACATCGAGCCTGGTCTTATTTAGGAGCGTGGCCGCCGCCTTATACAGCGTATCGTTTATGAGCGTGGACTTCCCGGAACCGGAGACACCGGTGATGCAAGTCACTGTCCCGATCGGGATGTGCACGTCAATGTTGCACAGATTGTGGCCGCGAGCACCGCGGATCACGATCTCCCCGTGCCCCGCCCTGCGGGTCGCTGGCACCTCGATCTCTTCTGCGCCGCTTAAGTATTGCCCCGTCAGTGATTCCGGGTGGTTCATGATCTCGGCGGGGGTGCCCTGCGCCACAATGTATCCACCATGCACCCCGGCGCCGGGCCCCACATCAATCACTTGATCGGCAGCCAAGATCGCCTCTTCGTCATGCTCTACGACGATAACGGTGTTGCCCATATCGCGAAGCGTCTGCAAGGTCGCCAGCAAGCGGCCGTTGTCGCGTTGGTGTAGCCCTATGGATGGTTCGTCTAGGACATACATGACGCCCACGAGTCCCGCGCCGATTTGGGATGCGAGCCGAATGCGCTGGGCCTCACCTCCCGAAAGCGTCTCCGCCGAGCGAGCGAGGGTGAGGTAGTCTAAGCCGACGTTCACGAGGAACTTGAGGCGCTCGCCGATCTCGTGGACGATTTTCGCGGCGATCGCACCGCGCTGGCCTGGGAGTAGCAGGCGTTGGAAAAACGTATGGGCCTCGTGGATCGAAAGCCCCGTGATCTCGTGGATCGCATGCCCGTCAATGAACACATTGCGAGCCTCCTCGGTTAAGCGACTGCCATGGCAGGTTTCGCAAACCTGGGTTCCGACAAAGCGCGAGAGTTCGTCGCGCACGCTTGCCGACTCCGTTTCTCGGTAGCGCCGCTCCATATTGGGGATGACGCCCTCAAAGGCGTGCTTGCGCCGGTGTCGGCGGCCGCGCTCGGTGTATGCGAAGGTAATGATCTCATCGCCGCTCCCATGCAAAATGACCTCGCGGACGCGTTTGGGGAGATCTTCGAACGGTTGTTCGATATCGGCACCGTAATGTTTGGCGAGCGACTCTAGCATCTGAAAATAGAAGGGGTTGCGGCGATCCCAGCCTCGTATGGCCCCTGCGGGCAGGCTCAAACTCGGATCTTGTATGAGTCGCTCGGGGTCGAAGAACTGGTTTACTCCCAGGCCATCGCAGGCGGGGCATGCGCCCGCCGGATTGTTGAAAGAGAAGATGCGCGGTTCGAGCTCCGCTAGGCTAAAGCCGCACTGGGGGCAGGCGTAGCGCGCCGAAAACAGGAGCTCGGTGGCGGTATTCTCATCGGTTGGCATGGTGACGAGGCGCACCAAGCCCTCGGAAAGAGATAACGCGTTTTCAAACGACTCCGCAAGTCGACTCTCTTGGCCGGCACGCAAGACGAGGCGGTCGACGACCGCCTCGATCGTGTGCTTTTGGGTCTTGGCGAGAGGCGGGGCGTCCTGGAGTTCGACGACCTGGCCGTCAATGCGTGCACGCACATACCCGCGCGCTTTTAGCTCTTCGAGCTTGCTTAAGGCCTCCCCTTTGCGCCCGGAGATCACGGGCGCGAGAATTATCACCTTGGTGCCCTGCGGGAGGGCTAGGGCCTCGTCGACCATCTGGCTCACGGTTTTGGCGTTTAGGGCTGTGCCGTGGACCGGACAGCGCGGCTCGCCGACGCGCGCATACAAGAGGCGCAGGTAGTCGTAGATCTCCGTGACGGTCCCCACGGTAGACCGGGGGTTATGTGAGGTGCTCTTTTGTTCAATGGAGATGGCGGGCGACAGGCCTTCGATGAGGTCGAAGTCGGGCTTGGCCATGAGCGAGAGGAACTGTCGCGCGTAGGTCGACAGGGATTCGACATAGCGTCGTTGGCCCTCGGCATAGAGTGTATCGAAGGCGAGCGAGGATTTGCCCGATCCAGAGAGGCCGGTGATGACGATCAAGCGGTCTCGGGGCAAATCGAGGTCGAGATTCTTGAGATTGTGCGTGCGCGCACCGCGCAGTCGAATGAAGTCCATACCTGTATTTTTGGGCCGCGAGTGAATCGAACACTATACGACCCACCCCTAGTTGAAGGCAAAGGCTTAAGCGACAGGGATAGCCGATATCCCGCGAATCGCCCCTGCGGGCGCTGTAGTTGGCCCCCGGGGACCACGCCCTGGGGGTCTTGCAAACCGGTATAGCGAATCCTGCGCGCACGGCGGCTTGGCGGGTTTTCCGGTGAGGAAAGCATCGGCTGCGGGTCTACCCAAGCCGCGTCTACTGACATAGACTACCCCGGATGCCCATATTGGCGGCTGCGGGCGTTATTCGGTCAGTTCGTGGGTCTCGCAGTCGGCCATTCAATCGCTGAGGGGGAAAATTATGGCGCGTGGTATCAATAAAGTCATCCTGGTGGGGAATCTGGGGAAGGATCCGGAGATTCGTTACCTACCGAGTGGTGGTGCGGTAGCCAATCTCAATATCGCGACCTCGGAGTCTTGGAAGGACAAGACTACAGGCGAGAAGCAGGAGCGCACCGAATGGCATCGCGTCGTGTTTTTTGGGAAATTGGCCGAGATCGCGAATGAGTACTTAAAAAAGGGCGCCCAGATTTATGTCGAAGGCCGCTTACAGACGCGTAAGTGGCAGGATAAGGGCGGGCAAGATCGCTACACGACCGAAATTGTGGGAAGTGACCTCCAGATGTTAGGGGGCCGTAGCGGGACTACGGAAGGGCCTCCCGATACGTCTTTTGAGGCCCCGGCGGGTGGTGGCGGCGATAGGCGGGAGTCGGCGCCGCCTTCAGCCTCTGGGAAGGCCAGTGAAGACTTCGACGACGATATTCCGTTTTAGAATATACCTTAGACTACAATAGTGAATATTAAGCTTTTAAGGCCCTGTTTCTGCAGGGCCTTTTTTATTAGCAGTCTCGGTTCAGAGTGTAAAAACTTATTGACTCGTCTGGTATAAAAGTGGTGCCGCTAGGGGGCGGAGTAGGCGGCATCTCCTATACAGAGTGTTATTGGCGCGCCTTAGCCTCGGGTCAAGTCCAATCTCTGCTGTAAACTCGTGGTCAAGTCCAATTTCTGCTGTAAACTCGATCCGGTAGTGACGTCCCTTCTCTAGCTTAGAGCCACGATATTGCCCCCGGTGTGCGTGGGTTGCCGCATCGTCCACCATTCATGGAATTCATCCATGTCGAGGTTGCAGAGCCGGTGCATCCATCTACGTCCCTTGTTGACCTCGATGCAGGCGTTACGCTGTTTGCTACGCTCTCTGATGGCACGATGTTTGATCCGGTCAACACCTTCCGCAAGAACGCCGCGAAGCTGGCAAAATACCAGCGTTGCTTGAGCCGCAAAACAAAATGCAGACCTCAACGCGGCCATCAGTATTCTAAGGGCAGGACATGCCCGGCTCGCCTGCCAAGTGAACGATGCAGTAATGTCGTCAGCAACAGGAACTCACCGAAGCGACTCATGAGTGGTTCAATGCCGCGCCTGAGCGCGGTAGGAATCTCCAGCATTCATGCCGGGGAGGATGTGTGCGGAACCGTGATTTAGATGCCGGAATATCGCCAGTCACTATAGTCTCGGCATGATGACAAGCAGTGATAACATCGGGTGAGCGACTCATTCATCGTACATCCATGTGTTTACTTTGACGAAGAATCTGCTAGGATGTACGCGTACATACAGGAGATTCTCATGACGACGACAAGGATTTTTAAAAACGGCAACTCGCAAGCGGTGCGCATCCCCGCCGAGCTAGCCTATGATCGTGTCGATCTGGATCTGGAGATCGAACGCATTGGCGACGAGATCCGTATCCGGCCGGCACGCCGGCGACTAAATCATCTGCTCGACAAATTCGGCCGGTTCTCCGCCGATTTCATGGCTGACGGCCGCGGCGACAGTCAGGAAGCCGATCGGGACGCGTTATGATCCCAAAATATATGCTCGACACTAATATGTGTATCTATCTGCTGAAACACCATCCACCAGAGGTGGCTGCGCGTTTTACGCAGTGCTACGTGGGCGAGGTGGTAATTTCCTCGATCACGCTAGCCGAACTCGAGTACGGCCTCACATGCTCCGGCGATGCGCAGCCCGGCAACCGTGCTGCCTTGTCCTTATTGCTGGTCGACCTCGCGGTTGCTCCTTTTGATGCGGCGGCCGCCACCGCCTATGGCCCGGTGCGTCTGGCAACCCGGGAACGCAGGCACGATGCGCTTGACAAACTGATCGCCGCGCATGCTATCGCGCTGGATGTCATTCTCGTCACCAATAATGTGACAGATTTTGCCGGTTATCCCGGTCTGCATATGGAAAACTGGGCCGGCAATCACTGAGCTGATGGCTCACGTTATACCGCATACCGCGGACCACGCCTTTTGTTCAGCCTCCGGTAGCATCTGTACACGCAAGCTATCGGGCACTGGCGGTTTGATCTTGCAGGCCGAAAGTCGCGAGGAGATATTCGCTGACAAAATCGTGGCGCTTGCGCTTCGACCGAATCGCATCAAAAATCGTGACCTCTGGGATATGGCGTGGCTTTATCAGCAAGGCGTCAA
>DATKTV010000074.1:0-14317 GCA_035530915.1 Acidiferrobacter sp. | reverse complement strand
GCGCATCCCAGTCCGTCTCGGAGTCCGTCTCGGAGTCCGTCTCGGAGTCCGTCTCGGAGTCCGTCTCGGAGTCCGTCTCGGAGTCCGTCTCGGAGTCCGTCTCGGAGTCCGTCTCGGAGTCCGTCTCGGAGTCCGTCTCGGAGTCCGCTTCAGCCATATCGTCAGAGCCGACAATAAGCGCCTGGTGCTCGGCAGCCTCGCTTTGCAGCTCACTTAAAGGTGGGAGCTCGCCTAACGAGCCCAGATTGAAATGCTCGAGGAATCCGCGGGTCGTACCGTATAATGCCGGGCGCCCCGGAACCTCCTTTATTCCCACCTGACGAATCCATTCTCGCTGAATCAGCGTCTTTATTATCTCCGTACTCACGCCGACGCCACGAATCGCCTCGATCTCACCCCGTGTTGTCGGCTGACGATAGGCGATAATCGCTAGCGTCTCGAGAACGGCCCGCGAATAGCGAGGTGGCCGTTCAGCAAACAAACGATTAAGCCATGACGCATATTGGGTGCGCGTTTGTAACCGGTAAGCTCGATCTATACAGCGAAGCTCCATCGGCCCATCCGTACAATCGAGGTTGATCTCCTCTAGAGCATCCAGAATCGTCTGCCGCTCTGGTTGCTCCTCATCACCAAACAAAGACGCCAGTCGCTCAATGGTTAGTGGTTCACCAGCCACAAGTAAGGCGGCCTGAATAATGTCCTTGAGTCGAATGTCGCTCATGCGCAAACCTTTAAATGAATCGGAGCAAAGGGCTCATTTTGCACAATGGTAACGAGCGCCTCCCGAACCAACTCAAGAATAGCGAGAAAGGTCACGACAACACCGCTCTTACCTTCAGAGAAATCAAATAAACTCGAAAAATCCGTATAACCATCCGCGCGAATGCAATCAAGAATCCGCGTCATCCGTTCGCGTACAGACAACGGCTCGCGAACAATACGATGATGAGCAAATATGCTTTCGCGCTCCAACACGGAACGTAAGGCGCTTAGCAGATCCTCCAATGAAACCTGTGGTGATGGGCGGTCGGTATTCCGGCCATCGACGGGAATCGTGGGGACAAAAATCTCTCGCCCCATGCGCGGCATACCATCTAGCTGCTCAACCGCCACCCTGTAGCGCTCATAGTCCAGCAGTCTACGAACAAGCTCCGCGCGCGGGTCTAGATCCTCCTGGTCTGCCACCAAAGGACGGGGCAACAACATGCGCGATTTGATTTCCGCAAGCATCGCCGCCATCACAAGGTAGTCAGCCGCCAGCTCCAGCTTTACCGTCTTCATAATATCGACGTATACCATATACTGGCGCGTCACTTCCGCTATCGGAATATCCAGAATATCGATGTTGTCGCGCCGAATGAGATAAAGCAGAAGGTCGAGCGGCCCCGCAAACTGCTCCAGAATAACCTCGAGCGCGTCAGGCGGAATATAAAGGTCGGCTGGTAACTGCGCCAATTCCTCACCACGGACAAAGACCGCGCTCATCTGCTCACTCCCAGACAAGGCTCATGGCGCGACGGACATCCGTTAGCGTCTCTTCGGCAATCTCGCGCGCGCGCCTAGCTCCCTCCATCAAAATATCGCGAACGTACCCGGTATCTTTTTCCAGTGCCTGAGCCCGTTCACGAATGGGTGCAAGTTCAGCATTTATGGCGTCAATCACTGGCTGCTTGCACTCCAAACAGCCAATTCCGGCGCTCCGACAACCTTCTTGAACCCAGGCCTTGGTCTCGTCCGAGGAATAAATTTCATGAAATGGCCAAACGGGGCAGTGGGCCGGATCTCCTGCATCCGTTCTCCTCTTGCGGCTCGGATCAGTCGGCATGGTCTTGATCTTGCGCGCCACATCGTCAGGCGCCTCTCGCAGACTTATTGTGTTGCCGTAGGATTTTGACATCTTTTGGCCGTCAAGCCCTGGCATGCGCGACTGCGGCGTCAACAGCGCCTGCGGCTCTGTCAGAATCAAGCGACCATGGCCCTCGAGATAGCCCAGGAGTCGCTCCTTGTCGCCCAAGGCCATATTGGGCTGGCGCTCGATCAATGCTCGCGCGGTATCAAGCGCCTCACTATCACCCCTTTCTAGGTAAGCATCGCGCAACTCTTTATAGGCCTTGGCCGGCTTTCGGCCCATCTTGCGCAATGCCTCTTCGGCCCGCTCAACGAAGCCTGCCTCGCGACCGTAGAGATAATTGAAGCGACGCGCCACCTCTCGCGAAAACTCGATATGCGCCACTTGATCTTCGCCAACCGGCACCAGTGCCGCACGATAGGCTAAAATGTCTGCGGTCTGCAAAAGCGGGTAGCCAAGAAACCCATAGGTCGCAAGGTCACGCTCCCGCAACTTCTCTTGTTGATCCTTATAAGTCGGCACACGCTCGAGCCAACTCAACGGGGTAATCATGGACAGCAACAAGTGGAGTTCGGCATGTTGTGGTATGGCAGACTGCACGAAAAGCGTGGCGCTATGACTATCTACCCCAGCCGCGATCCAATCGATGACCATGTCGCGGATACTGTGGGCGATGATCGCCGGATCATCGTAATGCGTTGTCAGCGCATGCCAGTCGGCTACGAAAAATAGGCAGTCGTGCTCATGCTGCAAGCGTACCCAATTCTTCAGCACACCGTGATAGTGGCCTAAATGAAGCTTGCCCGTCGAGCGCATTCCAGACACAACGGACAGGGTGGACGGAAGAATCGAGGACATCTACCCCATCCTACTAACGGAGAAAATAAAGCTGCGCAACATCGTCACGGGGGGGCCTAATATCCAGCCAAGCGCACCAGTCCCCACAAGCAGCAAAAGAATCCACAGACCGTAAGGCTCAATCCGGTTGTAGTGCAAGGCGGCGCGCCCAGGTAGCACCCCGGAAAGCACCCGACTTCCGTCTAGGGGTGGCAGCGGCAGCAGGTTCAGGACCATCAGCACGATGTTGATGGTAATTCCCGCAATGCTCATGTAAAAAAGCGGCCTTGCCGCCCACATCGAAGGCAAATATTGGGCAACTCGTCCAATAGCCGCCCAACCGAAGGCCATGAGAAGATTCGCCCCGGGCCCGGCTAGGGCGACAAGCGCCATATCGCGACGAGGATTGCGGAGATTTGACCACGTGATCGGGACGGGCTTTGCCCACCCAAAAATGAAACCGGTTCCCATGAGCAGCAGGATACCTGGGATCACTATCGTGCCGATGGGGTCTATATGGCGAATGGGGTTGAGCGAAAGCCGTCCCAACCGCTGAGCCGTGGGATCACCTAGCCGTTTTGCCATCCAGCCGTGCGCAACCTCGTGAAGAGTGATGGCAAACAGCACTGGCAAGGCCCAGATCGTGAAGCTCTGTAAAGGAGTTAGTCCGTTCATGGGGGCAGTATATCAGCCCCCCACATCCGGCGCGAACACCGCGGGGCCCGCCCAGATGTGGTGGCATCGAGCCGCTCCCGACCCTGTTCCAACCGCCCTAACCCTCGGGTCAGCAACACCTGGGGCACCTGCCTCGGCCGAGACCCAAGACCGACGCCCATGCGGATTCCTGCGGATCGCCAGTTCTTTAAGGATATGCCCGATAGGCGGCCTGTGCGCGGGTCGCGACATCGGGGCTACCTCGGCAAGCGAAGACCGACTAAACTGTCTGTTATGCCAAACTGAGTGCTTGCATATGGGATCGCTGCTCCCATACAGGAACGCAGATCGCCGGCAACTCTGGGAGCCCCCCCGGAAGCAATCGCCAGGGCAGGGCCTTGTGGTAATCGGAACCCACCGAGGCCTGCAGGCCGTGGTGGTCAGCAAGCCGCGCAAGCCGCGCGATCTCGCCTGCATCGAGGCCGGCCGTCACGACCTCAAGCGCGCTCCCTCCCCCCTCGGCAAAGGCCCGGACCAACTGCTGAAGCCGCCCACTACTCAACCGATAGCGTGTCGGATGGGCCAGAACTGCGCAGCCGCCCGCGCCCTGAATCCAGCCAATCGCCTCCCTTAAGTCGGCCCAAGCGATATTGACGTAGGCCACTCCCCCGCGGGTCAAAAACCGCTTAAATGCCGTTCCCCGATCCCGGGCATGGCCTTGTTCTACCAACCAGTCCGCAACGTGGGTACGGCTGACAACCCCATTACGCGCTAAAATACTCTGGGCATCGCCAAGCCCCGCGCGCGCCAGCGCCTCAATAATCAGGAGCGCACGCTCGCGGCGAATGGCCTGAAGCCTCCTGAGCCCGGCTTGCAGGGGCTCGTAGGAGGGATCGACATCGAGCCCGACGATATGCACCGTCAGGCCTTGCCAAGATATCGACACCTCTACACCCGGAACCAACACAATATCTTGCGCGCGTGCAGCGTCTGCGGCTTCCCCGAGACCGGCCATGGTATCGTGATCCGTCAACGCCAAGACCCGTACGCCAGCCTTTACGGCTGAGGCGACTAACGCCTCGGCACTCAACTCACCATCGGACCAGACTGTATGCGTATGTAAATCGTAGTACAATTCCCCACCACCCTTTGATCGCCGAGGCCTATGATCCCAACCCCGCCACTTGCACAAATTCCCGAGCGTCTCCCAAAAATCAAGAACATGCTACTCGCGGCCTGGCGTCCACAAGGGGCCGCGAGCGAAGAACACGACCCCGAATCGCTCATCCGCCTCTTGGGCGAGCTCTTTATCATGCTTGTGAAGCTAGACCAGCACTATGGAGTCACCGCCCCCTTACCGGATGACGACGCAACACGCCTGGGAGACACCGGCCTTCTCATCCTCGCTGAACTCACAAACATGAGCCAGCAGCTTGGCATTCCCCAGGTTAAGTCGGAGCTCGACCTGCTCGCGGTAACGATTGGCGATTGGATTATACGGCACAACGGCGAGATCCGGACGCTAGAGCCCATTGTAAACGGCTTAGCCGTTATGGCCAACGAACTTCATGAGGGGCCCACGCTGGAAGACATGGCGGCTTTTATGGACCAGGCCATCAAATCCACCGCGCCGGACATCGTAGCGGACACAAACAAGACGGATAGCGGCCGTCCATGGCGCGTTCTCCATCTGAACCGCGCTATAGTCGCCACCCGTTCACATAACACCGAGCTTATGGCGAAGGTCTTCGACGAACTCATCCAAGGGCTGCCCGAGGACGCGTCAGAGTTTTTTCGCGAGGGCATGCGCCAGATGGAGGTCGTCGATTATCCGGCCAAGGTCCGGGCGGTCATGACCCACTACTTCCAGGCACTTACCCAGCACACCTTGCATTAATGGAAAGAAACTTCGAATTCGGCGCACAAAGCCTTTATTCTGAACAAAAGGGCGCTTAGGATACGTATCTAGAGCGTTTGCGGTGGTCTTATACCACCGCGCCCTGGGAGGCGAACAAATGTTGTACATGATTGTCGGGCAAGTCAGGCCTGACAGCGCTGCGCGTCGGGAGGCAGCTCGCCCTGACCACCTGCAGCGCCTACAGACTCTTCTCGATCAGGGTCGTCTGGTGCTAGCCGGGCCATGCCCTGCCATCGATAGCCCAGATCCGGGACTGGCTGGCTACAGCGCCGGCCTCATCGTCGCGGAGTTTTCCTCTCTGACAGAAGCCACGGCGTGGGCCCATAACGACCCCTATGTCTATGCCAACGTCTATCAGGATATAGTCGTGAGGCCATTTCGTCAGGCCCTGCCATGAGCCTCCGGGATGATATCGAGGAGCGCCTAAGGATCGAGTTCGCGCCCGAGGATCTGGAAGTAGGAGACGATTCCCGCCACCACATCGGGCATGCAGGCGCAAAAGGCGGCGGGCATTACACGGTGCTCATTGTCGCCGAAGGTTTCCGCGGACACTCTCTGCTTGATCGCCATCGCTTGGTCTATGATGCCTTAGCCCCTTTACGCCAAAATATTCACGCGCTATCGATCCGCGCGCTCGCACCCGGAGAAATTTAGAGAAATATCATGCGTCCCCTACTTCGCCTTGGTCCCTCCCTCACCGCCGTCCTCGCCTTAACGGCGCTCTTGAGTGGGTGTCATCACTATGAAAACATAGACAAAAGTCAGATTCTGGCCACCGTCAACGGCGAACGGATCACTGAACAGGATTATCGAGATTATCTGCGGGCTCGCGATCTCCAGGAACCGCCACTTACCCGTAATCGCCAAAGCAAGCAGATCATCCTAAACGAGCTTATCAATCGTGTGATACTCGCGCAGGCAGCGCTTAAGCGCGGACTCAATCGCCGCCCTGATGTCTATGTCGCATTAAAGGAAGATCGCGAAAATATTCTTGCACGAGCCATGCTCAAACATTATCTCGCCCACCACCACGTCTCGTCGAAAGAGCTTCACGCGCTATACCAAAAAGAGATATTGGGTGCCCCGCACCGCGAGTACGAGGCCCGCCATATTCTGGTCGCAACCAAGGCCGAGGCGCAGCGGATTTTACGCGAACTCCATCACGGTGCCCGGTTTTCGGTGCTTGCGCGCCGGGACTCGCTGGATGTGCCGTCGGGACGCAAAGGGGGTGGGCTCGGTTGGTTTAGTGCGAGCGATGTCTTGCCATCCTTCTATCATGCATTGGTTCAGCTACACGTCGGGGAGGTCTCACCAAAACCGATCAAGACACGCTTTGGTTGGCACATCGTGCAACTCCAAGCGGAGCGTCCCTATACGCCACCACCATTTTCGGCTGTGAGAGAGCAGCTCTACCGGTCAGCTGAGCAGCGAGACGTTGATGACATGATGGCGACGATGCGCAGTAAGTCGCAGATTCACCTAGTCGAGCCACACAACAATCCCACTTAAGCGGTAGCGAGCATCGGCCGAGACATCACCGCGCGGGCGCTAGCGAAGAATCGCCCAGCCACTCCCGCAGGCGTTCTTCGCCAATAATGGCAACGCCGAGCTCCCGAGCACGCTGCTCCTTGCTTCCGGCGTCACGCCCCGCCACCACAAAGTCCGTGCGCTGCGAAACGCTCGCCGCCACTTTCGCGCCCGCAGCCAGTAAAGCCGCTTTCGCTTGTTCCCTGGTCATACCCTCGAGCGTCCCCGTCAAGACCACAGTCTTGCCTGACAGCGGCCCCGGCACCACTCTCTTGAACGGCTCCCAATGAACCCCGCTGCCGCGGAGCGCATCTATGACGGCTTTGTTGTGGCTTTCTGTGAAGAAGACATGAATCGCATGGGCTACGATCGGCCCCACATCCGGAACCGCCATTAAGCTGGTCTCATCGGCCACCATCAACTCGTCTAGGCCGCCAAAGTGTTCGGCTAGGGCGCGCGCCGTGGCCTCGCCGACCTCAGGAATCCCGAGACCGTACAAAAACCGGGGGAGTGTCGTCTCGCGGCTGTGCTCGATAGCCGCATGGATATTGGCAGCGGAACGCGCGCCCATGCGCTCCAACTGAGCCAGTTCGGACGGCGTGAGAGTATATAAGTCGGCGACCGTCTCGACCCGCCCGGAATCCACCAATTGCTCGATCAGTTTCTCGCCGAGACCCTCGATGTCTAGCGCCCGGCGCGTCGCGAAATGGCGAACGGTTTGTCGCCTTTGGGCGCGGCACACGAGCCCGCCCGCGCAACGCGCGATCACACCTTGTTCGCGGATGACGGGCGATCCACAGACTGGACAATGAGTGGGGAACTCGAACGGCTGTGCCTCTGGCGGCCGCCGGTCGATCCTCACCCCCATGATCTCTGGTATGACGTCACCAGCCCGCCTAACATCCACCCAATCGCCGATCCGAACATCTCGTCGCGCCAGTTCGTCTGGGTTATGAAGCGTCGCGTGACTGACTGTCACGCCGCCTACGCTGACCGGCTCCAAGATAGCCACCGGCGTCAGTGCGCCCGTTCGACCGACCTGCACATCGATCCCAAGGACCCGCGTCAGCGCCTCCTCGGCCGGAAATTTGTGCGCAACCGCCCACCTAGGAGATCGTGACAACACCCCCAATAGATGTTGCTCGCGAACACTATTGACCTTATACACGACCCCGTCGATCTCATAGGCTAACTGTGCGCGTCGCCGCATGATGTCTTCATAATAAGCAAGGCAACCCTCATAGCCGACAACGGCGCGCCAATTTTTGTTTACCGGCAGTCCCAGCTCATCTAGGAAAGTCAGCAACGCCTCCTGAGACGGGGGCATCTCCGACCCGACAATGGTGCCTATGGCATAACAGAAGAGACTCAGCGATCGCGTCGCGGTAACTGTCGGATCGAGCTGTCGCAGGCTTCCGGCTGCGGCGTTGCGGGGATTGGCAAACGCACGCCCACCCAGCGCCATCTGGCGCGCATTCAAGGCCTCAAATTCCGCTATGGGAAGATAGACCTCCCCCCTTACCTCGAGGATTTGCGGCACATTGGGGCCGCGTAGGCGCAGTGGGCACGCGCGAATTGTACGCACATTGGCGGTCACGTCCTCACCTACCGTCCCATCGCCGCGAGTCGCCGCCTGGACTAAAATTCCCCCCTCGTAGCGCAAGCTTATAGCAAGCCCATCTAACTTTAACTCGGCGACATAGGTCACGGAGTCATGTCCGAGCCGCTCGCGCACCCGCTTGTCAAAGTCTATTAGCTCCTCTGCACTAAAGACATTAGCAAGCGAAAGCATCGGCAGGCCATGAACGACTGGACCAAAACCTTCTGCGGTAGCCGCGCCAACCCGTTGCGTGGGTGAATCTGGTGTCAATAATTCTGGATGCTTACGTTCCAACGCAACCAATTCGGCAAACAGCCGATCATATTCCGCGTCCGTAATCTCCGGGTCGTCAAGGACGTAGTAGCGATGGTTATGGTAGTTCAGGGTATCGCGCAGCCTAGCGGCATGCTCGGCTACGGACGTCATAGCGGAAATAAACGTCTGGCGTTGATGGTCCCGGGGGCGATGCCCTGGCTTTCCATGCGCTCCGCAATGTCTTGAATCTGGCCTTTGATCGCCGCAAGCCCGGCCTCGGTTAGGGGCCTACGGTCCGGGTCGACCAGTTTCCCGCCCAGACGTCGGGCCAACACGCTCGCGGTAGCTGACATGTCGGCAAAAACCGCAACCGGATCGGGCACGCAGGGTACGGACATGAACAGCGTAAGTCCTTTGGTCTGTAGCGCATCCAGGCGTAAGGGGTCGAAAGATCCAGGCTGGTAGAGATTCGCAAGACTGAACAGTTGCCGATTACCATCCTGGTGGTCATTCTTGCGATGAAAGATGTTGCGCCTTCCAAACTCGAGGTGTGCCTCTTGTGCGGCGCGCTCAATGGCCGGCCCTCGGAATGCAGGCACCGAATCCGCGACGATATGGATTGTGGCAATCACATCAAACGACGCGCAGAACTTGTCGAGTGCAATTGCACGATCCAGGGCTTGCTCGAAGCTCATATTAAAGCGCGTGGGCCGATTGAGGGCATCGGCTAGCTTTAGCGCAATTTGCACGATGGCATTCAGTTCGGATTCGTTGACCGCGCCCGATTGATCAACCAATTGTAGGGCCAGGGCCAGCAAGTCATATTTCACATCGTCTTTATCTTTGTTGAGATTGCCCCAGACCTGCGTGCCCTGCCTTTGACCATAGAGCCTATGGGGCTTATCGATCATGTACTCGTTTTGCTTATAGATGCCGAGCGCGGCATCCCGAATAACAGGCCTATCGCCTGGTAGGAATACGATAAAATCTATGCTCCCAAAGGGCTCCTCTTCAGAGCCCTCATTCTCCTGCGGGGTACTAGCGGCAGCGCTCTGTGGGCGCAAGACGCGATGCTCGGCCCACTGCGGATCGACCTCTTTTGCTGGTTTCGTGGCTTGGTTGCCATTGGCACTAAAGCGCGATTCCACAAAGCCCAGGATGCGCCGCTTCATCCGACCGCGATCGTAGGCGGTAAGCCCAACCACAAAGATGACCAGCAAACCGAGCAGTATCAGCGCGTCCTGCAGATCCATCTCAAGCCCCCGCAGACTGTCGGGCTACGATATCGAGCGCCTCCTCTACATCGACGGTCACGAGCCGCGATACTCCCGCCTCAACCGTCGTCACGCCCAACAACACCTCGGCTGCCTCCATAGTTACCTTGTTGTGGGTAATGAACAGCAGCTGGCTGTGGACGGCAAGCTCCTTTAACGTCTGCGCGAATCTCCCCACATTGGCCTCATCTAGGGGCGCGTCGACCTCATCGAGGAAGCAAAAGGGGGCCGGATTCAACGCAAACAGGGCAAAGATGAGCGCCACCGCCACAAGCGCCTTCTCTCCACCCGACAGGAGATGAATTGAGGTGTTACGCTTGCCCGGCGGTCGCGCCATTACCGTGACCCCGGTCTCCAGCAGATCTTCGCTGTTTAGCAGAAGATGGGCGTCCCCCCCGCCGAATAGGCGCGGGAAAAACGCCTTAAATTCCTCGTTTACGCGCTCGAATGTCTCTTTGAAGCGACCGCGAGTCTCACGATCTATTTTTCGAATCGCATCGTCTAGCAAGGTCAGTGCCTGGGTCAGATCGAGGTGTTGCGCATCCAGGAAGGTCTTACGCTGCAGCTGTTCTGCGTATTCATCGATCGCGACAAGATTGACGGCCCCCAAGCGGGCAATGCGCTCGCCTAGGTCCGCAAGCTCTTTTTCGAGCACTGCCACTTCCACCGTTCCCTCGTCGCCTTGGGCGCGCGCCGCCAGGTCTTCCTCCACACCTTGTGCCCGCAGGCCCTCCACGAGCGCGTCTCGGCGTATCCTCAACTCATGGACGACGAGCTTCTTTTGGTTCCAGCCTTCCTGTGCCTCGTGAACCGCCGCCTCTATGGCTTGCCGACTCTGTTCGGCCTGTTGCAACGCCTGCTCTTGCTCGGCTAGCCCCTGCTGAGCTAGGTTCAGGGCCAACTCCCCTGATGCCCGCTCTTCCAGCAAGCCCGCCAGTTCTTGCTGGGGAATCTTCTCGGCGCCATCGGCCTCTTCGATTTGCCGCGCGAGCGCCTCGCGCCGTTCGGTCAGCTGAGTAAGCTGCGCCCGGCTACGGCTCATCCGTTCCCGCACACCTTCCCGGCTGGTATTGGCCTGCTGTTGCTCGATCTCGATCTTGTGGCGCGCGTCACCGACCGTCCTCAGAGCGACGCGCGCCGCCTCAAGAGTGACTTGGTATTGCGGCCGCTGCTCCGACAAGGCCGCGATCGCGGCCTCACTTTGTTGTGCCGCCTCACGCGCTTCGCGCTCGCAGACCTCGGCGCGGGCCAATTCCATGGCGCAAGTGGCGGACTCGTTCTTCAGTTCGTTTAGATCCGATACCAACCGGTCATGACGCGCAGCCCGACTCCGCTCTTCCGCCTGCGCGCGTTCGGCCGCGCCATGCGCCTTGGTGCGCACATCCGCACACTGGTCCAATGCCCGGCGGGCCTCCGCCCGCTGGCCCTCCAGCACCCCTACCTCGGCACGCGCGCCGTCGCTCGCCCGTTCAGCAGCAGTCAACGCAACCTGGGCCGCTTCACGCCGTGTCGACCATTCGCTGATTTCGCGTTCCCGCGCCAAAACCCCGGCTCGTTCGTCGTTCTCCCCGGCAAAGCTCACGATATCCCGGCCGACACAGACACCCTCGGGCGTCACGAGCGTTTCGTTGGCGGCAAGCGAGGCCCGCTCGGCCAGCGCTTGCGCGAGCGAAGCGACCGGGCGAGCGCCACTAAAGAGGCTCGTAACGGAAAATAGGGCCTGCACCTTGTCACTCAAGCCTTGGGTGTCATCCCCATCGGCCTTCATGGATTGCTCGAATAGGACAACAGGCGTCTTTTCTAGGGCTGTGACGCGCTCAACCGTGATGGTCCCGGGCGGGACACACACCGCGGCGAGCTTTACGCCAAGCCACCGCTCAATGGCGCGCTCCCAACCGGCCTCGACTTGGATCTTTGTCGCCAGCCGCGGAGCACCCACGAGGCCATGTTCGCGCAACCAATGACTGAGCACCTCATGCCCGGTCCGTAGGGCTTGGGCTTGCATGCTGGCAAGCGACGACAACCGCGCATCGGCCGCCTTGACGGTGCCTAGTTGCTCGGCCAGTTGCTGTGAGACCCTTTCTAGCACCTGTCTTTGGACTGCGAGCCGTTCCTCAAGACCGGTGAGACGCTCCTTCGCATCGTGGTAATCACGATCCGCCAGGCTAAGGCCCTCGGTCAACGAGGCGAGCCCCTCATTGCTCGTCGCGACGACGCCTTGTGCCTCCTCTTCGAGCCGACTCACGCGTTGCGCCAGATCCTCGTGGCGGGCCTTCAGCCGCGCGAGGTCACTGCGGGCGCTCGCACTCGCCCGAACCGGGCCTTGCGCCTGAAGACCTGCATCCTCAAAGGCCCGCCGCCATGCGTCAAGGGCCGCCTCCGCCTCACGTAAGCGCTGGGAGGCCCGCTGCTCCTCCGCAGTCGCGGCGCGCTGCCTGGGATCTAAGCGCTCCAATTGCTGTGTGAGGTCACGTTCACGCTCTTGGTCTGCGGCAATCTCGCGCTCCAACCGTTCGCAATGGCTCACCCCATTTTGGTATTCGGTACGCCGCTCCGCCAAAAGCGCGCGTGCGTGCGCAATTTGTTGCTCTAGGCGCGCCACCTGCGCGGTTAGGCCATAGGCGTGTTCATTCGCTACCCGTACCGCATCAGCGGCTTCATGACGGGCGATACGCAGACCTTCCAATTGGGCCTCAAGGGCTCTTTGTTTGGCAATCTCCGCTTCTACGGCGGTCGCGGCCACGGCGACACCTTCCTCGGCGCGTACCATATCCTCGGAAAATCGCACGAATTGCGCAGTGGCAAGGGCGAGCCGCAACTCCCGCTCATGCTCGCGCCATTTCTTATAATTCTCGGCGGCCGCCGCCTGACGCTTCAGACGCGCAAGCTGGGTATCGATCTCCCCGCGGGTATCATCCAGGCGCGCCAAATTCTCGCGGACATGCCGCAATCGGTTCTCGGTATCCCGTCGGCGCTCCTTATAGCGAGAAATCCCGGCCGCTTCTTCGAGGAACAGCCTTAGATCCTCGGGTCGCGCTTCCACGATGCGCGAAATCATGCCTTGCTCGATGATCGAGTAGGCGCGCGGCCCGAGCCCGGTGCCCAAAAAGAGGTCCGTAATATCTTTCCGCCGGCACCGTGTTTTATTCAGGAAATAATCCGACGCTCCTTCTCGGGAGGCCTCGCGACGTACAACGATCTCCGCATAGCGCGCGTATTCGCCCCCCGCTCGCCCATCGCTATTATCAAAAATCAACTCCACCGAGGCTTGGCTGACGGGTTTGCGGGCCGTTGACCCACTAAAAATGACGTCCGCTAGGGTCTCGCCCCGCAAATGACGGGCCGAGCTCTCCCCCATGACCCAGCGGACAGCGTCGATGATGTTGGATTTACCGCAGCCGTTAGGCCCGACTATGCCAACAAGATTCGCGGCCACCGGGACTGTGGTGGGGTCTACGAACGATTTAAAACCAGCAAGCTTGATCTTCTTAAGGCGCATCAGGAATCGCGATAGGGTACAATGGCCTGCAAAGCTAGCATATTAGAGACAGAAATGCCTACCGAACCGACCAAACAGCTCGACACCTTCGCAAACCCGCACCCGGAGCGCGATTACCAGATCCACATCCGGATCCCCGAGTTCACGTGCCTGTGCCCAAAAACCGGGCAACCGGATTTTGCCGAGTTGCTCCTGACTTATGTGCCGGATTTGGCGTGTGTGGAGCTCAAATCGCTCAAGCTCTACGTCTGGTCGTACCGCAACGAAGGCGCCTTCCACGAGGCCGTGACTAACCGCATCCTGAACGATTTGGTGGCGACGACGAAACCTCGCTACATGGAGCTTCTGGCGCGGTTCAATGTCCGCGGCGGACTTTATACGACGGTAGTGGCCCATCATGGGGCCAAACCGATGGGGCTGCCACCCATCACCGCCTGGGATCGTGCCTCCTAAAGCGCTATTCCTTGGTATCGATCTCGGCACATCAGGGGTACGCGTGGGCGCTCTTGATGAACAGGGCCGTCGTTATGCGCTCGTTGGGCGGCGCTGGCCCGTGGGACACGCCATGGACCCCTTTACGTGGCTTGGCCTCACACTCGACCTCATTGGCCGGCTGTGTCGCAAGGCGCCCGGCATCCCCATTCAGGCGATCGCGGTAGACGGGACATCGGGCACAGTCCTTATGTGCGCGCAACCCAGTGGCCGACCGATCACCCCGGTCCTGGCCTACCATGACGCCCGGGCCGTCTCTGAGGCCCAAGAACTGAACCTCCCCATGCCTAAAGGCAGGGGGTTCTGGTGCGGGCGACAGAGGTCTTTCCGGCTCTCACCACTGTCGCGGGAGCGACGTGACTACAGCATCCGGAATCTTCCCCTGTCCCTGCACCCATTCGAGAAAGAGCCA
>DATKTV010000073.1:0-13959 GCA_035530915.1 Acidiferrobacter sp. | reverse complement strand
GCCACCGGCGCGGTGCGCTCTTACCGCACCATTTCACCCTTACCCGCATAGCGGGCGGTATATTTTCTGTGGCACTTTCCGTAGGCTCGCGCCTCCCAGGCGTTACCTGGCACCTTGCCCTATGGAGCCCGGACTTTCCTCTGCCCTTGCGAGCAGCGACTGCCTAGCCAACTCCCGGGCGCAGTATACGCGTTTACGCGTGCGGTAATCGTGGTATTCGCCAGTGAGCCAAGGTTTATTTATCGGCTAGGTGCGCGATGATCGCGTGATAAGACGCCAGAGCCGATTCAAGGCCCTGATCGAGTAGTGTATCCAACAACTGCGGGAGGTCGACCCCTTCGCGCCGCAGACCCTCTAACACCAGTTGGGCCTGCGCCATCTCGCCTTCGAGCAAGGCGCGCGGGCGAGTGTGTGCCAATACTGCGGCCAAGGTAGTCGGTGGGATCGCATTGATGGTATCGGGCCCAATGAGCCGATCGATGTACCAGGTCGCCGAATAGTTAGCGTCCGGGCTGCCCGTACTCGCCCACAAAGGCCACTGCGGGCGGGCGCCCCGGGATCGTAAACGCGCGAAACCCTTGCCGCGAAAGAGGTCCTTATATCGCCGGTAAAGGCGTTGCGCGTTCGCCATGCCGGCGCGACCCAGGAGCGTCTTTAATCTTTTGGCCTCAGCGGCTGGCGCCGCCTCGAGCTGCGCGCGCAATAGACCATCTATGGCCACATCCACCCGGCTGACAAAGACGCTCGCCACTGATGCCACGCGATCTATGGACTTGCCGTCGGCCAATCGATCCTCGAGCGCCCCCATGTAGGCCGCCGCTACCCGATCGTACGAGTGGGGCGCAAAAATCAAGGTCGCATTCACATTGATGCCGAGGCGCAACACCTCGCGCATGGCCGTACAGCCAGCCTCGCTGGCGGGAATCCCGATTAAGACATTGGGCCTTCCGACCGCCGCCCAAAGAAGCTTGGCCTCTGTTACGGTCGCCTCGACATCCTGCGCCAGTGCGGGCGCAACCCCAATGGTCACATAGCCATCCTCGGCTAAACTCCGGTCGTAGACGCCGCGTAAGGCATCGGCCGCCAATTGCGCATCGGTTACCAGCAGTTGTCGAACCACGGCCGCCGGGGCCATGCCGCTTGTGCGCAGCGTATGAATATCCGCATCGTATTGCTGGCCCTCTAAAATCGCCTTCGCGAATATGGTGGGGTTGGCCGTCACGCCCCGCACTCCAGACGCAATCAAGGCACGCAGACCGCCGCTCGTCATAAGCTCACGGCTCATACCGTCGTGCCAAATCCGTTGGCCAAGTGTGGCGATCCGCTCAAGACTATTCATACGTGCACCTATTGAGTCACATGTTAACGACCGGGCAACGATGGCCAGCCCCGCCCTGGGGCCAATATGTTCCGTCAGCCGCCCTAGACCCAAGGCCTGCGACCCCCGCCGGGGCCGCGCTAGAGCGACCCGCCCGCAGTGGGTCCGTCCACCCGGAAACCCAATCTCCGCAGCCCGCTCACACAGTATCCCTTTCTGTGCGATCTTCTACCAGCACCGAACCCGCCGACCTCGCTAGGCCTCGGAAAGCGGCCCCCACACAGGCGCGCTTCAGCCGTCGCCGCCACGCCCAAACACAGACCGGCGGGCGCGAGACTCCATGGCGTCTGGGCAAAAAAAATCCCCCGTAAACGGGGGATTTTTTCCTGCCAGAGGCTGTCGGTCGTTAGGATTTCGGCTTCGAGGAGCCAGTCCCCATGCCTTCGCCCTTCTTCTGGGCCTCCTCCCTGTCGTGAACGTCCTTCCAATACTCTCTCTTCATGAAATACGCGAGAATGGACAAGACAACCAGGGTTCCGATCACGTAGCCGCCGATCTCCCGGCGCACAAACACCGATGGGTCGCTTGCATAGCGCAAGAACGCCACGATATCCGCGACCTGCTGATCATAGGCCGCTTTTGGTTCCACGCCCGCCTTCAATTCCTTACCGTCCTTGGCGTAAGTGCCGCCCCAAGGAGCCAGAACATTCGGCATCGCGACATTCGGGAAGACGTGATTGTTCCATCCCGAAGGGCGCTGTGGATCCCAATAGAAGGAGGTCAGATACGTGTAGATGAACCGTGCCCCCGTAGCACGCACGATATGGCTCAGGTCGGGCGGCGGAAGACCAAACCACTTCGCCGCGTCCGCCTGGGTCATGGCGGGCTCCATGCCCTCCAGATAGTGCGAGCCGCCGGGGAGCATGATGTCTTTCTTAATCTCGGCCTTGGTCATGCCGAGATCCCCCGCGAGACGATTATAACGGAGCGAGCCCACAGCGTGGCAGGAGCTGCAGTGCTCCGCAAAGAGTTTCGCTCCCGCAATCACCGTTGGCTTATTGAAGGTGTACGAGGGCGTTGCCAGGGTCTCGGCTTGCGCCAGCCCCAAGCCAAGGGACACCAAAGCGCCGGCGATGGCGCCTACCCATGCTTTCCTGATCATGACCTCACCCTTTCCGGCACTTTCTTGGTCGGTTCTATTGAACTGATGATTGGCAGTAAGACATAAAATCCAATATAGATCGCCGCGCCCAGGCGCTCCACCAGGAAGTACTTAGGCAATGCCGGCTGCTCCCCGACCCACGCCAAGGTAAAGAAGGTGATTCCCATGATGATGATCATGGCCTTGTACACGGGACGGTAACGACTGGAACGTACCGGGTTACGATCAAGCCACGGGAGGAAGAATGGGAACATAACCGCTGCGGCCATAAGTATGATTCCCTCATACTTATTCGGAATAGCGCGCAACATGGCGTAGTAAGGCGCGAGATACCAAGGCGGCGTCACGTCCGGAAGGCTAACCATGGGGTTGGCCGGGAAGAACGTCGTCCGCTCAAGGAAGACGCCATGCATAGTTGGCGCGTAGAAGATGATAGCCGCGAAGATCGTCAGAAACACGCCGACCCCGAACACATCCTTGACCGTGTAGTAGGGATGAAACGGAATGCCGTCCAACGGAATCCCGTCAGCGCCCTTCAGCTTCTTGATCTCGATACCGTCAGGATTGTTGGATCCCACCTGATGGAGCGCCAAGATATGGAGCACGATCAAGGCCGCGATAATCATAAACCACAGCACCGCGTGCAAAGCCAGGAACCGCTCGAGCGTCGCCGTACCGATACCGGTACCACCGCGCACCAGGGTCGTGAGTCCCGGACCAATCACCGGGATCGCATGGACAATTGAGGTGATAACTACCCCCGCCCAGTACGACAAGTTGCCAAACGGCAGAATGTAGCCGAAGAACGCCTCGCCCATCATCATGATGTAGATGACGTAACCTATGAGCCATAGCAACTCGCGAGGCTTGCGATAGGACCCGTAGAGCATCCCGCGTCCCATATGAAGATAGAGGAGAATAAAGATCAGGGACACGCCATCTACGTGCATATAGCGTACGAGCCAGCCCCACCTTGTGTCGTACATGATGCCCTGTACCGAGCTAAAAGCCTCTTTGCTTGTCGGCACATAGTGCGCCATCAGCAAGAAGCCCGACACAAACTGAAACACGATCATCAGCAGCAACAACGATCCCGTGTAGTACAGGATGTTGAAGTTTTTCGGAGCGTAATACTCCGTCAGATGCTCCCGCATCATTTCGCGTGCGGGGAACCTTTCGTTTAACCAATCACCAAACTTACTCATGCGACTCTCCTACTGGTTCTGAGCCTACCCAATTAACACAAATGCGCGTGCGGAGGCATCGTCGTAATGGTCACTGACTTCCCGTCACTGGAGAAGGTATAGTCGGGGACTACCATGTTATGCGGCGCTGGCGAACCCTTCGTGACACGACCAGAGAGGTCGTACATCGAGCCATGACAGGGGCAATGGAATCCCCCCAACCACCAAGGCGTTACCGTGCCTTTCTTGGGTCGATAATGGGGAATGCAGCAAAGATGCGTGCAGATGCGCACCATCACAAGCCATTCCGGCTTGCGCGAACGGTACTGGTTCTTGCAATAGGTCGGCTGCTGAGGCACATCGGAGTTCGGGTCCCTGAGGATGCCCTTCTTTTCCATCTCGCCTAGCGTCGCCAGCATCGCCGGCGTCCGGTTCACAATGATGACCGGATTCTTCTGCCATGGCACCGTAAGTTGCATGCCCGCCTCAATGGGATCCAGATTCGCAACCGTTACGCCGGCTGCGGCCTCGGCTGCCGTTGGTTCGAGACTATCCACCATTGCCACTGCCATCGTTCCGATGGCCGCGACCCCTACCACCGATGTGGCGGCCGTCAAGAAACGCCGCCGCCCCATGTTGGGTCCGTCTTTCTTACCCTCGACTGTCTTTGCCATGCCTTCACCTCAGCCTACAACACCTTTGCCTTGCAATGGACCTTAACATGTCCCCAAGGCCCCCCTTCCGTACTTTAGATTAACGGAAATTCCTATCGCACTACCTGGGCCCGGCGATCGTCGATAGCTTCATCGATCCAATCCTGGGCCTGAATCAGTTGGCCCCGATGGCTTACGCCATCCGGGCCCATCAAATAGACGTACGCGGACATCAACGCCTCCGGAAGCGGCCATGACGATAACACCGCTCCCGGGTGCGTGCGCAATCGCATGGCGGTACGGACCGGGCCTGGATCCAAAACGTTAACCCGGACCGACGTTCGATCCAGTTCCTGCGCCCACATGAATGCCATATTGTTGAGCGCGGCCTTACTAGCCCCGTAGGCCCCCCAGTATCCTTTGGGGGTGACCGCGCATTCGTCGCTCGTGAACACCACAACGCCATCTTGGGCCGCCTTCAGCAGCGGCAAACAAGCCTGCGTCAGCAAAAACGGGGCCGTCACATTCGCCCGGAACGTCTGGTCCCAATCATCAAGCGGATGAACCTCGAGCGGTGTCAGCAGCTCGAGCACCGCCGCATTGTGAAGGATGCCATCCAAATGCCCGACTTTGTCCTGCACGCTTCCCGCAAGGTCGCGGTAATCGTGGGCCGTAGCCCCGACGAGATCCATCGGATAGATGGCCGGCTCAGAACCACCTGCGGCCAGAATTTGGTCGTAGACGGCCTCTAGCTTGGCTACGGTCTTGCCGAGCAAAATAACCTCGGCGCCATACCGGCCATACGCTAGGGCCGCCGCCCGACCAAGGCCATCGCCCGCCCCAGTCACTAATACCGCCCGCCCTTTAAGGCATCCAGTAGGCGGCTCGTAATGCGGCATGATGGGTCCCCTATACCGGTTAAAGGGTGCGAATATAGGCTGCCAGCGCCTTTATTTGCTGGCCCGACAATTGACCGGCAATCGTCCGCATAATGGCGAGCGGGTCGTTGCTCCTCTGTTTTGTCTTAAAGGCCTGAAGTTGGGCCACAACGTAGGTCATGTGCTGGCCGGCGAGTTGCGGGAAGAGCGGGGTCAAGCCACGACCGGTGGACCCATGACAGGCCGCACAAGCGGGCAAATGACTGGCGACCACGCCACCCAGGTAAAGGGCACGACCCGCGGTTACGAGCGCGGCTGGCTCCGGCGCCCCAGGCGCGGCCTTCTGGCTCGAAAAATAATCGGCCACTTCGGAGATCTCATTCTTGGGGATGCTGGCGGCCATCGCCCACATCATCGACTTACCAAGGGCATCGGCGCGCCTATGGCTTCGGAAATCCTGAATTTGTTTGACAAGATACGGGGCACCTTGACCCGCAAGACTCGGGAACATCGGCACCATCGACACACCCTTCAGACCATGACACGCCGAGCAGCTCTTGGTGACTATCGCTGGCACCTTCACTGTCATCTTTGCCGGTGTCGTCTTTGCCGGCGCCTTCGCTGGATTCGCCGCGTAGGCGCTCCCAAATCCCAGAACCAAACCCATCCCCACTACTACCGCCTTACGTACCGCTCTCACCATTGACCTGCCCTCTTTTGGCGTGACCACCCGAAATTCTAAGGCACGCGGATCGACTTTGCGGTTTAAACCGCCCAAAAGCCACACCGCGTGTGTGGATTCTGGCACAAGCAATCCGTCCCCTCAAGCCGAATACTGATAAAGATCAAGTAAGTTCTAATATTTACACTCCCTTATTTAACGAGCGCCCAAAACCTGGGGCGCAGACCGCAAAAACCCCGCAAACTATCAACTATCTTATTGACTTAACAGGGTTTATTCTATCCCAAACGCGCCCCACTAGAATCGAGTCAGTCGTCTTCTGGACCATGATCGGCCCGCGACTCTCTATAGATAGCCTTTATGAAGGCGCTTCGCTAGGTATGGCATCGGCTGCCTTCAAGGCCAGCGCCCGCGCGTAAAGGGATTTGCGTGGTGCGCCCGTGATCGCAACCGTCAGATCAACCGCCTGGCTAAGCGGCATGGCCGCAAGCAAGACGCCTAGCACGCGCTCACTATCGTCGACGCCGGGCACCGGCTCGGCACCCCTCACGACTAAAACGCATTCGCCCTTGACCGGACCCCGGCCAAGCCGCTCGACCAAGTCCGCAAGCGTACTCAAGATGCCCTCTTCAAAACGCTTGGTGAGCTCGCGAATCAAAGTCGCCTCCCGATCGCCACCGAACGCCGCCGCCAGGTCTGTCAGGCAGGCCACCAGACGGTGTGGCGACTCGTAAAAAACCAGCGTTCTGGATTCGCCGACGAGGGTGGCAAAAAAGGCTCGCCGCGCGGCCGACCGCGCGGGTGGGAACCCTTCAAAAACAAAACGATCGCAAGGAATGCCGGCAACAGACAAGGCGGCCGTTACCGCGCTCGGCCCGGCCACCGCGTAGACTGAGATCCCCGCTTGATGGGCCGCACGCACGAGAAGATAGCCGGGGTCACTGATCAGCGGCGTCCCGGCATCACTGATAATGGCAAGTGATTCGCCGCCGAGCAGGCGGCCAATCAGCGGCGCCAATCGCGCCCGTTCGTTATAGTCGTGTAAAGAAATGAGCGGGGTGCGTATACCCCAATGCTGGCACAGGATTTGGGAATGCCGCGTATCCTCGGCGGCAATCGCGGCCGCCGACTGCAAGACATCGACGGCTCGGGGTGATAAGTCCCCTAAATTGCCCAATGGAGTGGCCACCACATAAAGCGCGCCGGTCATGATCAGCGATCAGAGGTGATAGACATTTCATGCGCCGTTTCGGATACTTGTGCCATGAATCGCTCCCCGCTACTTTCGGCTACCCGTGCCCTTTGGGTCCTTGCGCTGCTAAATCTCTTCGGGCTTAGTCTCAGTGGTTGCGCACCCAGCTTGTACCCGCAGCTCGCGCCCGCCACCACTTCGAGTGCCGCGCAGGCTATAAAACTTGGACATTATGTCGAAGGGGCCCAAGCCTACCAGCATCTCGCTGAGGGTGCCACGGGGACCGCGCGCGCCGATCTAGCCCTTAAAGCCGTTGAGGCCCTCATTCATGCTGGCGCCCTGCCAGCGGCCAGTCGCGAGCTGGCCCTTGTTACTGGACCTTTACCGGCCCCGCTGGCCGCCCACCGCGACATCCTGAGGGCCGAGGTCGATGCCGCGCTAGGCGCGCCGGAACAAGCCTTAAAGGAAACCCAAGCCGCCCGCCGTTTATCGGGGCTCAGTCCTCAGCTATTAGCGGAGAGCTATCGGGTCGAGGCGCAAGCTGCGTTAACCCTCAACCGGCCACTCCTGGCCGCACAAGACCTGATCGCCCGTGAGGGTCTGCTCGTATCTCAGCGACAACTCACCAACAACGAGCGCGCGCTCTGGCATGCCTTGGCGGGCGTATCCACGCACGGACTCGGGACCATCTACGATCAAAACCCCAAAGGGAGCGCGGGGGCCTGGGCACAACTCGCCCTCATCGCTAAACGGTACCCGGCGGGTTCGCCGAGCCTGAAAAGCGCGGTCCAAGACTGGGAGCAGCGCTACACCCAACACCAGCCGACCGCAGCATTCCTCCAAAGCATCCTCGGGGCGCAGCAACCCCTGCAGGCGCAGCTACACTCGATCGCGCTTTTGCTGCCGATCTCTTCGCCGTTCGCCGCTGCGGCCAAGGCGGTCGAACTGGGTTTTGTCGACATGGCCACAGCCCACCCACTACCCGGCAACCCTCACATCTTCATCTATGATATTGGGAGTAATGGGGCTGATGCCGCTCATTACTACCAGGAGGCCGTGGCGCAAGGCGCCCAATTCATTGTCGGCCCGCTTGGCGCCGATGCCGTTCGCAACGTGGCAGATCAGGCGGTGTTCCAGGTCCCCACACTCTTGTTGGGCCTAAGCCCAGACCCCATAGCGCAAAATGCGGCGCATGTTCCCGTCTATCAGTTCAGTTTGGCGCGGACCCAAGAGGCCCGTCGGGCCGCCGACCGCGCCTACCTAGACGGCTACCTGCGGGCCGCCATCCTCTACCCAGACACGCCGTGGGGACACAGTATGCGCCGCGCTTTTGCTCGCCGCTGGCGCCACCTGGGCGGTCTCGTCGTGTCTCAGGGCTCCTACACGGCGGGTAGTAGCACCTATGTGCAGCCGGTCGAAGACCTCCTGAACGTCACCGAGAGCCGAGCCCGCGAACAACGTCTGGAACAGCTCTTGCGCATTCCCCTTGCCTTTACGGCCCGGCGACGCCAGGACATCGGCTTTGTGTTTCTCGTAGCGGACGCACCGGATGCGCGCCTCATCAAGCCTCAGCTGGATTACGACCACGCCGACACGCTTCCGGTATACTCCACCTCCTCGGTATTTACGGGGCGTCCTGATCCCGTCTATGACCGCGATCTCGATGGGATCCTATTTGGGGACATGCCCTGGATGTTGGTTGGCAATGCCCGTATGGCACGACTGCGGGCGACCCTCGCCCATGCCCATGATTATGATTTCACTCCGCTCGCGCGCCTCTACGCCTTTGGTGCCGATGCCGAAAGTCTTGTTACCCGGCTAGACCGCTTGAGCCTTGGCGGAGGTGGGCGTTACAACGGGCTCACGGGGGCGCTTAGCGTCGATCGCGATGACGTCATCCGCAGGCAGCTGACCTGGGCGCAATTTCGGGCGGGCCTGCCGCAGCTCGTAGACACATCCCTTCCGTATAAGGGTCTTTTTGCTAAAAAGACCTCCGGCCACTAATGATGTCGCGGTGGCGATTCTCGTCTTCGCCTTAAAAGGATCCTTCCATGTCCGACGCTCAAACCCATGATGCCCTCACCTCGCGAGCACTTCGCCATTTCGACGAGAGCATCCATACCAAGCAGTCCTGCAAGGATGAACTGGCGCCACTGATAGCTCGGGGCGCGCAAATCATGATTCAGGCACTGCTAAACGACCGCAAGATCCTATCGTGCGGCAACGGCGGGTCCGCGGCCGATGCGCAACATTTTTCTTCTGAGTTATTGAACCGCTTCGAGATCGAACGTCCCGGTCTGCCAGCGTTTGCGCTCACAACAGATGGGTCCACAGTGACGTCAATCGCCAACGATCATCATTTCGAGGAGATCTTCGCGCGCCAAGTGCGCGCCCTCGGACATGCGGGCGATGTGCTGCTCGCTATCTCAACTTCAGGCAACTCGGCTAACATCATCCGCGCCGTCGATGCGGCCCATGAGCGCGGCATGCGCTGTGTGGCCCTGAATGGCCGCGATGGTGGTGATCTCTCGGCGGTGCTGACCGCAGAGGACGCCGACATTCGCGTTGCGACAACGTCAACGGCCCGTATCCAGGAGGTCCACATCACCGTCATCCATTGCCTATGCGACCTTATCGACTGTCAATTGTTAGGACAGGATTGACGACGATGCACCCTACCATCGGCGAGCTGCTTCGCGGGCTCACGGCTGGAGTCATAGCCCTCGCGCTCGCCGGCTGCACCCCGCTTCTGATCGGTGGCACAGCGACTGGGGCTGCCGTCATCGGCGACCAGCGCTCCGTGGGCGTAGTCGTCGATGACACCTTGATCGAGTTACAAATCGAGGCCGTTATTGCCGAAAACAAGCCACTGCACCGTGAGACACATGTTGAAGTGATGAGCGTAAACGGGCTCGTTCTCCTGACCGGTGAGGCCGGAACGATTGCCGAGCGCAATGACGTCCTCACTATTGTGCGCAAAATTAACGGGGTACGCAGGATCGTAAACCAACTCCGCATCGCGCCACCAAGTTCGTTCACTGCCCGCCTTGCGGACTCATGGATCACATTGCGCGTAAAGTCCGCGCTCGTGGCTCACCACTTGAATGCCGACCAAATCAAGGTCGTGACCGCTAACCGGGTCGTCTACTTGCTGGGTATTGTGCCTCCGGCGCAAGGCAATGAAGCTGCGCTTATCGCAAGCCGTATACCCGATGTTCTAAGCATCATAGAACTTTTCGAGCATCATCCATGATTGCCGATAAGCTCGCCCTATCCCAGGAAACGGGCGTGCAGCGGGCTTGCGCGCTACCGAGGCCGCTCGTTTTCACAAACGGATGCTTTGATATCATTCACCGCGGGCATACGACCTACCTCGAGGCGGCACGCGCGCTGGGGGCATCGCTTGTGGTGGCGGTCAATAGCGATGCCTCAGTCCGACGGCTAGACAAGGGGGCCGAGCGGCCGATCAATTCCCTTGAGGATCGCGCGGCGATCCTGGCGGCCCTAGAAAGCGTCTCCTTGGTGCTAGCCTTCGATGAAGACACACCGCTCGTGCTCATTCGCGCCATCCGCCCAGACGTACTCGTCAAAGGTGGCGATTGGCCGATCGACGCCATCGTGGGTGCGCCCGATGTCCAAAATTACGGGGGGCAAGTTGTCTCCATTCCCTTTCGTTTCAATCGCTCGACCACGGCGCTGATCAAGGCGATTCGCCGATGAGCCTCCCATTGGGGCTGCGTCAAGCACTAGCGGCAGCCGTAGGACACGAACGACTATTGACCGATGCCGCCGACTGTTTCGTTTACGGCTATGACAACTCACGCAAACATCATCTCCCGGACGCAGTGGTTTTTGCGACCACCGAGATTGAGGTGCAAATGGTCGTGCGCGCCTGCCGCCAGCACAAGACGTCGCTCGTTGCGCGTGGCCGGGGTACTGGAACCACCGGCGCGGCAGTGCCCCTGCGCGGCGGGATCGTCTTGTCACTTGAGCGCATGAACCAGATTGTCGCGGTCGACCCCGCCAATCGATTGATGCGCGTCGAGCCAGGCACCACTAACCAAGAGGTCCAACAAGCCGCGTCGGCCCATGGGTTTTTTTGGCCCCCGGACCCAACTAGTGCGGCCTACTGTAGTGTAGGTGGCAATATCGCGGTAAATTCTGCTGGCCCGCGGGCCGTTAAATATGGCACCGTCCGCGAAAACACCCTCGGCTTACATGCCGTAACAGGGGCCGGGGATATCATCCGGGTCGGCGTGAGCACCACCAAGGGGGCCGTGGGCTATGATTTAACCCGCCTCCTTATTGGCTCGGAGGGGACGCTCGCGATCATTACACAAGCGACGCTGAAACTTACGCCGCTTGCCTCTGCCAAACGTACCCTGCGGGCGGTCTACGATACGATGCATCATGCAGCCGAGGCAGTGTCTCGAATCATGGCTCAACCCATCACCCCCTGCGCACTGGAATTCCTAGATGGTGCAGCTATAGGTATGGTACGGGCTTACAGTCAAGCGCTCCCGGAGTCTGCCGGCGCGTTGTTGCTGATCGAGGCCGACGGCCCGGAGGCGGCCATGGATGAAGCGGTCGCGGCATTGTCACATGCCGCAAGCGGCCCTGGCCTAACAAGCCTCATGACGGCTAACACGGCTGCGGAGGCCACGGCCTTGTGGGCGGTGCGTAAGGCGTTATCGCCCGCCCTACGGACGCTGGCGCCGAACAAGCTAAACGAGGATGTCGTGGTCCCCGTATCGCGGATTCCAGAGCTTATCGCGCGGCTAGGTGAGTTGAGCCAAAAATTCGGCATCCCCATTGTGAATTTCGGGCACGCAGGAAACGGCAACATTCACGTGAACCTCCTTTATGATTCCCAAAACGCGGAACAGGAGGCGCAAGCGCGGCCCTGTTTGAGCGAAGTTTTCGATCTCGTCTTGTTGCTTGATGGCACATTATCGGGAGAGCACGGCGTCGGACTAGAGAAGCGCGACTATGTTGGCCGGGCGATCGATGCGCCGACGCTTGCGCTCATGCGCGCCATTAAGGCGCAATTCGACCCTGACAATATTCTAAACCCTGATAAGCTTTTCCCTATAACATCATCATGAGAGGAGACATTATGCCCACCCGTCAATGGCTAGCCCCGTTTCTTACCCTCGCCTTAACCTTTGGTGGTAACGCCTACGCGGGCAACATCAGCAACCTGGGAACCATAAGCCAAGCGGGCTTTCAAGGCCTCACGCAAGACCTTGGTATGGTCTTGAGTTACAAAGACATGATGCCGGCATCGCCGCTTGGCATCACCGGTTTTGATGTGGGCGTGACGGGGACGGACACCCGGTTAGCGAATGCCCAAGCGTGGCATGATGTCACGGGCTCGAACAGCAACAACGTGTTTTTACCGAGCATCCAGGTCCAGAAGGGCCTGCCGCTCGGATTTGGCGTCGGCGTTGCCTATAGCGCCATTCCGGGAAGCAACGTGCATGTCGTTGGCGGCGACCTGAGCTACGCCATCATCGGTGGCGGCCTGGTAGCGCCCGCTCTTACGATCCGCGGCACGTATACAAAAATGACCGGAGTGAGCGAGATGGACCTCAACACGCGCTCGGTCGAATTGTGTCTCTCCAAGGGATTCGTATTCATTACCCCCTACATCGGTGTCGGTCGCGTCCGCACCGTCGGGACTCCGCATGTGAGCGGCAGCTCACTGTCGGCCGTGAACCTTTACAACACCAAAGGGTATGTAGGGGCGGATATCAATCTTGGTCTCATGAATCTCGATCTTGAGGTCGACCGGATGGCGGGCTCGACATCCTACGGCGTCAATGTCGGCTGGCGCCTGTAATTATGATGACGGAGAGGCTACGGGGCCACTAACGGCCCGTAGCCGCTTTGTTTGGCGACAAGATGGCCAAACACTTCACTTTGGACATTCAGGATACGACGTTCTCCTTTACGCGTAAGACCGAAGCCATTGCCGCGGAGGCGGCCCTTGATGGCCTCTATATCATCCACACCTCGGTCGTAGCCGAACGCATGACCGCCGACACCTGTGTGCGCCACACCAAGTCCTTGGCTCAGGTCGAACGCGCCTTTCGGTCGATGAAAACCCTGGATCTCAAAATACGACCCATCCATCACCGCTTAGCCGATCGCGTGCGCGCCCACATCTTCCTCTGTATGCTCGCCTACTACGTCGAGTGGCATATGCGCGCGGCCTGGCGGGAGTTGATGTTCGCAGACGAGGATCAGAAAGCCAAGGAGACCCGCGACCCAGTGGCACCCGCCCAGCGCTCCGCAGGGGCAAAGAGAAAGGCCTCACGGCATCAACAAGACGATGGGGCACCCATACACAGCTTTCAGACCTTGCTCGCGGATCTCGCGACCCTGGTGCGTAATACTTGTCGGGCGCCTCTGGCCGGTACGGACGCCCCGAGCTTCTCAGTCACCACCATGCCCACACCCCTCCAGGAGCGGGCTTTCGCGTTGATTGACAGCATTGTCGTATAGACGGCCCTGTAGTCAGAACGGGGAAGGGCGTTTATGAGAAAAAGTCTTGAATCATAAGGGAAATCTGTTTGGTAGCGCGGGCAACTAATGATATGGACTCCCCCTACCCTTACCTTAGCGGTGGTGCCCAATTGTGAGTACGAGTGAGTCAACCAGGAAACCGGGGGAGTGATGATGAAAACGACACGAATCGGTCTTGATATTGCCAAACAGGTGCTGCAGGTCCACGGCGTCGATGAACATGTCGTGGGTGAGTGTCAGAACTTCCCACTTTAACAGAGGAACATCGGCCTATCTTATGTCGGGCTTGTCACACGCTCTTTCCGGCTCTGTTTCTTGAAAGCCCCTAAAGGATATCGGGATATTGAGGGCGGAAGAGCCTT
>DATKTV010000072.1:0-12213 GCA_035530915.1 Acidiferrobacter sp. | reverse complement strand
GCTCTTTCTCGAATGGGTGCAGGGACAGGGGAAGATTCCGGATGCTGTAGTCACGTCGCTCCCGCGACAGTGGTGAGAGCCGGAAAGACCTCTGTCGCCCGCACCAGAACCCCCTGCCTTTAGGCATGGGGAGGTTCAGGCATCATAAGGGTGCGCTCCGGTGATGCCTCGCGCTTATTTGTTTATCTCGGCCTTAAGCCGCTCCAGGTCCGAATCGACGGCGCTCCCGGAGCGCAGCTTGGCAAGCTCCTTTTCGGCCTGGGAGCGATCATCCCCGTCATCAAGGACCCCGCTGGCGGCGAGTGAGTCCACGGCCTGGGCACGAGCCTGCATCTGCTCGGTCTTTTCCTTGGCGCGGCGCACGGTCTCGCCAACCCCGCCTAGCTTGTTATTCAGGCCGGACATGGATTCGTTGACCTTGACCTGGGCCTGCGCGCTCCCGTATTGGCTTTTCATCACCTCTTTCTGGGTACGGAAGGCGTCGATCCGGTCCTGGAACTTATGTTCGTAGTCAATGAGCTTCTGGACCTGGGCGGCGATATTGTCGTGGGCCTCGGTAAGCGACGCGAGCTTCACAGCCGCCGCCTGTTTCTGGGCGAGCGCGGCGCGCGCCAAGTCCTCCCGGTTCGCTTGGAGGGCGAGCCTGGCATCGCTTTCGCACCGCGCAATCTCGGTCTGAGCGGCCGCCATTTGCTGTTCGAGCACCTTTTGTTCGGTTACGACATCGGCTAAATGCCGTCGTGTCTCCTGAAGCCCCGAGAGCATCTTTTCATAGGAGAGATCTAGGCTCTCATTGGGGTCCTCGGCGGCATTGATCAACTTGTTGAACTTGGCCTCGATAACTTCAGTCGCGCGTTTGAAAAGGCTCATAAGAGACCTCCCTAGTCGTTTACAGGGATGACGATTTGCGGAACCAACCTTTCGGGAATGATAGCCGCGTCTTCGATCGGCTTGACAGCCGTGCCGATCGCGAAAAATTCAATGACATGAGGCTGCCAGTTATGTGAGCCCTCATGGAGCTGGACGGCTACCACCCCCTCGGCGCCAGCCTCTTGTGCCTCGTGCTGCATACGTTCCATGGCGAGTTCCCGGGCATCGTACATAGCCTGCGTAAAGAGCGGCATCTCGGTATTGCGCCCAAGATTGCCAAGCGATTGCAGCATGCCCTGATGGGCGACGTGATAGACGCACGAGCCCATCACCAGCGCGAGCGGCCGGTAGCCGGACTGCAAGAGCATCCAAAAGTCTTGGCCGGAGAGGTCGGACGTGAACGGCTTGCCGGCCGGACCCTTAAACCCTGGATGGCCCTTGCTGTGGGCGATTGCGGTGCCGACTGCCAGAAACTCCAGGATGTCCTTGTCCCAGTCCATGCGCTTGACCTCCAGGCGTACCCCGACCACGCCATCGGCGGACAAGGCGCTGGCCTCTTGCTCCATGCGGCTCATGGCTAGCTCGCGGGCCTCATACATCGCCTGCGACAACACCGACATCTCCTGGTTCTTGGCCCAGCCAGCATATTGGATGCCGGTATGATAGATGCACGTGCCTATAACGAGGCCTAGTGGCTCAAAACCCGCCTCGCCGACCATCAAAAACTCGTTGACCGAGAAGTCCGAGGTAAAGATTCCGCCGTGACGATTGGTGTCACGCAGCCCCTTTAGTCGCTCGATCGCGTGTTGGGGCAGGGTTTCTGTGACATCACTCATCTTACAAGGCCTCCTTGGTGGTATCGGTCGCTGCCAGCAGGGCAGAGTCTCGAACGTTCAAAACAGGGCGCACCCCAAACGGGCGGCGCGTGCGGCTGTCATGGATGATGGCGGTACCGAGCGCGATATGCCGCGCGAGAAACCGCGTATAGGGGTTGTTCTCGTCGGCCTCGATGCGGTAGAGCTCGGAGTGCTGGGTGTGGGCCAGCACGCCGGAACCCAGGCGCATGCCGTCGTCGCGCAGCTCTTGGAGGGCTTGGCGGCGAACTTGCGTCAGAAAGGTCGACAAGGGCCCAAGCTCCTGGTTCCAGAAGCTCAGGGCGTTGCCGGCCGAGTAACCGGTGGCAACAAACCAGTTGAAGTAGGCGCCGATGGCGATGCCGACTGGCACAATGCCAGACTCTAGGAGGCGCGCGAACTCAAGTGCCGAGACCGTGGCCAAGGCGGGGTTGGCCGACTCCGGCAACCCATCTATGCGCACGGCCGTGCCCGAGACCGCGTAATCCATATGGTCCCCGTTGCCCTCGCCCGGCATGCGTTTCACCTGCATGGTCACATCGACCACGGCGTTCGCGCCCATGAGCGCGGCCTCTAGGCGCAGGCGATCGATGGCCGTGTGCCAGCCCTCATAGTGTCCGCGCGTCCAGGAGTAGCCATAATGAAACCAGCAGTTCCCTGACACCAGCCCGAGCGGGCGGATGCCGTGCGAGCGTTGGGCAAGAAGCCCGGCGGGCGACGCGGTAGTGACCCACGGCCGCTTCCCGCTCGCGGTTTCGGCCAACCGTTCTTTTACAAAGGCCGGCAGGCTGCCTTGGCTTAGCGCCGTATCCCAGGCCGATTGTCGAGCACGGCCAGCGTCCTCGTCGGGCAGGCCTTTTCCGGGTCGATCGAATCGCGACATGGAGCGCCTTAGGAGGTCAGAAAGTCGTGAAGGATGCCGCGAGCGTGTTCCATAGTGCCGGAAAGCGCGCGCAGGTCATTTTCCAGGGCCGCTAGCCAAAGATCGAGCGGTAGCGACTCGTTTTTTAGCACTATGCCTCGCACCTCATGCTGGCGGCTCGTGCGCATATCGCGCATGTGGACATCCAACAGATAACGACTGTTATCGGTTTGCACGACGATGCCCGCGACATGTTTATTGGCCTTGAGGAGGCTCTCGCGTTTTCGCTCAACCTGCACCCGCCCCGGCAAGGCCTGCTCAAGACGCGTGGCCAAGGCCTCGAGGAACGCATGAAGGTCGGTCTCTGCGCGACGGATCCAGGCGGCGTGGAGGTCAAAGCTATTGATTTCGTCCATCGATTGTCTCGAAAAATCCACTTTATAGTTGACACCACTTGAGAATCCAATGCAACGCATAAGGCACCGCACCCCCGTTTAAGTTCCGGTTTTCTCATGATCGGGCAACGAGTACACTCGGGCCATGGAATCCCCTCTTGTCGATGGCCTAAACGAGGCCCAGCGCGAGGCCGTCATGGCGCCCGCAGGTCCGGTGCGCATCCTGGCGGGCGCCGGCAGCGGCAAGACGCGCGTGCTGACCCACCGAATCGCCTGGCTTGTGGAGCAGGGGGTGTCCCCGTTCGCGTTCGTGGCGGTGACGTTCACAAATAAGGCCGCGACCGAGATGCGCCGGCGCATCGAACAGCTTTTGCGTCAGCCGGTGTCCGGCCTCTGGATTGGCACCTTTCATGGGTTGTCGCACCGATTTCTGCGTGCGCATTGGCGCGACGCCGGTCTTCCCGAGACCTTTCAGATTCTAGACAGCGATGACCAACAGCGCCTGATCAAGCGATTGCTGCGCGCGCAGGGGATCGACGAGGCGCGGTTCCCGCCGCGCCAAGTCCAGCATTTCATCAACGGCCACAAAGACGCCGGGCGGCGTGCCGGCAAGATCGTTCTGGGCGCCGATCCTACGCAGCGGACGCTGCTTGCGATCTATCAGGCGTACGAGCAGTTGTGTCGTGACCAGGGGCTAGTCGATTTTGCCGAGCTCTTGCTGCGCACGCTGGAGCTTATGCGCAGCAATGTCGCGTTGCGCGAGCATTACCAGCGCCGCTTCCGCCATATGCTGGTCGACGAGTTTCAGGATACCAACGCCGTTCAATACGAATGGCTAAAGACCTTCGGGCAGGGCGGCGACCTCTTTGTCGTCGGTGACGATGACCAGTCGATCTATGGCTGGCGCGGCGCCGAAATCGAGAACATTTTGCGGTTCGAGCGCGATTTTCCGGCCACGCGCACCGTGCGTCTTGAGCAAAACTATCGCTCGACGGGCCGCATTTTGGGCGCCGCCAACGCGGTGATTACCCATAATGCCCAAAGGTTGGGCAAGACCTTGTGGACGGCGGGCCTAGAGGGCCCACCGTTGGCGGTCTACGCGGCCTATAGCGGCATCGACGAGGCCCATTTCGTCATTGAGCGCATCAGACGTCTGCTGGCCGAGGACGCGAGCCCCCGCGACGTGGCCATTTTATATCGCTCCAACGCCCAGTCCCGTCTTTTCGAGGAGCTCTTGGTGCGCGCGGTGATCCCTTACCGGGTCTATGGCGGTCTGCGTTTTTTCGAGCGCGCTGAGATCAAAGACGCCTTGGCCTATCTACGGCTGTTAATGAATCGTCACGACGATGCGGCCTTCGAGCGCGTGGTCAACGTGCCGACGCGCGGCATCGGGGCGCGGACTGTGGAGGGTCTGCGCGCCGAGGCCAAGGCCGCGGGCAGCTCCTTGTGGTCGGCGGCCCTGGCTTTGACCGCCGCAGGCGCAGTCGGCGGCCGGACCTCCGCTGCGGTGCGCGGCTTCGTGGCCTTGATCGAGCAACTCGGTGCAGAAACCGCCGCGAGTTCGCTAGACGTTGCCGTCGAGGCGATCATCAAGGGGGCCGGGCTCTTGGAGTATTATCGAGAGGAGGGCCGGGAGCGAGGCGAGGCGCGCAGCGAAAACCTAGAGGAGCTGGTCTCGGCGGCACGATTTTTCCTGACTGAGGAGCACGAAGGCCAGGATATTATCGAGTTCTTGGCCCATGCGGCGCTTGAGGCGGGCGAGGGCCAGGCGGGCGAGGGCCAGGACTCCGTCCAGCTCATGACGCTGCATGCCGCCAAGGGCCTTGAGTTTCCGGTCGTTTTTCTCACCGGTCTAGAGGAGGGCCTGTTCCCTCACGAGCGGTCGATGCATGACGAGGCGCGACTCGAAGAGGAGCGGCGACTCTGTTATGTGGGGATCACCCGCGCCATGCGCGAATTGACCTTAAGTTACGCCGAGACTCGGCGCATCCACGGTCAGGACCTCTACTGCGCACCCTCGCGCTTTTTGACCGAGATTCCAGACGATCTCTTGGACCATGTGCGTCCGCGACTCGCCGCCGAGTCCGGACGCACGAGCGTGGCGGAGACCTCGGTGGGGCCGAAGGTGGGCGGACGGGTCGTGCACAGCACTTTCGGCGAGGGAGTCATCGTCGATTGCGAGGGCCGTGGCGAACACGCGCGTGTTCAGGTCCGGTTTGCGGCCTCCGGGGCAAAATGGCTCGTTCTTGCCTATGCGGGACTAAAGATTCTTTGAGGCCGATTGGCAAGCGGCTCATCGCCCGCCTATAGTCTTAAGGGTCACCCTGAACCGCGAGACTGGCCGTGAATTCTCTGTTTTTGACCAATAAGCAAGGCGACCTGCGGGCCTGGCCTGTTGTGGGCCTGGGCACCGCGCTCATTCTCGCCGTGGCGACGATTGCCACCCTGCTTAGCCTAAGCCGCCCCCCTATGTGGGGCCTATTTGTGTTTCTGCAGGCCGCAATCCTGGTGCTCCTCTTGTATATGGTCGTTCGGCGACTGATCGCCACGATCCCCGCCCCGCCGCGCGCCGTGGCGCAAACCACTGGGCTGGTCGACGAATTGACACAGACGCTCAATCGCCGCGGGATTGTCTCGAGCTTGATCGAGGCGATGGCCCAATCCCAGCGCTATGCGACCCCGTTGTCACTAGCGAGCCTCGATATGGATGGTGTAGCCGCCCTGACGGAACGACTGGGGCTCGAGGCCAAGAAGGTCCTGCTGGAGGCGGTCTCGGCCATCCTGGGGGAGGGGATACGGTTGCCGGATCGGCTCGGCCGCTACCAAGACCACGAATTTCTTGTGGTCCTTCCCCAAACGCACATCAACCAAGCGGTCCTGGTGGCCGAGCGGTTGCGGGCGGCCGTCGCGGGCAAAACGGTGATCGTGGAGGGAGAAGAGGTGGCGGTTACGCTGAGCGCCGGTGTGGCAGAGTTCAGTCCCGGTCAGGATCTGGAGAACTTTCTGGCCAACGCGCACGAGGCCCTCGGCTGCGCTCGCCAAGAGGGCGGTAACCGCGTCGACATTTTTACGCCGCAACCCGCCAAAACGCCCCCCTGAAAGAGGAGCGGCCCAAAAGCTTAAGCCGTCGACCCAGGCCGCAACGCGCCATAGCTTATGTAGACCGCGAGCGTAAGGGGCATCAAGGTGACTATCCCCACTAGGCCCCGTATCCAAGGTTGAAAGTAGAAGGCGATGATGAGCGGTAGTATGAATACGCCGCCTAGGGTGCAGATCGCGGTCGGATGATCGCGCCATAAGTCCGCGGCCCGCTCCAGGGCGTCGAGCGGTTTCAGCGCAGCCAAGACGATGCCCGCCAAGACATAGAAGGCCGTCAGTATCACGGCGATTTGTAGGGACCAGAAGCTCACGAGCAAGGCGGCGATCAAGGCGCTGGCGGCGAGGCTGCGGTGGCCGAAGAGTCCAGCAAATGACAAGCTATCGACCCTAAGTAGCATAGCGAGCACGCTTAGGAACACCCAGGCGCCCAAAAAGACGGTGGCTGCGCGTATGACCGGGAATCTTAGTTCCCGGTCCCGGGATACCCCCCAAAAAGCCCGCAGCACACGGGCGAGCGGGAGCTCGGTCGGGCGCGGGTCCGAGACCGCCTTGAATACGCTCGCTATGGTGATGGGTGTCCATAAAATAATCAGCACGTCACCGGCGAGCGGGAGCCCCTGGAGCAGCGCGACCAGCGCCAGATAGAGGGCGCTGACCCCGATCCACAACAATGGCCGGGAAGCCGCGAGGACGTAGGCCTTCCCGATCCAGTCACCCGCACGCACAAAATCCCTGTCCATAAATGCCCCCTTTAACGCGGTTGGGTTCGTTCGCTCCCAAAACCAGGCGACCATAGCGCGCGCAGACGTGTCGTCTCCTCGCGCCGTGCGTCTAGGATGCGCCGGAAAGCGAGCGGGTCCTTAGTGTGTGTCAGTTCACCTGCCCTTGGGAAATGAAGATCATGGAGGCGCGATAACCAAAAACGCAAAGCCGCTGCCCGCAGCATCGCCGGCCAAGCCCCGCGTTCGATGTGTGTGAGCGGGCGCACCTGCTGGTAGGCGGTGACCAGCGAGGTCACCCGCGCGAAGTCGAGACGGCCGTCCTCTTGGCTACACCAGTCGTTTACGGTGATGGCGAGGTCATAGAGCCAAGTGTCGGAACAGGCATAATAGAAGTCGATCACGCCCGTCAGCCGGTCACCGTCAAAGAGGGCGTTATCGCGAAAAAGGTCGGCGTGAATAATGCCGCGCGGAAGGTCCGCAAAGCGATACAAGGCCTGGAACCGCAACTCCTCGCGTAGCCGCACCTCGTCTTCGGCGGCGAGGTGGTTGATCAGCTTCTCCGCCGTTTGCCGCCACCAGTGCGGTCCCCGCGGATTGTCCCGACGCATGTCGAATTGGCGACCGGCCAGATGAAGCGCACCCAATACATGGCCGATTGCGCCGCACTGGGCGGGGGTGGGTAACACAACGGAGCTGCCATAGAGCCGCACGACGAGCGCCGCCGGTTTGCCTTGCAGGGCCGCTACGTACTGATTGCTCGTGTTGCGCAAGGGGTGGGCGCACGGGATCGCGTGCTCGGCCAGAAAGGCGGTCAGATCGAGAAAGAACGGGAGGTCTTTGGGGTCAACGGTCTCAAAAATCGTGAGCACATACTCGCCGCGCTCGGCGGTCACGAAATAATTCGTGTTTTCGATGCCGCTTTCGATCCCCGAGAACGATACCAGGGACCCAACGGGGTACGGCGCCAGAAAGGCCGCAAGCTCCCCTTTTTCGATGCGCGTAAAGACCGACATGTTGGATCGAGCCGCCCCCTAAAGGTTGAGCTGGATCTCCTTTTCCTCCTCGGAGGGTTCAAATCCGCTGAGCTCATAATACCGGAAGATGGCATCTATCACATCTTCGGGTTTGTCTAGCATGACAAAAAGATCCATGTCCTGGGCGTCTATGACCCCATCGCGAATCATGGTGTCCCGAAACCAATCGACCAGACCGGACCAAAATGGGGTATGAACCAGGATGATGGGTATGCGCCGGCTCTTGCCGGTTTGGACTAAGGTGAGGATCTCCATCATCTCGTCTAGCGTCCCAAAACCACCAGGCATCACGACATAGGCTGTGGCATACTTGACGAACATCACCTTGCGCGCGAAGAAGTGCTGAAAGGTGAGTCGAATATCTTGATAGGGATTGCCCGCCTGCTCGTGTGGCAGGCGAATATTCAGGCCGACACTCGGCGACAATCCCGCATAGGCGCCCTTGTTGGCCGCTTCCATAATGCCGGGGCCGCCCCCGCTTACGACGCTAAAGCCGGCGTCTGAAAGCCTACGGGCGATGTCTTCGGCGAGCAAAAAGTAGGGGTGATCGGGGGCCACGCGCGCCGAACCAAAGATGCTGATCGATGGCCGGATCTGCGCCAAGGCCTCATATCCTTCGACGAACTCCGCCATAATTTGGAAGATCTTCCAGGCCTCGCGCGATAACGAGCCGTCAGGAGATGCGGCCCCCGGATGAGACGGAGACAGCTTTTTTTTCACAAGAGGTTTTGTAGACGTCATGGCGCTAAGCGAGAATCCTGGGCAGTTGTTGCTATTGGTGGATGCCTCATCCTATCTGTACCGGGCCTATCATGCCATGCCCGATCTTCGAAATTCCCGTAACGAACCGACGGGCGCGGTGTATGGGGTGGTCAACATGCTGCGTAAGTTGCGCGCAGATTACAAGCCGACCTTCTTGGCGATGATCTTCGACGCCCCCGGCGGCACCTTCCGCGACGACTTGTATGCTGACTACAAGGCCACGCGCGCGGCGATGCCAGACGATCTCGTCGCCCAAATTGCGCCGCTCCACGACATCATTCGCGCGCTCGGCGTCCCGCTGCTCGCGATTCCGGGAGTCGAGGCCGACGATGTTATCGGTACGCTCGCGGTCGCCGGGCGCGAGTCGGGCCTCGATGTCGTGATTTCCACTGGCGACAAGGACATGGCGCAGCTGGTCGGGCCGCACATCACCTTGATTAACACTATGACCGATCAACGTCTCGACAGTGACGGCGTCGTGGCGCGGTTTGGAGTGCCGCCTGCGCGCATCATCGATTATTTGGCGATCGTGGGAGACAAGGTCGATAATGTGCCCGGGGTCGCCGGCGCCGGGCCTAAGACCGCCGCCCGCTGGCTTACCACCTACGGCTCGCTTGCTGCCTTGTTGGAACACGCGGCAGAGATCCCCGGCCGCCTGGGCGAGACCCTGCGCGCCAGTCGCGAACAGCTGACCCTCGCCCAGGCCCTAGTCACGATCCATTGCGATGTGATTTTGTCGGTGGGACCAAGGGAGCTCACGCCCTCAGCGCCTGACAAAGCGGCCCTGCAGGCGCTCTACGCCCGACTCGAATTCAAAACATGGCTTGCCGAGCTGGGCACGGCCCCATCCCCGCAGACCGCGCCCGCTGCGTTGTTGACAGAACTGCCTGCGATCGCCGCCTTTGTCGGGGCGTGCCAACACGGCCAACAGGTGGTTCTCGATCTATGGGCCGAGGGCGGGGAGATCATCGCCATTGTCGTGGGCGCCGGGGCGCAGGTCGCCGTTATCCCGGTCCGAGCGGAGCTCTTCGCCGCAGTGCAGACGGCGGACGCCCTGGCGGCCCTGGCCCCGCTCTTTGCGCACGATGCGCCCCCGCTCGTCGTCCATGATGGTAAGCGCCTACTACGCTTGCTTATGCCGGCGGGCCTCACGTTTGCAGGGGCCTGGGACGACGTGATGTTGGCCTCCTACGTTCTCGATAGCGGGGCCTCGAGTCATGACCTCCAGGTCTTGGCGCTCAAATACCTGGCCCGCGACATCACCACAAGCCAGACCCTGAAGGGCAGCGGGCGCGAGCGCCGGGTGCTACGCGACCTCGGATCCGAGGAGCTTATCGTGGCCGCCACGGACACCGCCCAAGCGCTGTTGGCGTTGCATGCGGAGTTCACTGCGCGGCTCGCGAAGGAGCCTGGGCTGGCCCACATTTACCGTGACATCGAGCGCCCATTGGCCGCCGTTCTTGCCCGGGTCGAGGCCAATGGCGTTCCCATCGATAGCGCCATGCTAAAGGCCCAAAGCGCCGAGCTTGCCGAGCGCCTAAAGGCCCTGGAGACGCAGGCCTATGCGCTGGCCGGGCGGCCCTTCAATCTCAACTCTCCGGCCCAGATCCAGGAGATCCTCTTTACCGAGCAGCGGCTACCGGTCAAGCGGCGCACCCCGAAAGGTCAACCGTCAACATCTGAGGAGGTCTTGGCAGAGCTGGCCCTGGATTATCCGCTGCCCCAACTCATTCTGGATTATCGGGGCCTGGGCAAGCTAAAGAGCACCTATACGGACAAATTGCCCCTCATGTGCGACCCCCATACCGGCCGCATCCACACGGACTACCATCAGGCGGTGGCCGCCACTGGCCGGTTGTCCTCGAGTGACCCCAACCTCCAAAATATCCCGATCCGCACCGAGGAGGGCCGCCGTATTCGCCAGGCGTTCGTGGCCGGACCGGGCCTGCGTCTGCTGTCGGCGGACTATTCGCAGATCGAACTGCGGCTCATGGCCCACCTCTCGGCCGACGCAGGCCTCGTGCGCGCTTTTCGCGAGGGCCGAGATATCCACAGGGCCACCGCCGCCGAGGTCTTCGGCACCCCCCTGGATGCGGTTACAGATGACCAGCGCCGCGCCGCCAAGGCCATCAATTTTGGGCTTATGTATGGGATGTCGGCCTTCGGGCTCGCGCGCCAGCTGCACATTGATCAGGGGCGCGCCCAAGACTATTGCGACCTCTATTTTGCCCGCTATCCAGGGGTGCACCGTTACATGGAGGCGATGCGTGTTCAGGCGCGTGAACAGGGCTATGTCGAGACCTTGTTCGGTCGCCGACTCTATATTCCCGACATCAAGGCGAGCCACGCGGCCCGCCGCCAATATGCGGAGCGCACCGCTATCAATGCGCCCCTCCAGGGCACGGCGGCCGATCTCATCAAAATGGCCATGCTGGCCATCGACACCTTTTTGACGGAGGCCCATCTTGCCTCGCGCATGATCATGCAGGTCCATGACGAATTGGTGTTCGAGGGCCCGCTGGTAGAGCTCACAGTGCTCCAAGAGGCGGTCGTTTCGCGCATGGAGCATGTGGCGAGTCTCGCCGTGCCGCTTACCGTGAGTTGCGGGGTCGGCAAAAACTGGGATGAGGCCCATTAGGAACTTTTTATGCGACCCAGAGTCTACTGTTGCAGGATGTGTTTGTCCTTTACCTGCTTCTCCTCCCTGGGCGGGTAACCTGGGTCGCCCGACCCGGGGTCTTCTTACAGCCCCGCGCGTTTTTTTCGCCCGGGGCTTTTTTTGTCTCCAGCAAACCCATGCCCCGCTTAATGTTTGGCCGTTGCCTTCAGCGGCAACACGGCCGATACCTTGAGGCTCCCAGGCGCCCCAGGTCGCCGCCTGCCCTCCTTTTCACAGGCTGATGGCGACGTGCCGCACCCAAGCCAAAGCCCGTGGGTTCGGGCGGGTTGTTTTAGCGGCTCGCCTTTAAGTCCGTGAGCATCGCTATGAGCGTCGCGGGGCCCAGAAGACAAATGGCCCGAAGGATCGCTTGCGTTACGAATCGCCTTACCAAATAGTAAGGATTCTTTATAAAGGGGGTAAGTTGATGACAACCTCTACTTGATGGTAGTGCTGTCTCTGTCCACAACGATGGGCCTGTCAAGTGACCACATGACGGTACTGGATGCGTTTAGAAGAAAGCAACATCTGTCGCATTATATGGGCGAGGATATTGACGATCTGTCCGCCGACATCTGTATCTGCGAAGTGGAGCAGTTGTTGGGTGAAGTTACAGCGTGGCTGAAGAAAAACCGGCCCGATCTGCTTCGCCGGAGGTTTTCTGGCGCCCATAAAGATGCCGGTGGTTTGCTATTGTTACCGTGCGAGCGCGGGTACTATTCGCATCGTCTCGGGACGATGGTCTGCTCGCCAGGAAGCCGCCTCCTCATGAACTCTCCCACCACTAAGCCGCGTGCGGGGCGGTATTGGGGGCCGCGCTCCGCACGAAGAGATTTTCCGGGGTGGCATCGCTTGCGCCCGATCCAGAGACCGATGCGTCTGATAAGACCCTGAGGCGTCCCTTCGGACCGCACCGACCCTCGTGGGGGTACTGTATTCTGGGTTAGGCACCACCC
>DATKTV010000071.1:0-3524 GCA_035530915.1 Acidiferrobacter sp. | reverse complement strand
TATCGGGAAGTCCGACGTATTCTGCTGGCACGTTCTCCGGCGCAACCGAGCGTCAATAGGCACGAGTTGCAGGTGATGTCTACCTATCAACCGTGTGCGGATAGATCTTCTGTACAGATTTGTACAGGTTTATAGGAACAGGCGAGTCATATGAGCGGTGAACGCGAGATACGGTCCAAGATTCATAGCGTCCAAAATCTCCAGAAGATCACCCATGCCATGCAAATGGTCGCGGCCGCAAAAATGCGGCGAGCGCAGGAGCGTATGCAGGCGGCGCGCCCCTATGCCGAGCAGATCGGCCGTCTCGCCGCCCATATTGGCGCCTCTTATTCGGAATACCGCCACCCATTCCTTGAGAACCGCGCTGGCGGCAATGAGGCGTTCATCGTGATCACAACCGACAAGGGCCTCTGTGGAGGCCTGAACTCGGGCGTGTTGCGTCTGACACTGAGTCTTGCCAAAGGTCTCCCCAACACGGAAAGACCGCTATACGCGCTGTTGGGCACCCGCGGCCTTGGCGTGCTCCACCAAGCCGACCTAAACGTCTTTATGCACGTTAACCAGTTTGGCGAAAACCCCACGACCGACACCGTAATCGGACCGGTCACCGCCCTGCGCGAGGCGTTCTTTAACGGCGAGATCAATCGGCTGAGCATCGTCTCGAATAAATTCATAAATACTATGCGCCAAGAGCCGACTGTGCAGGTGCTCCTGCCATTGCCGCCTACGCCGGACGACTTCCCGGTGTCACGGTGGGATTATATCTACGAGCCCGAGCCACGGGAGCTACTCGACACGATTCTCAACCGCTACTTGGAAGCGATCGTGTATGGCGCCTTGGTCGAGAATATCGCCTGCGAGCAGAGCGCACGCATGGTCGCCATGCGTGCCGCCTATGACAACGCCGGCGAGGTCATAGATGAGCTTCGCCTGCATTACAACAAGATGCGTCAAGCCAGCGTCACACAAGAGTTGGCTGAGATCGTTGGCGGCGCAGCCGCCGTCTCCTAGCGTGAGAAGCCGATCACGCAGCGCCGGCATGGCGCGTCGATGCCAAAACAGATTTTCCGTATGCGTGAGAATACACCGGAGGAAAGGATCATGACCGAGGGAACGATAGTTCAGGTGGTAGGCGCGGTAGTCGATGTTGAGTTCGCCAGAGAGGACGTTCCAAGGATTTATGATGCGCTCAAGGTACAAAAGGGGGGGCTGACGCTCGAGGTCCAGCAACAGTTAGGCGATGGCATCGCCCGCTGTATCGCCATGGGGACAACGGACAAATTGCAACGCGGTTTGGTCGTCGAAAACACGCACGCCCCGATCTCAGTGCCCGTCGGCCAGGCCACGCTTGGGCGTATCATGGACGTGCTGGGCAACCCCGTCGACGAACAAGGGCCCGTCGATACGGACCAGCGGTGGGTAATACATCGCAAACCGCCTGCCTACGCAGACCTTGCCGCCAGCACGGAATTGTTGGAGACCGGAATCAAGGTCATCGACCTCATCTGCCCGTTCGCTAAGGGCGGCAAGGTCGGCCTCTTTGGGGGTGCGGGGGTCGGTAAGACCGTGAACATGATGGAGTTGATCCGCAATATCGCCATCGAGCACAGTGGCTATTCGGTCTTTGCTGGGGTCGGCGAACGCACTCGCGAAGGCAACGACTTCTATCACGAGATGAAAGAAGGCGGGGTCTTAGACAAGGTCGCACTGGTCTACGGGCAAATGAACGAGCCACCGGGAAACCGGCTGCGCGTAGCGTTGACCGGCCTTACGATGGCCGAATATTTCCGCGATGAGGGCCGCGATGTCTTGCTCTTTATCGACAATATCTACCGTTATACCTTGGCCGGCACCGAGGTATCGGCGCTACTCGGGCGCATGCCGTCGGCAGTCGGCTACCAGCCCACGCTGGCATCAGAAATGGGGACGCTTCAAGAACGCATCACCTCTACCAAGGCGGGTTCCATTACCTCCATCCAGGCGGTCTACGTGCCAGCAGATGATTTGACCGACCCATCGCCTGCGACTACGTTCGCCCATCTTGATGCCACGGTGGTGTTGTCGCGCCAAGTCGCGGAACTCGGTATCTATCCGGCCGTAGACCCCCTTGACTCCACGAGTCGCCAGCTCGATTCGACGGTTATCGGCGAGGAACACTATCGGACCACGCGCGATGTGCAGGCCACGTTGCAGCGTTATCGGGACCTACAAGACATCATCGCCATATTGGGTATGGACGAGCTCTCCGAAGACGATAAGCGAACGGTAAACCGCGCTCGCAAAATCCAGCGGTTCTTGTCGCAACCATTTTTCGTGGCGGAGGTCTTTACCGGTACCCCGGGTAAATACGTATCGCTCAAAGATACGATTCGCGGATTTCGCGGGATCGTCGATGGCGAATATGATGCCTACCCGGAACAAGCATTCTATATGGTAGGCAACATCGATGAGGTGATCGAAAAAGCGAAAACCCTCGGCGTCACAAAGGCCGCCTGATGTCTACGATCCAGATCGATATTGTCAGTGGCGAAGGTGCTATCTATTCCGGCAAGGCGGAATGGGTCGCGATCCCGGGAGTCCTGGGCGAGATGGATGTCTACCCGAAGCACGCGCCATTACTGACGGCATTGCGACCCGGGGCCTTGCGTATCAAGCGGGTCGGGGCGGACATGGAGGTATTGTTTGTCTCCGGCGGCATTGCGGAGGTTCAACCGCGTACCATCTTGATTCTGGCTGACCGCGCCGTCAGGAGTCAGGATTTCGATGAGGCACAGGTATTAGTGGCCAAACGACGCGCCGAAGAGGCACTAAAAAACCATGGGTCTCGAAAGGCTCACGCCAAGGCCGAAGCAGCCCTGGCGGAGGCGCTCGCACAACTCGACACTATTCGCCGTCACCGGCCGACCGCACGCAAGTAGCGGATAACGCGCCACACGCCGCCAACATAACGCCATCCACCCCTGGAAACGACCGCCTATGGGCGCCTGCCATTACCGCCTAGCAGGAAGGTCCAATCCGCCGGCAACACGTACGAGCAGCGCTTGCTCACCAGCAGGCCCTGCCCGCAAACGTAACCGCCCATCTCAGGCAATATCTACTGACCTGCCCTCTCCCATGTGGCCATAGCTCGCTCGTGGTTTAGTCGACCTTGGCGTCTGGCCCCGTCGCTTGAGGCCGACTAGGGCCAATCGCTAACTCGTGACACTCTCAACCCGCTAAAGCGGGTAAGCTTCTTATTAATGCAGGTCCCGGCCCGCGTCTCCTCCACCAGTCGCTGGCGCACAGGCGGATACGCGGCCCTTCGGGAGTGGGCTATCTCGAATCCACCGGGCGAGTGACTTCTTTATTAGACATGGAGATTGCTCGAGTCGCCGCCGTTAGTTGGAAATGCCGACCCCAGAGCCCCTCCCTGCAAGATTTTTCTGGCCTGACCGCGAAGCTCATCCATAAGACTCACCAGGAACTCCCAAAACCGTCCTTGCTCAACCGTTGGGGTCATCAAGTGTACCGGTAAAAACCGACTC
>DATKTV010000070.1:0-3291 GCA_035530915.1 Acidiferrobacter sp. | reverse complement strand
CGCTGCAGCGCAGCCGCGTACGGCCTCGGCATGGCCTTGACGGCCTTGCGCGAACGACGGAACGGACGGGCGGCGGCACTCATGCGTGACATTCCTCAGCCGATCAACACAGTGAAACAACCGAGCACGATCGTGCCCCCGTGCGCGCAGCTATCCCCCAGCCGTGCGGCCGGCTGGCCGCCGATCAGCACCTTAGGCGACCCCATCACGATGCTGTCCGGCGGCCCCACGCAGGTGGCCATGTCGCCCAGGCGGGCGGCCGGCAGGCCGCCGATCAGCACCGTCGGCTTGCCGGGTGCCGTGATCGGGCCGCCGACATGCGGCACGACGCCCGTCACCATGGGGCAGACGTGCAGGTCGGTAAGGCGGGCGGCTGGCTGCATGGTCTGCTACCCTCAGCCGCCGATGCGAACGACGTTGCAAACCCTGCTCGCACCCGCTGTGGCGCCACGGCTGACTATGGTCGATTGGCATGGCTGGAGCATCCGACACCTCCCCTGACTACGCGCCAACGCGCCGCCGGACCTGGACAGGCCGGGGACGACAATGGCGTTCCATTGGTAGGTGCGTAAAAAAGCGGCGAATCTGGTCACGCTACCCGGCTATGTGTGGTCGCGACGGTCATCGTGGCGCGCTGATAGCGACCGCGCAATCGCCTCTCATGAGACCGGTCCCCCAGGAACGTGATTGCAGGCCGATAGCGACAGCAAGATGGTCGCCTTGTCGATTGGCCTGTACCTTCCGGCTATCGAACTTCTGCGTCTCGCCGCAACCCTCATTGCGCTGTATGAACGCCGACCATCACCTGCATATTGAAGTGGGCAAGGATGGGAGCGATATGAGTCGCCTGCGCCTGCACCGCACTTGCCTGGCCATGCATCAGAGCAACGACGTCGTTGTTGTGGTCGATCAATACAGATCCAGAGTCCCCCTGAATCTGGAAAATACGTTGGGGGTTCGCATCATTTCCAGCATCTATATCCACTATCAGTTGGTCAATCAGATTGACCGAACCGTTGAAGATATTGGCACTATTCAGCGTCGTCACGATCCCGCGGCGCAAGCGGGACGCGCAGCCATCCTTACGTACCGAGCCGTTGTTGGTAGCAGCGGCACTCCCGCCGATGACAATCCCGTTGACCGTCGTGTTGCTACAAATGATTCCGGCTTTCACACGTGCAATTGCCGCGTCATGCACAGGATCATCGGCGAACAGCGTAGCCACGTCATCAAAGTAGCTGCCGCCGAGTTGATGGGGCGGCTGGATAACGAGATTGTCAGCTCCGGGTCCGGTACCGCCAGCCGCATATCCCTGGTAGAGCACGTGCCGGTTGGAAAGGATGTAGATCGCGCCGGTGCCGTCGATCAGAAAGCAGCCCAGCGTGCCTGGCCCGTTCGCCCCACGGCGACCGATTGCGCAACCCGCACGCAATGGACGCTGCTGGCGACCGTCCCAACCTCCCCAGTTGATGTCGGCGCGCGCAGTTGCCTTCATGTTGGTGATAGCTGATTGGACATTGGGAAGCTCATTCACGCAACGCTGGCGCGCTTCGTCTCCGGACATATTGCCCGCCAAGGCGGCCTGAGCTGAAGCAAGATCATTCGCAACCACTCCGCTGTTGTGCTTTGCCATCAGAATTAGGATAAGCGCGCGGCGAAACCTGCGCATGACCTTCTCATTCGCTTTGCCCAAGGGGTTGACTGCATAAGTGCTGCCTTGGGACATGGCGGCGCTCATGGTCGTCCGTTCCGCGGCGGTAAGAGCGTCATAGTAGGCCTTCAACGCAAACTTCGGCCCAGCCGCGGGATTCATGGAATCGATGGTGCTCCACATCTCGTCAAGCCGTTCTTGAGAACCTTTTTTCATAATTGACCTTTGAGTAATAGCAGGATGCCAGCATCAAAAGCACATGGACGATTCCTGTGCCGGACTCAAGTCCATTTCAATCGCGCTGCCCGATCATGACCATTGAATGCGATCGAACCGCCCAGGCGCTAGCCATAGTTCTTGACGCCACCCTTGAAGCTCACGAGCGCCGAACCCGATTCACGCACACGATCAAGGGAGTAACCGCCAGCGAGTTTTTCAATCTGCGCAAACTCCTCCGAACTAAGTTTGAAACTCGCGAGCTCTAACTCGTTATCTATGGCTGCGGCCTTACGATATCCAAGCGAGGGCTTGACCTTGTCGGGAAATAGCTTTGCGGCGGCATTAATCCTCAAGACATCCGATGACCATCCACGGGAAGACATCCGATCCATCCGCGATTTGATAAATGCACTAAGAACGGGCCACGCGTAATTCCCATATCGGGCGTTGGCCGCGATCCACGGATTCATCAGCTCCGGACGGCGAAAATCGTTCCGCTCGAGCGGGACGCCTTCGCGTGCATTTCGATCGAACACCAGCCCCCAGACGCGCCCAGATGACTTGAATGTCGCACTGGTTTTTTCGTTCTTCAATCCAATCGCTGTCTTCATCACCGAAGCGCAGTACCACTGGATTCGATGTGTATACGCCCCGTGGTCCGTCCCGACATAGTCCTTGGCCAGATGCATGGAGCGTATGGCACCGCCGAATTCGTCACTATCGAGATTGTTGTAAAACGACACGCCGCGACCGCGCTCATCAACGCCCTGGAATCCCTCTCCAATCTCCCTCGCCGCAAGAACCTCGGTAAGCAGGTGCTTGGTATCCTTGGTGCCGTCACCGCTCCGCCCGTGTTCAAAGTTCGAGAAGCTTTTAAGTGTTATCTTGCTTTTCTTGAAGGTATCTTTGGACCTCTTATTGAACAGGTTGATCATCTCTTCATCGATAATCTCCAGGGCCCTGCAAAATTCCGCATTTTCCGGATTGAGGAACGCGCCAATCTTCGCGAGGTCGTGGATGTATTTTGCGTCCTTTGGCGCAGGCAACTTGGGACCGGCGGGCGTCGCCCACTTATCCTTGTATACCTGATCCTCAAATTCTTTAAGCATGCTCTCATAGGTGGCCATGCATGGATCCTCGCATCGGTTGTCTCATGGGGCGAACGCGTACTGGAAGTCGCCGCCTTCGGTTCGAACAGATACTCGCTCTATCCCCCTCCCTTCCATGGCCCTGGCGAGGAACACGCGGCTTATATCCGGCAGCATGGTGTTGGTCAGGATGGCATCGATCATGCGGCCGCCCGATTCGCTCTCGGTGCAGCGCTCGACCACCAGCTTCACCACGTCGTCGCCGTACTCGAACGGGATCCTGTAGCGGGCTTCGATGCGCTTCTTGATGCGGCCCAGCTGCAGCTTGACGAT
>DATKTV010000069.1:0-9758 GCA_035530915.1 Acidiferrobacter sp. | reverse complement strand
AGAAAGCGCCTGCGAGACAGACACATGACCAGGCTTGGGTGATGTCCCTGTCTTGAATTGAATATGGCGGACTATCCGGCCACGCGCCATCACGAGATCGTAACCGTACGCGTCGAATTCGGCACGCAACACCTCGACATCCACAATACCCAGATTCCAAAGTGAACGGAGTGCCTCGCCCATAAAAACGTGCTCGACGATCCTTTCGCGGAGAGTGGAGTGAAGAAAATGCGCCGTAGGGTCCATGGAGGGATTCTAATGTAAGCGATTGAGGAGTGCGACGTGAAGTCGCATAAGGGGTAGTTAAGACGATTCTCTCTGAGAAGAAAACCTGCTGTTCGTCCAACAGTGCCCACCGGCACGGACCACTAAGGAATCGTCCTGTCGTGGGAATCTGTCGGCAAAATCCCTGCGGGATGTCGGAATGCGTGACGGGCGCGGCCCCATCGGCATCATAGTCGCCCGCGATGATAACGTGCTCACCCCGCGTAACTGCCATGGTGAGCCGTCCCGCAGCCTTCTGGAGGTCGGTCAGGATCGAGAACGAGGACGGGGTCTTTTAAGCCGGGGAAAGGGCGCTGGCGTCCAGTTCGCGCGGCGCACAGACCCGGGCGAGCATGGGGTGGAGGTCGGCCGGTAAATGGAGATTCGAGCAAAGAGGGCGGTGGTGAAGGAGGGGTGTGGTCATAAAGGGATCGTCGCACGCAAGCCAGAAAACGCAAGCCGGAGCGTGTTAGGCGCGAGAAGTTGTCTTGCGCGCTTTGCGGGCCAGGTACTCCCAGCACAGGGCGGCAACAATGAAACGGGATGGCGAACGGACTGCGATGGCAATGCGTCCGCTATGCGATGGCAATGCGTCCGCATCGGCCTCATTCTTGTAAGTCATTGAGCATTATACTAATTCAGCCTCTCCACCAGATCCTCCGCTCTTAAATGGGTATACCGCTTCAACATCTGTACGGTCTTATGTCCCGTAATTGAGGCTACTTCCATGAGTCCCAGCCCCTTCTCAAACAGCCTGGAGGTGGCTTCGTGGCGCAGATCATGGAAGGTCAGGCCCTTGATGTCGGCGGTCTTGCAGGTTTTAGCAAAGGCTCGACTTATTGACGCCGCATGAACAGCAAAAACACGACCATCGATCCGCCGAGGCAGGGCATCCAGGACCGCCAAGGCCGCTGTGGACAACGGCACCCGCCGGGGTGTCCCGGTCTTCGTCTCGGGGATCAGCAGGACGCGGGCCCTGCGGTCCAGGTGGTCCCATCGCATGGCCGCGATCTCCCCGCGGCGCATAGCGGTTTCGATGGCCCAGGTAATAATTAAACTGATCTCGCCTGCGTCTCCATAGGCCTCAGCAGCTGTGAGCAATCTTTTTTCTTCGTCGCCTACCAGGCGGCGGTCTCTCTTGTCATCCGCGCGCGGTCGCCGAAGTAAACGCACAGGATTCCCCCATGGCAGATGCATGTGCCACTCCTGCGCGGCTATGGTGAAGACGTGAGAGAGGATATTGAGCTCGCGATTCAAGGTCGAGGCCGACACAACTTTAAGCCGCCGGTTCTTGTACGCCGTCAATTCCTTGCCCGTAATACCAGAAATAAAGCCACGAGCAACAGGGTCTTGGCCGATCATCCGAAGATGGGATCGCTCCATCGTGGCACCGCGCTTTTGCGGGGTGATCTCGCAGAGATAGCGGTCGATCAGTTGGCCCAGTGTGGTGCTCTGTGCCTCGGCACGTGAAACGAACACGCCGCGGGCGATCTCGTGCTCAATCTCTCCAGCCCAGGCCTGTGCCTCAGCCTTGGTATTGAAGGTGCGGACCTGCGTCGGGTGCCCATGCCGACGGATATGCGCCTGCCATGCGCGCTTACCGCCCAGACCTTTACGTAGAACAAATGACGCCATACTTCTCCTTAACGATCTCCGGATGGTATGACTCTAACCGGTTTTGCGGTCTGTTTACAGCAAAATTACAGCAAAGTCGCGGATGGTGAGGACAGGCACTAACTAAGTGCTTGATTATATTGGCGTCCCCAAGGGGGTTCGAACCCCTGTTACCGCCGTGAAAGGGCGATGTCCTAGGCCTCTAGACGATGGGGACTTATCGGTAATACACGCCTCGGTAGGCGTCGCAATGGTATAGCATCCGTACTGAGCTTAGAAGGCCCGGTACTGTAAGTTGTGTGCCCCGGAAAATCAAGCACACCATAACGCACGGTAGGGATTGCGGACGGGTTAGCCATCGGTCGAACGGCGGCCCGCTCCAATCGCGGGTAAGAGGTGGGGTAACGGTCATGGGCGCGCGCCATGCTATTGATCCCGTTCGCGCGTGCGTCCCGCGGCGGCATGTCATGTAACAACGCCGCTGCGGTCACCAGTACCACAAGCAGGACAACGGTCTCTACGGCAGCGGACCGGGTCAGGAGACGCAAGGGGTCGGTCTGCGCGCTCCGGGCCGGGATCAATGGACTGCTGTTGTTGTGGGCGGCGGCGCGAATCCTAGGCACGTAGACGAAGCGATTTAGGGCGCCGAGCGCGATGGCCCCGAGCACGAAGAACAATTTCACAAGCAGGGTGTGGCCATAGGTCGAATGCCAGAGGCTGCCCCATTGATTGAGGTAGTGGTAAGCGCTCCAAAGGCCGGTCACCAGGATCACCGCTAAAGCGGTGGCGGCGACAGTCGACAGGTTTTTGACCAGGGTAGCCCGGGTCGCGACCGATATGTCGGGATCGGTGAGCGTCGGAAAAACACTGAACGTCATGACAAGCAGGCTACCGGCCCAAATCGCACCGCCCATAAGATGGACCCAGTCGACCCACTCAGGAAACGTCCATGGCCCGAGATCGACCGGATGGCCGGTGGCGCTTCGGGTAAAGGCTATGATACCGACCGCAAGGAACATGAGGACGCCCGCAACACCGCCATGGGACGGTCGTCGGCCGACCAACCAGACGGCCCACATCAACAGCACAACGGGCGGTCGGGCGAGCCAAACGTGGCCGAATTGGGTCTCGTGGACGACTAACGGCAGCCAGTGCCAGACCCGGGCAAGCGGTTGTCGGCTCATTTCCATGGTGCGCCCGATCAAGAGCGCGAGGCTGCTTACAGTAAGGCCAAACAGGCCGACCCCGAGAAGGCGCCAGAGACGTTGATGAAAATGCTCGATGGCGGCGCTCGGCACGATCCACAGCCGACAACTGAGGGCACCGACAACGGTGGCTATGGCCCCGATGTCGAATGCGCTGATGGCAACATACAGGGTGTGCCTGGGCATAGTCTATTTGTTGATGCGGAACATATACCGCCCTTGGGTGTGGTGACCGTCAACAGCCACCACACTCCAATAGACGTGATATTTGCCGGGCGAAAGGGCGGGTACCGCTGTTTCTAAGAGCCGATCATGGCTGCCTGCCACGACATGGCCCGGTCCCGAACTGACGATGTGGCCAGCCGCGTTTTTGACAGTGAGCGAGCAAAACAGACCTTCCAGGCCCGCATCGAACCAAATACGAATGTGGTGCGGGGATTGGCTAAGGGTCGCCCCCACTCGTGGTCGTGAACGGGCCGGGAAGGCGTGCGCCTGCGCACTGATGGGGACGCTGAAAGCCAGCAGTAGGCCGATACCGGCGAGCTTCCCAAAGGTCGGCCGCATGGCGTTAAAAGACCTTGGGGGCGTTCGGGAAGAGGGGTGCGCCCAGGCCGTGCGGGTAGATGTCGTCAAAGTAGAATCCGGCACCAAGCACGACACCGAGACCATGACCGCTGGCGTTATTCACCGGTAGCGTGGCCTCGATCCCGACCTGACCATAATGGCCGATCCACACGAAGCCTGGATTGATCGTTCCGATCGTCTGGCCCGCGTAGGGGCCGCTGGTAAATGTCTGCATGGGAAATTCGACCAGCGGCACGATATTGTTAAGGGGCGCACGAAGACCGATGTCGCGCACATAGGTTTGTAGATAGGGCAGGCTGTACTGCACGGAGAGGCCCCACGTGAGGCTCCTTGCGACGCTCGAAGTCGACGGGATATTCGGAGCGATGATGCCGCTTATTGCGAGTGGGCGCAGATCGCGCAGTGAGCTTGGCAGATCTCCAAACCCGCGACCAAACAGCAAGGTGGGCGAAAAGACCGAGTAGGTTGTGCCGACCCCGGCGCTACCGGTGTTTCCAAGGGATTCGTTCAGTGCCCCGGTCACGAGGGTTTCTTGCCGGTCGCTTTCAAACAGCTGGTAGTCGATACCGAGGTTCAAGTTTTGGAGGCCCGCGGGTGCGCCAGGCGCCGCTGTGCTTTGATAAGCGGTGCCGATTGAAAGCCCTAAGTCGGGGGTGATCGTCTTTGAGTAGCCAAGCGAATACGTCGATGCGTAAGGGGCAGCGTCACCGGGTGCGTCGGCCAGTGCCGCGTTCGCGTAGTTAAGATCGAGTTCGTCGGTAACGCCGGGGTCTGCGAATGTCAGCGTCCCCGGGAAGACGCGCATACCGGCAATGGCGTGAGCCATGGCGACTCCGGAAGCGCAGGGCATAGAGACGAGAAGTATAAGGGACAGGGTTGCACGGAGTCGCATCAGCTCACCTTTTTGGCGGTGTTAGATGAATTCGCAGGATATCGGCTTGTCAAAGTTCGGCCCTTATGGGTGGCGCCAACTCGTCTGTAGCACCTTAAATCGTGCGCCAAGTCCGCGGCGTGCCAGAGATAAAAGGGGTGGTGGAGCCAGGCGGGATCGAACCGCCGACCTCCTGCATGCCATTCGGATAAATACCCTTTCCGTATCATACGGTTACAGAACAATCTCTTTATAAACAATGGATTTACGCATGATTTGCGTATCGCTCGGTATCACCAGAGCGTGGAGCAAGTGGAGCAAATTTGGAGCAAAAGAAACGCCCCGGACCTAGTGAGGGTTGGGGCCTTCAGAATCTGGTCTATTGTACAGGCCCCAAAGAGGTACACTCAAGAGCTGGCAAAGACGCTGGGGCCAGGGTAGCCGATGAATCCGGAAGACGTTCTCGGGGTGATTGTGGGTATCGAGATCATCGCCAAAGGGTCCGGTATCCGGGAAACTAGCCCACATCAGGAAAGTTTGTGGTCCTGGTCGCTGGAAGAAGAAAAAGGGATGTGCGGATGTACGGCTCCTTGGCGGTAGCGTGGTCCACGCAGAGATACCATTGGTATGAAGCTCGTGGTATCGGGAAGCGGGAATACAAAATTAAGCGCCTCATCATTAAGTGAGCGGTTCTGGCTCTGCGTTTCCAACGTAGGTTACGAGGCCTCATTGGAGCCGCGCAAAGTCTATGAGGGCTTGCCAGACGCGCCAGCATAAGCCCAGGGGGCTGGTCCGCGTTAGAGATGAATCGGGTGAGGACTATCTGTTTCCTGCCTCCTTGTTTCTACCCATCGCGCTCCTGCACGATACGGCGGCCGTCATTCACCGCCTAGGGGCTGCCCATTAAACTCCTCCTGGCGGGATCGCTCCTTTAGTGTACGGCGGCTCACCGCGTCACCATGGTCGAACAGCCACGGATCGAGTAGGATTGAATCCTACTCGATCCGTCTGACGAGGTCATTATGCGCACCACCCAGCAATTCAGTATTACTCTCCCCAACGAGATGGCGGATGCCGTGAAAAGTAAGGTGGCCACCGGAGAGTACGCGACCGAAAGCGAAGTGATCCGGGAGGGGCTGCGCGCCCTCATGGCCCGCGACCGGGCGGTGGACAATTGGTTGCGGGAAGAAGTGGGACCGGCTTATGACGCACTGAAGGCGGACCCAACACGGGCCGTCACCGTGGCCGAGGTGCGGGCAAGGCTTGCGACCGAACATAAGAAGGCGATCACAAAAACGTGACACAGTGCGCCGTGATGTTCACGCCCGAGGCATAAGAATCCACTGGCGGCGCTTATCGCACCACCGCGGCCGTGGCGTCTCCGGGATTGCGGACCGCTATACGGGCGCCCTTGTTATGTATTGCGAGGGCTCGCACACATTTCCGCGTCGCTGTGCCCGCCGCGATGACATTCGCCCGGGCCTACGCGTCACGAACTACAAAAAACGAGCCGTGATCGCTTTTGATGTGGACGCCGAGCGGGTATCCATTATCGGCGTGTTCTATGGCGGCCAAGACTACGAAACGGTTTTGCAATCCGATCTAGGCCATTAAGCTGGGGGTAAACGAGATCCCAAAGGGAAGCCCGCCACCCGTGGCAGGACCTGCCGTTCAACCGTGTCGATGATGCTCGCTAAAGGTTGCTGTCGCCTCCAGACAGTCTCCCGCCGTCTCAATAGCTTTACGACCCGTGAACCACCCAACCATCCCCACTTTCGTTTTCTGACACGATTCGGCAAACTCGCGTGTTTCCGGGCGCTATTCGCCGCCACATGATGCTTGCTACGCTATAAAATATCTGCATCGACATTTGGTGAGTACAAACAATGCGGATTGGAAGCGACAAAGACGTGGCCGAAATTTTAGGGATCAGCACCGTGCGCATCAAAGCGCGTATCTCGGCGGGCCTACCGACGCCGCCCTTTATGAAAGTTCCATGGGTCAAACGGCGGCGTTGGGACTTGGACGGGGTGGAGACCTGGATGGTGGCCTTCACGATTGACGTGACCGCAGATGCAGTTTCGATCGCTGCACTCGCCGGCGCCGCTAAAAAGCGTGGGCGCGGGCCGCCGAGGAAAACAGCACAAAAACTATATTGACAAGCACTTGCACATTCTTCGACAAGTAGCTCTGGTAACGCCCCGATCTTATGATAAAGCATGATCTTTAGGGTCTTTGGGGTACGAAATCCATAGGATGTTCTGATACTCGCTTTGAGTTTGTTGTTCAGACGGCTATACGCATTCTAGGGTTGGATGAAGAAGCTTTCGATGTTCAAACCGTTTGAGTAGCAATTACTGCCGAGGTTGGAATCCGCTTCTTGCACACAACTCCCTCGAAACGCAAATGGGTTGGAATGGACCCCATGCTGCCAAATGTCTTACGGTGTTAGACCGTTAGGCCGTAAACCAAGGTGGAGGTTTCGCTGTGCGTGCACTTACGGAAGATGCCCCTATACTTACATTGGCGACCGGCAGCTTTCGGGCAGCGATTTTGCAATATTGACAAGGCCCTTCGACACTGAGCAGTCGGTCGAAGATGTTGTTGCGAACGTCTGTTTTTCAGCCTTATGTGGAGCGCTACATAAGGCCGAGGAAGCGCCGGTTGGGCGAATAGTCTTAATCGGAAGGTTGTCGGCCGATGGCGACGTTGGCGTTTCGATCTATTCGGTCCGCAGTGCAGGTGCGGATTCAACTGATCGATGCAACAGATTGGCTAAATCGTTCGGCTGGCGTTTCGTAGTTTAATGTTTTCCTTGGGCGAGCATTTAATTTCCTCGCCACGGCATTTAGCTTAGGTTGCGAGTGGCCTGAGAGGTCAGTACCCTTTGGGAAATACTGCCGCAAGAGCCCATTCGGATTCTCGCCACAGACCACTATTGAGCGTAAAAAAGGGAGCCAATAGCAAGAGACGGTGTGAGTTAATGTGTGCCGCAATATCCGAGGACTACCACACCGCACCATAGCGCTATGCTCTGCTTGGTGCATCAACGTGTGATAACTGGTCCAAAGCGTATGTCATAGCTGGCTTTGTGCAGGATGAGGCGGTTTATGCAGGTAATCTCCACGAGCCCGCTTTTGACTGGTCGTCCGAACAAAGCCACGTTCGGATAGATGCCAGACTTGGCGCTACCAGTGAGTCGCGGAAAATAGCGGGCAGCGTGGCGAATTGAAATACCGTAACCAATTATTTCTGATGGTATTAATCCAGATCTAACCTGAGAGAAATATGATGGATAAACTATTCCATCAAAACCATTCCTCATAGCAGCTATCGCAATCGCTCTAGAAATGGGATATGAATGCTCGGGGGCGTAAAATAGCATGTGCACTGCTAGGTCCAGACTTTCAAACTCAGTAGTATCTTCTTCCAAAATGAGTTCAGTTAGATCCAATAGTTTGAGTGGCCTCGTGGGGTGCAAGGTAGCAATATACAGCTCGTCCTCCACAGTAACCCGACATTCGTGTACGCATCCTTCAATGTCTTGCGAGCAATACAGAACGGGGTAGTTTTGCGCATCCAGCCGGCCTCGGCCGAGCAAATGATCTGGCGGGCTATCGTATTCGTGCGACTGGATCGGTGTCTCAGGATTTAGACGCAACCTATACAAGGTACCGTCCTTCGCAAAACTGATTACAGGAAATTCCGACAATATCCTTTGTGTAACATCGTCACGTCTCGTAGGATCTTGTAGCGCCTTAAGTGGCCCTACGCTTCCAACCATCCATATCCGCGGACCATAGCGAAAGAAGCCGATCTGACCATTTGCTTGGATCAGCTCGACATCCTGCCCAAGCCAAATCGGGGCTTTATAGGTCCCCTTGCCATAGTGCTGCTCGTTGAACTGCAGGACAGGGGCGGCTCCATACTTCGTCCGATGTATAGATCCGCGCACGAAGAAATTCGCTGTTAGAACCTTCAGTAGATACGGAGTAAGTTTCTTGCTCTTCTTGGCGCCGCAATTTGGACACGGTAGCGCATTGACGATTCCTACCCGACTTGCATCTAGGCGCAGCCCCATATCATTGAAGCAGTCAGCGCAAAGCACCGGACGTGCCCCCGGGATTAGTCCGATGATTCTTGCTCCTACGTACGTACGGACTACATGACCGCCCGCCATGTCGAGTATGCTACGTAATCGCCGGGCGAACCTTGTAGATAGCAGCCGCTTCCAAATTGGTTGCGAATTACGAAAGACTTCTTCGCGGTTCTCGGGTTTTACGGGCTTTGCCGTCAGCCCACTCTTAGCAGATCTGCCCATTTGAGTTTTCTCGGGATTCTTAGGTTTTTGCTGACCAACTGCTTTGGGTCGGAGTCTGATTGTTCTCCTGCGGAGTGGGGGCGGCTATCGGCTCGTATCCTGCATGCGTACCATCGGCCAATATCGACCGGTCGCAGTATCCTGAACGGCCATTCAAAGCGCCGCGCTTCACGCGCGCACAAGCAAACCGAGTGCATCGCGTGAAAATGTTTGTTAGATTGCGGCCGGTCCATCTGACCCGCCAATGCGCGTTACGACCTCGTTCATTGTGTAGTGCACAAACTGCTTTCCCATTCCAGTAAGTACGTACGGTTTGGTGTCATCGAAAGCCGACTCCATAGTCGTTGGCGCGTGCCCGCGACGCATCCGTTGGGGCGTCTTCCGGACGAACTGCCCAATCTGGTTGGTATCTCGCTCTTGCCTGATAACCCCGCCAGTACTTAGATCGCGAATCAGAAGCTTGAACAAATCCGCGTCAGCGGAATCTTCCCGCGGAAGATCACCGTACATCTGCGACCAAATATCGAACCTCGTCGACCCAGGATTCTGAAAGACATGCCGAATCACCGCGAAGTGAGCCTCATGGTAAAGCTCCAGCCAATCCAGGAAGAGGCGGAGGACATCGTCGGAACAGACGCGAGTGCCGGCCGCATTCGTCACCAAGTTCGCGGCGTAATGACGCTTTTCGGCCGTGTCTGCGTTGTCCCATGCGCGGAATGCCTTACGAACCAGGACAAGGTACTCCTCGCTTTGTATTGTAAGCGATCGGGGAACTACAGGCTTGCTGAATTGACGGCTTCGTTTTTGATTTTAGGAAGAGGCACTGGCAACACCATCGGTACCTGATCCGGCAGGATGGCCCCCGGCAGCAGCGCTTCCAGGTCTTCGAGGGTCTGGG
>DATKTV010000068.1:0-24022 GCA_035530915.1 Acidiferrobacter sp. | reverse complement strand
CCTATTTGCCCTGACACTCCTGTATGGATCGGCGAATAACCTCAGCGGATACGCTCCCGGCAGTGCCTATATAGTAGGCTTGTGTCCACAGTTGATCGTTCCCGCATGGTCGCTTGAGCTTGGGGAATCGTTCGCGCAGCTTGCGAGAAGGATACCCCTTGAGCCATCCAACAATCATTCTGGATTCGTCTAGTCGGCGTTGTCTTTCCGAAGCACGGAATCAAGCGCCGCAGGATGTGTGTGCGGGCTCTCTGGAGCATGCCCATGAACCGTGTTACTCGATAAGAAGCTTATCCGCTTTAGCGGGTTGAGAGCGTCACGGTGCCGGAATCGGCGTCGATGGTGCCTGGTCTACGTTCCAGCCAATTAGCGTAATAGGCCCTGTGGTTTGCGAAAAATTCAGCGCCCGGTAATAGCCTGCGGCGTTCGCGAAACCCACCGGCGTGTAGGTGATCAGCGATGGGAGTCCGCCGGTCAGGGTAAGCGGCACCCAGCGGCCGCCCTTGTGGGCGAAGAACATCTCTTCGTCCAGACGATAATAGGGTTGCCAGTCATTGCCGGCAGGGAAATAACGCACGTCGACTAGGCAGAGGAGTTTCGGCTTGATCCGGCCCTGGGTGTAAAATCTCACGACCCAATCCGGGGGCCTGGTGCCGCTTATGGGGGCGCCCGGGGAAATCGTCCACCCCGGCATCGCGAGGCCGGTTGTCGGTGCCGCGTATTGCCCCGGTTGCGCGGGGATCGTCCAGCTGATCATCTGTCCCCCGTACTGATGTTGCAAGACCAGCAGCGTTGGCGCCGACCAGAGGTTCGGAAGGAACCACAAAAGACCCACGGCCGCTCGCCAGTTTGTATACCGGGAGGATAGGAGGCGCTTTATGGATCTCATGTTTAGTCTCATCTTTGGCACGATTGGCTCCGCCTACTTTGTCTATGGCCGCAAGCAGCGAAACGCCGCGGCACTTTTCAGCGGCGTGGGTCTCGTTATGTTGTCCATGCTCGTGTCCCAGCTAGCCTGGCTGATGCTCGGTAGTCTGGCTTTTATGGTGCTCCCCCTTTTAGTGTCTATTTAGTGACACCTGCATGTGGCTAATAATGCCCCTCAATGCCTCTTCAGGAGGGTCGCCCATCACGGTATTGACTCGTCCCGTCTGATCTTTATACACCAGAAAGGGCACCCCGTCGGCACCGGCTGCGGCCAGCAACCGCACGTTGTTCGTAAGCCCCCTGGTTATCGCAGGTGTTGCCCGCGCGGGCGTGAGCTCACCTGACTTGTGTCGAAACGCGCGCTCCGCCCGATCTAAGGCCGCCATCGGGTCGTTGTCTTCCAGCAGATGCGCGGCCTTACCGAAGCTTGATAAGGCGAGAATGCCCACTGGGATCCACGCGATCTTCAGTTGGTCGGGTCCGATCAGCGGCTGCAACGCCTGGTAGAGGTCATGGCAGTACGGGCAGTTCGGGTCAAAGAATATATAAAGCTGTTTTGCCCCGGTCCCCTCGGAAATCGAGGCGGCCGTTTGCAGTCCGCTCCACAGCGGGCCACTACCCGTGTCCGCGTAGGCGCCCTGGCCTAAGATCGTCATCAGCAAAAGTGCTGGCATAATCCTTAATATTTTCATGGGTCCGTCCTTAATTCCTGAAGTATAGGCGCTAGCCCGGCCATGTGAGCCAGTCGCGGGGTTTCAGGTAGAGATCGTAGAGCGCGGCCTCGGGACTTCCAGCCTCTGGATGCCAGTCATAGCGAAACCGCACCTCGGGGGGCAATGACATCAAAATGGACTCGGTGCGACCGCCCGATTGTAGGCCAAAAAGGGTGCCGCGGTCATAGACCAGATTGAATTCGACGTAGCGGCCGCGACGATAGAGCTGAAAATCCCGCTCGCGCTTCCCGTAAGGCGTCGCCATGCGGCGGCGCACGATGGGCAGGTAGGCTGCCAAGAAATGATCACCCACGCTCTGCACGAAGGCGAAGTCCCGCGCGAAGTCCCCGCTGTTGACGTCATCGAAAAATAGCCCGCCGATGCCGCGCGGCTCGTTGCGGTGCTTGATAAAAAAATAGTCGTCGCACCACGCCTTATAGCGCTCATAAGAGCCAGCCTCATAGGCGCGGCAGGCGTCTTGCGCGACCGTATGCCAGTGCCGGGCATCCTCGCCAAAGCCGTAGTAAGGGGTCAGGTCAAAGCCGCCCCCAAACCACCAAGTGACGGGCTCGGTCAGGGCCTCGAAATAACGCAGGTTGCAGTGCGTGGTCGGGACATAGGGGTTGCGGGGGTGAATCACAAGCGACAAGCCGACCGCCTGAAAAGGAGAGCCCGCGAGCCCAGGGCGTATCTTGCTTGCCGATGGCGGCAGATTCTCGCCAAAGACGTGCGAAAAATTGACGCCAGCTTGCTCGAACGCGACCCCGTCGGCCAGGATCCGGGAGCGCCCGCCGCCACCTTGCGGGCGTGTCCAGTCATCTTCGCGGAACGCCCTCGCGCCCCCTTCCAGGCGCGCCAACTCGGTGCAGATGCGGTCCTGAAGGCGCGTTAGGTAGGTCGCGATCTGGGGTTGTGTGGCGCTCACGGGCGGGTGTACTCGCCGGTATGGGCATGGCGAATGGGGGTGGGTCTTGGCAAGGCCCCGGTGCGCCCGACTAAAATGGCGTCGAGTCCATAACCGAGCCGTCGGCTGAGCTCACGGTAGCTGCGTGCCGGTCGCTCGCGCGACCGGTTGGCGCTGGTGGAAACGATCGCCCCACCGGATAAGCGCGCCAGCAACGCCGCTTGGGCGTGCGCTGTGACCCGCACGGCGACCTCCGCATGGCGACCACGCACGGCGGCGGCAAGCCGTGGGTGGGCCGGAACGAGCCACGTGTGGGGCCCGGGCCAAGTGGCACAGGCCCGCGCCGGGAGTTCGCTCGCATAGCGCAAAAGTGCGCGCTCACGGCCCGCAATGAGGATAAGCCCCTTGGCTGCGGGGCGCCCCTTTAGGCGCAGCAGCCGGGCAAGCGCACGCCGATTCCGGGGATCACACCCGAGTCCAAAGCAGGCCTCCACGGCGTAGCCGACGACCCCGCCGCGGCGCACGATCGCGCCCACCGTACGCACGTTCGTGCGCAACCGGGACCGGCGGCCGTTAGGCGGCCGCCGGTGCGTGCCGCCCCTGCTCCGTCCAGTCATGGTCGGCGGTTTTGAAAGCGTTGGCCGATATCGTGTCGGTACACCGCCCCTGGGAAGCCAATGGTCTCGATCCGGGCATAGGCGCGCGCGCGGGCCGTTTGCATGTCTACGCCTAAGCTCGTGACCCCGAGCACGCGCCCGCCAGCGGACAGCACATGCCCACCTTCGCTGCGGGTGCCGCCATGAAAGATCTTGGTCTCCCCGTCATCCTGGTCGAGCCCGGTCAACTCGTAGCCCTCACGCACGGTCCCCGGATAACCGGGTGCCGCTAATACCACGCAGAGCGCCGGACGAGCGTCGAAGGCCGCCAGGTCGGCAGAGAGCGTGCCCGCGAACGCCGCCTGCACGAGCGGCACAAGATCAGACGTCATGCGCATCATGATCGGCTGGGTCTCGGGATCCCCAAACCGGCAGTTGAATTCCAGTACCTTGGGGCCATCGCTTGTGATCATAAGGCCCGCATAGAGAAATCCGCGATAGTGATGGCCGTCTGCGACTAGGCCACGCAAGGTCGGCTCGATGATTGTGGTCTGAATGGTCTGCAAAAGCGGTTCATCGACTGCCGACGCCGGCGAGAACGCGCCCATGCCGCCGGTGTTGGGCCCTCGGTCCCCATCATCTCGGCGTTTATGATCCTCGGAGGTGGGAAACGCCACATAGCGCAGGCCGTCGACCAGGACGATAAAACTAGCCTCGATCCCGACGAGCCGCTCCTCGATGACGATTTTTGCGCTCGCCGCCCCAAACGCGCCAGCCAGCATCATCGTCGCGGCCGCGAGCGCCGCCGCGGAGTCCTCTGCCACCACCACGCCTTTGCCCGCGGCCAGCCCGTCGGCTTTGACGACCTGGGGTCCTGGGTGGTCTTCGAGATAGCGGCGTGCCGCCTGAAGATCGGTAAAGCCTTCATAGCGGGCGGTCGGAATGCCGTGGCGCGCCAAGAACGCCTTCGCGTAGCTCTTCGATCCCTCCAGCTGGGCGGCGGCCGCGGTGGGGCCAAGACAGGCAAGCCCGGCCGCCGTAAAACGGTCGACGATGCCCGCGACCAGCGGGGCCTCGGGGCCGACGATAGTCAACGCGACGTCTTCCGCTTCGGCGGCCGCTACCAGTCCATCGAGATCCTCTGTCGATATGGGGAGATTGCGTGTCTTGGGCTCGCGCGCGGTGCCCGCGTTGCCCGGGGCCACCAAGACGGCCTGGACGAGCGGCGATTGCGCGATCTTCCACGCCAAGGCGTGTTCGCGTCCCCCTGATCCCACGATGAGAATTTTCATTGTCTAATGCCGAAAATGCCGCCGCCCAGTAAACACCATGGCGATATTGTTTTCACATGCCGCCGCGATCACCTCCGGGTCGCGTAGCGATCCCCCGGGCTGAATGACCGCGGTGACCCCGGCTTCGGCGGCGCTGTCTAGGCCGTCGCGAAACGGAAAGAAGGCATCGGAGGCCATCACCGTGCCGGCGACCGAAAGCCCGGCCTCCTGGGCCTTCCAAACCGCCACGCGGGCACTGTCGACGCGACTCATCTGGCCTGCCCCTACTCCGATGGTGCGCCCGTCCCGCACGAATACGATCGCGTTGGATTTGACGAACTGAGCGATGCGCCAAGCGAACAGAAGGTCGCGTTTTTCTCGTTTGTCGGGGCTGCGTTCGCTGACCAATGTGAGGGCCACCTCGGGCTCGGGGATATCGCGATCCTGCACCAACAGGCCGCCGCTCACGCGTCGGTAGTCGAGCCCGGTATGCATGGGCCGATCCATGCTGACGACGAGCACGCGTATGCCCGGCTTGTTGCCCAGGATGCGAGCGGCCCCGCCGCTCACCTCAGGGGCGATAATCACCTCAACAAACTGTTTGGTGACGATGGCCGATGCCGTATCTTCGTCCAGCGGCCGATTGAAGGCGATAATTCCGCCGAACGCCGATGTGGGATCGGTGGCATAGGCGCGCTCGTATGCCTCTTGTATGTCGGCGCCGAGCGCCCCCCCGCAGGGGTTCGCGTGCTTTACGATAATGCAGGCGGGCTCGGCAAAGGCGCGCACGCACTCGAGCGCCGCATCGGCGTCTGTAATATTATTAAATGACAGCTCCTTGCCCTGGATCTTCGTGGCTTGCGCGATTGACGCGACGCTCGCGCCCGGCTCTTCATAAAACGCCGCCCGCTGGTGGGGGTTTTCCCCATAACGCATCGAAAAGCGCTTTGCAAACGAGAGCTGGAGGACCTCCGGCATATCCGTGGCCTGCGCCCCATCGGCATCAAGGTAACGGGCGATCAAGTTGTCATAGCGCGAGGTATGGGCAAAGACCTTGGCCGCAAGTCTCCGTCGGACCTCCGGTGCGACAGATGCCCGGGTCTTTACGGCCTGGATGATGACATCGTAATCACAGCTATCGACTATCGGGAGGACATGCCGATAGTTCTTGGCCGCCGATCGCAACATCGCCGGTCCGCCAATGTCGATTTGCTCGATGGCCTCTTCGAAGGAAGTCTGCGGGTTTTTGCTCGTGCGCTCGAACGGGTAGAGGTTCACGATCAAAATGTCGATACCCAAAATCCCGGCACTGCGCATCGCCTCTTGGTCCGCGGCTAAGTCGGATCGCCCCAAAAGTCCGCCGTGTATGCGCGGGTGCAGGGTCTTTAATCGTCCGCCGAGCATTTCCGGAAAGCCTGTATATGTTGCCACCTCGGTGACCGGGATCCCGGCGGCGGTCAGCAACGCGGCCGTTCCGCCGGTGGAGAGAATTTCAATCTGGCCCGCGGTTAACGTTCGGGCAAGATCGATAATGCCGGTCTTATCCGACACGCTAATGAGGGCTCTTTTCATGATGGGTTTTCGCCAGGTGGTGTGGATGGGGTTTCGGGACGTCCGTTGAGACCATAGGTCACGAGCTTCTTTCTTAAAGTATTGCGGTTGATGCCTAAGATCTTGGCGGCCTGGCATTGGTTATGGCCAACATGGCGCATCACGGTCTCGATAAGCGGTGCCTCCACTTGGGCAATCACGATCTCATACAGGGCGCTACCGGGGCATTGCCCGTGGAGATCCCCAAAGTAGCACTCCACTGCGCGGCGCACGCACAATGAAAGCGGTCCTTGGCCAATTTTTTGTGGTGGTTCCTCGCTCATGCCGCAAGTCCCTCGGGGTCGTGCCCAAAAAACGATTCCAGGAGGCGGTATTGCTCGGTCATGGTCTCGGCCTGATTGATGGCGTGACGAAACCTCGCGCCGCCATGCAAACCCTTGCTATACCAACCAATATGTTTGCGTGCCATGCGCACGCCCGTCTGTTCCCCGTAAAACGCATACAGGGCCTCTAGGTGACCGGTTAGCACCTGGTAGAGCTCTTCGCGGCTCGGCGGCGGCAACTTCTCTCCAGTCTTCAAAAAGTGATCAATCTCCCGAAAGATCCAGGGCCGGCCTTGGGCCGCGCGCCCGATCATAAGGCCGTCTGCGCCCGTCATCTCGAGCACCGCCTTGGCCTTTTCGGGGCTATCAATGTCCCCGTTGGCAACCACCGGGATGCGCACGGCGGCCTTGATCGCGGCAATCGTTTCGTATTCCGCCGGTCCCTCATAGAAGCATGCCCGTGTGCGTCCATGGACTGCGAGTAGCGCGATCCCGCAGGCCTCGGCCAATTGCGCGATCGCAAGACCGTTGCGGTGGTCGCGGTCCCACCCGGTCCGGATTTTGAGCGTGACCGGGACGTCCACCGCGCGGACTACCGCAGACAACAGCCGTTCTACCAAGGCCGGATCGCGCAATAGCGCCGAGCCCGCCATGACGTTGCAGACCTTCTTTGCCGGACAACCCATGTTGATGTCGATGATCTGAGCGCCGTTAGCAACGTTGTAACGGGCCGCCTCTGCCAGCATGTCGGGATCGGCGCCCGCGATTTGCACGGACTTGGGTTCCGGTTCCCCTTCATGGTTGGCGCGTCGACGCGTCTTCTCCGAGCCATAAAGAAGGGAGTTCGATGTGACCATCTCTGATACCGCCATCCCTGCCCCAAGGCGACGGCATAACACGCGAAAGGGCCTATCCGTAACCCCCGCCATGGGCGCTACGAAGAGGCTATTTTTGAGGACATAAGATCCGATGCGCATAATTGTCGTCCGGGATGCCAGCCATCATACCGAGAAATCCCGACGACGGGGAGGCCTATTCTACGCGCGTTGGAAATAAGGCCAATCGATAACCGGACGCGTTTGCAGGAACACGCAGATCAAGACGGACATGGGCGGCCTCGTGCGGCCCCAACTGTATGCGCGGGTCGCGGAGATAGGCCGTCTCGCCATAATTGACGCGTGCGAGAATGTCCTTCGCGGGGCCAAAAATCGTGACCGACAAAAGCGGCAAAGATTGACCAAAAGCGGCGTGATTCACAAGTTCTGCGCGGATTAGCAGGAGATTGGCCTGACTCCCTAGGTTGACCTGAGCGTCCTCCAGCCGGTATTGATCAATGGCTGCCGGGTGCGCGAGTCGACAGCGCACATAACGGCAGACAAGCTGGGTCGCCGGGCGCACGAGTGCGATGCGGGCTATTTGGTCGCGCGTGACATAGAGGGCCTCAACGGCCAGCGTTAGGCTCAAAAGGATTAGCATGAGTGCCAGCCAGCGCCCCGAGGACCGGGTTTTTGGGGCCGTTTCGGCAGCCGGCTCATCGATGCGGTAGACGTCGGCCTGAAAGACTGCCCCGCATTGCCCGCAGCGCACCGCACCGCCGCAGGCGCGTACGTCTTCCTCATCCAGGCGGAAAAGGGTCCGGCAGGAGGGGCATTGCGTCAGGATCATGTCCGGCCACCGTGCAGGAGACACCAGCCTTCGTCTACGGTCAGCGCGAGCTCAAATGTCGGGAACGCCGCCCTGACCCGGTTGACCTGATCTGCGAGGATGCCCGAAAGCGCGAGCCGGCCATTAGGTGCAACCGCGCGCGCAAGCATGTCGCCATGGGCGATCAAGGGACCGGCCAGGATGTTTGCGACCACCAGTGTATAGCGGCCATCCGGATCAATAGGGGGCTCTTGCACGCGCAACCCGGCCGCAACCCCGTTGCGCCGCGCGTTTTCCTGTGTAGCGGCCAGCGCCAAGGGGTCCACATCGACCCCGAGCGCGCTTACCCCGCCCAGCCGCAAGGCCGCAATGGCCAAGATCCCCGAACCACAGCCAAAGTCCAAAATGCTGGGCGCGACCCACTGCGCCGTCGCCAGCGTGGCATACAACCACTGTAAGCAGAGTCGGGTCGTCGGATGGGTGCCGGTCCCAAAAGCTAGGCCCGGATCCAGATGGACGGCCAGATGCTCCGGCGGGGCTTCGGCATCGTTTGGATAAATCCAGAGATTGTCTTGAATAGCGAACGCCGTCCACCCAGCCCGCGCCTGGGCCTCCCACCCCTGATCAGCCACGGCTTCGGGATGGAGGCCTCCTGCCTCCTCTTTCAGGACGTGGGCCGCGAACTCGGCTGCGGCGCGCGTCAAGAAAAACGCGGCAATGCCCGTCTTTGGCCAATAACGCGGCTCCTCGGCGAGCCCCTCGTCATAGAGGGCGGGCCCATCCGCCTCCTCGAACCGAATGGCGCAAGCGCCCGCCGCCTCTAGCAGTTGGCCGATGGTATCGACCTTATGACCGGCTACTGTGAGCGAAAGCTGGAAGCTCAGGGCACCACCCTCACGTCTTCAGTCGTCCTTCGAGATAATGGATGTCGACCGGGCCCGCTTGGAACAGGGCGTCATTCAAGAGCAGTTGGTGCAAGGGGATATTGGTCTTGATGCCGTCTACTACCATTTCGCTCAAGGCGATGCGTAGCCGGGCCATCGCCGCGTCGCGGGTATCGCCGTAGGCTATGAGTTTGCCGATCATGGAATCATAGTAGGGTGGCACAACGTAGTTATTGTAGATATGGGAGTCGACTCGGATCCCGGGGCCACCCGGCTGGTGGTACTGAGTGATGCGTCCCGGGGACGGCATAAACGTGACGGGATCTTCGGCGTTGATGCGGCACTCCATGGCATGACCGCGCAACTGGATGTCTTCTTGCCGGTAGCGAAGGTGTTCGCCCGAGGCAATCAGGATCTGTTGCTGCACGATGTCGACCCCGGTCACCAATTCCGTGACGGGGTGCTCAACCTGGATGCGGGTGTTCATTTCTATGAAGTAAAACTCCCCGCTCTCATAGAGAAACTCAAACGTCCCCGCGCCTCGATAAGCAATGCGCCGGCAGGCCTCTACGCATATCTGGCCCATGCGTTCGCGTATCTCCGGCGAGATGCCGGGAGCCGGCGACTCCTCAATGACCTTTTGGTTGCGGCGTTGCAGGGAGCAGTCGCGTTCGCCCAGATGGATGACGTGCCCATGTTCGTCGGCCAGTACCTGGAATTCGACGTGGCGTGGCTTCTCTAGGTATTTCTCCATGTAGACGACGTCATTATTGAAGGCGGCTTTGGCCTCCGCACGCGTCATCGCCAGGGCGCTTAGCAGCGAGGCCTCGGCGTGGACCACCCGCATGCCCTTGCCCCCGCCCCCACCAGTTGCCTTGATCAATATGGGGTAGCCGATGGTGCGCGCGATCGCCACCGTCCGCGCATCATCGCCATCCAACGGCCCGTCCGAGCCCGGGACGCAGGGCACGCCGGCCTCTTTCATGGCGCGAATCGCCGAGATCTTATCCCCCATGAGCCGAATGGTTTCCGGTCGTGGCCCGATGAAGATAAAGCCGCTTTGCTCGACCCGCTCAGCGAAATCGGCATTCTCGGACAAAAATCCATAACCGGGATGGATGGCGACCGCGTCTGTGACCTCGGCGGCGCTGATGACGGCCGGAATGTTGAGGTAGCTCTTGGCGGCGGCGGCTGGCCCGATACACACCGACTCATCGGCTAGGCGGACGTATTTCGCGTCGCGATCCGCCTCGGAATGGAGCGCTACCGTCTTGATGTCGAGGGCTCGGCACGCCCTCTGTATGCGCAGGGCAATTTCCCCGCGGTTGGCAATGACCACCTTGTCAATCATGGGCCTACTCGATCACAAATAAGGTTTCGCCGTATTCGACAGGCAGGCCGTTCTCTTTCAGGATGGCCCGCACGACGCCGGCGCGATCGGCCTCGATCTCGTTTAGCATCTTCATGGCCTCGATAATGCAAAGCGGATCGCCCACACTTACCGCCGTACCAATCTCTACGAAGGGCTGCGATTCGGGCGATGGTGAGCGGTAGAACGTGCCTACCATGGGCGACAGGACGGCGTGTCCGGTCGGGACAGGCTTGCTCACAACGGCCTCAATGGTGCCTGCGGGTGGTGCGACGACTAGCGCGGACGGCGCAGCGGTCGCGGACCCGGTGTCGGCGGCGGCGGCGGCGACGACGGCGGCGGATGACCCGCGACTGATCCGGATCGATTCCTCCCCTTCGCGAATCTCGAGCTCCCCGAGGTTCGAGGCCTCGAGCATTTCAATCAGTTTTTTGACTTTGCGGATGTCCACAGAATATTCACCTAGATTGTAAATGAGAGACGGCGGCGGTTAAGGCCAGTTCATAGCCCAGCGCACCCAAGCCGCTTATGACCCCGAGCGCGATGTCGGAAAAATAGGAATGGCGCCGAAAGGGTTCCCGGGCATAAACATTGGAGAGATGGACCTCGATAAAGGGGAGTCCCACGGCGCTCAACGCATCGCGCAACGCAACGCTGGTATGGGTGAAGGCGGCCGGATTAATGATGATAAAGCGGGTCCCGTCGGTGGCCGCCTCATGAATGCGGGTGATGAGCTCGTGCTCCGCATTGCTCTGCAGAAACGCAATGGCGTGGGACGCCTCGGCGGCTAGGGCGGCGAGGCGTCCCTCAATGGCGCCAAGTGAGGCACTCCCATAGTGGTGAGGCTCCCTTGCGCCAAGCAGATTGAGGTTGGGGCCGTTTAGTACGAGTAGCTCAGCCATGAATATCCTGCCGGGACGTCCCAGATTCCCCGCATTGTGCCCCGACCCTCCGTTTTTGTCCAGTTGGCCGCAGTTCGGCACCGTTTCCCGGAAATTACCGGCTCTTAAGCGCGTAGGCGATGGCCTGCTTCAAGGAGTCCGGGCTAAATGCGCCGAGCTGGCCAGTCAGAATACGCCCATGAGGGGTAACAAAGACACTGAAGGGGATTGCCCCTTGCATGTCGCCGAACTCACCTAACATCTCCAGCCCTTTCTCGCCACCTAATAGGACCGGGTAGGTGATGCCGTGGTCGTGCACAAAGCGCACTACGGAGTTCTTGTGATCCAAGGCGATGCCGACTACGACGAGGCCTAAGTGCCGGTCTTTGTTCGCGGCTTGAATGAGCAGCGGCACCTCGGCCCGGCACGGTGGGCACCAAGGCGCCCAGAAGTTCACCAGATAGACTCGGGCGGGCCAGTGCGACAGGGAGCGCATCTTACCAGACAGGTCGGGAAGCACGAACCGGAAGCGGTGCGGCGGTTGTTGTGGTTCGGTATTGCTCGCTACCGCCGGGGGCTCATGACGGTGAACCGCGTTCCTCGTAGTCCATGGGGAGCGCGCACCAAGCCAATATCCGCCTCCTAGGGCGCAGACGACCAGCGCCGCCCAGACAAGATGTGCCCGCTTAGTCATTATGGCTTACCTCGCGTGCCAGTTGCACGACTCTACGCGGACCTTGGTATCCATAAAAGTCCGCCTTTGTGATGGGCCTTCCCTGTGCTGAGAAGAACAGTACGGCTGGTGGACCGAGAATCCCAAACCGCCGCTTCATGGCGCGCGTTGTCGCCGTATTATGTGTGACATCGGCCTCAATCAGCATAAAGCCTCGCAGGGCGCGTTGCACCCGACTATCAGGAAAGGTCTCGCGGCGCAAACGGGTGCAATCCACGCACCAGCTTGCCGAAAAAACCACGAGCACGGGTTCATGGAGGGCCTTTCCTTGGGCAATGTACCGCCCGAGTGCGCCCAGGGAGGCGACCTTGTGGAAGACTAGGGCATTGCTTGTCGTAGCCGTCGTGCGCGCGCCCGGGAAGGTCAACGGGCGGAGCGGATCCCTATTGCCTTGCAGCCCCCCCACCAGGGACAGCGCACCCCATATTATGAGCAGTGCGCCGATGCCAGCGCGCAGTTTGTAAAGTCCGGATATGGCGCCGTCGACGCGGCTCCCGATGCCCAAATAAACGCCCACCACCACAAAAAATGCGCCCCATAGCAAGAGCACGGGCACGGCGGGCAAAAGGCCCAATAGGTAAATCGCGACACCTAAGAGCAGCACGCCAAACGTGTATTTCACGGCGTCCATCCATGGGCCCGCCTTGGGCAAGAGATAGCCTGCGCCGATGCCAAGCGCTACCAGCACGATGCCCATGCCAAGCGCCATGCTAAACATGATCGCCGCCCCAAGGGCCGCGCTATGGCTCGATATCGCAACGGCCAGCGCCGAGACCAGCAACGGGGAGACGCACGCGCCGACGACCAATGCCGACAATAGGCCCAGCACGAAGGCGCCGGTGAGTGAGCGACCATTGACGCGCCGGCTCCGAGACGCGATCTGATTTTGAATGAAGCCGGGCATCTGAATCGTGTAGAGATCAAACAGTGACAAGGCCATCAGGACGAATAACAGGCTCAACAGACCGATGCCCCAGGCATTCTCGAAGTAGGCCTGCAGTTGCTGGCCGGTCGCCCCGGCAACGGCCCCGGCCGTGGCGTAGGTGACGCCGGTGCCGAAGACGTAGGCGAGCGACAGTTTGGCGCCTTCCATTTTGGTCAGACGGCCTTGCCCGTGCCCGACTAGGATGCCGGATAAGATTGGTATCATCGGCAGGACGCAGGGCGTAAAGGTCAGTAAGAGCCCAATCCCAAAAGCGCTCATGATGGCGATCAGCCAAGTAGACCCGGAGAGTTTCGGGACGGTCGGGGCGCTTGGGCCCGATTGCGCCGCAGCGACGGGGGGCTTTGACGCCGCGACCATCGCGGCTGCGTGCGGGAGGGTGACGCTGAGCTGGCGGGTAACCGGCGGATAGCAGATGCCGCGTACCGCACAACCCTGGTAGTGGGCCATGAGCGTGAGCACGTCACCGCCGTGCGTGCCCGTCAGCGGCAAGGGCAACGTGAATGATGTCTTATAGATGACGAGCGTCCCCAGATAGGGGTTATGCTCGACGAAGGCGGGCGGCATCGTGACCGGTCCCAAGGTGGCACCGTGGAGCGGCGCTACCAACTGGAAGTGGATGTGGTTGCGGTAGAGATAGTAGCCGGGCGCAATGGTGAAGTGTGCCAGGAGCTCGTTCGGCGCGGGCGCCGTGACCTCCAGGCGAAAGGCTTGGCTGCGCCTCAAGAACGACGACTGCCCCTGATGAAAGAAGGCCTTAACGGCCGCGATCGGTCCGCTCCCCGTCTCGGCGGCGAGGCTTGGGGGCGCTAACAATAGACCACAGACGATCAAGCTAGCCGCGAGGATGGCCCTGAAGCCAATCGAGGTAGGGTTTGTAGCCCCGCTCAATGGGGACCGCAACGATCTCCGGGAGCTCATAGGGGTGCAGGGCGCGCAGGCGCTGTTCGAGCTTGTCATAATGATGGGCCGCCGCCTTTATGATTAAGAGCGTTTCTGTCGCGGTGTCTAGCTGTCCGCGCCAATGGTATACTGAGCGCACGCCGACTACCATATTGACGCATGCGGCAAGCCTTTCTTCCACGAGCGCTGTGGCGATCATGGCGGCCTTGGCCTCCGGGCAGCTGCTAAAGACGATAAGATTCGCCACGCATTCTCCTCATTCTCGCAGACGGCTCGGGTTCGTTTTGCGCTCAGCTGGGCACCCGGGCGGTGACCTCGCACCGGCGTTCGCGGCCAGTCGAGGCGGCCCCGCACGGGACCCTTCTGTTACCGAATGGCACTCGGCGGGCAACATTTCCGGTGCGGGCCCCTACGAATAGATGTCGCTCGCTTTTTTGAGATTCTATACCATACGGCCTCATCTGCCTTTAGGTGAATTGCGTGAACGAAGTCGCCTTTTCTGTGAATAGCCGCCCCGGGGTGATGCTCGCCGGGATCGCCGCCGATACCGGCACAGGTCCCGTGGGGCTTTTCTTGCATGGGTTTCGTTCGAACTCGCGTGGCGACAAAGCCCTGGCTCTCGCCGCTCATGCGCGCCAGCGTAACTATTCGTGGGCGCGATTCGACTTGGCGGCGCATGGCGAATCCAGCGGGCAATTTTCGGACCAAAAGCTCTCTGGGTGGCTCACAGACGCCGTATGTGTGGCTCGGCGGTACGCGCCGAGACCTTTGATTTTGGTCGGTTCAAGCCTCGGGGCCTGGCTTGCGGTATTGATGGCGGCGCAGGTGGATTTGCACGTCGCCGGACTCGTTTTGCTCGCGCCCGCCTTCAATTTCTTACAGCGCCGCTATGAGACTTTGCCCGCGGTAACGCAAGCGCTTTGGCAGACGCAGGGCTATCTGACGGTGCCCGACCCTTACGAGGGTGACCCCGCTGCTAGTTATCGGCTGAGCTATGATCTGCTGGCGGACGCAAAGCGTTACGATGTTTTGTCGTCGCCCGTGACGCTACCCTGTCCATTGATCATCCTCCATGGCGCGCAAGATGACCTCGTCCCACTGTTCGTGAGCGAGCAGTTTTTGGCGCACGTCGTCGCCCCCGAGCACGAGCTTTTGGTCATACCGCGCGGGGATCATCGTCTGAATGGTGCGATCCCGGAGATCCTGATGGCCGTCGACCGGTTGTGGAAACAGGTTGTTTTGCGCGAAAAAGGGCCTCAATGATCCGCTTCCTCTTCCGATTTTTGGTCTTTCTGCCGCTGATCGAGGTCGTGCTTATCATCCTGGTTTGGCGCGCATGGGGGCCTTGGTGGACTCTGGGTTTGCTGTTCTCAGGGTCACTTGCGGGGCTTAGCTTGCTGCGCCGCTTTCCCGTGAGAACGCTCGCCCAGGTCCGCGCCCTGGCGCAGCGCGGGCAGCCCCCTGATCGGGCGATTTGGGAGGGCATGGCCCAGGGTATCGCGGGCCTACTACTGCTTGTACCAGGCTTTTTCTCGGATTTCCTGGCTTTTCTTGTACTCCTGGGGCTCGGTTGGCGCCGGTTGTGGCGCCCCCGCCCCCCGGCCCCCCCGGCCTCGGGATCATCGGTCCCTGGATCATCGACCAAAGAGCCCCTAGAGGGCCAGTTTCGGACTTACCGCGACTAAGGATGGGCTTGACATATAAGCCGCCTCGTTTATGATTAGCACTCACTTGGGCCGAGTGCTAGCAAATGGGCCGGCCTCACAATAGCGTTGCGATTTCTGAGTCAGAAGGGAGATTCCCATGAAAGCGCAGTCTCATCAACACACAGGAGAACTCAGTATGAATATTCGCCCATTACACGACCGCGTCATCGTGCGTCGTTTGGAAGAGGAACGTAAGTCTGCGGGCGGCATTGTTATTCCCGATACGGCGAAAGAGAAGCCTATTCAGGGCGAGATCGTAGCGGTTGGCAAGGGCAAGATTCTGGAAAGCGGCGAAGTACGGCCGCTTGACGTAAAGGTTGGCGACAAGGTGTTGTTCGGCAAGTATGCGGGCACCGAGGTTAAGGTCGGCAACGAAGAGCTATTGGTGATGCGCGAAGAAGACGTCGTCGCCATCATTGACGGCAAATAACGGACTGAGGAGAGGGAAGAACCATGGCAGCTAAAGAAGTTATATTTGGTGACAACGCGCGAATTCGGATGCTCCGCGGCGTCAATATCCTGGCCGATGCCGTAAAAGTGACGCTTGGCCCCAAAGGCCGAAATGTTGTCCTTGATAAGTCGTTCGGCGCACCGACCATCACTAAAGATGGCGTGTCGGTAGCGAAAGAGGTCGAACTGAAGGACAAGTACGAGAATATGGGCGCCCAGATGGTGAAGGAAGTGGCGTCGCAGACCTCCGACATTGCCGGTGATGGTACTACCACCGCAACCGTGTTGGCGCAGGCGATCTTGCGCGAAGGTCTGAAGTCGGTTGCCGCTGGCATGAATCCTATGGATTTGAAGCGCGGTATCGACAAGGCCGTGACGGCCGCCGTAGAGGCGCTGAAGAAGATTTCGCGGCCCTGCTCGGACCACAAGGAAATCGCTCAGGTCGGCACGATCTCCGCGAACTCTGACGAATCGATTGGCGTTATCATCGCCGAAGCGATGGATAAAGTCGGCAAAGAAGGCGTGATCACCGTCGAAGAGGGATCGGGTCTCGAAAATGCCCTGGAAATCGTCGAGGGCATGCAGTTTGATCGCGGTTACCTATCGCCCTACTTCGTCAACAAGCAAGAGACGATGACGGCCGATATCGAAAACCCCTACATCCTCATTTACGACAAGAAGATCTCGAACATTCGTGAGCTCTTGCCGATCCTGGAGGGCGTGGCCAAAGCGGGTCGTCCGCTACTCATCATCGCCGAAGATGTCGAAGGCGAGGCCCTGGCGACACTGGTCGTCAATAATATCCGCGGGATTCTGAAGGTCTGTGCCGTCAAGGCCCCGGGCTTTGGTGACCGCCGCAAGGCCATGCTGCAAGACGTCGCCGTTTTGACCGGTGGCCAGATGATCTCCGAGGAAATCGGAATGACGCTTGAGGGCGCCGGCATCGAGGTGCTGGGTTCGGCCAAGCGCGTTCAGGTCAGCAAGGAAAACACCACGATCATTGATGGCGCTGGTAATTCGAAAGATATCCAAGCGCGCGTCAAACAGATTCGTGCCCAGATCGAGGACGCCAGCTCCGACTATGACAAGGAAAAGATGCAAGAGCGCGTAGCCAAGCTTGCGGGCGGCGTGGCCTTGATCAAGGTCGGTGCGGCTACCGAAGTCGAAATGAAGGAAAAGAAAGCGCGCGTCGAAGACGCCCTTCATGCCACTCGGGCAGCGGTCGAAGAAGGGGTTGTGCCCGGCGGCGGCGTGGCCTTAATTCGTGCCCTGCAGAACATGAAGGTCAAGGGCGACAACCACGACCAGGAAGTCGGTATCCAGATCGCCTGCCGTGCCATGGAAGAGCCGTTGCGCATGATCGTCATGAACGCCGGCCTGGAAGGCTCGGTGGTTATGAATAAGGTCGCCGAAGGCAAGGGGAGCTACGGCTTCAATGCGGCCACGGGCGAGTATGGGGACATGCTTGCTATGGGTATCCTCGACCCGACCAAGGTGACGCGTACGGCCTTGCAGAACGCAGCCTCCGTATCCGGTCTGATGATCACGACCGAGGCTATGGTCGCCGAGATCCCGCAGGACGAGAAGGCGGCTGGCGGCGGCGGCGGCGGCGGCGGTATGGGTGGCATGGGCGGTATGGGTGGCATGGGCGGTATGGACGGCATGATGTAAGTCGTTCAGAAACCCGGTTCCCGAAGCGGAGGGTCGAAAGACCTTCCGCTTTTTTTTGCCCATCGCACGGGCGCCCCCTTAAGTCGACGTCCTCCCTCTAGGTGTCGCCCGATCACCCATAAACCGGTGGTGAGCGTGCCCGAACGAGCGGTTGCTGGCTGGGGCCCGACAGAGCGGCGGCGTCTCTGGGCGCAATGGGCGGGTCGCGGGCGGTTCATTCTGCTTGCGATGCCGCGCTCAAACGGTAAACTGTAGCTTTTTGGGACTGAGGCGGTCGCGCTACCCCGGGGCCCAGAACAGGGGTTCTAGTGTTAGTGCGGAGGCAATGATTGGGGGTCCAGGTGTTTTTACGATGTGGTTGAGGGCCGCTCGCGCGCTGGCGTTCGGGGCGCTTGCGGCGGCGTATCCGTTTGTCTCGTACAGGGCCAATGCCTCGGGGAGGCCGGGTGTTCTCGGTCTCGCCTTCGCCTTTTTGCCCGTGTTGGCGCTCCTGCTGGGGCTCGCCTGGAATGCCAAGTCGCGGCGCTTCTGGCTCGCGGTCTTCGGCGGCGCTTGCCTGGGTTTGTGGTACTCTAAAAACCTCTTTCTGGCGCATTACTCGTGGGCATTTCTTGCCGAAGACGTGGGCACCCTGGCGCTCTTGTGTGCGGTCTTTGCGCGGACCTTAAGGGCTGGCGGCACACCGCTTATCTCCCGACTGTCGACCCTGATTCATGGCCCACTTACGCCGCTTGTGCTGCGCTATACGCGCAACGTGACGATCCTTTGGGCGACGGTCTTCGGGTTTTTGGCCGGGCTTTCCTTGCTCCTGTTTCTGTTGGCGCCGCGGCCCTCGTGGGCGCTATTTGCCAATGTCGTGACGCCACTTGTCATGGCCAGTGTTTTCGTAGGCGAATACCTAGTGCGGCGACACGTCCTACCGCGCGATCAATGCACGGGCTTTATGCAGGTTGTGCGCGCAAGTCGCGAGCATTGGCGAACGATTGTCGAGGCTGAGGCGTCAGCCGTGCCTTCGTCACAAGCTCCGCAGTGACCACGCCAAATTCCTCTCCTGCCAACGCCCCATTGGTCGCCTGTGCAGAGGCCGCGGCGGTCGTCGCGTTCTCCTGCGGGGCACCAGTGACGCTCGCACAATTCCTAAGCGACGTCGCCTATGTGGCCGCCGCGCTCCCTGATAGCGGGCATATCCTGAACGGCTGTGCCAATCGTTACCATTTCACGGTGGGCCTGCTTGCCGCGGCCGTATCCGGGCGGATTAGCGTCTTGCCCTCAACCTACGCCCCAGAGACGATCCGGCAACTCCAAGAGGGCACGCCGGACGTATGCTGTTTGCACGAGAGCGACCTGGATATCGCCCTGCCCAAGGTGTTGTTTCCGGCGCTCCCGGAGATCACCGCAGCCACGCTGCCAGCAGGGGTCACGGTACCATGTATCCCATTGAACCAAAGGGTCGTCACGGTCTTTACTTCGGGAACCACCGGCTTCTCCGTTGGGCACCATAAAACATGGGGGTCGCTCGTCGAGGGCGCGCGTTCCGAGGCGACTAGGCTTGGGTTAGATCGGAACGGTCCCTATACACTTGTCGGTACCGTGCCGCCGCAGCATATGTATGGGTTGGAGTCGACTATCATGTTGGGTTTACACGGCCGGGTGGCGATGAGCGCAGACCGCCCGTTTTACCCGCAAGACATAGCCTCTTCTTTGAGGGCCATCCCAAGGCCACGATTGCTCGTGACCTCCCCCGTCCACCTCCGGGCGTTCCTCGCAAGCGGCATTGCGACGCCGCCCGTGGACATGATCTTGTGCGCGACCGCACCTCTCCCGCTCGCTCTTGCCGAGGACGCCGAGCGCCGCCTTGGTGCGCCTTTATATGAGATCTATGGAGCCACCGAGGCCGGCCAGATCGCCAGTCGTCGGCCGGTCGCAGACCCCGCCTGGCACCTCCTTCCGGGGCTTAACCTGGACCATGAAGGGGATCAGTTCTGGGTCCGCGGCGGCCATGTTCAGGTACCCGCCTTGCTGAATGACGTCATCGAACCGCAAGGCGCCCAACACTTCTTGCTTCATGGCCGTGGCACCGATGTCATTAATGTCGCCGGTAAGCGCAGTTCGCTCGTGTTTTTAGAGCAACAATTGCTCAGCATCCCAGGGGTTACGGACGCGGCGTTCTATATGCCAGAAGAGAGTTCCACGGGCCCGGTGGCACGTCTGATCGCCTTTGCGGTCGCGCCCGGGCTTAACCCGGATGCCATTGGCGAGGCCTTGCGCGGACGGATAGACCCCGCCTTCTTGCCGCGCCCCCTCTATCTCGTCGAGATGCTGCCGCGCCTTCCGACCGGCAAGCTGCCGATCGCGGCCCTACAGCAGCTCGCAGCGACTTTGTCGCAAGGCACGGGTATCGGCGATGGCTAAGAAAATCCTAGCAGCGTTCCCGGCGGGCCACCCCGCGTTCGCAGGGCACTTCCCCGGCAACCCGATCGTGCCAGGGGTGCTCTTGTTAGATGAGCTTATGCATGCGTTAGCGGCCGACCTCGATCGTGGCTATGCTGCGTTTACGGTTGAATCCGTCAAGTTCCTTTATTCGGCGAGACCGGGTGACGTCGTCTACTGGGTGTATACCCCGGTGCGTGCGGATGCCGTTCGTTTTGTTCTCACAGTCGGTGACCACGATGCGGTGGTAGGCGTTATCGTGGTTGGACCCAAGACATGAGGACTTGTCGCCGGTGGCCGTCCCCACCCTGTCTCGAGGCCTTCGGTTTGCCAAGCGAATCTGCGATGGGCGTATATGAGTGAATCAGAGACCGAAAGCGATCGTTTCGTAGTGAGGATTGAGGCGATTAGGGGGCTTCTCCCCCATACTGGCACCATGTGTCTGCTCGCGGGGGTACGCCGCTTCGATCAAGCCACGATCGACTGCTTGGCGACCAACCACCGCGACCCCGACCATCCGCTGCGTGCCCATGATCGCCTCGGCGCCGTTTGCGGTGTGGAGTACGCGGCCCAGGCGACCGCCATCCATGGGGCCCTGCTGGCGCCAGCCCCGGCTGGCCCGCCACGAGCCGGCGCCCTGGTGGGTCTGCGTCAGGTGAGATTCGAAGCAGACAGGTTAGACGATGTGCAGGAGGACTTGCTGGTTGCCTGCCATTGTCTCGCTCGCGATGAGGGCGGAGCCATGTATGATTTTCGGGTGTTGGCGACGGACCGTGTTTTGCTGTCTGGTCGCGTGACGGTGACTTTTGCGCCGTCCTCGATACGGTTTACGCCCCCGGAGGGCCTATGAGTTCTCGACGGCGGGCGCTTGTGACGGGAGGTAGCGGCGCCATTGGCGCGGCGATCTGTAGGCGGCTCGCGGCCGATGGTTGTGAGGTCATAGTCCATGCTCACCAGCATGCGCGGGCGGCCGAGTTGCTGGTGGCCGAGATTCAGGGCGCGGGCGGCCAAGCCTCCGTTTGTGTCTTTGATATCACCGATCAGGCCCTAACCCAGTTGATGCTGACCACGCAGCTGGTGGCAGGACCCATCCAGGTGTTGGTCCATAATGCCGGGATTCATGATGATGCGGTCTTGGCCGGCATGAGCGCCGACCAATGGCGCCGTGTTTTAGATGTATCCCTAAATGGCTTCTTTCATGTGGTGCAGCCGCTTTTACTGCCCATGATTCGCACCCGTTGGGGCCGCATCATCAATGTCACCTCGATCGCTGGCATTATCGGCAATCGTGGTCAAGCCAATTATGCGGCCGCCAAAGGCGGGCTCCACGCCGCTGGCAAATCCCTGGCCCTGGAGGTGGCAAGCCGGGGCATCACCGTAAACTCGGTCGCGCCCGGTATTATCGCAACGCCGATGAGTGCGGTCTTCACTCCCGAGGACATCGCGCGCCTAGTCCCCATGAAGCGTGCCGGCGAGCCTCAGGAAGTGGCGGACCTCATCGGCTTTCTAGCCTCAGATCAGGCCGCCTACCTTACCGGCCAGGTGCTCTCGCTAAACGGTGGCATGGCCTAAGCCTGCCCGGATGGTTTGTGCAAACCTGCGCACCGAGTCTCGCGCATCTTGCGCACGTTCGGACCTTTTCGGCACAGAAAACCCCACTTTAGCTACGCGAATGCCTGTCGATAGGCCCCGTGAACCGGTGCCACAAACCCCCAGTGTCTTGAGTATCCCCCCCGCTCCGTCTATCGTTAAGAGACGGCGCGGTTAGCACGGGGGGTTATGTGCACCTAATAAAGAAGATGGGGGAGCGCCTGCGGGCAACGGCGCGCTCCCGACCGTCTGAGCAGAGCGAAGAACTGCGCGTCGACAGCGCTGCGCCCGAAGAAGAGATGGGTGCCTGGCCGGCCCGTCTCGACGCCGCCTTGGCGGAGCAGCGCATCCGCGCGGCCTATCAGCCGATAGTGACGTTAGACGATACCGCCATCGTCGCCGAGGAGGCCTTGGCGCGCTTTGTCGCAACCGATGGGCTCGTGACCTCGGCTGGGGAATTTATCGAGGCCGCCGGCAACTGCGCGCTGATTACCGCCATTGATGAGTCGATATTAAACCAGGCCCTGACCCGGTGTAGTATGCGGCGCACGCTGGGATTGCCGGGGCGGCTCCACTTCGTAAACGTCTCCGCCGCCCTGCTCGCCGCCCCTGGTCGCCTGACTCATTTGGCCGCGGCGGTAGAGTCTTGCGGTACCCCCTGGGCCCACGATGACCCCCGTTGGCGGTCTTTGGTACTCGAGATCACCGAGCGGGAACTGATTACCGATATGGCGGCCGTCACTGCCGCCTTGGGGCCATTGTTGGATGCGGGTGTGCGGTTGGCGCTGGACGACTTCGGTAGTGGATTTTCATCCTTCCTCTATCTGGCCGACCTGCCGGTCGCGTTTCTCAAAATCGAGCATGCGCTCATTAGCCGGGTGGGGCATGATCGGCGTGTCGATACCATGGTCGAGGCCATCGCTCGGATGGCCAACGATCTCCATATCATTACCATCGCTGAGGGCATTGAGACCGAGGCGGCGGCCACGAGAGTGGCCTCGCTGGGCATTCTCTGGGGGCAGGGTCATCACTTCGGGCGGCCGGAGTGGGACTAAGTGGGACGGTATCGCGCAAGACCACCCGCGCGCGGTGATGTCTTAAGGGTCGGTGTGTGAGCGACCCGCGACATCAATCACGGCCCCCGTTAGTGTCGGGGGCCGTGATTAGTCATGGACTGACCGATGCGGGCAATTCTTCTACCACGCGTATCTGGTCTCGGCGCCTGCGCCACGCCCGGAAGGATCGCCGGGGGTTGCTTAGGACGTGCAGGTAGTAGAGCATTTTAAAGGCGCCCAATGATCGCCAGATCGGCGTGTCACCGAAAATATCCCCAGCAAGCATCGAGAGGAGCGCCTCTTTGACCCGGAAGATGTTGTGAGGGTCCATAAAAAGATCGCGCATGCTGGGATGGTTTATGCGGTAAATGAACCACGAAAATTTCTGCGGACCCAGGCGTAGCTTGCGGTCGTAGTGCCGCAAGGCCGCGTCGGCCTTTTCCGGTGTATCGAGGCAGGTAGCGATGGCATCGGCGGCCAGAAACCCACCATTCATGGCCAGCATCACGCCTGACGAGAACACGGGATCAATAAAGGCAAAGGCATCGCCCAGGCGGACGTAGCCTGGTCCCGATGACCGGCTACAGTTGTACGAGAAGTTCCCGGTGGCCTCGACCCCGGACACCAGCTCCGCCTCGGCCAGCCTTTCCATAAGCGCCGGACAGCGAGCCAGGGTGTCGCGGAAGAAGTCTTCCACGGGCTTGTCGCGCGCCTTCAGGAAGTATGGCCACATGACTGCCCCGACACTTGTAATATTGTCGGTTAGCGGAATGAACCAAAACCAGCCATGGTCGAACCAAAATATAGAGATGTTACCCTCGGCCTGACCCTCGCCACGCCGCGCCCCCCGAAAATGCGCATAGAGCGCCGAGCTATTGTGCCGGGGGTTGCGTTCCTTGTCGCGAAAGCGATTGGCAAGAAAGGTGTCGCGGCCAGAGGCGTCGACCACAAAGCGCGCCCGGATGTCCTCTTCGTGGCCGTCATCGTGCTCGGCGTGGACAAGCGCGCCTTCCCCTTTTAGGAAGACGATGTCGCGTACGCGACACCCCTCCACGGTCGTCGCCCCCCTTTTCGCGGCGTTGCGAAACAGGATTTCGTCGAGATCGGCGCGCCTGACTTCGTAGGAGTAAGGTAGGGTCTTATCCCAGGCATCGGCGAAGTGAAACGTCTGGGACCCTTTCTCGTGCCATGGGGATACGAACTCCGCACCCCATTTTTCGATGCCAATGGCGCGCACGGCCTCGCCCACGCCTAGACGTTCAAAAAGCGGTAGGTTGGCGGGCAATAACGATTCACCTACATGAAATCGTGGATCACGAAATGGCGAGCTCGCCATTTCGCGATTAATCACCAGCCATTCATAATGCGAAGGAGCGTTGGGCGGGTGCCGTCAGACCGGGCAATTCCCGGGTAATAACTATTTCTTGCTGCGCATTATTTCGAGATGTCATCCTTGGGTGTCTCTTAAACTTAATCGA
>DATKTV010000067.1:0-50149 GCA_035530915.1 Acidiferrobacter sp. | reverse complement strand
ATTGTGACGATTGAGGACCCCATCGAATACACGCTCCCGCGTGACAAAGCGGCCATTGTCACGCAACGAGAAGTGCATCATGACACCCCCAATTTTAGCGTCGCTATTCGCGCCGCCATGCGCCAAGACCCTGACGTGCTGATGATAGGCGAGGTGCGTGATGCCGAAACGGCCGAAGCGGCCCTGCAGGCGGCGGATACGGGCCATTTAGTGTTCACCACGGCCCATACCCGATCGGCGGCGCGCACCGTGGAGCGCCTGATGAACCTCTTTCCGCCCGAACGGCACTCCACCATCCTCGGCCAATTCGCGGACAGCTTCCTGGGCGTTGTGAGTCAGGTACTCGTCGGTTCAGTGGATGGGCAAGGCAAGGTCCTCGCGTACGAAATCATGACGCCGGACGGCGGGGTGGCGGCCAACATCCGCAAGGGTCGCATCGAGCAATTGAATAACGATATCGACCAGGGTGGCCAATTTGGCATGGTCAAGCTCAACAAGACGCTCGCGCGCCTCGTGCGCGAGGGGCGCATCACGAAAGACGCCGCCATGGGAGCAAGCTATGAACCGCAAACACTCAAGCGCGAGTGCTGATCATGGGTTTACGTTGGTTGAAATCCTGGTCGCCCTGGCGGTCCTGGTCATTCTGGGCGCCGTGTTGTACCCCAGTCTGTTGAGCGAGATCCATTTTTCGGATCGCGCCACAACGCGCGCTCGGCTCGAAGTCTTGCGACGCGCGGTCACAGAAGATTATCTCCGGCATGCCATGGCTATCGATACCCTGCAACCCGGTACGGGGGTCATGGCGCTCGATAGTGCCGCGCAGTATGTCCTGAAGACCGGGCCATCGGCTCCCCCGGGTAACCCGTATGCTTTCCAGAGCGGATTGATACCGATCGCCCAGGACGCGGATACGCCCGCCGCGCAGCTCGCCGTGGATGGGTTTGGCCGACCGTGGACCATCTTTGTGAGCGACCCGTTAACGACGGTGCGCAATGGCGTCAGTCTGACGTATCACACCGTGGCCTTTGTCTCTAATGATGGCGGTCCCGAAAATAGTGCCGGACAGGTTCTGAACCCTGCGACTCAATGGGATGCTGCGACGGGGACGTTGACGATTGGTGGGCATGATGTGGGTGTGGTGGTGAATGGGGCTGTCATTGAACGCCACCTGTTACACCAGACACTCACCACCATGCGCATGATAGCGGGCGAATACGCGACCTACTTTGAAACGCAGTATCAGTCCAATGCCAATCGCGATATTACCATTGACTACTTTGCATCGGCTCCACCGGGTAGCACCAATGCCAGCGCCTGGGATAGTGCGAGCCCCATTGGCAACTCCGCTAATGGCAATGGCTCGGGGTTCGCATTCCCTGGGGGCGTTGTCGCTGGCCTCACACCGACCGCACTGACCGGCCCCTCCGTCTGCGATATGCAACCCATAACGGACCTGAATTTCACCCAAACACTGGGGTTGTCGACAGCCGATGGTAGCTCTGCGTGGGGATACGCATTAGGGGTCGGCAACGGTCCCAACAGTGGTTCGAGCGCAGGGACCTGTTACGGGGACGACCGGGATCCGCAATCGTCAAACAGTGCTCTGCAGCTACCGCCCTATACCGCTTTGATTGGGGCTTGGGCACCCGGCGGGACACTTGTGACGGTGCCTGTGGTAGGAGCGTACTGAGATCGCGTCATGACCGTACACGACATTCTCCTGATCAACGGAACGTGCCTGTGCGTACCGTGTGAAAACCCGCACGAACTCACAGACAGCCTTGAAAAAGATGCCGCGTATGGGGGCCAAACCGCAGCCACTGCTAGCTACGGGAGGGTTTTCGGTTAAAACCGGCCGCGGATGCTAACCTCAGTCGTCTTGATCGTGGCTGAGGTTAGGGTGCCATCCAGCGAATTCGTTTGGGCCGAACTCCCCATACCGCTCTCGCTCTCATACCCATAGCTCACACTGGCCGATACGCTTTTCGTGAGGTCTTTGGTAACGGTGATCGTGGTTCCCGGGTTGTAGCTATTCCATGGAGCCGCTGGGTTGAACGGCCACGTCACACTCGTCACTTTGGCACAGCTGATGCCGTTTAGGGAGGGGGCGACCATCCCATTATCTAGGGATTGGAAAATACTGCCCAACCAGTTATGACAGAAAATCTTTTTTGATGAACCTAGCTACATGCTTAGAGTTCCGTAGTCCATCCTGAATTCTAAGTAGTAAAAGTTCGGTAACGTCCTCGTCAAGCCGGAAAATACCGTTATTAATACCCGCACATAAATCTGATTCCGAGCGAATTGACGCGCTGCTGTATAAGACATAGGTTAGGCGCGTAACAAAGCGGTGTTCGCCTGGCTGAATTAAGCATGCAGTATCGTAGCGCGTCCCGGATACGGTGCAGAGCGGCACAAGGATGTATTGCGCACCCGGGTAGCATTGTTTTCGGTAAGGACCGCCTGAGATAACGAATAAATGATCGCCCTGGGGACCGCTAGGCATGGACAATGCATTACCTTCTATGGGCGTCCAATTATTCATGCCCAATTAGTTTCTATTGGTTTTTATTTAAGGACAACAAATTTGCCGCAACCCAAGCCTGTTGTTCGATGCTTTCTAAGATCGCAGTAATTTGGTTTTCATTGAATTCTAATGCACGAAAGAGCGTTTCCAGTTTGATTGGAATGCTTGATCCGTCCGGGTCTTCCCATTCAGGGCAGTTCTTCGGATCATGAGTATAGTATCGCAATTTCGAAGCAGACCAGCTACCGAACTTCTTCCAAATATCTTCCAGAATATCGGCATCGGCCTCACTGAGTTGGAGAAGATCATCGGCAGATGCAACGCCACTATCTGGCCTTAACGTCATATATCGATCTTCGCGTTCGGCGATCAGCTTATCCCAATAGCTACCGCCGTCGCGCTCTTCAGGCGCAGCATTGATAAAATTGAGTGTGGCGGACAAAACCGGCCCATGCGGCATAGACACTAGGGCGTCACCTATGATGGGCTCACCAAATAATCGATACGACTCCCGCTCACTGAGATACATAAGCTTCATCAGCTTAAGCAGGGTGATGCTCCCGTTTCGCTGCGCAGTTTTTAAGAGAAAGAACGCAGCAACCTCAGCCGCTTTCGCCTCCTGAAACAGGGGGGACATCTTGTATTTAGCCATAGGCATATTATGCTCATTTACTATAAGATTAATCAAGCTTAAGCTTAGCCGCTCTCGACAGCGGTAGAACGCGCCACCAAAACCAGTTTAGTCCATCCTCCCCACCAAATCCTCCGCCCTTAAATGCGTGCACCGCTTCAGCATCTGCATGGTCTTATGTCCCGTAATAAACCGCGGGGCCGGAAAGCCCTGACCCCAGGGGCCACCATTCTCCGAGGCGCGCGCGACCTCCACGGTTCGTTCGTGGCTTGCTAGCGGGCCATCGGTGAAGATCGCGTCACAAAAGGTCTCCGCAGTGGTTGACTGCGTGACGACATCGCGCAGTACGTGGGTAAAGAGGGGGAGGTCATCGGGCGCCAGAGTCAAGCCTGCGGCTTGGGCGTGGCCACCAAAACGGACCACCAAGCCAGAGTGGCGCGCTACGACCGCCGCGATCATGTCGCGAATATGGATGCCAGGAATGGAGCGTGCGGAGCCTTTCAGTAGGCCATCCGCGCCGACGGCGAAGGCCACGGTAGGTCGCCCCGTTTGCTCGCGAATACGCGCGGCCACGAGTCCGACAACACCCTCATGCCATAAAGGATCATGCAAGCAGAGGACAGGAGGCATCTCGCTTAGGGTCAGGTCCTGGCTAACCAAGGCCTCCGCTTCTTGGCGCATGGTATCCTCGATCTGCCGCCGTTCCTGGTTAATACCGTCTAAGTGAGCCGCCAGTCTGGTCGCGGTCTCGTCGTCATTTGTCAAAAGGGCCTGAATACCCAGCGTCATATCCTGCAGGCGGCCGGCCGCATTGAGGCGGGGCGCCACGGCAAACGCGAGGTCATCCGATGTGAGCAACGAGACATCCCGACGGGCGGCCCTCGCCAGCGCCCGAATACCGGGAGGCCCTGACTGGCCCTTGATCACCTTGAGTCCTTGAGCCACCAAAAGGCGGTTGATGCGGTCCAGGGGCACGCAGTCGGCAATCGTGCCCAGGGCCACGAGCGGCAACAACGCCGCGAGACTGGGGCGCGCGGCGGGCCAATCGAGCGCCAGGAGACGCTGACGCACCGCTATCGCCAGCAGGAAGGCCACGCCCACGCCGGCGAGATTGACGGCCCCCGAGGGGTCGTCTGTCCGTCGCGGATTGACGATGGCAAAAGCGTCCGGCAAAGAGTCCGGGGGAGATGGTGATCGTCACGATCACAGGGACATGCGCGGCCTGCAGGACGGCGATACCCGCGTGACTCGTAATGCCGTTGTCAACGGTCACGACCAAGCGCGGGACGGGCGTCAGCGACAGAATGCGCGCCGCCAGGGTCTCGGTGAGGCCGTATCCTTCCAGACGCCGATCGGGCACGACAAAATCGACTTGGCCCTCGAAGCCCCGTAAGGCCCGCACCAGGACCGCCGTGGCGGTGGCCCCATCAGCATCATAGTCGCCGGCAATCACGACCGAGTCTTGGTCGATGACCGCCTGCGCCAAACGTTCCGCGGCTTGGGGAAGGTCCGTAAGGTTCGCGCCAGATGGAAGAGCATCCCAAGTGAGCGCAAGTTCCCGGGCCTCCCGAACGCGTGCGGCATAGACGCGGGCCAAGACCGGATGGAGATCAGGCGGCAAGGAGACCTGTGGGTGGAGCGGGCGAGTATGAAGAAGGACCGTCATGCGGAGATCGTCGCATGACGTGGGGAAAACGCAAAGACGACGTGGATGTCTAGGCTCAGACCCGATAGGCGGTTTTGGGAGGGCGTCCACGCCCGCGCTTTGGCTCGGGGAGGGAATGCTGCGGGGTGGGCACCAGGGTCAGAGGGGTTCGTCGAAAGCTCTTGAGCCACGTCTCGACCTCATCCATATCCCAAATGCGGGATTTGGCGCCTGGGACTTGGATATAGGGAGGAACCAGTTCGCCTCCTTGGATACGTTTTTGAAGGCGGTCAATGCTGATCCCCAAAAGGTCTGCTACATCATGGTCACTGCCTCGTCGCATTATCGTCGCTCCGCAAAATCTTCAGACGATTGTGAACGATGTGACACGGCATAGGCCGGTGAATAGGGCCATTATCAGCGGGTTATTTACTTACTGCAGGCGTTGGGCCAAATCCTCAGCCCGCAAATGGGTGTAGCGTTTCAGCATCTGCAGGGTCTTGTGCTCCGTAATGGCGGCCACCTCCATAGGGTTAAGACCCTTCTTATGGGCCATGCGGCCCACAATGAAGAGCCTGGAGGTGACATCATGGCGCAGATCATGGAAGGTTAGGCCTTCAGTACCGGACGCTCCACAGGTGCGCTTATATCAACGGGTGATGAATCGCTCTATCGCAAGTTCTACCCCTGAAGACTGGGTCTGGGAGTGGGTTCTTGATGGTACTGACTGACGTTAATAAGAAGGGCCTCATATGAGGCCCTTCTTATTACACGTCGTTTAGTGCGTCGCTAGCGGTGCTGTTAGTGACGCAATCATGACCTCGGGGTCCGCAGTCGCGCGACCCTTGACCCTTTATCTGTTTCTGCGTCGGTCGTGGCTGAATTAGTCGGCGTGTGATGTCCTGCGCCTCACGGTCCCTGATCGCCCGCGCTTCCGTTGACATGGTCCTGTGCTGTTGTCTCATGGGCTGACTCCTGGCAAGATTTTAGTTTCTGAATAAGTGGTCGCATATCGTCATTAGGGTTATGGAATAAAGACTCATTAAGAGCCCCGACAAGTTCCTCTTCTTCTTTCTGGAGAGGCCGAACAACTCGGAATAGCGTCGCAGCTTCCTTTCGGTCGATAACAAAGTTGTGTGATGAATATCGCATAACGAGCGTATCCAGTGTGCCATTTTTCACATTCCCGCCCTTAAGGCGCTCGCCATAATGCATGGCAATCTGGATTGCCCGCTCATTCTCTCCGAGCTTTACCGGATCAATCTGTTCATAAATTCTGCCATACAAGCTGGCGGCGAGATTGGTGGCGATCTCGGATGCCATCTTTGTTGATATTGAACCACCGCTGCCGGTGCGGATTTCGATCAATGCTTCACGAAATGCGGCTCGCGCCCGCATGTTCAACGATAGCAGGGCTTGGTTAATGTCGAGGCCGGAAGAATATTCAAAAAGCTCGTCCTGTTTGCCAAGCTGGACATCGAGCGGGCCAAGTTCGCCGTCATCTGCAATGATTAATTCATCTGCACCAATAGCAATCAACGAACCTGCGCTCTTACAAAGGCCCGGTATTAACAAAATAAATTTGCGGTAATGCGTCCTTGACGACGCGCGCTATTTTGTACGCCGCATCAGCATCCCCGCCTCTAGTTCCCATGATCAGCAAACAATTGCTTCTCTTCTGTTTTCCAGATGTCCGTACCTCACGAACAAAATGACGGGCTCCTGCCCGATCAATTCCTCCTGAATAGAGATATACATCAGCGTCCAGCTGATCTGCAACCGCTATGGAAGCCGCGGCTATTGCCTCATCCATATCTCTGTCGCTCATTAAACGGCGCTCTTTAAGTAGGCAAATGGTTTATGGTGTAACGGCATAAGAGAAATAATAGCACCACCTGATTACTGATTACCAAAACTAAATGACAATTTACCCCAACCGCCCCACCAAATCCTCAGCCCTCAGATGCGTATACCGTTTAAGCATCTGTAAGGTCTTGTGGCCCGTAATGGCCGCCACCTCCATGGGATTGAGCCCCTTCTCAAACAGTCTGGAGGTCGCCTCATGGCGCAGATCATGGAAGGTCAGGCCTTCTATCCCGCTGACCACACAAACCCGTTCGAAGGCCTGACTGATCGACTCGGGGCGCAAGCTCCATACTCGGCCTCCGCTTTGGGTAGGGAGGGTATCAAGAACACGGAGAGCCGCCGTGGACAGCGGCACCCGCCGTGGCGTCCCGTTCTTGGTCTCCGGGATCAGTAGCACCCGGGCCATGCGGTCCACGTGCTCCCATCGCATGGCCGTGATCTCGCCCCGACGCATGGCAGTTTCGATGGCCCAGGTAATAATCGGACCAATCTCGCCCCCGTAGGTGAGAGCGGCACTGAGGAGATGGGGAAGTTCGTCATTAACAAGGCGGCGAGTGCGTGCGTTAGGGGCGGGCGGTCTCCGGATGTCCCGTATCGGGTTTGCGATCTGCAGCCCCCACTCCTTGCGAGCTGTTTCAAAGACATGCCCTAGGATATTCATTTCGCGCCCGACCGTGGCGGGCGACACCTCTTTGAGACGAGCGTCCCGCCAGAGGGCGATATCGACACCGCGAATGGAGGCAATGAATTGGTGGGAGAGGGTACTTTTCCGGAATTGACTGATGCGGATACGCTCAATCTCCGCGCCTTTTTTGGCCGGTACAATCTCCCGTTCGTAACGATCGAGAAGATCGCTCAGGAGTGTGTTTTCGGCTTCAGCCCGTGAGACGAACACACCACGGTCCATTTCCCCTTCGGTTTGGCGCGCCCAAGCTTCTGCTCGGACCCTGGTCTCGAAAGTTTTGGTTTGTACGGGATGTCCCCGCCGACGGACGCGAGCACGCCATTGGCGGTCGCCGCGTTTTTGGATGGTCGCCATTACGCCCCTGCTTTCGATTGTAAACCGAAACACAGTGGACCAAATTTGGACCAAAAAATCAATTTTCGAAGTCTAAGTTTCTGTAACTTACTGATTTATATGGTGGGCGATAGTGGGTTTGAACCACTGACCCCTGCCGTGTGAAGGCAGTGCTCTACCGCTGAGCTAATCGCCCACTGTGGGAGCAGTTTACGAAAAAGGAAAGGATCGGTCAATTTAAGCCGTGGGTTTGTTAGAATAAGCGCATGACCGACAAACAAAAGACCGCAGACCGGGCGCGCTGGCTGGTGCGCTCCCACCCAAACGCCATTTTATCAACGCTCTCAGCCGAGATGGATGGCTGGCCGTTTGGCTCCGTGGCCCCTTATATGCTCGACCATGAAGGGTGCCCAATTCTTTTCCTGTCAGATCTGGCCCAGCATAGTCGCAATATCCACAAGGACGACCGGGCAAGCCTTATCGTTTGGGAAGACGGAAAGGAGGATATCCAGCAGGCCGGGCGCGTAACCCTCTTGGGCCGGGCGTCGCGGATGGAGAACACGGACGCCCTGCGAGACCGTTATCTGCGTTATCTGCCGCAGGCGGAGCAATACATCGCCATTCACGACTTTCACTTCTACCGGTTATTTGTAGACCGCGTCCGCTTTATTGGCGGGTTTGGGGACGTCCATTGGATAAGCGGGGAACGTTATCGTATCGACCCGAAGTCGTTTGATGCCACCCTTGGGGAGGCGGAAGGCAGCGCCGTTACGCACATGAATACGGGACACCAAGAGGCCCTCATCCGGTATTGCCGGGCCCAGGGGGTCGAGGAACCTGAGCCTCGCCTCCTTGGCATCGATCCCGAGGGCTTCGACATCCAGACTCGCGGCCGGCGATTGCGGATCGCTTTTGATGCGCCGGTGCGTGACGCCAAAGGCATGCGCGAGGCCTTCGTGCGCTTATCGGAGTCTTTAGCTGCTAGCGACAAGTTGCCAGGATCCAGTACCGGATAGCTGGAGCTGGGTTTTGTGGTAGGCGTTCAGGGTTGCGCGATGGCCGACACTTATGACCGTGCTCGCGGGCAGATGCACGCGCAATAGCGTATAGAGCTGTGCCTCGGCGGCTTCGTCCAAGGCCGATGTGGCTTCATCCATATAAATCCACTGGGGTTTTTGCAGCATGATGCGCGCAAAGGCGATACGTTGCTGTTCACCTAGCGAAAGAATGAGAGACCAAGACTTGCTCTCGTCTAGACTCTTCACGAGCCGCGGAAGCCCGACCATGGTAAGCGCCTCGGCCAGGGTGTCGGTCGCGGTATCAGGCGCCCCATGGGGATAGAGCAAGATCTCGCGAAGGCTCCCTAAAGGCAGATACGGTTTTTGGGGCAGAAAAAGTGAGATCTTGCGCGCCGGTGTGGCCACCTCGCCGCTGCCAAAAGGCCACAAACCTGCGAGCGTGCGGATCAAGGTGCTCTTGCCGCTCCCCGAAGGACCGGTAAGGAGCATGGTCTCACCAGGTGCTACCGTGAACGACAGGTTGGAGAGGAGCGGGCGGCCATCCGGGACATGCAGACTCACAGATTGGAGACGGAGATCGTCTCCCGTGATGTGGGTTAGGGCATCGTGATCGATCGCCACGTCCCGGACGCCTTGCATATGCTCGCTAAAACCGCTCAGTCGGTCGACTACCGCATGCCAAGTAGCGAGTTCCGGGTAGATGGTGACGATATAGGAAAGCCCCCCCTGGACCTGACCGAAGGCCGATGCGATCTGCATGACAAGCCCCAACTGAATCTGCTTGGCAAAGAAGCTCGGGGCCGTTACGAGAAACGGGAAGATAATCGCGACCTGACTATACCCGGAAGAAAACCAGTTGATGATCTTTTGGCGCAGCATGATCGCCCAATAATTGCGGAAAATAAAAGCGAATCGATCCCCCAGCCCTTTGTGCTCCTGGTCTTCGCCATTATAGAGGGCGATGCTTTCGGTGTTTTCCCGGACTCGCACGAGGTTGAAACGGAAATCCGCATCAAACCGCTGCTGATTGAAGCTCAGATTGATGAGCGGGCGCCCCAGTTTTGACATAAGCCACGTACCGATGACCGAGTACAACAAGGCGGCCCACACGAGATAGCCCGGAATTTTCCAGCTGTGCCCGGCAAAAGGGATCGTCAGCCGATTGGAGAGCGTCCAGAGCATAGCGACAAACGAGATGATGGTGACAACGGAGCTCAAAAGGCCCAGAGACAGCCTGATGGTGCTCCGGACAAAATCCGTGGTGTCGTTGGCGATACGTTGATCCGGGTTATCGGTGCCGTCGCCTAGGATCTGCATCCGGTAATAGGTGCGCTCCGCGAACCAATCCTTGAGGTAGCTGTGGGTCATCCATCGCCGCCAGCGGATCTGGAGCATTTCGCTTAAATACGTTTGATAGACGTAACCGACGATATAAAGACCTGCAAGCCAGGAAAAGCGCAATATAGCGCTCCAGAACGTAGGCTCATCATAGTGTTGGAGGGCATCATAGAAGCCGTTGTACCACTCGGTAATCAGAACGCTGATATAGACGAGACCGAGACTCAAACCGACGACGAGGGCCAGGAGGCCGTAGGCCGACCAGCGCTCCTCGGACTTCCAGTAGGGCATGGCGATGCGCCACGCATTGCGAAAGAATACGCGGTTAAACCGTTCCATCTGCAATTAAACCCTCGGCGCGTTTTAGTGTTCTTGCCCCTCGGACCGCGTCGGGGCTGGTTTCGTTCCCGATAATAGCATGAGGACAGCCGGTGGCCGCCGGTATCTTGGTTTAAGAAGCCTCTCTCGGGGTCTGCGAGTCGAACATCGGCCCGTGAGTCCCAAAAGGCAATGGGGATGGAGGCCACGACCCATTAGACGATTGCCTGTGGCGGGGAGCTTAGCCGCCGTCACCTTGCCATAAGGCCGCAGGCTCCTCATGGAGCCCGTCGACCTCATACGCCCGGGGATCCATCCAAAATGCCGGCTGGCCGTCCCCGAGGTATGAGGGCATACGCCCCATGGCGGGGCTTGCCGGTATGCGGCGCAATCGCGGCCTTTGCGCAAGATATTTTCTGTGCCCATTACGACAGCGGTTTTTATCCGCGTGCGCGGTCTACGATGGCAGTATGGGTGTGGGCGGGGTGTGGGCGATGGCTCGTCGTTCTCCTGATGATCGTCAGGACACCAGAGATTTCAGGCGAGCAGGCAAGCTTACACCACAGGCTGTGGATAGCTCGCCCCGATAAGGCTAGTGCCCGCTGCCCGCTATCGTGTTGGCTACCGATCGTAGCCGATGTTGCCTAGTTATGTTTTACGGGGCCGGGTTCGGGGACTGTGCGTGGATCGCATCGATTGCAGTCAACATTTCCGATGTGAGGACCACCTTGGCGTTGCTGATGTCTTCTTTTAGCTGATCAAGGGTTCGGGCGCCTATGAGGGTAGAGACCGTGAAAAAGCGCGAGCGGACGAAGGCCAGCGCTAACGCGCCTAAGGGAACCCCGAGGTCGTGAGCCAGTTGGGCATAGGCGCGTACGGCCAGCTCGATCGGTGGCTTGCGGTAGCGCACCCCAAACTGTGGGAAGCGGTTGAGCCGTGCTTGCGGATCATCGTGCCCGAGGTACTTACCCGTCAAGAGGCCGAAGGCCAGTGGACTGTAGGCGAGCAGGCCGATTTTTTCCCGATGGCAGACCTCGGACAAACCCGACTCGAACAAACGATTCAGGAGGTTGTAGGCGTTTTGGATGGTCACGATCCGGGGCCGGCCGAGGCGAGTCGCCGCGTCCAAGAAGCGCATGGCGCCCCAAGGGGTTTCGTTACTGAGGCCTATGTAGCGCACCTTGCCCTCTTGGACCAGCGCGTCTAGCACAGTCAACTGCTCGTCGATGGCCTGCGCGGCATCATCGTTGCCCTGCGGCTCATAATGGGTCTCGCCAAACATCGGCACCGGACGCGCCGGCCAATGAATCTGGTAGAGATCGACATAGTCGGTCTTAAGGCGCTTGAGGCTCGCCTCCAAGGCCTCACGGATATTGGCGCGATCCAGGGCCTTAGGGCCGCCTCGTATCCAGGTAAATCCACGCGCGGGCCCCGCGACCTTAGTGGCAATGACGAGCTTGTCGCGGGCCTGGCGCGCCAGCCATTGGCCGACAATCTCTTCGGTCGCACCTTGAGTCTCGGCGCGTCCGGGCACCGGGTACATCTCGGCCATGTCAAAGAGCGTGACGCCCTCGCTTAGGGCATAATCGAGCTGACTGTGAGCAGACTGAGTGTCGGTCTGTTCGCCGAAGGTCATAGTACCTAGACCGATATCGGAAACGACGAGCTCGGTGCCGGGAAGATTGTGAAGGTTCATGGTGTGACTTTGCCAAGGAGCACGGCAGGTGTCAAATGGCGGCGATGGAAAGTCGGTTTGCTATACTGCGCAGCCAAACAGCGAGGACACGGGGATGCGGGCAGGACGGGAAGCCGGAGTAGCGGAGTGGATCGACACGGCGGCTATCGGCCCTGGCGTGTTGAGGCACGGCGGATGTTTTATCGATTGCCATACTAAGGTCCTGTGTCCCACAAGCCCCGCGTGTGGGTTCCTTATGAGGCGCGAGCCGGGCGCCGGGATTCGTTGCACGACAACGCCGCGCGTGAGCCTGTGGTACGCAGCGGCACCGGCGCGAGTCGGCGGTGGGCTGCGCGCAATGGCGCGAAGATATCCACATGATGCGCAGAGCTTGGGGTGGCGACGCACGCCATGACGGATTCGCAGGCACGTAAAGGGATCGTGATTTTCGGGGCATCCGGTCAGCTCGGGCGGGCCCTAGCGCGCGCCCTGGCGGGTCTTGGGCCCGTTACCGCCTTGAGCCATAGCGAATGCGATGTCGGCGACAGCCAGGCGCTGCGCGCGGTGGTCACTAGGCTCGCCCCTGGAATCTTGATCAACGCATCCGCTTATACTGCCGTCGATAAGGCCGAAGATGAGCGCGTCGCGGCCTTTCATATCAATGGGGTGGCACCGGGGCTTATGGCCGATGTGGCCTTACTGAGCGGGGCGTGGCTCATTCATTATTCGACCGATTATGTGTTCGATGGGCGCGCAAGCCGCCCGTACGTCGAGACCGATCCGACGAGCCCCTTAAGCGTGTATGGGGAATCCAAACAGATGGGTGAGGCGGCAGTGCTCGCCCGCCCGATCGTGGGTTTCGTGCTGCGGACCGCGTGGCTCTATGATCGCGGTGGGCGCAATTTTCTGACGACGGTCGCGCGGCTCGCGGCCGCCGGACCGCTGCGGATCGTAGCCGACCAGTTCGGGACACCGACCTCGGTGGATGCGTTGGCCGATGCGACGCGCGCCTTGATCGTGCATCCTGAGGCCCGCCATAAGGGCGGGCTCTATCACGCCACCTGTAGTGGGCACACGAGTTGGTACGGCTTTGCGCAAGCGATTGTCGACGCGTTGGGGCTTTATGTCCCGGTGACGGCGATCGGTACCGAGGACTACCCAACCAAGGCCGCCCGACCGGCCTATTCCGTCTTGGCTAACACCAAACTCCAAACGGCCTTTGACATCGCGCTGCCGCCTTGGGGAGTAGCCTTGGCGGCGGCCGTTCGGAAGGCCCCATGAAGATCCTGGCCATCGAGACGGCAACCCCGATCGCCTCGGTTGCGGTCAAAATCGGTGATCGTCTGTTCGAGCGCCGCCTAGCAGACCCTGCGGCCCGGGCCGAGGGCGTCTTGGATCTGCTGCGCGCCTTGTTAGCTGACACCGGGCTGGATCTGGGTGCGATCGATGTGATCGCCTTTGGGCGCGGGCCGGGATCGTTTACGGGCTTGCGAGTAGCTGCTGCGGTCGCCCAAGGACTCGCCTATGCCCGGGGATTGCCGGTGATCCCAATCTCCTCTCTGGCCGCGCTCGCCCAGCAGGCGCAGGGGACCGAGATCCTAGCGGCCATTGATGCACGGCGGGACGAGGTCTATTACGGCCTATTTCACCGCGCTGAAGATGGTCTAGTTGAGCCGGTCGGGCCAGAGGGTCTCGGGCCACCGGCCTCATTAGAGCGCCCACAAGGGGCATGCATCGGGATCGGGAACGGCTTCGATCACTATGCCGCCATCTTGCGCGCGCGCTGCGACATCCCCTACGAGTCGCATAAAGTGCCGGGGGCACAGGCGATTGCCGTCCTCGCGGAGCGGGCCTTTAGGCGCGGCGAGCAGGTGATACCGAGTCGGGCGTTACCGGTCTATTTGCGTGACGATGTCGCAAAGCCCGGCCGCGCACCGTGATAGAGTGGCCTTATGGAAACTGATATCGAGGCGGTAGAGTTTGGGGCTGTTGCTCGTCTGCTCGAGCGCCTGACGTCGACCCCTTATGGGGCCGACGCGGCCCATGCGCTAACCCCCGCACCAGATCAGGAGACCGCGCAACGCATGCAGGGGTCGGTGACCGCGGCGCGGCTTGCGATCGAGCAGGGAACGAGCGGCATCGGGCGCTTCCCGGACATTCGGGCGGCGTTGCGGCAAGCGGCGCAAACGGGCAGTGCCTTATCCGGTATGGCGCTCGCCCATATCGCCCAGCTGTTGCGCCTAAATGAAGACGTACAGGCCTTAGTGGCGCGCCACGAGAACCTCTATCCGGGTCCGGCGGGGGATTTGGCGCCGCCGGCGATACTGCCGAGCGCGCTCGCCGCGGCGATCTTAGCCACCGGGCGAATCCAAGATACCGCAAGCCCAAGGCTCACCACCTTATCGGCGCGTCTGACCGAGCAACAACAGGCTATTCAGGTCGTACTAAAAAAACGTTTGACCGAGCTTGGCGTCAAAGAGCCCCATGCCGAGAGCATCGTGACAAGCGGGGCGCGGCTCTCACTTAGCGTCAATGCCGAACATGCCGCCAAGGTCAAAGGTGTGCGGCGAGGGTCTGCCGCCAACAGCCGCCAGCAGTTGGTGGAACCGCTCGAGGTCGTGGCACTCAACAACCGGCTGGAGGCGACCGCCGGTGAGCGCGATGCCGAGGAGCTCATCATCCGCCGGGCGCTGACCGACCAAGTGCGCGCGGCGGCGGCCGCGTTTGACGTGTTACTGGGCGCACTTTCGTGGATCGATTTGGCGTTTGCCGGCGGGCATTTGAGTGTGCATATGAACGCGAGCCCGCCACGCTTCGATACGGCGCCGGTATTGCGTCTTGAGGCGGCGTATCACCCAGCGATGCTCTTGGCATTTGCCGACAAGCGCGGACCTGAGCCGGTACCGCTGTCGATTGCGCTCGATGCGCATGCCCCGATGTTGTTGATCACAGGCCCCAATACCGGTGGGAAGACCGTGGTCCTAAAGACCGTGGGTCTGCTGGTAACGATGGCCTATTGCGGTCTCCATCTGCCCACGGACGGGGCGGCGGTGATCGGGAATTTTACCCGGCTCATTGTCGATATCGGTGACCATCAGAGCCTTCTAAACCAGCTCTCCACGTTCGCAAGTCACGTCGAGGTCCTAAAGCGACTCCTGAGTGAGGCGGATGCCGGAACACTCGTCTTGATGGATGAGTTAGGGACGGGGACTGACCCGGAGGAGGGCGCGGCGCTGGCGATGGCGGTCCTAGATGAACTGGCGGAGCGTCAGGTGCGCGGTATTATCACTACTCATTTAAGTCCGCTTAAGGCCTACGCTACCGAGCACTCCCATCTCACCAATGCCACGATGGTTTTTGACAGCGAGCGCTTAGTACCCACCTACAAGCTCGAGATCGGCAAAAGCGGGTCGTCGCATGGGCTTACAATCGCTGAGCGCCGGGGTTTGCCACCGGACCTGTTGCAAGCGGCGCGATCACATCTGGCGCGGATAGCGGCCAGTCACAAGCTATCCCCCTAAGAGCCCGGCGACGATTCGCCCGCGTCCTAGGCCCAGCGCCCACAGCCTTGCGGCGTGCCTGACTACTGGGGCTTTACGTCGGCCGGGGCGGCGCTGGGATGGGGCTTTAGGCGCGCCGTCTGGATGGCGGTCCCGCGCGTACGCACGATCTCGATTAAGTAACCGTTGAGGAGCAGGCTGGTCCCGGGTGCGGGGATGTCCTCTAGGTATTCCGTAATCAAGCCGTTTAAGGTCTTTGGCCCGGCGAGCGGAAGCCGCCAGCCCAGCGTTCGATTGAGATCCCGAATACTGGTGCTGCCATTGATGAGAAAGCTGCCGTCCGGCTGTGGGGAGATGTCGGCTTGGACACCGGGGGCCTGGGTTGAGAATTCCCCGACGATCTCCTCTAGGATCTCCTCTAGGCTTACGAGCCCCATCAAATCACCGTACTCATCTACGACCAGCCCGACATGGCGGCGTGCGGTCTTGAAGTTGAGCAGTTGCGTCGAAAGCGGCGTCCCTTGCGGTATATAGTAGGGTTCTAGGACGATGGACTCCATCGTTTCCCGGGTAAGGCGTCCGGCCAACGCCAAATGCAGCGCTCGGCGGACATGCAACATGCCGACGACGTTATCTAAGCTCCCGCGAAACACCGGGAGCCGCGTATAGTGGCTGCTGCCGAGGACTTCTAGGATCTCATCCCAATCAGCATCCAGGTCAAGCCCCTCGATCTCGCCCCTCGGCACCATGACATTTTCGACGGTACTCTTTTCGAGGTCCAAAATTCCCAGCAGCATGGATTGGTGCGCCTTGGGAATCAGGGTTCCGGCCTCCATGACAACGGCCCGCAACTCTTCCGGGCTCAGTTGGTCCGGGCTTCTGGGCTTGATAGACACGCCAAAGAGCTGCAAGAGGTGGTTGGCCAGAAAATTGATGAGCACGACAAGTGGGTAGATGACCCGCAGCAGCGGAGTCAACACATAGGCGGAACCAAAGGCGACCGGTTCGGGGTAGAGTGCGGCGAGCGTCTTGGGCGCGACCTCCGCTACAATCAGGATAACGAGCGTCAGGACACCGGTGACGAGCGCCAAGACCCCAGGGCCGTAGAGATTGACAGCCATCAAAGTGGCGACCGAGGAGGCGGCAATATTCCCGAAATTGTTGCCGAGCAGGACCACGCCGAGGACCCGGTCCGGGCGGCGCAGAAGTTGCTGTGCCAAACGCGCCCCGCGATGCCCTGATTCGGCCAAATGCCGCAGGCGATAGCGGTTGACCGTCATAAGGCTGATCTCGGCGGCGGAAAAAAATCCGGATAAGAAAATGAGGAACGCCAATACGCCAGCTAGCGTACCGAGGGGAACGTGATTCAAAGGTTATGGGAACTCCCGGGAATTAGACGAGACACACTAACATAGTGAGCGAGGTTTTTCGAGAACGAGCCCTGTTCTGGGCCCGGCATTACGCGGCCACGCAATGAATAAGGCCGGTACGCCACCCCGACACCTTTAAATATCAAGCACGAGTCGGTAGTAGGGATCCGCTTGCCGTCAGAGTCGGCCGCCGCCCGTGATCATGTCGCGCGACCGGGTGGCGCCCCGGAGGCCTTGGCATCGCAGGCCTTAAGGCCGTGGGGATCGTCGCGCCTATAATGGTGCGCGCGCGGGACTCAAAACCATGTAGCGGCGGGGCCGACTTGCCGATGTGAGCAGCACCATTAAAAGGCCGGGCGATCCTGACAAGCATGATTACCGACCCCTTGCACCGTGAGGTGAGGTGACTGCGCCGACGCCTAGTCTCACGACTCATAGGCCTACGTTGCACGATTGTTGAGGCGGAAGGCCATTGGTGATCGCGCATCGCCACGCTGGGGCGTAGCAGCGCCTTGCCCTCTGGGTACCTAGAATTGTGCAAATGGTGTTGGAAGATCGGCGAATCAAAGCACAAACAGCGCTTGTGTCTTGGCCAAGACCCAGTCGCTGCTAATATCGATGCCTTGTCATAAATAATATATAAGACACACACAGTTATAAACCTATTCTCCAGTGAATAATAAAGCGTAATGCGGCCATATGTCTAGAGGAAGCGGCGTTTAGTCGGTTCGTCATGGTGTCAGCGGTACGACCGGTATATAAAGGATAAAAGGTACCCGATGACGGTGCCGGGGGAGGAAATTATGTCGATATTCGCTCAATATGGGAACGCCGACCCGTGGATCATCGCCGTGGGCGCCGTGATTGGATTAGCCTGTCTCTACGTAGCGAGGCATCCCGTGCAGGCGGCCGTGACCATCTTTAGTGTCGCCCTCAGTCGGCCTTTTCGGATCGGCAGTCACTTCTTGCGCCGCGCGGCCACGAACTTGCGGGCCCGCAATACCACGGTATTGCTAGCGCAGGGCAAGGAGGACGTGGGCCAACGAGTCGAGCGCGAATTCGAACGGGTAGATGCCGTCGTGCGTCGCGACCTCCAAGGATTCCCGGCCCTGCAGCGCAAGCTCTTAGATGAGATTACCGCGATCGAAGAGGACTACCAGCAGTCGCGAGAGGTGCCTCCTGCCCCGCCGGAATGGGCGCGCGCGGTCACGCCGCTTTTGAAGTTGAAGCCGGGCCCGGATCGGATCATTGAGGGCGTCGTGGAGAGCCTAAAAAAGACCGTATCGAAAGGCCAGGATGCGGCGCTCACCGAATATCGACGCGCCTTTCAGGAGCGCCACAAGAAGCTGTCCCGCGCGCTACCGTTCTGGCGGTCGGTTGACAGCACGTTGAAGGGTATCGATAAGCGGCTCGCGAACTTGATGGAGCGGGCGGGTACGATCGACAACTATATGGACCGCTACGAACAGATCACGAAAAAGACCGATGCCATGCAGCATACGCTCGCGTCCTCGGCCTTTGTGCAATTGTTTATTTCCGTGTTCGTGCTGATCGTGGCGCTTGGCGGCACGATCATCAACTTTCATCTGATCGCGCTGCCCATGTCGGAGATGGTTGGGGGCGGGAGCTATATAGGGAGCTTTCGAACGGCGGACGTGGCGGCGCTTGTGATCATCCTGATCGAGGCCACGATGGGGCTATTTTTCATGGAGTCGGTGCGCATTACCCACCTCTTTCCGCGGATAAGCCATATGACCGAGCGGATGCGCAAGCGTTTCATGGTATCGGCCTTTAGCCTGCTATTGATAATGGCCGGCATCGAGGCGGCGCTCGCGTTCTTGCGCGTGCAGATTGCCGCTGACAACCAGGCCCTGGCTGCGTCTTTGGTCGCGCATAACCCGGTATCGATTCTGTCCTTTAATTCGTGGATCCCGACGGCCGGTCAGATGGTTTTGGGCTTTATTTTGCCGTTTGCGTTAGCGTTCGTGGCGATCCCGCTCGAATCGTTCGTGTATGCGGCAAGAACCGTAGGCGGGATCTGTGCCGTGGGGCTATTGCAGTTTGGGGCACTGATGCTCCACGTGGTGGGCCGACTAGTGCGTTATACGGGCACCGTAACCAACACGCTCTACGACATCATCATCTTTTTGCCGCTTGCCATTGAAAAGAGCTGGGTCACCGCCGCGCTACGGGTGCGCGCCAACAGCTTGGCGCGGTCTGGGCGGCAAGGATGAGGGCCAGGCATGCGGTGCTGGCGATTTGCTTGAGTCTGGCCGGGTGCGCCGCAGGCCCGCAGGGGCGGGCTGTGTATGTGCTGGTGGATACCTCCGGGTCCTATATCAAGGCGGTGCCGAAGGCGGGGCGCATCATTCGGTATATGCTGGGTACGCTAGAGCCCGGTGACACAATCGCCGTCGCGCGCATCACGAGCCTCAGCTTTACCAACAAGGATCGCGTGGCGGCGGTGACCCTCTCGCGCCAACCGGCGCAAGCGGATGGCCAGAAACGCGCGATTGCGGCGCGCGTGGCGACCTTTGTCGCGGCCATGGCGCACCGTCGGGGCACATCCTATACGGATATCAGCGGCGCACTGCTTGAGGCCGGGCATTTTCTAGCCAGCGTGTCGGCCGCCCACAAGGATATCATCGTCGTGTCGGATATGCGCCAGGATCTGCCGTATGGCGCCGTCCGGAATCTGAAATTGCCGCTAAAAGGGGTGACCGTTTTTGCGGTCAACGTCATCAAGTCGCGGGGCGAGAATCTCAATCCCGTGCATTACTTTACCCGCATGCATCGCTGGAAGACTCGGATTGCCGCCGGTGGCGGGCGTCTGGTCGTCGTGCACCAATTGGCGCGGCTACCGACGCTCATGCGCATCGAGCCCTAGGCCGCCGCACGATCCTCATGCCGACAAATCACTTCGAGGCATCGTGCGTCCGTCTATGGGGTTTTTATGGGAGCTACCGGGCCCAGGGCTAGGTGGTACCACGCTAGGCGCTTGACGGCCGCGGGCTCGTTCCCGATACTGGTGAGCAAGCCGGCCAAGGTATCGTATCGCCATCAGACACCTCCGCATGGAACCAGGGAACGCGGGTCAAACACGTCAGCGGGGAGCGGGCTTCCGCAGTGCCATGGTGGCCTTTGTGGGGCGTGGTTTCCGGGCAGATGACGCCGAAGCGATCACCCCCGCGGCACAGGTGACCGCAGGCGTCTTCGCCCCCCATTGCTTCGCTGTGCCTAGCCGTTCGATCCCCTCGTCGAGCCGTGGTCCTAAGGGTCGGTCGCAAGCGGCTTTCCCGGCCCGCTCGGATGCCGTCACCGATCCCCCGGGAGGGGCCACGCCATGGCAGTAGACTCGCGTAAGCGGTGGGCGACGGGCATGGCTTGGGTCCTTTGGCTTTGCCCAGGCGTGGCCTTGGCCGCGCCCGATCCCACCGCCTTGGTAAAGGCGGCGATGCATCACTGGCGTGGCGACAGCTCCTACACAGACGTGCAAATGACCATTCACCGGCCGGATTGGCAACGCACCATGGAGATGGTCGCCTGGACGCGAGGTGACCGCGATGGCCTCGTGCGGTTTACCCAGCCGCCCGGTGACGCGGGCAATGCGACCTTGGTACGCGGCCCCGCGTTGTGGTTCTTCAACCCAAAACTGAACCAAGTCATCCGGCTCCCGTTTTCCATGATGTCGCAAAACTGGATGGGTTCGGATTTCTCCTATAACGATCTCACCAAGTCCGAGCAGATCGTAACTGACTATACCCGCGCGCTGGGTTCGATTGAGCACCAGGCCGGCCACATGGTCTATACCGTGATCTGTCTGCCTAGGCCCAATGCGCCGGTCGTCTGGGGTAAGGTGGTGCTGAAGATCCGGGACGACGACATCTTGCTCGAAGAGACCTTCTATGACCAGGACATGAAGCCGGTGCGTGAATTAAAGACCACAGCGGTGGCCCTGTTGGGCGGCCGCCTTTATCCGGTGGTGATGCGTATGCGGCCGTTAGACAGGCCCGGGCGGTGGACGCAACTCCATTACGTTAAGGGCGTTTTTAACCTAAGCTTGCCGAACTATCTGTTCACGCTCTCCAACCTGCGCAATCCGCGCCCCTGGCGCGCGCCGTGATCGCGCTCGCATGGCGCAATCTGTGGCGCCAGCCGCATCGCACGTGGCTGACCTTATTTGCAATCGCCTTTGCTTGCCTGGTAATGGTGTTTCTGCTCGCCTTGCAGGTCGGTACCTATAGCAGCATGGAAGACAACACCATGCGGCTTTTCGATGGCTACGCGCAGGTGCAGCGGCCGGGCTATCTAAATGATCCGGGCATCCGTAAGTCATTTTCCTATTCGGAGGGTATGGCCCGATCATTAGAGACCGTGCCGGGAGTAGGTGCCGTCGCCGCGCGCGCCCAGACCTACGCCCTCCTGTCCCATGGCACGCGTAGTCTTGCCGTGATGATCGTCGGCGTCCAGCCCAAAAAGGAGCGCCAAGTCTCGCGGATACCCGCCACTGTGCGATCGGGGCACTATCTGCACGGCGCGGATCGCGGCGAGGTCGTTCTTGGCGCCACCCTGGCACGCAACCTTGGTGTCGGACCGGGCGCCCATGTGACCTTGCTTGGGGTCGGGCACGACGGCTCAATCGCCGCCGACGTGCTGACGGTCACCGGTGTCTTCGCAAGCGGCCTAAGGGAGATCGATCGCCACATGGCGGAGATGCCGCTTACCCGCTTCCAGGCGGATTTCGCGATGCCGAACCAAGCCAACGTGCTAGCGATCTCCGGCGCATCGCTTAGCGCCATCAACCGAGCGATCCCGGCCATACGACAAAGGCTTGGCAAAAGCGGCGTCGTCGTTCGTGATTGGGGCGCGCTCGAACCGGGACTGCGGGACGCGATTTTGCTCGATGCCAGTACATCAATGCTCTGGTATGTCACGCTGGTCGTGGTGGTCATCGCCATCTTGCTAAACACCCTGCTCATGTCGGTATTGGAGCGCACCCGGGAGTTCGGCATTCTGCTCGCGCTTGGCATGCGCCCGAGTGCCGCCGGGCGCATGGTGTGGCTTGAGATCGTGATGCTAATGGCCCTCGGCCTCGCGCTTGGCGTGGCCGTCGGCGCTGTCGTCGTCCAATGGTTTGCAGTCCACGGGCTCGCGCTGCCTGGGGCGCAGGGGGTCTTTGCCAGATGGGGCCTGCCGGGGTTGATTTATCCGCGGCTCACCGCCTTTAGCCTCCTAGCCGGTCCGGCCGCCATTGCCGGAATAGGCGCGCTCGCCGGGGCGTGGCCATGGCGGCGGCTTCGAAAGCTCGAGCCGGTCGCGGCCATGAGGTCGGTGTGATGGAGCGATTCCGGCTCTTATACGCGCTCGCGTGGCGCAACCTCTGGCGCAATGCGCGTCGTACCAGTCTTGTGCTGCTCGCCGTCGCATTCGGCATGTGGTCGATCTTGAGCTTTACCGCCTTGCTGCAAGGGTGGGGTGCTAGCACCCTGACTGCGGCTCTAAAGAATATGACCAGCCAGGGGCAAATCCACGCCCGCGGGTATCTCGACGACCCTGGTGCGATGCATCGGTTGCCGCCGGCCAAAGGCCGGCTCGCGGCGCTACTAAATGGTCCTGCCGTCCGCCAATGGGGGCCGCGCATCGCAGTGCCCGCGGCGATCCAAAGTGCTTACCAAACCATGCCGGTCAGCCTGATCGGTATCGACCCGGTCCGCGAGCGCGGTCTGTCATTCATTACCACCGCCGTGCACGATGGGCGTAATCTGGCCAATAAAAACGCGCGCGGGATTCTGCTTGGCCACAAGCTCGCGCAGCGCCTGCACGCCAGGATCGGTCAGCGCATCGTCGTCATGAGTCAAGGGGCGAACGGTGCCTTGGCCGAGCGCGGCATGCGGGTGATCGGGCTCTTTTCGGCCACACCTCAGGTCGAAGAGCGCGAGGTCTTCATAAGCCTGCGCCAGGCGCAGGCCCTCCTAGGCATGGGCCACGACATCACCGGCATCGCCTTCGATCTTCATGATATCAACGGGCTTGGATCGTTCATTCACAGGCTGCGCCTTGCCGCCCCGAATCGAGACATCCAGTCCTGGGATACGCTGCGGCCCATGACCAAAGCGATGACGGAATTCTCGGGCGCATTCATCAATATTTGGATCGTCATCATGTTTGTACTGATGGCGTTTGGCATCGTCAATACCTTGCTGATGTCCCTGCACGAGCGGGTCCGGGAATTGGCCCTGTTCGAAGCCCTGGGGCTGCGCCCGCAGTTGGTGCTGGCACAAGTGACTTTAGAGTCGGCGTTGGTGATTTTGCTGGGCATAGTGAGCGGCACGGCGCTCGCTGGCGTGACGGTCTTAGCCTTCCATGGCGGACTCGATCTCGGGTTTCTGGCCCGTGGCGCGGAATGGTTCGGCGCAGGCCGCGTGCTCTTCCTCCATTTGCGCCTGTCGCAAGCCCTGCGCATCGGCGGGCTGGTCTGGGCGCTTGGGGTCACAGCGGGCCTTATACCGACCTGGCGCATGGTCCGCCGCGTCCCGATCGACGTGATCAACCGGAGCCCGACATGAATGCCAATGCACGCGGGCCGATCGTCCAATGCCGTGGGCTCACCAAAACCTATGGAGTCCGGGCGACCCTCGTCTATGCCTTGCACGACGTCGATCTAGACATTGATGCCGGCGACTTCGTGAGCCTCTCCGGGCCATCCGGTTCCGGTAAGACGACGCTGCTAAACCATTTGGGCGGACTCGACCAGCCCACGAGTGGCACGGTCACAGTCGCGGGCCAATCGCTTGGCGCCTTGGACAAAAATTCCTTAGCTGATTTGCGGCTCAACAAAATCGGTTTCGTGTTCCAGGCCTATAACCTGATTCCCGTACTAAACGCCTATGAAAACGTGGAATTCATTCTGCAATTACAGGGCGTGCGCGCCCGCGAACGGCGGCAAAGGTCGCGGCAGATGCTAATCGACGTGGGCCTGGAAGGATTGGGCGAGCGACGGCCGGGAGAACTCTCCGGGGGACAACAGCAACGTGTGGCCATCGCGCGCGCCGTGGCCTCGCGGCCGACTATCGTATTGGCCGACGAACCGAGTGCCAACTTAGACTCGGTTGCCACTGATGGATTGCTGCAACTCATGCGCCGCTTGAACGAACAGAGCGGCACGACCTTTTGCGTGGCCTCTCACGACCCGCGCGTGATCGCCTATGCGCGGCGGCGAATCGGCATACGCGACGGCCGAATCGAGGCGGATGAGCGGGCATGATGCGCGGTTCTGGGCGAGTATTCGCCGTGGTCCTCGGTCTGTTGTTGGGGATGCAGGCACAGGCCGCCTCGGGATTCCATGGTGAGTTTGACCTCGGAGCCAGTTACATGAACAACGGCGCCAATAGCCTCGCGGCAGCACTCGGTGAGCGCCGTTACGCGGATCAGGATAGCTGGCTGCGGCTGATGTGGTCGGGGCCGCTTGCGTCCGGCTGGGGTCTTGATATTGCCTATCTCGCCACAGCGCGCCACGGCGGCGGCGTGGTACTTACGCGCCGAGAATACACCAGCGACCCTGCGCTCTACATTGATCCGCAGCGCACCACGCTCCTGCGCCTAAACGATACCGTGACCGACGAGGGCCAGCTCGCCATCGCTCAGCGCCTTGATCGACTGGCGTTGACCTACAGTGGTTCGCATCTGGTGCTGCGCCTGGGCCGCCAGGCGCTCACCTGGGGCGGCGGTTTAGTGTTCCACCCGATGGACCTCTTTAATCCATTCCCGCCCAACGCCACCTACACGACCTATAAGCCGGGCGCCGATATGCTCTACGGCCAGTGGCTATTTAACAGCGGTGCGGATCTCCAGATGGTGGCGGTGCCGCGGCGCGATCCGACGACCGGGCATATCGAACCCAATCAAGGCTCGGCCGGTATCAAATGGCATGGGTCCTTGGGGCTCGACCAGGGGCTTGGGATCGACCTGTTGGCCGCGCAAGACTACGGATCCCAGGTCCTTGGTATCCGCATAAGTGGGGCCTGGGCAGGTGCGAGCTGGACTGCAGAGCTCGTACCCACGCAGCTCGCGATCGGCGGTGTGCGCACCTCGGTGCTCGCCAACGCCCAATACGCCTGGGTCTTGGGTGCGAAAGACATCAATGGCTATCTGGAGTACTTTCACAACGGCTTTGGCGTAACGGGGACGGATCATACGTTAGCCGATTTGCCAACCGCGCTCGTTGAACGCCTTGCGCGTGGCGAGGTTTTCACGGTCTCCCGGGATTATCTCGCCGTGGGCGCTGGCATCCAATGGACACCGCTGCTCATCTTGAAGCCATCGGTCATCGCGAATCTCGACGATGGCAGCGTGCTCGTCATCGGACAGGCTGTCTACAGCCTCACCCAGAATACGGACATGACCGCCGGCATCCAGCGGGGTTTTGGTGGCCATCACACCGAGTATGGCGGCGGTCTGGAGACCGCTCCGAATTCCGGGGTATTCGTCGCGCCAGCTACGAGCATCTATGCACGATTGATGTGGTATTTCCAATAGTGCGCCGGCTACCGATGGCATCAGAGTCAAGTCGACACCAATGCCTGGATCTCGTCACCGCGCGCCCTTTGATGGAGCATAATGGGTTGACTCCTTGCGCGCGATCGAGAGTGCATCGCATGGTGACTTCGGCTACTGTTTTTCTAGAGCAGATGGCCTCGAAATACATCTGGTGGAAGACACCGGAGGCGGCCTTGCGTTATCCTGATAGGCTGATGGCTCAGATTATGGATATGGGGACTTTCGGGGATATACAAGCCCTGGTTTTGGTCATTGGCGAGGATCGCCTGACCGATGTTTTGCGCCACGCCGATCCTGGCTGGTTCTGACCCCAGTCCTGGTCCTACTGGCACTACCGGCTACAACTCGCGGATGCCGGGATTGCCCTGCCTTCTTTACCCCAAAGAAAGCGGGTTTAGATAGTCGAATGCAGACGTTCGCTCCCCATAAAGAGATCCTTCCGCTCGAGCAATAGAAGTGTGGGCTAAGCTGCGGCCCACCGTTCAACTGGGAATGACGATCTATGGCGGTACGGCAATCGCGTTACGTCTGGGGCATCGTGCGTCCGTCGATTTGTTTTTTTTCACAAGCGAACCACTCGACAAACAAGCGCTGCGTGAAAAGATGCCGTTCTTGCGGGACACAACGGTTCTACAAGACCAGACTGAGACGCTGACTGTCCTCGCCCTATCCGCCGATACCACCAGTACCTCGGCAAATGAATCGGGAGGGGTAAAACTATCCGTTTTTTGTTCTCTCCTCTTTGGAAGGGTAGGGGAGCCCGAGATGACGGACGACGATGCGGTCCTGGTTGCATCAGTGGTGGACCTGCTTGCTACCAGAAAACGCCACAGTGCTCCGCCTATAACCGCGTAGTGGTTTAGGGGGTGGTAAAGTGGCGTCTCATGATGCGGATTCCATGATAATGATGATATCGTAACCCTCATGTAGCCGGGCAGGAACTGTCCGAGGTGTGGAGCGGTGGCCGTTTCACCGCGATGAAACACGAAACTCCCGCCCTAGCCGTTTAGGCTTGGCGGGAGTAGTTCATAGAGACATACCTGACACGACCTAGCCGTAGCCCTGATGGCCGCGGCTTGGGCGGATGCGACTTTGCGACCCTTTAAGGATGTGAGGCTGGACGCTTCGGTAAGGGAATATAGCCTGGCAGGGCCTCGATGCGGGCAAACCATGCGGAAATCGCCGGATAGGCCTCGAGCCCGGACCCGCTTTCGGGGTAGAGCGCCGTGTACGGGTAGCAGGCAATATCGGCAATCGTGACATGCTCGGACACGAGCCAGGCATGACCTTTAAGCCGCCCCTCTAGCGTCTCAAAGGCGACCTTCGCCAATTTCTGCGACTCGGCCAGACTCCCGGTCTCGCCCAGGCTGCTCTTTACCTTCAAGGCTATCACCCGCGCCCGGGCCGTGCCGTAGCGTCCCTCAGCCTGCTCCATGGCGAGCCACTGCATGACCTCCGCCATGGCGACCGGCTCGGTAGGCAGCCAATTCTCGCCGCCAAAGCGGCGCGCCAAATACACGAGGATCGCAGTTGAATCCCAGATGGCCACGTTCTCGTTGACCGCCAACACAGGAATTTGGCCGCGCGGGCTCAAACGCAAGAACTGAGGATCGCGCTGCGCGCCCTCATCAAGCGCCACCGGTATCCGCTCGTAGGGCAGCCCCAAAAAGGCCAAGAGCAACCGGATCTTATAACAATTGCCAGATCGTTCGATGTCGTATAGTTTCATAGGCCTGCACGGGACACCTGGCAGTGTTTGCCAAGGTAAGGGATAGCACGGCTTCCTAAAAAGCCCCTACACCCGACTCCTTATCCGTCATAAGCTATCCGTCGATTTCCATCCACTCCCCGACCGCAGACAACCTAGCCGAGATGGTGGCCATACCGAAGGCACGATGCCATTGCGCCCTTTTTAAGGACCTTGGACCACAGGATGCGTGGTGTCGCTCACCCAAGCGCTCCACGAACCCGGATACAGCGTGGTCGCACCATAACCGGCGATCTCCATGGCGAGGATATTATGACAGGCAGATACCCCCGAACCGCAATAGTGGACGACCTCTTTGCCACCCCGTTCGCCAATCAGGCCCACGAAGGCCTGTCGCAGGACCTCCGGGGAGCAAAAGGTGTCGTCAGCACAGAGATTTTTGCCAAAGGGCCGATTGATAGCCCCGGGGATGTGGCCAGCCACCGGATCGAGCGGCTCCACCGCCCCCCGAAAGCGATCAGGCCCCCGGGCGTCGATCAGTAACCGTGGCGCCCGCCCGGCGACGACGTCTGCGACCGTATCCGTATCCACCAACGTATCCACAGCCGGTACATAGGCGGGGTAAGGCGGCGCCGAACGGGCGTGTGGGAGCTCTTGGGCGACGGGCAAACCGAGCCTAAGCCATGCGCTGAGCCCCCCGTTTAATACCGCGACCGCCTTATGCCCGCAGAAGTGGCGCAACATCCACCAAAGTCGGCTGGCAAAGACCGCGCTTGCCTCATCGTAGGCGACCACTTGGCTGTCGGGTGTAATCCCCCAACGACCGAGCGTCTCGCGAAACGCGAGCGCCGTGGGCAACGGGTGGCGGCCGGCACCTGGCACCCGGGGACCGGACAGGTCGCGCTCCAGGTCAGCATATTGGGCGCCGGGCAAATGCCCCAAGGCATAATCTTCCTGACCTGCCTCCGGCTCCCCTAAGACAAAGCGGCAATCCAGCACTACCCATTTGGGGTTCCCGATATGGGCCCCCAAAACATCGGCGTCGACAACTGTCGTATACAATTCCGTCATAGGCTACAAGGGATTCCTCATTATGGGATGGGATCCAGGGGGGCCAGTAAGGCACGCACCTCTTCTAACCCCTCGGTCAGCAGGGCCAGGGCCTCCGATTGGTCATGATTAACCGTCTGCTCTTCTTGCGTCAGCCGGTTGCGTGCGCCGCTGATCGTAAACCCCTCGATGTACAAAAGGGCGCGGATCTCGCGAATCAACAGCACGTCATGATGCTGGTAATAGCGGCGGTTACCACGGCGTTTTACCGATTGCAGCTTGGGGAACTCCTGTTCCCAGTAGCGCAGGACGTGGGGCTTTACGCCACACAGATCGCTGACCTCACTGATCGTGAAGTAGCGTTTACCGGGGATTGGCGGGAGTTCGCGGTTATCCGCCGGATCGAGCATGAACATCCACCCGTTCTTTTAGCTTGTGACTCGCCCGAAACGTCACGACGCGTCGCTCAGCGATGGGGATCGCCTCGCCGGTCTTGGGGTTCCGTCCCGGCCGCCGATTCTTATGCCGAATCCCAAAATTGCCGAATCCTGACAATTTCACGGATTCGCCCTGACCTAAGGCCTCGCAGATCTTCTCAAAAAAGAGCTCAACAAATTCCTTGGCCTCGCGCTTATTGAGCCCCAACTCCTGAAACAGAGCTTCTGCGAGATCCGCCTTTGTCAGTGCCATGGTCTCTTCCCTTGCTGTCACACTTTTTTGTTATTGTCGTAACCGTGCCTCATACGTTGCCTCAAGGGCAGCGGTCACACGCGCTAAAACGAGATCAGCAACCTCATCTTTAAGAGTGCGCGAGAAGTCCTGTAAGGTCAAGCCTAGGGCCAGACTTTTCTTTCCTAAATCAAGGCCTTCGCCACGATATACATCAAAAAGGACTAGTTCTTGTAAAAGCGGCCCCGCGGCCTGACGCACGGCGCCTAGTAAGGCACCAGCGGCCACATCCTCGGCGACCACCACCGCAATATCCCGTCGCACGGACGGGAAACGCGACGGTTCGCTGGCCGCTCGGGCCGCAGATTCCCCGAACAGATGGGCGGCGATCTCAAACACGAATACCGGCTCATCAAAGCCCAGCCGCTCACGTTGTTCCGGGCTCAAGGCCCCGAAAAGACCCACTGACTCGCCATTGACCATCAAGGCCGCCGACAGGCCGGACTGTAGCAGGCCAAAATCGCGGGCTACCGTCACCGGCGTGACTTGCGCGAGCGCGCACAAGGCCTCCACGTCGCCCTTCAGGTCAAAGAAATCGATGGCACGCGCCTGGGCCCCCCACTGCTCCGGGAGCGCCGCGCCCAATACCAGGCCCGCGACCATCATCGTCTCAGCGACCCCATGGGCGAGCGGCGCAAAGCATGTGCCGACCTCAAAGAGCCGCACGCGGCCCTGCTGGCGATGACGATTATAAAGGGCGGCTGTCAATAACCCGGGGATCAGGCTTTTGCGCAACTCGGCCCAGGGGGCGGCCAAGGGATTGCGCAAGCCGATCCCGGAGGCCACGCCCAGTAGGGCCTGCTCTGCGGGATCGACCAAACTGAAGGTCATGGCCTCGTAGTAGTCGCGATCAACCAACAAATCCGCGGCACGCCGTAGGCCGGACGTCGGCGCCCGTGTCGGTGGCGGGGCGGTCAGCAATTCCGCCGCCGGGATCTGATCGTACCCCCAGAGTCGCGCAATCTCCTCGATAAGATCGATCTCGGCGCGGATATCAAAGCGAAAACGGGGGGCTAAGACCAAGAGGTCGCCGTGTTGCCTCGTCACCGTCATCTTTAAGGATTTCAGGAACCGGGTGACTTGTGCCATTGGCACCACGACACCGAGTAATTGCCGGATGCGGGCAAGCCGCAACGTGATCGGCTCATGCCGGGGCCAGTAATCTCGGGACACATGCTCGGCAATCGGGCTTGCGCTTCCGCCGGCGATCTTTTGGATCAAGGCGCTCACGTGGGCCAAGGCCACACTCGCCAACTCCGGATCGACACCGCGCTCAAAGCGCAGCGCCGCATCGGTGATCAGCCCCAAACGTCGGGCCGTGCCCGAGAGCGTCTCGGCTTGGAAATAGGCCGCCTCCAGCACCACAGTCCGAGTCTGTGCGCTGACGGCAGCGCGTGCGCCACCCATGACACCGGCGATCGCCACCGGTCCGAGGTCGTCGGCAATGACGAGATCGGACGCCCGTAATGTGGGCTCTGTGCCATCGAGCAGCAAGATGGCCTCGCCTTCGACTGCCAGCCGCACCTGTAGCGGGCCGTGCACGAGGTCGGCGTCGAACGCATGCAGCGGCTGACCCACATCCAGCATCACATAGTTCGCGGCGTCGACGACCGGGTGACGGACACCAATGCCGCTCAGCCGCAGACGCTCCACCAGCCAAGCGGGGCTTGTGGCCCCCTCTTTGATGCCGGTGAGCGTCCGCGCGCAGTAGTGCGGGCAGCGCGCGGCCGCCGCGACCGACACCGTCGGGGCGATCCCGCTTGTCGGCACCACCGGCACCCTCCGGGCCCGATACCGGCCCACGGTCAGGGCCGCAATCTCCCGCGCGAGCCCCGCTATGCTCAAGCAATCGCCCCGATTCGGGGTAACGCCCACGTCTAGATAACGTTCCGAGAACTGGAGGTAGTCGCCTAGAAGCGCCCCGACCGGCGCATCGGCCGGGAGCTCCCAGAGGCCGGCGGCCCCTGGAACCCCTAACTCAGCCCCGGAGCACAACATGCCCTCCGAGCGCACGCCCCGCAACTTCGTGATGGCGATGGTGTGCTCGCCGACGACCGCGCCCGGCAAGGCTAACGGTGCGAGCAGCCCGACGCGCGCATTCGGCGCGCCGCAGACGATGGTGCGTAGGGCCCCGGCGCCAGCCTCGACCTCACAGACTCGGAGCCGTTCGGCATCCGGGTGGGGCGCGATCGCCTGAATACGCCCGACGACGACATGCGCAAGTGCGGGGCCGACGGTCCCCGACCCCTCGACCTCAAACCCGCCCGCCACCAGATAGCCGGGTAGCGCATCAAAGGGGATCTTGGTGTCGACCCATTCGCTGAGCCACTGTTCGCTTATCCGCACGCGTTCACCGCAAGCTTCTCAAAAACCGCAAATCGTTCTCGTAAAAGAGGCGCAGGTCCGGCACCCCGTCTTTGAGCATCAAGAGCCGCTCAGCCCCCATACCGAAGGCAAACCCGCTGAACCGCTCCGCGTCGATTCCGACCCGCGTCAGCACGTCCGGGTGGACAAGACCGCACCCCAGCACCTCGACAAACCCGGTCCCCTTGCATACCCGACAACCCTCCCCATGACAGAGCAGACAGCTGATATCGACCTCGGCCGAGGGCTCGGTGAAGGGAAAATACGAGGGGCGCAACCGTACCGCGAGCGGGTGCTCGAAGAAGCTCTCTAGAAAATTATGCAGTGTCGCCTTCAAGTGCCCCATATGGATCCCCTCGCCGACCGCCAGGCCCTCCACTTGATGGAAGATCGGGCTATGCGTGGGGTCCGAGGCATCGGCGCGGTAGACGCGCCCGGGCGCTATGATCCGAAACGGCGGGGCGTTTTGTTCCATGAAACGAATCTGGACGGTTGATGTGTGCGTCCGCAACAGCTGTCCATTCTCGAGATAGAAGGTGTCGTGCATGGCCCGCGCGGGGTGGTGGGCCGGGATATTGAGGGCCTCGAAATTATGGAACTCGTCTTCTACCTCAGGACCGCTCGCCTTGACAAAGCCGAGCCCGGCGAAGATGTCCTCAATGCGCCGCAAGGCCTGCGTCAGCGGATGGAGGCCGCCGAGACCGACCCCCCGACCCGGCAGCGTCACATCGACTGCCTCGGCGGCCAATTGGGCCTTGTGCTGGGCGGCCAGCAACGCCGCGCGCCGAGCGCCGTAAGCCTCGTCTAGCGACTTCTTTAACTGGTTTACGAGTTGACCGGCGCGCGGGCGCTCCGTCGCATCCAGGGTCCCGATGCGCTTCAATTCCTCGGTCAGGATACCGCTCTTGCCCAGAAATCGGACGCGCCAAGCCTCGAGCGCACCCACCTCGTGGGTATCCGCCAAGGCCTGGAGCGCCTCCTGCGAAAGCCGATCGAGCCTCTCTGCAAACGGCCCGCTCATCCTTACAACTGACCCACTAGGCCGCAGTCAGAAAGGCTTTGGCTTTCTCGGCTAGGGCCGCAAACGCGGCCTTATCCGCGACCGCGATATCGGCTAGCACCTTGCGATCGATCGTGATGGAGGCCTTATGCAAACCATCCATAAAACGGCTGTAGCTCAGTCCGCACTCACGGGCGGCGGCGTTGATACGCACAATCCAGAGCGCCCGGAACTGGCGCTTGCGATCACGCCGATCGCGATAGGCATATTCGCCAGCCTTCGCAACCGCTTGTTTGGCCACCCGGAAAACATTTTTCCGTGCGCCTCGATACCCTTTGGCAAGGGCCATGACCTTTTTATGCCGGGCCCGGGCAGTAACTCCGCGTTTAACACGTGGCATGGGATAACTCCTGCGTTAAGCGTAAGGGAGCATACGGGTCACGCCGGCCACATCCGAGGGATGGACCAAGCGATCAGCGCGCAGATGGCGCTTCCGTTTCGTGGTTTTGCTGGTGAGGATGTGCCGCAAATGCGAATGACGACACTTAAACCCGCCGGCCCCCTTCTTGAAGCGCTTCGCGGCGCCACGGTTCGTTTTCAACTTCGGCATACTGTCCCTCTGCGCTGTGCGCTCTTGTCATAGTCCCGCTCAAGCAGCCCCTTTAAGGGCCTTTTACTTGGCTTGAGTCGGTCGTTTTACTACACCTGCTTATCTTAAATCTTGCCCTTCGGGCTTGGTGCCCACCCCGGCTACTTCTTGGGGTTGACCACCATGACCATCTGGCGTCCTTCCAGACGCGGGCGCTGCTCGACGGTACCAAATTGCAGCAAATCCCCTTCGACGCGCTTCAAAAGTTCCATGCCCAGCTCCTGGTGGGCCATCTCCCGACCTCGGAACCGGAGCGTAATCTTCGCCTTGTCCCCATTCTCCAAAAAGCGGATGAGGTTGCGCACCTTCACTTCATAATCGCCGATGTCAGTGCCGGGGCGAAACTTCACCTCTTTGACCTGAATCTGCTTTTGCTTCTTTTTGGCAACGTGACGCCGCTTGCTTTCCTCGTACTGAAATTTGCCGAAATCCATGATTCGGCAAACCGGCGGCGAGACATTAGGGGAGATCTCTACGAGATCCAAAGTCGCCAATTCCGCGCTCTTCAGTGCCTCTGCGATCGTTACAATGCCGACTTGCGAACCATCGGCGCCAATTAATCTTACGCGTGGGGCGTTGATCTGCCCATTAAGTCGCGTTTCACGTTCTTGAGCGATAGCCTACCCCTCCAGACTTACCGGATTGGCCAACCCCGCGCCGACTCGCGCAGTGAGGGCCCCCACCTTCATCCCACCAAGGTCTTCCCCTTCGCGGGTTCTTACCGACACCGTCCCATCCTGCGCCTCGCGGTCGCCCACGACGAGCAGATACGGGACCTTCTGCATGGTATGCTCGCGAATCTTAAAGCCTATCTTCTCGTTTCTCAAGTCTGATTCGACACGCCACCCGGCCGCACGCAAATCTTCTTCCACCTTTAAGGCCACATCTGCGTGCCGATCGGCAATCGGCAACACCACGGCCTGGACCGGCGCGAGCCACAAAGGCAATGCCCCGCCGTGCTCTTCGATCAAAATCCCGATGAAGCGCTCAAGCGAGCCTAAGATGGCCCGATGGAGCATGACCGGCACGGCCTTATGACCGTCCGCTGCCACAAAGCTCGCCCCCAGGCGCTCGGGCATGGCGAAGTCGACCTGGATGGTGCCGCATTGCCACACCCGGGCGAGGCTGTCTTTTAGGGCAAACTCGATCTTCGGCCCATAAAAGGCCCCTTCGCCGGGCTGCAGCTCATAGGCAAGCCCTTTGCTAGCAAGCGCCTGCGCCAAGGCCGCCTCGGCCTTGTCCCATAATTCGTCCCCACCGACCCGTTGCGCGGGCCGCGTCGAGAGCTTGACCTGGACCTCGTGGAACCCAAAGTCCGCATACACCCGGTAGAGCAGGTCGATAAAGGCGCTCACCTCGGACTGAATGTCGGCCTCGGCGCAAAAGATATGCGCATCGTCCTGAACGAAGTTGCGCAACCGCAAAAGGCCGTGCAAGGTCCCCGACGGCTCGTTTCTATGGCAGGACCCAAACTCGGCCAGCCGCAGCGGCAGGTCGCGGTAACTTTTGAGACCCTGGTTAAATATCTGCACATGCCCCGGGCAATTCATGGGCTTGATCGCGTACTCGTGCTTTTCCGACGAGGTCGTGAACATCCCATCGGCGAACTTGTCCCAGTGCCCCGAGCGCTCCCAGAGGCTCTTGTCCATGATGAGCGGGGTCCGTACCTCTTGGTAACCATGGGCGCGCAAGAGGCGGCGAATATACTGCTCGATCGCCTGATAGATCCGCAGGCCGCGATCGTGCCAAAAAATCATGCCCGGCGCCTCTTCCTGGATATGGAAGAGGTCCAAGGCGCGCCCGATGCGCCGATGATCGCGCCGCTCCGCCTCTTCTAGGTGCGTTATGTGCTCCTCTAGGGCCTCGCGGCTGGCAAACGCCGTTCCGTACACCCGCTGCAACATCGGGTTGCGCGAGTCGCCGCGCCAATAGGCGCCGGCGAGCTTCATCAGCTTGAAATGCTTGAGCCGCCCCGTGGCCGGGACGTGGGGGCCACGGCACAGGTCCACGAACTCGCCCTGTTTATAGAGTGAGATGGTCTCGGTAGCCGGCAAATCCCGGATGATTTCTGCCTTGTAGGCCTCGCCCAGGCCCTCGAAATAGCGGATCGCCTCGGCCCTCTCGACGACCTGTCGCTCGATCGGGATATCCCGGCGGACAAGCTCGCGCATACGGTCTTCGATACGTTTGAGGTCGTCTGGACCAAACCCCGGCGCATAGGCGAAATCGTAATAAAATCCATCGGCGATCACCGGCCCAATCGTCACTTGGGCCTCGGGGTATAAGGTCTTTACGGCCTGCGCCAAAAGATGCGCAGTCGAGTGCCGCAGGACATCCAGGCCCTCGGGATCCCGATCGGTGACGATCGCCAGTTGTGCATCACGATCGATTACATATGAGGTATCGACGACCTTGTCGTCCACGCGCCCCGCCAAGGCCGCGCGCGCCAAACCCGCGCCGATATCGGCCGCCACCTGGGCGACAGTCACGGGGTCTTCATACGTGCGCCGACTTCCATCAGGCAGGGTAATAACAGGCATTAGGTTCGGCGACTTCTCATCGACCGGCAAAACTCCACCGGCTTCATTGTAAGGGGTTATGGTAGGCGCGAGTGGGATCGAACCACCGACCACTACCATGTCAAGGTAGTGCTCTACCACTGAGCTACGCGCCTTCGGGTTGCGCACCTTACCACAAGAAAGCGCCTCCAAACAACCATCCCTGCCAGTATGACAGGGGGCTCACGGAGCGGTTGCCTCTTCGTATTATGGCATGATTCCAAGACCAGACGGGGTTTGTGCCCACGGCCGGGATGAATGTCCTCACGGCCATCGCTCACCCCACCCCATCGCGCACCCGGCGGCGCGAGCGCCGCCTAATGGGAGGCAAGATCCCGCGGGCGCGCGCCCTTCTGCGGCGGCCTTAATAATGGCGCTGTCAGCCCAAGCCCGCTGCCAGCTGCGGCCATCAGGCGATAGGTGGTACGAGAAAGCGCACGCGTCTAGCACACCCGGCGAAGGGCCTCGGCATACGGGCAGACCTCTTCAGGTCTCTTCTTAAGAAGGGCCCTGGCTTTTAAGGATCGGCAAACACTTAAACACCGACTAAGATCCTTTAGTCCTTGGCCAAGCTCTCGGCCGACCCCGGGCTCAAGGCGCTGCGCTTTAACGCCTGGATCCGGTCGCGGACCTTGGTCGCCTGCTCGAACTCCAGGTCATGGGCATGCCGGTACATGTCCTTTTCCAACTTTTTCATAAGCTTACCGAGCGCTTGCGGCGAGAGCGAGGCGGCCTGGTCCTCACGCGCACGGGCGCTGCCGGGAATCGCGCGCCCCGGCACGCCGTCGATCAGGTTCTTTACCGCCTTCACGACGCCAAGCGGCGTAATCCCATGGAGCGTATTAAAGGCCACCTGCTTTTCGCGCCGCCGATCGGTCTCGTCGATCGCCACCCGCATGGAGTCGGTCACCCGATCGGCATAGAGGATGGCGCGGCCACGCAAATGGCGCGCCGCGCGCCCGATGGTCTGGATCAAGGAGCGCGCCGAGCGCAGGAAGCCCTCCTTGTCCGCATCTAAGATGGCGACCAGCGACACCTCGGGGATATCGAGGCCCTCGCGCAGGAGATTGATGCCGACCAAAACATCGAAGGCCCCGCCGCGCAGATCGCGTATGATCTCGACGCGCTCGACGGTATCGATGTCTGAGTGTAGGTAGCGCACCCGGACCCCATGCTCGTTTAGGTACTCGGTCAGGTCCTCGGCCATGCGCTTGGTAAGCGTCGTCACCAGTACGCGCTCGTCGCGCGCAGCGCGCAGCCGCACCTCGGCCAACAGGTCGTCGACTTGGTGGGTCACCGGCCGCACCTCGATCTCGGGGTCTACGAGCCCGGTCGGACGAACGACCTGCTCGACGACCGTGGGGGTGCGACTTGCCTCATACGGGCCCGGGGTCGCCGAGACAAAGATGGTCTGTGGCATCATCGCCTCGAACTCTTCTAACTTTAACGGGCGATTGTCGAGCGCCGATGGGAGTCGGAAGCCATACTCCACGAGCGTGGTCTTGCGGGAGCGGTCGCCACGGTACATGCCCCCGAGCTGGGGCATGGTGACGTGGCTCTCGTCTACGATTAACAGGGCATTTTTAGGGAGGTAGTCGATCAGGGTCGGGGGCGGCTCGCCGACCTTGCGCCCCGAGAGGTAACGCGAATAGTTTTCAATACCTGAGCAATACCCGAGCTCTGCCATCATCTCTAAATCAAATCGCGTGCGCTCCGCCAGCCGCTGGGCCTCGACTAACTTATTGGCCGCGTTCAACTCCTCTAGGCGTACCCTGAGTTCGTCACGGATCAGGTCGACTGCGCCGGTGACGGTGTCCCGGGGCGTTACATAATGGGACTTCGGGTAGATCGTCGTGCGCCCTAGCCGATTCACGACCTCGCCGGTCAGGGGATCGAACTCGGAGAGATCCTCGATCAACTCATCGAAGAGGCTGACGCGAACGGCGAGTTGCTCAGACTCCGCCGGGAAGATATCGATCACGTCCCCGTGAACACGGAACGTGCCGCGCCGAATATCCAAGTCGTTGCGGGTGTATTGCATCTCCGACAACCGCTTCAAAATGGCCCGCTGATCGAGTGTTGCGCCCTTCTTGAGATGCAAAATCATGGCGTGGTAGGCCGCCGGATCGCCTAGGCCATAAATGGCCGATACGGTCCCGACGATGATGGCGTCCGGGCGTTCCAGCAAGGCCTTGGTCGCCGATAGCCGCATCTGCTCGATATGCTCGTTGATGGCGGCGTCTTTCTCGATGAAGGTATCGGACGCCGGTACATAGGCCTCCGGCTGGTAGTAATCGTAGTAAGAGACAAAGTACTCGACGGCGTTGTCGGGGAAGAAGTCGCGCATTTCCGCATAAAGCTGGGCGGCCAAGGTCTTGTTTGGCGCGAGGATCAGCGCCGGACGCTGCAATTGCGCGATCACGTTGGCGACCGTAAAGGTCTTCCCCGAACCCGTCACCCCCAGCAGGGTCTGGTAGGCAAGGCCCTCCTGTAAGCCCGCCACAAGGGCCTTGATCGCCGCCGGCTGGTCCCCGGCCGGGGCATAATGGCTCGCGATCTCAAAACGTTTAGTATTCTGCTTTGGTTGCATCGCTATCCAAGGTAACATACGGGCGACTCAATGCCCGAGAAGGTTTCCGCTTGTCCAAGCTCATATTGTCGGCCCGCGTCGGCCGTATCAAACCCTCCCCCACTCTTGCCGTCACCGCTCGTGCGCGGGCCCTCAAGGCCGAGGGGCGCGACATCCTAGATTTAGGTGCCGGGGAGCCCGACTTCGACACCCCGGAACCGATCAAAGAGGCGGCGATCCGCGCCATTCGCGATGGGTTCACTAAGTACACGGCAGTCGGTGGCATTGCGAGCCTAAAAGAAGCAGTCGTACAAAAATTCGCGCGCGAGAATGACCTGCATTTTACCACGTCTCAGGTCCTCGTGTCCGTGGGCGGCAAGCAAAGCTTTTACAATCTCGCGCAGGCCTTTCTCGAGGCCGAAGACGAGGTCGTGATCCCGGCCCCCTACTGGGTCTCCTATGTCGACATGGTCCTTTTGGCGGACGCCACGCCCACCATTATCCCGACCGACATCGAGCATGGCTTTAAGATCACCCCTGAGGCGCTCGATGCCGCGCTCGCCTTCAAGACCAAGCTCTTTGTGCTCAATAGCCCCTCAAACCCGACTGGCGCCGTCTATACGCGTGCCGAGCTCGCAGGCCTTGGTGAGGTGCTACGGCGCTACCCCCAGGTCCTGATTGCGACCGATGATATGTATGAACACATCGCCTGGGGACCGGAGCCGTTCGTCAATATCGCGAATGTCTGCCCAGACCTGGCCGATCGCACGATTGTCTTAAACGGCGTCTCAAAGGCCTACGCCATGACCGGCTGGCGCATCGGCTATGCGGCAGGGCCGGTGGCGCTCATTGAGGCGATGACCACGGTGCAGTCACAGAGCACCTCGAACCCGACCTCGATCTCCCAGGTCGCCGCCGAGGCGGCACTGCGTAGTGGCACCACCTCCATTACGCCCATGCGCCAGGCCTTCAAGACCCGGCATGACTGGCTTTATGCCCAACTGAGCACCTTGCCAGGGGTCCGTTGCCGGGCGGCGGATGGCACGTTCTATCTCTTTCCGGACGTCTCACAGGTCCTCGTCGACCTCGGCATACCAGATGATCAAACCCTGGCCGAGCGACTTTTGGAAGAGGCTGGCATTGCCCTTGTGCCGGGATCTGCGTTTGGGTCCCCGGGTCACCTACGGTTCTCTTATGCGACAAGTGATGCCATTTTGGCGGAGGCCGTGGAGAGGCTACAGCGGTTTCTGGGGACTGGGCGGCACCCAGCGACCCTTTCCAGGCCATCTTAAACTAACGATTAGCCTTGACGTTGAGACCCGAGCTTCGTAGGATAGCGACCCTTGCGATCCCCGGTAGCTCAGTTGGTAGAGCAGGTGACTGTTAATCACCGGGTCGGAGGTTCAAGTCCTTCCCGGGGAGCCAATAAATCAAGGATTTACGCAGCGTTTCCCTCACCGAACACCCTCAATATTGATTTTTTGGTCCAAATTTGGTCCACTGCGTTTGGTCCACGGCCAAAGTTGAGGGCGTAAAATGGCGACCATCCAAAAACGCGGCGACCTGCAATGGCGCGCGCGTGTTCGACGGCGTGGCTACCCCATCCAAACCAGGACCTTTACCACAAAAACCAAGGCCGAGGCCTGGGGCCGCCAGGTCGAGGGCGAGATGGACCGGGGCGTTTTCGTATCACGCGCCGAGGCCGAGAGCACAACCTTGGCAGAGGCCTTGGATAGATACGCCACAGAGATTATCCCGCATAAAAAGCAAGCCGAGCGGGAAGCGCGCCGTTGTATTGGCCTCAAGGGACACCTAGGAGGAGCCAGTAAAAGGTTTATAGCAACCATCCAAGGAAAGGACGTTATGGCTTTTATTAAGTCACGCGCTGCGGATGGCGCCGGGCCTAATACTATCCGTCTCGATTTGGCCCTACTCTCCCACCTCTTTAACGTCGCCCGCACCGCATGGGGCATGGAGTCCTTGGCAAACCCCGTGGAACTCGTCAAGGGCCAGCGCCCCAAACTCCCGGGTGGCCGCGACCGTCGCTTGGTGGGCGACGAACTCCCCCGCCTACAGGCCGCAGCCCTTGCTTACGGCGGCGAGATCGGCCTGCTCACCACCTGGGCCATCGAAACCGCCATGCGCCGCGGGGAGATTGCGGCGATGCGTTGGGAGCACCTGGACCGCAAGGCGCGGGTCTTACTCATACCGGAAACGAAGAACGGGACACCGCGACGGGTACCGCTGTCCGTGGCGGCGCTGGCGGTCCTAGATGGGCTCCCCCGGCGCATCGACGGCCGTGTATGGGGCATGCGCCCAGATTCCATTTCGCAGGCCTTTGAGAGGGTTTGTGGGGCGGCCAAGATCGAAGGGCTCACCTTCCATGATCTGCGCCATGAGGCGACGTCGCGGCTCTTTGAGAAGGGCCTGGGGCTTATGGAAGTGGCGTCGATAACGGGACATAAGACCGTGCAGATGTTGAAGCGATATACTCACCTGCGGGCGGAGGATTTGGTGGGGAGATTAGGATGAGCGGATGTGATTATAATGCCGGCGTATGGTTGTCAGCTGCCGGCATTTTCTTAGTAATGGTCGGCGCGTGGTTCGTTGCCTACGAAGTCGTAAATCAATTTGATGGCCCAACCCATAGCGGTATCACTCCGTACGGTGGAATGACTCACATTACGAAGCTTGGTACATTCGCGTTATGGGAAGCAAAGAAAAACAGGGCCATGTGGTTTGGCTTGATTCTTATAACGCTTGGTAGCCTTGCGCAACTTGCCGGTCTTTTCTATTGAGTCGAGACAGGAGCGATACCGATGGCTATTGCCATGGACCCTACTCAACGATTTGGAGAATGGGTAAGCGGTTCCCACGCGATTGGAGGGCCTGAGCAGCGCAAGGCATTCCTCGTTGCCACTATTCAGGGCCTAGGTCGCCTCGACTGCCAGCTAATCCAGAATGAGGCATATTGCTGGGATCAGAATCAGAATGGGGAGCAATCCTTAATGGACCTCAACAATCACTTCACCCTCTCGTATCTATGGGTCCTCGGATCATATGAGTGGCTCCGAACCCTGGATCAGGGCGTTCGCGACAAAGAATTCCTTCACTTCGATGGTCTACTTGCTGCGCGCATTCGAGAAACAAAAGAGGTGTTCGAGAGGCTGCGAATACCGCTCGCGAAATTGGAGGCGCCGAAAAGAAATCCGAAAGACAACCCCATCGCTTACCCCGCCCGCCATCCGAAAAATGGCGTCGCTTGGCTTATTACCGAGACAGATGCTGTTACGCGCCTTGATCTGTCGAATAGTGCTTTAGGACTTTTGGGCGAGCTTCGTGCCTCAAGATCGGCATAAGCCCATCTTGATCAAGCACCCCATGTGGCTACGAGAAAGGATTGAACCCCATGCGGGTGCCCGCAATTACGGGACATAATGACCGTGCAGATACTCAAACGGTCTACGCATCTACGGGCCAGGGATTTGGTGGGGAGATTAGGACAAGGCTGGAATCACGCGCAGTATCATAAACACCATAGAGGCGCGCGCCCCGTTGAAGCGGCCTCTTTACTCCCGTGCCACCACAGTATTATAGAGCCCGTAGTGCGCCAGCCCCTCGTGGCTCTCGATGCCCGTATAGCGGAGCGAAGCGTCCTCGTAGCGCCGGAAGGCAAAGACGGCCTGGTTCATTTGCTCGGTGTTGAATACCCTCAGGCGTACCAGCAAATGGAAGTCCCTCACCGTCAGGCCGGTGACGGCAAGAAACAAGTCAGGTTCGAGCTTGGTGATGACATCCTGGAGCGTGTTTTCGCGGAAGTCGGTTAGGTACATGAACGCGGGAATGCGCGTTGCGAACTTGATTAGCTTCTCCTGAACCAGCTTGCGTTTGGACTTGTACTCCCTCTCCTCGTCGGTGAGCTGCTTCTTTTCCTTCGTCGACAAGCCCTTGTCCTTGGCCTTGTTCTTGAGATCCTTAACCTTCTCGCTCTTGTTGATGATGGTCTCGATGATGTTGTCGCCGAGCGAGCGCCACCCCTCGATACGCTCCACGGCGGCCATAGCCTCAGGATTGTCCATTATGCGCCGGAGCGTGTCGTTATCCACGTTCACGAGTAGCGCACTCTCCCACTTGCGCGCCAGCAGCGTGGCCGAGGTACCCGCCATCGCGATGTCAAGAATGCCGCCCGCGTCGATCTGCGTCATATTCGCTCCGTCGTAGGCCAGTACGGGAAGGAAGGACACCAAGTCCTTGACCGCGTTCTCCGGGTTCAACTCGTTGGGCGAGAGTCCAATCCCGTACTCCGAGAGTTGCCGCAGCGCGCGCGTGGGCGCGAAGTCGAACACAAAGCAAATGGGCTTTAGGATATCCTCCTCGTTTGGGTTATCGCCGTTCGGGTTCTTGATGGACCAAGGCGATTGGACCCGGAATGCCGCCTGGAAATAGGTTTCTGGCGACTTTAGGTTGCGCAACATTAGGATGGACGACCACTGCGATACCGTGACGCCGGTGGTAAGCTTACCGCACGACAGCGTAATGGTCTTGGTCTCGAATCCGCTGCCGATGGCCTTGCGCACGGGTGGCAAGGCCTCCAGCCCGATGCCCGCCGATGCCCCGGCCGCGACGACCACTGTATACTCGTGCCAGAAGGTGTTGTGCTTATCCGCCAGCAGGTTCGCCATCGCGTGGCAGGCCGCGACGTTGGGAAGGAACCAGAACGAGTGTTGCAGGTACGGCAGCAAGCGCACGTCCGAGTACGGAAACGGCGGCCGCGTACCCGTCTTCAGATGCTCGACTGATTTGGGCGCGTAGCCGCCACGGATGATGTCCAACCACTTCTGCACGTCCCGCTTGTGCTTGAACTGCGCCTTAGCACCCTTGCCTGATGCCTCGAAGAACGCGTTGAGATCGAACTCGTCGAACTCCCCCGCCCTCGCGATCGCCACCAGCTCATCCGGCATCTGGTACGTCAGCAGACGCATCTGCGGTAACGCGCCGTAGGGGTTGCGCTGGCTGGGGTTCGTCCTTGCGAACACTTCCTTGGCACGCTGCTCGTCGGTGTAGGTCCAGTTGAAAATTTGCTCCTCGATAAACTCACCCGTAGCCAGCGCCTTGAACGGCGTGCCGGAGAGGTAGAGGTAGGCCTTGGTGGTGATGGGGAGGAACTCGGTTTCCTTCTCCGAGAGTACGGTAAGGTCTTCGTTCACGTCCTCCAGACCGGCGGCGTATTCGAGCTTGGCCTCCTTTCCCGCGACGGCCTCCTCCTCGCCCTCGAATAGCTCCTTCGCGGTATCGCGCCAAGCGCCGAAGTGGTACTCATCGAACACCACAAGGTCCCAATTCACCGTGTGCAGCCATTCGTTTTTCGGCTTGATGTTCCCTACCGCGTCGCGGCCGAGCAGGTCCTGGAAGGATCCGAAATAGACAACCGGCTGGGTGCGGTCAATCTGCGTCGGGTCGCGGCCGGAGGAGCGCGAGAGGTACTGCCAGCCGTCGAAGTCCACATGGCACTCCAGATCCGTCTGCCACGCATCCTCGACGGCAGGCTTGAAAGTGACCACAAGCACGCGCCTAGCACCGAGCTTCTTCGCCAACTGGTAGGCGGTGAAGGTCTTGCCGAAGCGCATCTTCGCGTTCCACAGAAAGCGCGGGGCGGCATTCTGGGTTTCGGCCCAGATCGAGTGGTAGTAGTCGAAGGTCTTGTCTACCGCTTCGGCCTGCTCGCGGCGCATCGGAAAAGTTTCGTGATGCGTTCCCGTAAACTTCTGACCGGTGCCCAATTCGGTAAGAATAGTCTTCAAGTCCTCGACTGTACAGCGCATCCACTCCAACTCGACATTTTCGAAGCCCTTCTGGACAAGGGCCGCACGCACCTCGTGATCCGTGAAGACGCTGCCGTCGTCGCGCTCGGCGGACTCGTCCAGTTCGACACTGTAGTTCTTGATGGCGGCGGTCCTGACCTGCTCGGCGACGCGCTGTTTCACGGCGCGCGTGGTTTGGCCTACCTTGAGCAGACCCTTGTGCGCTGCGTCGGCGATCGAGTAGGCATAGATGCGCGGCCTAGCTTCCGGCTTGGGCGCGAGGATTTCTTCGATGGTCTTACTCATCACCCTCGCCCATAGGCCGAATCATGCTGTTTATGAACGCAATCTCGTCGTTTGTAATGCCGTATTTCTTGTAGAGCTCCTCATCGGTCCAGTCTTGGCTCCAGTTCTGCTGTGGAACCCAGTGATAAACGCCCTTCATGGCATGCTGGCTTATCTTTCGCAAAGACACGAGGAATCTGATAAACGAGGTTTGTAGATAGCGGGCAACGATCTCCGCCTGCTTCTTTGACTTCAGAGGCCCAACAACGATCCATGTCTGCGTGCAGACAGAGTTCGGCTCACCAATACTAGGTCTACCCAGAACCATGTCGGGCAGGATGTGTCCGCCGCTGTTTCCTGGACCAGCCTGCGGCGCGAGGACTTTCCAAGCGTCAATGAGATGCGTGTTCTTTGCTATGAGCGAGCGTTTCATTGCGCCGCTTCGTCTGCCTGCATTCGAACTCGCATAGACCTTGACTTCGCCTTCGCCGGGCTCGCCAGGCTTAAACGCCTTGAAGTTCGTTGCCAAGCCGAATGGCGTATCGCCAGTGAGCAAGTCCTCGAAGCTGGGTTCTTCTTTCTTGAGGACCTTCTTGAGAATTACAGCGGCACGTTCGTCTCTGATGAACACGTCGTATTCGTCGAGCTTGCGTTTTGTCGGGCCAACTACATCTTGGTCGCGAATGAGCGTGACGGCACAATCTCCCTCGTGTTCGCGGTCCCATAGGAAGTAGCAAACGCCACTCTTGAGGTCCACACCGGGAAACACCTGTGCCGAGTTCGGGTAGTCAACAAGTGCGCTCAGATGCCGATCCCCGAGCATGGTCTTGCGAAACTCGTCCATGCTGCGTCCGCCTGCCATCCATCGTGAAGGGATAACCATGCTGAGGTAACGCGGCTCCAGCTGCATCGCCTGTTCAACGAACAGGTGATAGATCGAGGAGTCATTAGTTCCTCCCCCTCCCCCGGTCATTTGATACGGCGGGTTGCCGATTATCACGTCGAACTGCATATCGCCTCCAAACAACTCGGCCAGCCGAGTCTTGATGTTGTCGGTGTGAATGAATGCGTAGGCATGGGTTTCAAGTCCCGCTTCCCGGTCAAAGATCATTCGCGGCGCGCCACAGTACCTGCACTTCGCTTCACCCCACGTGTGCTCCAACCGCTCGAACCATATGTTGCCGTCGTCACTCGTGAAGGACTTGGCAATGGAGTGCTCGCCTTTGGCGTGCTTCGAGCAATACACACTCCGGCGTGCAAGCAGGCTAGTGAGATGCGTAATGGCGATGCCAAATACCTGCTTCGTCAGGATGTGATTGACGCGCTCATCGAGGTCCGGAATCTCACCGGCCAGCCCTTTGACGAGGCGGCGGGTGATCTCACGCAGGAACACACCCGACTTCGTGCACGGGTCTAGGAACTTGACCGTCTTGTCCGCCCAAAGGTTTGCTCCGCGGTTGCCGGCCGCCCACGCCTCCGTCAACGTATCGAGCATTCGGTTCGCAAACTCCGGCGGCGTGAACACCTCATCATTCGAAAGGTTTGCGATGCAGGTCAACACATCCGGATTGCGGCCCCGCAGGGTGAAAGCGACTTGCTCGCTCATGCGTGCGCTCCCAGTACGAAGCGCGCTTGTTCGGTGCGCAGCATCTGGTAGGGCGTCATGAACCGCACGCCCAGGCCCACGCAAGCATTTGGTATCTTGATGCGGCCAGGCGAGTCGGATGGACGCTCATGGGTCACCACCACATGATTGCCTGCCAGCGCGTGGGCTAGTAAATAGAAGTCTGCGGCCTGCAGAAAAGTGTTAATAGCGGCCGGCGTATATTGCTGCCCGGTGGCCCATGTGCTGACCTGGGTAAACTGCGGCGCCAGCGCAGGCGGCGTGCGCCGAAAGAGCGTGTGGCCGTGACTTCTGGCCCAGTCCGACAATTCGTCCTGACCAGCCTCGATTTCATCGGCCACCTTATCGATGCTGGACACCGATCCGGTATTACCCTTATGCACCAGCCAATCCCAGAACGCAGGACAGAAATCCAGGCCGTAGTGCAGGTTTTTCGCAGACATGAAGACATTGGCGTCCAGCAGATAGCTCATGCCATCACCCCCAACTCGCGCGCAGCCTCATAGAAGGTAGCCGTCTTGCGCACACCCAACATGCGAAAGGCATCCGGAAACGAGGTCAAACCCTCCAACGTGCTGGACACGATGGCGCGGGCGAAGCGCTTGCTGGTACGTGCGCCGAGGCTGCGGTAAAAGTCACCGCCACTGCTGCCGCGCTCCTTCAGCGTGCGCAGCCGTTCTTGTTCCTCACGGTAGTGCTGCCACAGCGCGGCCTGGCTGATGGTGCCCGCGTCAAACAGGCGGCGCAAGGTGACCAGGGTGCTGACCTTGAACTCGCGCGCCAGCCGCTGGATTTCGTCCGGAATCGGAGCGTCGCGCTGGTGCGCTGCTCGCAGTTCCTCCAGGGGAATCAGCAGTTCCGCCGCCACCTGGTTGCACCAGCGCTCGGTTTGCTGCTCGGGCACCTGGCCCGCCTGGGTGTCCGACACGCCCGTAGCATTCAGCCACAGATGAGCCAACTCATGCGCCAGCGTGAACATCTGCGCGGCCTTGCTGTCGGCGCCGTTCAGGAAGACCAGCGGCGCAAGGTCGTCCGCCAGCGCGAAGCCGCGAAACTCTCCCACGTCCAGCTTGCGGTGACTGTTGCTACCGACGATGGAGCTGACCATAACCATCACGCCGGCATCTTCGGCCTTGGCGATTAACTGGCGCAGTGCGTCCGTCCAGGTGGGCAGCTGGCGACGTGCTTCTGTAGACAGGCCCAATATCTCCCGCAACCGTTGCGCCACGTCCTCGGGCGCTTCCTGCACGCTGGCGCTGCCAACGAATCGCAGGGCCGGCAAGCCGTGCATCCGGGCATGGTCGCGATACCAGTCCTGCCGCTGCTGGCACAGGTAGAGGGTGTCCAGCAGGTCGTTGCTAGGTTCGGCGAGCGCATCGTCGCGCACGGTGCGGAAGTCCGGCACCGGCAGCGCCAGCGCGGGCGGCTGGGGCAGGAAGAAGTAGCCAAAGGCCGTGTGCGTGATGCGTGCGAAGTCTTCCAGTTGCTTGAGCGTGGGTTGGGCATCGCCACTGAGCCACAAGGGCCACTTGCTAAAGCGCGCCGCCAGATCGTCTTCGTGCAGGCGCGCGCGTTGCGCGGCCCAGCGAAGCACGGGGACAGAAGCTGCCACGGTGGTCATGCCTTCCCCTCGGGCGCAAGGGCTGGCGCCTCTCGCGCAACACCGGCGGCCAGCTCGCTCACCATCATCGGCGGATAGGTCTTGGCTGGGGTGAAAATCTCGTGTTTGCCCAAGTGGGCGAAGAGCGAGCCTTCCGTGCTGAAGGCCGACGAGCCGGTGAGCACGTCGAAGCGGAAATCACGGCGCTGAAATTTCCCCTTGCCGAGGTAGCCCCATTCGGCAAAGGTGATCGGCTGGCCGTCATGGGCGCGCATCGTCAGCGCATCACCGTGAACAAGATTCTGCGAAAGTACGTAGTAAGCGGCCCGATACAGGTCATCCGACTCCTCGATCTTCAGGTAGTCAGCGAAGATCTCCAGCATATTTGCCCGGCACTCTGCAATGTTGTCCGGCAAGAGCTCAATCCCGTAAGAGCACATCAGAGCAAGAAGAGCATAATGCTGCTTCTCGAAGTCGGACTTCCCGAACTTGAGTTCGACGGCCACGAGTTTCCGCTGCAGAATCTTCACGAGGAAGTTCCCGCTCCCACACGCTGGTTCCAAAAAACGGGAGTCAATGCGCTCGGTTTCGTCCTTGGTGAGGTCGAGCATCGCCGTGACCATCCACGCGGGGGTGAATACCTCCCCGTGGTCGGCGACGCGTTGTTTGGTCTTCACCAGGCCCGCGGAACTATTGCGTTCTGGGGAAACACCTTGCACGCCATCGGAGGCTTGCTGTTCGCGCGGCAGGCGACCGACACGAGGTGCGGCGGTTTCCTTCCGGCCTGCGGTTTTTTCCGTTGCCATCATGCTTTGCTCGCCCAGATCGCCACTAGGTACTTCCGCATCGAAGATCGTACCCTGCTCCGGGATCGCGATGCCGTTGCGACCACACCAATCCCGGATCAACACCTCCACCATGCTGGCGATGGAGCGGTGCTCATGGTTGGCCGCCGTGCATAGCGCTTCTTTCAGGCTGGGCTCGATACGAAAGGTTAGCGTGGTAGTCTTGGCAGCAGCCATCGCTCTCCTCTCAGTGGGTATGCTAGGAATGTACCGCAATGTACAGTAAAGTCCTATACAATCCAAGGCATTAACATTAATAAGAAACCGCCATTGGGAGGAAGCGCATAGCCCGGCACGACTCCACCAAGGACTGCTTCCGGCAGATGCCAAATGCGCAATGCGGGCCCTGTCCTGCCGAACCAGCAGCGCACGAACCGGCGGCCGCCACCGCTGTCCGCCCCGTGTGAGCGGGGCACCAGTGGCGGCGACTTCAGTCGGCGTGCCAACCCAACCCGCCCAACCAGCAACCAACACCCACGAACAGCGCCAGTCCCAATACCGGCAGGAACGTGGCCGACCAGGTGATCGCCAGGACGCACAGTACCCCCATAATTCCGAGCAGGGCCACAACCCCGCGCTCTTCCAGGTCCTCGGCATCGAGCCATTCGTGAATAAAGTAGTAGGCCAGGGCGGCCGGCATTACGGCGTCGATGGGGTAATAGTCTCCGACCAAGGGGATTGGGGCCAGGACCAGCATGGCAAGCCCCGCCAAGATTGCCGCGTCACGCGCCGTGGGGGTGAGCGGCCAGGTCCACAACGCCTCGGGGTCGCATCGGATGGCATCGCTGTTAATGACGGCGAAAAGCCAGACCACAGCGATGACGGCGCAGGCGATCAAGTCGGACTGCCAGAGCTTCGTAAGTAGGGACATAGCGATACCTCCAAGGGCCGCCATGGGGGCGGCTTCTGAAGGTATCGGCGGGCGGGGAAATTGCGAGGGCGAAGGCATTGGCCTCCGGTTTGCGGCTGGTCAGAATGAGGGAGTAGAGACCAGATTCGTTGACGAAATTCAGGCTTGTGCCGGCGTTATTGTCGCTAAACCCTTGTTCTATAAGACCCGGCGTTAAACACCGGGTTGTTTTTTCGTCGTTATCAAGTTTCCGCATAGCCACAGAAACATCCGCCAATCCCAACACCTTGCACACATCCACCGCCACAAACCACGGCTCGCCATCCTCGCCCAAGATCATACGGACCGCATGGCTCAGCTATGGCACTGCCATGATTTTGTTATGGCTCAGCTATAGCTGAGCCATAACTGAGCCATACCGTACAACCTTCCAAGCCGCTGTATTTGCGTGTAATAGTTATTTTTGGTTGCCCCTCCGCCATACGGGTAGTGCCGACAGGTCAATAATCTCCGACTGTAGCGGCTGGCTCGGGTCGCGCCGCGCTTCCCTCTCCATTCTCTTGCGTGTTCTGTAGCGCCGGGCCGCTTCGGCGTTGCGGACGTGGCGTGGAATCGGGCTCGCGGGGCGGCCGCGTTTGGGGTGCGTGGTTTTGTGGTTGCCGACCTTGTTGCGCATGACGTGATCTCCTGGGCTATTCCTATGGTCTATTATCGGTGACGCATCATCGAAATTCAATCATTAAATATGACGCGTCACCGATAATGGTCATTAAAAAAAGGCCTATTTCTAGGCCCCTAAGGCGGCTTTAGGCGGCGGCTTGATCCTGGCTGGTCAGCAACCCCTTAATAAAGCCGTGGGCCTTGGAGGCCTGCGCGGCGGCGGTCGTGATGGCCTTCTTGTCGCCCTTCAATATCGCGATTAATCACCAGCCATTCATAATGCGAAGGAGCGTTGGGCGGGTGCCGTCAGACCGGGCAATTCCCGGGTAATAACTATTTCTTGCTGCGCATTATTTCGAGATGTCATCCTTGGGTGTCTCTTAAACTTAATCGA
>DATKTV010000066.1:0-86011 GCA_035530915.1 Acidiferrobacter sp. | reverse complement strand
CCATAGGGCAAGGTGCCAGGTAACGCCTGGGAGGCGCGAGCCTACGGAAAGTGCCACAGAAAATATACCGCCCGCTATGCGGGTAAGGGTGAAATGGTGCGGTAAGAGCGCACCGCGCCGGTGGCAACATCGGTGGCAGGGTAAACCCCACCTGGAGCAAGACCGAATAGGGGGACTATGACGCTGGCCCGCGTCGTCCCCGGGTAGGTTGCTAGAGGCGCTTGGTGACAGGCGTCCCAGAGGAATGACTGCTCACGACAGAACCCGGCTTATCGGCCAACTCCCACTTCTACCCCTCTTTTGGTGGCTTGTACCCACCTTTAGAGCGCTAAACGCTGCTATTCATCCCCTTTTTGCGCTTTGGGCTTGACTTCGCTTTTCACGCGTCTCTATAGTGTCACGGAGTGGGTAAATGTGGGTATTTGTGGAGTCGCGTCCCAAGGGGGAGAGATGTTCCGCGGGGTTAACAATATCAGTCTCGACGGCAAGGGGCGAATAGCGATCCCCACCCGGTATCGGGAAGGTCTTGTTGCGCACTGCGCGGGCCAGCTCATCATGACCGTCGACCGCGACCATTGCCTACTCCTCTACCCACTTCCGGAATGGGAGGTTATCGAGGCCAAGCTCGCCTCTTTACCAAGCTTTCATCCTCAAACCCGGCGACTACAGCGTCTTTTGATTGGGCATGCGACGGAGTGTGATATGGACGGGGCGGGGCGCATCTTGCTGCCCGCGCCATTGCGTGAATTTGCCGCACTCGATAAGGACATTATGTTGATTGGGCAGGGTAATAAGTTCGAGCTATGGGATCAGGCCACCTGGAACACATGTCGCGCGGAATGGCTGGCGGCAACCGACAACGAAGAATTGCCGACTGAATTGCAGTCATTGTCGTTGTGACTGGCGACCTGCATCGACCGGTTCTCTTGGCCGAGGCCGTGGATGCTCTCGCCGTCAGGCCCGATGGGCGGTATCTGGACGCGACATTCGGGCGTGGTGGGCACAGTGGCGAGATTTTGGCGCGATTGGCGCTAGAGGGTCGACTCCTTGTTATGGATTGCGACGAGCAGGCGATCGACGTAGCAACGCGGCGGTTTGGCCAAGACCCGCGCGTGACGATAGCGAAAGGGCGGTTCTCTATGATGGAACGTTACCAAGAGAACGCAGGATGGCAGGGAGGCTTTGATGGAATACTGTTCGATTTGGGGGTTTCCTCCCCCCAGTTTGATGAGGCTTGCCGCGGATTTAGCTTTCGGCATGAGGGACCGCTCGACATGCGCATGGATCGGCAGTCGCGGCCGACCGCGGCCGAATGGCTGAATTCGGCCGACGAGTCTGCGATCGCGCGGGTATTGCGTGATTTCGGCGAGGAGCGCTATGCGCGGCGCATTGCCCGTGCGGTTATCGGCGCCCGCGCTCAGACCCCCATTACCACTACCAAGGAATTCGCGGCCCTGGTCGCGCACCATATTCCGCGCCGGGAGCCGGGGCAGGATCCGGCCACGCGGAGTTTTCAGGCGTTACGCATCCTCGTTAATGATGAATTGGGGGAACTCGAACGTGTCTTGCCCATAGCCTTGCGCCTATTAAAGAAGGGCGGGCGGTTGGCCGTGATCAGCTTCCACTCGCTGGAAGATCGACTTGTGAAACAATTCTTTGCCGCTGAGTCCCGTGGCGACTCCTATCCGGCGCGCCTTCCGGTCCCGCACGCGGCCTTGAAGCCGCGCCTGAGAGTGATCGGCAAGGCCGTGCGCGCGAGTTCGCGCGAGATCGCGCAAAACCCTCGAGCGCGGAGTGCGGTGCTACGGGTGGCCGAACGACTGGAGGTCCCTTATGAGTAGGAGAGGGACGTGGTTTTGGATCGTCGTTTTGTTCGTGTCCGCCCTTGCGCTTGTGGATATCCGCAACCGCTACCTCCTGCTCTTTGCTCCTGAACAGCGGCTCATGACGCAAAAGGATGCCCTCCAGGTAGAGTGGGGGCGGCTACTGCTAGAGCAGGGCACGCTGGCTGAGCATCGTCGCGTCGACCGGATCGCGCGCCGCAATTTCGATATGGTTATGCCGAACCCGCGTCGCATCGTGCTCCTTTACATGAGGCCCACGCCGATCCCATGACCGCCTATCCCCTCCATTCCGCAATGATGTCTCAGGCAGGATTTGGGCGGTCGTCCTTCGTCCTGGTCGTGATGTTGGGGGCGCTTAGCCTGATGGTGGCGCGCGCATTCTATCTCCAAGTGCTGGATGCACCGTTCCTGCGGCGCGAGGCGCGGCATCAACAGGTAGAGACTATCCGCAAGGAAGGACATCGGGGCATGATCGTGGACCGCAACGGCCACCCCCTCGCCATTAGCACGCCAGTGGACTCCTTGTGGGCGAACCCGCAGGTGCTGATCAAGGAGCCCAATGTTTGGCCACGCTTGGCCGCCGCTATCGGTTGGACCTTGCCGACTTTTGAGCACGCCCTGACCCATCAGCGCCACGAGCAATTCATGTACCTGCGTCGCCAGGTAGATCCCCGATTTGCCCAGCACGTCCTTGATCTTCGTATCCCAGGCGTTACCTCTCAGCGTGAGTACCGGCGCTATTATCCCACCGGCGCTGTCAGCGCCACTCTCGTTGGCTTTACGAACATCAACGATCAAGGGCAAGATGGTATCGAGCTTGCCTACAACGCCCGCTTAAGCCCGCAGGCGGGCACTGCGGTGGTGATTCGTGACGGTCAGGGTGAACCGATTGCCATACGCAAGGGCCCGCACCCACCACAGCCTGGCAAAAATCTGGTGCTGAGCGTTGACCAGCGCATTCAGTATTTAGCCTACCGACAGTTACTAAAGGCGGTCCGTTATCACGATGCGCGCAGCGGCTCGGCCATTGTTCTCGACTCACGTACCGGGCAGGTCTTGGCGTTGGTCAACGTGCCAAGCTTCAATCCCAATACGCGCAGTGATTTAAACAGCGCTTATTATCGTGACCGGGCCGTGACCGACGTCATTGAGCCCGGCTCGTCGCTTAAGCCGTTTACGATTGCCTTGGCCTTACAAACAGGTCGGGTAGTCCCCCATACCCTGGTAAACACATCGCCCGGAAGCTACTGGGTCGGCCCCAATAAAATCAGCGATGTCGGGAATTTTGGGCTTATTGACGTGTCCCACGTTATTGCGGATTCGAGCAACGTGGGTGCCTCGAAAATCGCGCTAACGACGCTGACCCGGACTGCTATGTATCGTAATTTTCTGGCGCTGGGTTTCGCGCATTCCACCCATAGTGGCCTGCCCGGGGAATCGCCCGGCGTCCTGGCGCCACCCAACACCTGGGCGCCCATCCAAAAGGCCACTTTGTCGTTCGGATATGGGATATCGGTCACCCCTTTACAGCTTGCTCGCGCCTACACGGTCTTCGCGAACGGGGGGGTATTGGAGCCCATCAGCATCCTGAAAGAGACCGGCCCCGTAAAGGGTCGGCGTGTCTATTCCCGGGCCGTCGCCCGGGAAATGCGTCATATGCTGGAGCTGGCGGCGAGCCCCATGGGCACGGGTGCCGCGGCCGATATTGTCAATTACCGGGTGGCCGGGAAGACTGGCACCGCTCATATCGCCGACAGCAAGGGCTACCATCGTTATCGATACGTGGCCTCGTTCGCGGGTTTCGCGCCGGCTTCCCATCCGCGGCTGGTGATGGTAGTGGTTATTCGGGACCCCCAAAAGCACGGGTATTATGGCGCCGAGTGCGCGGCACCTGTGTTTCGTAAGGTGATGACTGGGGCGCTGCGGATTCTCAATATTCCCCCCGATGACCCGATCACGACCATGGCGCGAGCCACGATGAGGTTGCCGTGAGCGCCTTGACCCTAAAGGCACTGCTAGCGGGCCTGCGCCACGTAGGCGCGGAGATCGATCGGCCCATTACCGCGCTTAGCCTGGATAGTCGCACCGTCGTGCCAGGATCGCTCTTTATCGCGTTGGCCGGTAGCAAACAGGATGGCCGTCGGTTTATTGTCGATGCGGTCGCCCGCGGCGCCGTTGCGGTGCTAAGTGAAAGCGCGCCCGACAGTCGGGTGGGTCAGGTACCAGTTGTGTCGTACCCGGATTTGCGGCACACGGTTGGGCTCATTGCCGACCGGTTTTACGGCAGCCCCTCCCAGGCGATGGCGGTTATTGGGGTAACGGGCACGAACGGCAAAACCACGACCGCCCATTTGATTGCGCATGCGCTGAATACCATAAGCCCTTGTGCGCTTGTCGGTACCCTCGGAAATGGTTTCCCCGGGCAGCTTTTACCAGCGGAACGGACTACCCCTGATGCCATAGCGCTCCATCGCTGGCTCCATCGGTTCCGCTCGGAGGGCGCCACATCGGTCGCGCTCGAGGTGTCATCCCACGCCTTGGATCAGGGGCGGGTGGGCGGCGTGCGCTTCACGGGTGCGGTGTTTACGAATTTAACGCGCGACCACCTTGATTATCATGGGGATATGGATAGGTACGGGGCCGCGAAGGCCTTGCTCTTTGCGCGACCGGAACTCCAATTTGCGGTGCTGAACGCCGACGATCCGTTTAGCGAGATACTGAAAGAGCAATTGGTGCCCGCCGTGCATCGCTGGTTTTATGGCACACGGGGCGATGTGCGCATCCGGGACATGAAGGCCACTATTTCCGGCCTTGTGGTGGAGTTCATGTGCCCCGAGGGCTCGATTGTGCTGCACAGTCCGCTGCTCGGTTATTTTAACGTTCATAATTTGGCCGCCGCCCTGACTACGCTTTTGGCCCTTGGCTGGCGCGCCGAGGATGCGGCGCGCGTGCTCGCGGAAGTCGCGGCCATTCCTGGCCGTATGGAGCGGTTCTCTACCGGTCCACGCCAACCACTTGTTGTCGTCGACTATGCCCACACGCCCGACGCCCTCGAAAAAGCCCTAGTAGGGGCGCGCGCCCATGCGCAGGGGCGCGTCATATGTGTGTTTGGTTGTGGGGGTGATCGCGATCGCGGCAAGCGGCAACTGATGGGGGCGTGTGCGAGCCGTTTCGCCGATTATTTGATCGTAGCTCATGATAATCCCCGGCACGAGGACCCTAACCGGATTGTGGCCGATATCTTGGCGGGCGTCCCCGAGGCGGCGCGCTCGCGACTAGAAGTTGTCGGTGAGCGCAAGGCGGCCATTGCCCGCGCGTTGGCAATCGCTACCTTGGGCGATGTCGTTGTCATCGCCGGTAAAGGCCACGAAGAATATCAACAGTTTGGCGATCGCTGCGTGCCGTACAGTGACCGCCAAACTGTGCGCCAGCTCCTGGAGGTATCGTGATTACGCTAGCCGAGATTGCCGGCGCCGTGGGCGGCCATGTGTTCGGCACGGCCGGGCGCGTCACCGGCGTTGTGACCGATACCCGGGCCATGACCCCCGGCTGCCTTTTTGTGGCGCTGCGCGGGGAACGTTATGACGGCCACGATTTTTTGCGCACGGCCCACAGCCTAGGCGCGGCGGCGGCATTAACGGATCGCCCGCCCGAAGCGGGTTGGCCCGTTTGTGTCGTGGTGCGCGACACACGCATCGCGCTCGGTCAACTCGCTGCCTATTGGCGGCGACGCATGACGGCCAAAGTCGTTGCGGTGACTGGCAGCAATGGCAAAACCAGCGTCAAGGAAATGATCGCCCAGATTCTCGCTCGCAGCGGCTCGGTACTTGCCACCGAGGGCAACTTGAATAATGACATTGGCATGCCGCTTACCCTTCTTCGGTTGCGCGCTGAGCATCGCTATGCCGTAGTCGAGATGGGCATGAATCGCCCCGGCGAGATTGCCGCCCTGGCCGCCATTGCCGCGCCCGACGTGGGGGTAGTTACCAATGCGGGTTCGGCGCACTTGGCGGGGCTCGGCTCGGTACAGGCGATTGCCGAAGAAAAGGGTCAAGTCTATTCCGCGCTCTCACGGCAAGGGACCGCCGTCATTAATGCAGACGATGCGTTTGCCGCGTATTGGCGCGGTCTGTCAGGCGGGGACGTATTGACCTATGGCCTGCAGGCGCCGGCCGATGTCAGTGCTACCTACGCCTTGGACGCCCTCGGGAGCGATGTGGTAATGCAGGCATCGGCGTGGTCTGGTCCGCTTTCTGTAAGGTTGGGACTGCTAGGTCGGCACAACGTGCAAAACGCCCTGGCGGCTACGGCGGTCGCGCTGAGCCTGGGCGTTGCGCCGTCGACTATTGCGGCGGGCCTGTCCGCCGTCCAGCCCATTCATGGGCGGCTCGAAAGCGGGCTTGGCTATAGCGGGTCGCGCGTGATTGACGACACCTACAATGCCAATCCGGATTCGGCGCGTGCAGCCCTCGATGTCCTGGCGAGTCTGCCGGGGGAACGCTGGTTCGTGTTGGGCGATATGGCCGAGCTCGGTCCGGACAGCGTGCTTCTGCACGGCGTCTTCGGCGCGGCGGCGGCCCACGCCGGAATTGACCATCTCTGGACCTTGGGCGCGCTGGCTCAGCATGCGAGCCAGAGTTTCGGCGCCAAGGGGCGACATTACGATGACGTGGAGACATTGACGCAAGACTTGCGAAATGTCATGCACGACCAGGCCGTGGTTTTGGTGAAAGGTTCACGGAGCATGCGCATGGAGCGGGTCGTGACAGCCCTCCAGGCTCAGGGAGGGCGCGATGCTGCTGCTGCTTTATAAGTATTTTGCCCATTTAGACGCTACCGGGACAGACTTTTTGGTGGGCCGCGCATTATTAGCGCTTTTGACTGCGTTCGCGGTCGGTCTGGCCATTGGGCCGGTCATGATCCGGCGCCTGACCCTGCGTCTTATTGGCCAGACGGTTCGGAAGGATGGACCGCAAAGCCATTACCAGAAGGCCGGGACACCGACGATGGGCGGCATTCTGATGCTCTTCTCCATTACCGTGTCGACCCTCCTATGGATGCGGATCAGTGACGGTGTGACCTGGACCGCCTTGGCGACCTTGCTGGCGTTTGGTCTTATCGGTTGGGTGGACGACTACATCAAATTGCTCCACAAGAACCCCAGGGGCATCGGCGCAAGCAATAAGTTCACCGCCCAGATGGTCGTTTCCGTATTGGCCGTATCGACTATCTTCGCGCTGGCCCACTCCGGTTCCGAGACCGCCCTTTATATACCTGTTATTGGCTGGCCGCTCGTCCAGCTGGGGGCATTTGGGTTCATCGGCCTAGGCTGCCTAGTGGTAACCGGCACCAGCAATGCCGTCAACTTGACGGATGGTCTAGACGGTCTCGCCGCCTTCCCAACCGCGTTAGTAGCGGCCGCGTTAGGCTTATTGGCTTATGTCGCCGGGTCTCCCCATCTTGCGGCGGCAGCGGCTCACCCATTTGTCCCGGAGGCGCGCGATCTGCTCATTTTCTGCTGCGCGATTGCTGGCGCCGCGCTGGCCTTTCTCTGGTTTAACGCCTATCCCGCCCAAGTTTTCATGGGTGATGTCGGGGCGTTGGCGCTCGGCGCGGCGCTCGGCATCGTTGCCGTCGCGATTCGTGAGGAAATCCTTTTATTTATCATGGGCGGCGTATTCGTGGTCGAGACTCTCTCGGTCATGTTGCAAGTGGCGTCGTTTAAATTGACTGGCCGCCGGGTGTTCAAAATGGCGCCCCTGCATCACCATTTTGAGCTAAAGGGATGGCCGGAACCGCGGGTGATCGTGCGCTTCTGGATTGCGACCTTTATTCTCGTTCTGGTGGGCCTAGCGACCCTCGGGGGCCACCTATGAGCCGGCAGGCCATCGTCGTCGGGCTTGGCGACACCGGTTTGTCGTGCGTCCCTTATTTGCGGGACGCAGGCTACGATCTGCTGGTCTGCGATAGCCGGTCGGCGCCGCCGCTTATGGCCAGACTGCAAGAGCAGCATCCCGGAGTGCCATTGTTGACCGGCCCTTTTCCGGAGCACGTGTTCCTGGGCGCCGACCTCATAGTGGTCAGTCCCGGCGTGTCTGTTAAGGAACCCGCCATCGCGGCGGCGGCCAGAAGCGGCGTGGCCATAATCGGCGACGTCGAATTGTTTGCGCGTGCTTGTGATGCCCCGGTTATTGCCATTACCGGCTCTAATGGCAAGAGCACAGTGACGACCCTGGTTGGCGACATGTTGGCGCGTACCGGGTTGCGTGTTGCCGTCGCCGGTAATATCGGCGTGCCGGTACTGACCTTGTTGGGCCGGCCGGCCCCCGACGTCTACGTTCTCGAGTTGTCGAGCTTCCAGCTCGAAACGACCGCAAGCCTGAACGCGCAAGCGGCAACGATTCTCAACGTTAGCCCTGATCATATGGATCGCTACGACGATTTCGCCGAATACGCCCACGCCAAGGCGCGTATTTTCGCGGGCTTCGGGCGGATGGTCGTCAATCGCGACGACCAGTGTGTGGCTACCCTGGCGCATGCTGAGCGTGAGGTATTGTCGTTTGGCCTGGATCGCCCCACGGGTCACGACTTTGGACTTCTGGCCCACGAGTCGCAGATCTGGCTGGCGCAGGGTAAGCAGCGGCTTATGCCAGCATCCGCTATTCCGATACCAGGCCAGCATAATATTGCGAACGTGCTAGCGGCCTTTGCGCTCGCTACGGCGATGAGTCGGGACACTGCGGCGATGATCGACGCGGTCGGGGATTTCCAGGGGCTCGCCCACCGCACCCAACTGGTCGCCAACGTCGACGGCGTATCGTGGATAGACGATTCAAAGGGAACGAACGTAGGTGCCACGGCCGCCGCTGTGGCCGGGCTGAAGGGCCCCGTTGTGCTCATTGCCGGAGGCGATTGCAAGGGCGCCGATTTCACCGCCCTCGCCGCGATCGTGCGGGAGAAGGCGCGGGCGGTTGTGCTTATGGGTCGCGATGCCCCGCGAATCGAGGAGGCGCTGACTGGTTGTTGCCCGCTACGCTTGGTGCGCGACATGGAGGAGGCGGTCCTTGCGGCCCGCGAATACGCACACCCAGGCGACCAAGTTCTGCTGTCCCCGGCATGTGCCAGCTTCGACATGTTTCGTAACTATGCGCACCGGGGCGAAGTGTTCACGGCCGCCGTGCGGCGGCTGATATTGGGCCAGTCGGGAGGGGCGCATGATTGAAGCGTACGGCGCAAGTCAGCCGCGGCGCGTTCCGGCGCTTGACCCCGTGTTGCTCTACACGGTGCTCGTGCTCTTGGCGTTCGGGTTGACGATGGTGTATTCGGCGTCGGCGTTTATTGCCGCCGATCGCGGCGGCTACTGGTCCTACTATCTCTTGCACGACTTCGTGAATATTGCCGTGAGTATCGTGGCCCTGTTTGTGGTGGTGCATATCCCCACGACCTATTGGCGATCCATGTCTCCCTACCTTCTGATCGCGGGACTCGTAGCCTTGGTCATGGTATTGATTCCGGATGTCGGCGTACGAGTAAACGGTTCGGCGCGCTGGCTATCGCTTGGCGTGGGAAATATTCAGCCATCCGAATTTCTAAAATTGTTCCTGGTGCTTTATCTCGCCGGCTATCTTGTGCGCCAGCAGGATCGCTTGAGCGAATTTACCTACGGTATTTTGACGGTGGCCACCCTTCTTATGGTGACCGGCATTCTGTTGCTGCTCGAGCCCGATATGGGCAGTGAAGTGATTTTATGGCTGGTCGCTTTCGGCATGCTCTTCATGGGCGGCGTACGCCTCTCCCATTTCTTGGCGGTTGTCTTTGCGGGTCTTGGGGCAGGTGCCGCCCTGATAGTGGCCTCCCATTATCGCGAGGAGCGAATCATCGGCTTCTTGCATCCGTTTGCGCAAGCGAAGGGTAACGGCTATCAGTTAGTGCAGTCGTTAATGGCCTTTGGTCGTGGCGGCTGGTTTGGGCGCGGGTTGGGCCTTAGTCTCCAAAAGCTTTACTACCTTCCGGCCGCACATACCGATTTCCTGTTTGCCATCATTGCCGAAGAGTTAGGTTTTGTCGGCATTGTTGCCGTTGTGGCGCTGTTTACGATCCTTATTGTCAGGGCCTTCCAGATTGCCGATGGCGCACGGCGGACTGGCGATCTTTATTCGAGCTTTGTCGCGCAGGGAATCGGCATTTTGATAGGCCTTGAGGCGATCATCAACATGGGCGTCAACATGGGCGTTCTGCCGACCAAGGGCCTGGCGCTACCGTTGCTGAGCTACGGTGGATCGAGCACCCTAATGAGCTGCGTCGCGGTGGCGCTGTTGTTGCGAATCGACCAAGAAACACGAGCACAAGGGGCGTCCCGATGAGAACGGCGCTCATAATGGCAGGTGGTACTGGCGGTCACGTCTTTCCGGGCTTGGCGGTGGCGCGCGCTTTACGTAGCCAGGGCATCAATGTGGTGTGGGTAGGTACACATAATGGACTTGAGGCGCGCGTCGTTCCTGAGGCGGGGTTCCCGGTGGAATGGATTACTATTCAGGGCCTGCGGCGCGGTTCGCTAAAAGACATGGTCTTGCTTCCCGGCCGTCTCGCCGTGGCGCTTTGGCAGGCGTTCCGGATCTTCCGGCGGCATCGGCCAGCGCTGGCGCTGGCGCTCGGCGGTTTTGTCGCGGGGCCCGGGGGGGTTGTGGCGTGGTTGACCCGCACGCCCCTCGTCGTGCACGAGCAGAATGCGTACGCCGGACTTACGAATCGCTGGCTTGCGCTCATCGCAGACCGGGTCTTGTGTGGGTTTCCGGACGCCTTTGGATCGCTCCCTGGCGCCACCCATATTGGCAATCCGGTGCGTTCTGAGATCCTTGCGGTTCCCAAGCCGGATGTGCGTCTAGCAGGGCGCGAACCCCCGTTGCGCGTGCTGGTGGTGGGCGGCAGCCAAGGCGCACAGATCCTAAATGAGGTCGTTCCGGAAGCCGTGGCGCTCCTGGACCCATCGGTGCGGCCGCTCATTCACCATCAAAGCGGTCCGGCGGGCCTACAACAGACGGAGACGCGCTACCGTAGTCACGGTATTACTGCGGCCGTTGTTCCGTTCATCGCGGATATGGCCGCCGAGTACACCTGGGCGGATGTGGTGATCTGTCGAGCGGGGGCTATGACTATCGCCGAACTGTGTGCGGTGGGGACCACCGCTATCCTCGTGCCATTCCCATTCGCTACCGATGACCACCAGACTGCTAATGCCCGTTTTTTGACCGATCGTGAGGCGGCAATATGCGTGACTCAGGCCGAATTCTCCGCGTCCCATGTTGCCGATTTACTAAGCGGCCTAGCAACGCAACCGGAGGTGGCCGCTCTTATGGCTGAACGGAGTCGCGCTTGCGCGATGCCAGACGCAACAGATCGTATCGTGGCCGCGTGCCTGGAGGTGGCCCGTGCATAACGTTCAGCGTATCCATTTTGTGGGCATCGGTGGCGTCGGTATGTGCGGCATAGCCGAGGTTCTTCATAACCTCAAATTCGAGGTCTCCGGCTCAGATGCCGCCGAGAGCGCAACCACAAGACGCCTCAGCAGTCTCGGCATCAAGGTCTATATCGGCCATCAACAAAGCTATGTCTGCAACCAAGACGTGGTGGTCATCTCCTCTGCGATTGCCGCTCAGAATCCGGAGGTGTTGGCGGCCCGCGCCGCGAAAATTCCTGTCATACCGCGCGCGGAGATGTTGGGCGAGCTTATGCGCCTTCAGGAGGGCATTGCCGTAGCCGGCACGCATGGCAAGACGACTACAACAAGCCTAGTCGCAAGCGTACTCGGCCAAGCGGGGCTGGATCCCACGTTCGTGATCGGTGGCCGCCTCAATAGCGTGGGGAGCCATGCGCGGCTCGGTCGCGGGCGTTATTTGGTTGCCGAGGCCGATGAGAGCGACGCATCGTTTCTGCATCTTCAGCCGTTCATCGCGATTGTCACGAATATCGATGCCGACCACATGGGCACATATGGTGGCGATTTCCAGCGGCTGAAGCGGGCATTCTTGGCATTTCTGCATAACCTGCCGTTCTATGGTCTTGCGATTGTTTGTATAGATGATCCGGTCATACGGGAGCTGATTCCCGAGATCCATAAACCGGTTCTGACTTACGGAGTGAGTCCGGACGCGGAACTGCGTGGCTACAACATCACTCAGGATGGCCAAAATATGCATTTTCAGGTGGCCTGTCAGGGCGAGGAGAGTTGGCTTTCAACATCTCTTCGCCAGCCTGGCCATCACAACGTCCTGAATGCATTGGCGGCGATTGCGGTGGGGCGCGAGTTGGGCGCTAAACGCGAGGATATTGCCTTGGGCCTGTCCTCGTTTTCCGGTATCGGTCGTCGTTTTCAGATCAACGGTGTCGAGCCGTGGGGTAATGGGGACATATTGTTTGTCGACGATTACGCGCATCACCCACGAGAGATTGCCGCGACCCTGCGCGCAGCGCGCGAGGGTTGGCCGACGCGGCGGCTGGTCGTGGTGTTTCAGCCGCACCGCTATACCCGTACCCATGACCTGCTTGAGGATTTTACCGCTGTCTTGGGGGACGTCGATAACCTCTTTATCACCGAGGTCTACGCGGCCGGCGAGACCCCGATCAGTGGGGCTGATGGGCGATCGTTGTGCCGCTCGATTCGCGCTCGCGGTCGCCACCCGGTGTTTGTGGAGGGCCTAGTGGACCTACCCAAGATACTCGCGCAGGTCCTTGCGGCTAACGATATGGTGCTGACATTGGGGGCTGGCAATATTGGCCATATTGCACTGGGTTTACCTTCAGCCTTAAGGGAGGCGCGGCAATGATGGCCGACTCTTCTGCTGAGTTCGGGATTCGTTACGCCGAGCGCCTCGCGCGTCACACGAGTTGGCGGGTAGGCGGCCCAGCGGAGGTTTTTTATACGCCTAAGAGCATCCAGGCGCTGTCAGTATTCCTGGCGGAATATCACCGCGAGTCGCTCGTGTGGTTAGGTCTCGGCAGCAATGTCTTGGTGCGCGACGGTGGCATTAAGGGAACGGTCATTGCCACCGTTGGGGGCTTGTCGCTATTGCAGGAAACCCAAGACGGTATTTATGCCGAGGCCGGCGTACCGCTTGCGAAGCTCGCCCGCTTCTGCGCCGATCGTGGCTATGAGGGGCTTGAGTTTCTCGCCGGGATTCCCGGTACTGTTGGTGGGGCATTGGCGATGAACGCCGGGGCCGCAGGGAGTGACACCTGGAGCCATGTCGGCGCAGTCGAGACGATTGATAGGCGTGGCGAGATCCGTATGCGTCGCCCTGCGGAATTCAAGGTGGCCTACCGTTCCGTAGAGGGGTACCCAGGGGAGTGGTTCGTGGCCGCTCGCTTCGAACTGGTCAAAGGCCTCGCTGTGGATGGCAAAAGGCGCATAAAAGAGTGCTTGGCAATGCGCAAGAGAACGCAGCCCATACAGACGGCGAATGCCGGCTCGGTGTTTCGCAACCCGCCCGGCGATTTTGCTGCACGCTTGATCGAGGCTGCGGGGCTTAAAGGATTACGCGAGGGTGGGGCGACCGTATCCGCACGTCACGCCAATTTCATTATAAATGACAACAACGCCAGCGCGGGCGACATTGAGCGCCTGATCGCAAGCGTCCAGTCTGCTGTGCAGGAACGCACAGGTGTGCTGCTCGAACTGGAGGTTCGGATCTTGGGAGATGATCAGTGACGAGATACGGCAAGGTAGCCGTCTTGTACGGCGGTGAGTCATCCGAGCGAGAGGTCTCCCTGAAGGGCGGGAGTGCCGTTCTGGCGGCGCTCACGGCCCAGGGTATTGATGCGCATGGAATCGACGCGGGCGCCGACTTGGTCGAACGACTCATGGGGGGCCGTTACGACCGCGCGTTTATCGTGTTGCACGGGCACTTGGGCGAGGATGGTTGCGTGCAAGGGCTTTTGGAGGTCCTCGGCATTCCCTATACCGGCAGCCAGGTAGGCGCCTCTGCGGTGGCGATGGACAAGGTCCTCAGCAAGGCCGTCTGGAGGGCTGCCTCGATCCCTACGCCCGACTACCGGATCATTGAGTCGGAGGCACAGCTTGATGCCGCTCTAGAGCTTGGCTTTCCACTGATCATCAAGCCGGTTTCCGAGGGTTCCAGTATTGGCATCAGTAAAGTGAAGGCCGAGGGGGAACTCAAGGCCGCCTACAAAAAGGCGCGATCGTTCGGGCCGGTCATCGCGGAGCGTTGTATTGTCGGTCCCGAGTACACCTGCGCCATATTGGGTAAGCAGGCGCTTCCTATCATAAGGCTCGAGACGCCGCATGATTTCTACGACTATGAGGCCAAATACCTCTTGGACAGCACTCGCTATCACTGTCCGTCCGGCTTATCTCCACAGGCGGAGCGCGAGCTGCAGGACATCGCGCAGGCGGCCTTCGCGGCCCTTGGCGCGCGCGGGTGGGGCCGGGTCGATATCATGGTCGATGGCCAAGGCCGCCCCTACGTCCTTGAACTCAATACCGTGCCGGGCATGACCGATCACAGCCTTGTGCCCATGGCAGCGCAGGCGGCCGGCCTGCCTTTTGAAGTGTTGGTGGAACGGATTCTTGCCCAAACCCTGGAGGGGTCATGAGAGCGAGCGCCACCATGCGTATGCGTTCGACAACCCCCAGGGTCGGGGCGCGGCTGTTTGGCGTTTTTGGTCGGCTCCGAAAGCCCTACGTCCTGGCCGCAGCGCTGTTGCTGGGGCTTACCGTTCTCGCACTGTTGCTGCGCGCTGTTCTGGCGCCGGGACGCTTCCCGGTGCGCGTGATCCGCTTGGTCGGCAACCTTCAAGGCATCCCTCACCAGCGGCTGGTGAGTGCGATTGCGCCGTTTATGCGGGAAAACTTCTACGCTCTCGATCTGGGCGCCGTGGGGCAGGCCGTGAGCCAGGTGCCATGGGTCGGGTCGGTGCGCGTCGAACGCCGCTTCCCAAGGACCTTGGTCGTGCAAGTGCGCCGCGAGACCCTGACCGCAAAATGGGCGCTCGGCGGTTGGGTGAATACCGCCGGCGCCCATGTTCACTTGCAGGGCGACCACCCCCCCCAGAACCTTCCGGTATTTTCTGGGCCGGCGGGGCATGAGGCGGACATGATTGCGCATTACGCAGACTTTCAGGCGTTGCTCCATCCCTTGGGGCTGACTATAGCAACGCTCACCTTGTCCGCGCGCCAAACCTGGCGGATCGGTGTGTATAAGGGACCTGTACTTGTTCTGGGGCACGCTGCTAGCGCGCATCTTTTGCGTTTCGCGCACGTTTTTCCGCAGATTGCGACTTCGCTTGCATCTATGCGTCAAGTCGATCTGCGCTATACGAATGGCTTCGCCATAAGTTGGAACGAAGCCACTGGGGATCAGCATGGCCAAAAAGGGTGACACAAAGCTTGTCGTAGGCTTGGACATTGGCACGTCCAAGGTGCTCGCTATTGTCGGCGAGATCTCAAGTGATGGCCTAGTCGAGATCATCGGGGTCGGCCACCAGCCATCGCGCGGGCTAAAGAAAGGCGTTGTCGTGAATATCGAATCGACGGTGCAGTCGATTCAAAGGGCCGTCGAGGAAGCCGAGCTGATGGCCGGTTGCCAAATACACTCGGTCTACGCGGGCATCGCCGGAAGCCATATCAGTTCGGTTAACTCGCACGGTATCGTTGCCATTAAGACTAAGGAGGTGGGGCAGGGGGATGTTGATAGAGTACTTGAGGCCGCGCGAGCGCTGCCCATTCCAGCGGATCAGAAGATTCTCCATATCCTTCCCCAAGAATTTATTATCGATAGGCAGGAGGGGGTGCGCGAGCCTATCGGTATGTCCGGTGTCCGTCTCGAAGCCAAGGTGCATATTGTCATCGGGGCGGTGAGCGCGGCACAAAATATTATCAAGTGTGTTCGCCGCTGCGGACTCGAGGTGGACGACATCATTCTGGAACAGCTGGCGTCCAGCATGTCTGTGTTGACGGAAGACGAAAAGGAGCTGGGCGTCTGTCTGGTCGACATTGGCGGGGGAACGACCGATATTTCCGTATTTACTCAGGGTGCGATTCGCCATACATCGGTTATTCCTATCGCGGGCGATCAAGTCACGAACGACATTGCGGTCGCGTTGCGGACGCCAACACAGTATGCGGAAGACATAAAAAAACAGTATGCATGTGCTTACGGGCAGGGTGTCGAAGGCGGAGTAGTTGAGGTGCCGGGCGTCGGGGACCGTCCCCCGCGTAAGCTCTCTCGGCAGACGCTGGCCGAGGTCGTCGAGCCGCGCATTACGGAACTATTTGAGCTGATATCTGAGGACTTGCGCAAAAGCGGGTTCATGGATTTGTTGGGTTCGGGGATCGTGCTGACTGGGGGCAGCTCGAAAATGGAAGGCATGGTGGAGCTGGCAGAGGAAGTGTTTCACGCGCCAGTGCGGGTGGGTGTTCCACAGTACGTGGGCGGCTTGAGCGGGGTTGTTCACAACCCGATCTTTGCAACGGGCGTGGGTCTCGTTCTGTATGGGCATAAGCAAGCAGCGAGCGCGAACTTTACGCCCGCGGGTCGGGCGATGCCGGGGCGGTTTTCGGAAGCGCTGAGTCGAATGAGGAGTTGGTTTCAGGGGAATTTTTGATGAAAGGGAAGTCAATCCGGGCATCATCTAAAGGACAGGAGAAAGGCCAATGTTTGAAATAGTGGATACGGGTGGCCAGCAGGCCATTATCAAGGTCATAGGCGTAGGCGGTGGCGGCGGCAATGCCATCGAATACATGATGTGCTCCAATATCGAGGGCGTGGAATTTATCGTGGCCAATACCGACGCCCAGGCCATCAAGAGATCATCGGCGAACATTGTGTTGCAACTGGGCCCTAATCTGACCAAGGGTCTTGGTGCGGGTGCCGATCCGAACGTGGGGCGGCAGGCCGCCATGGAGGATCGGGAGCGAATTGCCGAGGCCTTGGCGGGGGCCGACATGGTGTTTATCACCGCAGGCATGGGTGGTGGGACCGGTACGGGTGCAGCCCCGATCGTGGCGCAGATTGCCAAGGACCAGGGAATCTTGACGGTCGCTGTGATCACCAAGCCATTCCCGTTCGAGGGCAGGAAGCGGATGAGCGTCGCCGAGCAAGGGATCCGTGATCTGAGCGAGTATGTCGACTCGATTATCACGATCCCCAATGAGAAGCTGCTGGCCGTGGTTGGGCGCGACATGACCCTGCTTGATGCCTTCGGGAAGGCCAATCAGGTCTTGCAAGGGGCCGTGCAGGGTATTGCCGAGCTCATCACTCGTCCTGGGCACATCAACGTGGACTTTGCCGACGTACGCACGGTCATGTCCGAGATGGGCATGGCGATGATGGGGTCGGCCGTCGCGCGTGGACCGGACCGGGCCCGGGAGGCCGCGCGTGCCGCGATTTCCAGCCCATTGCTCGAAGACGTGGATATCGCCGGGGCGCGGGGCATGCTCGTGAACATCACGGCCGGCGCCAATATGTCGCTAGGCGAATTCGCCGAGGTTGGGGATACGATCAGGGAGTTCTGCTCCGAGGATGCGACGGTCGTGATGGGTACCGCCATCGACCCTGATATGGAAGACGGGATGCGGGTCACGGTCGTGGCGACGGGCCTTGGGCAGGTGCACAAGCGTACCGTGGCGCTCAAGGTGGCAAAAGGAGGGGTCGGCGGCGGGTCTGTAGCCCCAAACTACGACGATTTGGATATGCCTACTGTTATCCGAAATCGACGGGCGGACCCAAAAACGGACACTTCCGCGGCGGATTACCTGGATATTCCCGCCTTTTTGCGCCGCCAGGCCGATTAGGGCCGCTTGTCGGCGTCCTGCTGCCGGTTATGGCCGTATTCGGCCATTGACCTGGACAGGTCGTGATTTTGTCATTACAGTTCAATATCATGCCGAAAATCATGTCCGGCGGCCGAACAAGGACGTCCGGCGTGATCAGCAGGGTGCTTGGGTTCAGTTTCATAGCGCGGAAGTCTCATGATAAAGCAACGTACTTTAAAGAATGTCATCCGAGCCACGGGCGTCGGATTACACACCGGAGAGAAGGTCTACCTGACCTTGCGACCCGCCCCTGCCGACAGCGGCATCATCTTTCGTCGTGTGGATTTGCCACAGCTAATCGAGGTCCGTGCGCGCCCCGAGAACGTGAGCGATACGCGATTATCGACCACTCTTGAGTATGAGGGCGCGCGTATATCGACAGTTGAGCACCTCATGTCGGCATTTGCCGGCCTGGGAATCGATAATGCCTTTGTCGACCTGACGGCGCCCGAAGTCCCCATTATGGATGGGAGCGCCGGGCCGTTCGTGTTTCTGATTCAGTCGGCGGGCGTAGATGAGCAGGCCGCTCCGAAGCGCTTTATTCGCGTCCGTAAACGAATCGAGATCAAGGACGGCGACAAATGGGTGCGTTTTGAGCCGTGGGATGGCTTCAAGGTATCTTTTACGATCGATTTCGATCACCCCATCTTTCGCAACTCGACCCAAGTGGCCTGTATCGATTTCTCCACAACCTCGTTTGTAAAGGAGATTAGCCGTGCGCGCACGTTCGGTTTCATGCGCCAGATTGAGGCGTTGCGCGAAAATGGCCTAGCCCGTGGCGGCGGTCTTGAAAACGCCATTGTCATGGATGATTTCCGCATATTGAACGAAGACGGGCTGCGCTACGAAGACGAGTTCGTCAAACATAAGATCTTAGATGCCATCGGAGACCTTTATTTGTTAGGGCATCCCCTGATTGGGGCCTTTAGCGCCTGCAAGTCAGGTCATGCGCTCAATAACCGATTGTTGCGGGCCTTGGTTGCGGATGCGGAGGCCTGGGAACTCGTGTCCTTTGAGGAAACGGATCGGCCGGCGATCTCCTTTGCGAGAGCGATACCGGCGATCTAGCCGATAGTAGCCGCCGACTACTGTGGACGGACCTGAAGGAGATATGAGGTGAAGGTCATACAGCCAGCGAATTGGAACGTGTTGATCGTGGGCCACAGGCGTCCATGGAAGCGGCAGATTCGTTTAACGGCTAGGCAGTGGCGGTTTGGCATCGGGATTGTGGTGGGCTTAGTTCCGCTGATCATCGCGGTCGGGGTTTATGGCCTCTGTGGGCGTATCTTTCCCCACTATTCGCCAGTGGCCGGGCAAAATGCCGCAGAGGTGAGCGCCTTGCGCGGCAAAGTGGCCCTTTTGACCCAGAATACAGAAGTTGGTCTGGATGCCATGGCCATTCAACTCGGTGCGTTGAACGCCGATGCTATGCGCCTTACTGCGTTGCGGAATCGGCTTGTGCGGTCGGCAGGTATTCACGAGGCGTTGTTCCGGTCAGAGCCCAAGTTTGAGGCGCAGGCCGCCGTGGCCAATAGCGCCCCTCATCTGATCGCCGCGCTCCATGCGCTTTCCCTTCAGCTAAACCAGCAAAACCCCTCCAAGGGGAGTCCCGGGTCGCCACTATGAACATCATTATCATGCGCGAGGCCGATGCGACCGGGCGGCGTGCGACCCTTACCCTAGGCCACCTCGCGCTAGTCGCCGTGACCCTATTTGTGGCCATGCCGGCCACCTTGGGCGGTCTCGCCTTCTGGCTTATGAGCCTTCGTAGTAGGGCGGCGGTTGCCGATCTGCCCCCATCGACTACCCAGCAGGCCGAGGCGCGTGCGCAGCAATTGCAAGTCTTAAGTCGTACCGAACTCTCCAGTCTGGCCCGCGAAATTGGCCGGTTGACGGCGCGGACAAGCCGCCTTGATGTCTTGGGGGCCCGCCTGAGCGCGCTCGCGGGCATCCCGCCCGATGTATTCCGCTTTCCCCATACCCCGCCGTTAGGGGGTGAGGCCCCCCTCAAAACCCAAAATTGGACGGTGGGGGGCCTAGAAAATCTATCGGCACAGTTGCGTACGACGCTTACCTATAAGCAAATGCAGCTCACTGCGCTCGCTGCCATTCTTGCTGCCCATCGGGTTACGGCGAGTACGACTCCAGGGGGTTGGCCGGTTCGTGGCGGGTGGATATCGTCCCCATTCGGTCCCCGGCCAGACCCCTTTACCGGCCGCCCCGGTTTTCACCCCGGTGTGGATATCGCTGCACCGATTGGGTCGGCGGTCCGGGCGATGGCTGCCGGGGTAGTGATTTTTGCCGGGAACGATGGTGGGTTTGGCCGCCTCGTCAAGATCTTCGATGGGCATAGCGAGGTCACCATGTATGCCCATTTGAGCGCGCGCTATGTCCATGTCGGCGAAGTCATCCACAAAGGTGAGTTGCTCGGGCGGGTAGGCGATACCGGTTATTCGACCGGCCCGCACCTGCATTTTGAGGTCCTTTTACACGGCGCCCCCATCAATCCCATCCGTTTTCTGCATTTAGCAGACCGCCATTAGTCGTTAAGTGTTCAAGTAGGCCGCCTTTTCGGCCATAATGCGGCTTTCCTCGGGTTGCCAAGAAGGTTATGGTCGCAAACGTCTTAAGTAGGTTTTTCGGCAGTCGCAACGATCGTGTGGTGCGCCGCATCCGTCAGAAGGTTGGGCGCATTAATGAACTCGAATCGCGGTTCGCGGCCCTTTCAGATGAGGATTTGCGCGGCCAAACGGTCCAGTTTCGCGAAAGAATCACGCAGGGAGAGACCCTAGACGCGCTCATGCCCGAGGCGTTTGCGACCGTGCGCGAGGCATCCAAGCGCGTGCTTGGGATGCGGCACTTCGATGTCCAGCTGATTGGCGGCTTAGTCCTCCATGAAGGCAAAATCGCCGAGATGCGCACCGGCGAGGGTAAGACGCTGGTGGCAACCCTTGCCGCCTACCTGAACGCCTTGCCTGGTACCGGTGTGCACGTGGTCACCGTCAACGATTATCTCGCCGCCCGCGATGCGGAGTGGATGGGACAGATCTATCGTTTTCTGGGCCTGACCGTCGGCACGGTCGTATCGACGATGGAGGGCCCGGCAAGACGGGACGCCTATGCCGCCGATATCACCTATGGGACCAACAACGAATTCGGCTTCGACTATCTCCGCGACAATATGGTCTTCAGTATCGATGAGCGCGTTCAGAGAATCCTGTCTTATGCCATCGTCGACGAGGTCGACTCGATCTTGATCGATGAGGCCAGAACGCCGCTGATCATTTCCGGCCCGACTGAGGAAAATACCGATCTCTACAGCAAGATTGACGCTATTGTGCCCAAGCTCACGAGGCAGGCTGAGGAGGGAGAGGCCGGCGACTACACTATCGACGAAAAGGCCAAGCAGGCCTATTTGACCGAGGAAGGTCACGAGACCGCCGAACGCTTGCTGGCGAGCGTCGGGCTCCTCGGCGCCGGCGAGAGTCTTTATGAGGCTAGCAACATGGGCCTCCTGCACCACCTGAACGCGGCGCTTCGGGCCCACGCCTTGTATCATCGGGAGGTGGAATACATCGTATCCGAAGGCCAAATCGTGATCGTCGACGAGTTTACTGGGCGCATGATGCCAGGAAGGCGGTGGTCGGACGGCCTCCACCAGGCCGTTGAGGCTAAGGAGCGGGTCGAGATTCAAAATGAAAATCAGACGCTTGCGTCCATTACCTTTCAAAACTATTTCCGGCTCTACGACAAGCTCGCGGGGATGACGGGTACCGCCGACACCGAGGCCTTTGAGTTCCAGGAGATCTATGACCTCGAGGTCACGGTCATACCGACTCACCGACCGGCGGTGCGCCGGGACATGGGGGATCAGGTCTACCGGACCACTACCGAGAAACACGCGGCCATCATCCAAGATATCGTGGAGTCGCACAAAACGGGGCAACCGGTTTTAGTGGGTACCGCCTCCATTGGTAGTTCGGAGGATCTCTCTGAGCTTCTCAAGAAGAACAAGATCGACCATGAGGTCTTAAACGCCAAGCATCATGAGCGCGAGGCGCACATCATCGCCCAGGCGGGTCGCGAAGGCGCAGTCACAATCGCCACCAATATGGCCGGCCGGGGCACGGATATTGTATTAGGCGGTAGTCCGGAGGCGGATCTCAAGGCGGCCACGACCGATGCTGAACGTGCCCCTATCACTGAGGAGTGGCAGCGGCGCCATGAGCGCGTCATCGAAGCTGGCGGCCTCAAGGTTATCGGAACGGAGCGCCATGAATCGCGGCGTATCGATAATCAGCTGCGGGGCCGCTCAGGTCGGCAGGGAGACCCGGGCGCGACCCGGTTCTACCTCTCCCTGGAAGATAACTTGATGCGGATTTTCGGGTCCGAACGGGTCGCCGGCCTCATGGATAGGTTGGGCATGGAGCGCGGCGAGGCGATCGAGCACCCATGGGTTACCAAGGCGATCGAGAATGCCCAGCGGAAGGTAGAGGCGCAGAATTTCGATACCCGCAAGCAGCTTCTCGAATACGACGACGTGGCAAACGATCAGCGGAAAGTGATCTACGAGCAGCGCAATAAGCTGCTTGTCGCGGAGGACGTCAGCGCGAGCGTTGCGGTCATTCATCAGGACATCGTTCAGGCGCTTATCAGCAATCATGTTGCGCCCAACAGCTTTGAGGAGCAGTGGGATATTGCCGGACTTCAGGAGACGCTTGCGCGCGAGTTGCGCCTGGAGCTGCCGATAGACCAATGGCTCAAGGACGAGAGCGCCTTGGATGAAGAAGGTTTACGGGCCCGCATTCAAGAGAAGGCTCGTGAGAGTTATGGCCTGAGGACGCAGCAGCTAGGAGAAGAAACGATGCGCCATCTAGAGAAGGCCATTATGCTGCAGGTCCTAGACCTCCAATGGAAGGATCATTTGGCGGCTATGGACCATTTGCGCCAGGGGATACAATTGCGCGGCTATGCGCAGGTGAGTCCCCAGCAGGAGTACAAGCGCGAGGGATTCGATTTGTTTTCGCAAATGCTGGATCGTATCAAAAATGAGGTTATTACCACGCTTGCGCAAATCGAGATCCAAGACGATAGCGATATCGATATTATCAACGAGCAACGTCGTCAGCGCGGTGTGACATATTATGACCACCCCAGCGTAAGTGCCGCAGAAGTGGACGATGACGGCGTCGTGCATACGGTGACGAGGACCGGGCCCAAGGTGGGCCGGAATGATCCATGCCCCTGTGGATCCGGGAAGAAGTACAAGCACTGCCACGGCAGGCTCTCTTAAGGAGGCGGTCCATGGTCGTAGGGGGAAAGGTGTTGCCATCTTTAGGGGCCATACTTGGTGTGCGTGCGGGGACCACCATGGCAGGCATTCGCAAGGCGGATCGCCGCGACTTGGTCGTGATTTTGTGTGACCCGGGAACGACGGCCGCCGCAGTTTTTACGCAAAGCCATTTCGCGGCCGCGCCGGTCATAGTGGCCAAGGCTCATTTGGCACTGGCCGAGCCGCGCGCGCTTGTGATCAACACCGGCGTGGCCAATGCCGCGACCGGCGAGCTTGGACGGCAGGATGCGATGGCTTGTTGCGAAGCGCTCGCCCATCACTTGGGATGTCGGACCGAGGAAATCTTACCGTTTTCGACCGGCGTTATTGGCGAGCGATTGTCCACGGCGGCGGTGATCGCGGGTCTGCCAGCGGCCATTGCCAATGCGCGCGGCGAGGGGTGGCTTGATGCCGCCTATGGCATTATGACGACAGACACGGTACCGAAAGCGGCGGTTGCCAAGGTGCGGCTGGGTGAGACGCCGGTCGGGTTCGTGGGTATCGCGAAGGGTTCAGGGATGATCCACCCGAATATGGCGACCATGCTCTCGTTTATTGCCACGGATGTCTCGGCGCCGCGTCAGGTTCTAAAGGCTGCGCTCGACCAAGCCGTCCGATCGACCTTCAACGCGATTTCCGTCGACGGGGATACATCAACCAACGATGCCGTCGTATTGTTGGCCACGGGCCGATCAGGCGCCCACATTGACGAGACTAAGGGGCCCAATTTCAGCCGCTTCGTGGCGGGCCTCGAGACGCTGTGCGCAGATCTTGCGCATGCCATTGTGCGTGACGGCGAAGGTGCCACGAAGTTTGTCCGCGTCTGTGTCTCGGGGGGGCGGTCTGAAGATGAGTGTCGGCAGGTGGCCAACACCATCGCCCAGTCACCCCTTGTGAAGACGGCGCTGTTCGCGAGCGATCCCAATTGGGGCCGTATTTTGATGGCTATCGGACGCGCCCCTATTGAGCTTGCTAACCCGGCGCACGTCAGTGTCACCTTAAACGGCATCAGGGTTTTTGTGAATGGAGCGGTAGATCCCGATTACCGCGAGGAGTTGGGCCAAAAGGCGTTCTCAGAACAAGAGATCACGATTGGTGTCGATCTCGGGCAGGGTTCCGGGCAGGCGACCGTTTTTACCTGCGACTTGTCCTATGACTATGTCCGCATCAACGGATCATACCGGACCTAAGTTGGTCGTTGCGGGGATCATCCAGGATCATGCTGGTCGAGTCCTTATCGCGCGCCGCCCGACTGGCAAAATCGGCGGCGATCTTTGGGAGTTTCCCGGCGGAAAAGTGAACCCTGGCGAATCCGAGTCGGCGGCCTTGCGCCGTGAGCTCGACGAAGAGCTAGGCATCACCATCGGCGCTTGCGAACCACTGCCGCATTTTCGCGCCAATCCACCGGCACCGGTTACGCTCGCCTTTTGGCGCGTCCTTGATTATGAGGGTACGCCGTATGGGCGTGAAGGCCAGCCTATCCAATGGTGCCCGGTCGATAGTCTGGCCGACCTCCCCTTTCTGGCTGCCGACCTGCCGATCATTGCGCGCCTTGCCTTACCTCCCCTCTACCTGATTAGCGACGCCGAGGGCCTCGGCGAAGAGGTCTTTGAGGAGCGGTTGAAGGCGGCGCTTGCCGGCGGCGCGCGGCTTTTGCAATTGCGCGAGCCATGGCCGGCCAAGCGCCTCTATGCCTATGCCGCGCACCTACGGAAACTCTGTGCCCTGTATGGGGCTCGATGCGTGGTCAACGGGGATCCCAAGGAGGCCCAGGCCTGTGCTGATGGCGTGCACCTTTCCGCCAGACGCCTCTGGCAATTGGCGGCCCGCCCTTTACCACCCCAACTACTCGTTGGGGCCTCGTGTCACGATGCAAAAGACCTAAAGCAAGCGGCCGACGTGGGCTGCGATTTCGCTGTCCTGTCCCCTATTCAGCACACGCAAAGCCATCCTGAACGGGAAGCGCTGGGCTGGGTACGCTTCGCAGAGCTTGCTCGCTCCACATGGTTGCCCATCTATGCATTGGGGGGCATGCACGATCGGGATCGAGCCCAGGCCCATCAGGCGTACGGGCAGGGGGTCGCCTTGCGGAGTGCCGTCTTTGGTAGCGTCGGGGAGACGACCAAATAGGCTGTCGGGGCCTTGTGGGCGCTACGCGCTACGAGCGCAACGGCCCAGGGAGACAGCCGTTAGCCGTACCGTGAAATCGCGAGGGCTGCGGGGTTAGGGGGGATTGTAGTGCGCCTTCGATCCCGTTCAGGCCTCGCGTTGGCACGAGCGGCCAACGGGCCAAAGACAGCAAAGCCTTTCATTCTCCTCTAAAACCACCCGACTGTTTAGGCTTTATTAGCACAAAAGAGCGGCCTATAGTGGTAGTGTTGTCGATCCGGCACCATCTTTAAAAAAGAAGGCTCTTATGGACAAGACAGAAGGTTTTAGCACGATTCTCAATCAGTTGTTTACCGATCTCAAGGCGCTAATGGCTGATGGCGAAAAGTTGATGGAAGCCACGGCGCATGAGGGCGGCGAGACAATAACGGCTCTGCGCACGGCGATGAGCAAGCACTTGGCCGACGTGAAGGTACGGCTGAGTGAAGCTGAGGCTACGGCATCACAGAAGACCAAGGCGGCGACCAAGGCGGCGACCAAGGCAACAGAGGAATACATCTTCGCGAACCCATGGCAGTCGCTACTGGCCGTAGGCGGACTGGCGGCGCTTGCGGGGTACCTCGTAGGTCGCACAAGGCCCCCTGAGTAGTGGACGAGAAGAGCGAAGAGAAGGAGTCGGCCGGGGCTAGCGCGTCTGGTCCCGGGCGATGGCTGGGCGTGCTTGTCTCGATACTGACGACCTGCGCCTATCAGCGGTATGGCGAGACGATCATTGCGCTAAAAAATGAGAAACGCCGCCTTGCCCGGTTCGCGTTTTGGGCGGCGTGCCTGGGATTTTTCTTAGTCGGCGGGGTGCTGTTTCTGTCCGTGGGCGTGATTGTCTTCTTCTGGGACCGCGATCGGTTGATGGCCGTCGCCGGCGTGATTCTGTTTTATTGGCTTTTAGCGGGTCTATCCGCGTGGCGCCTGCACCGTACGGCCAAGCGCCGCGGGCGTCTCCTCTAGTAGTACCCGTCGTTTGTGCCGCTGTTGTGATGAGTGAAGGCGGCCCTTATCTCTATTGGCATGATACGAAAATCACCGGTTAGAAGGGCCGGCGGTCGACCGCCGTTTAGGGGCCGCGCGCGGGGGTGGGCCCAAGGCTATAGCGGGCATGGAGCGCGCGGACCTGAGTGGTGAGTTCTGTTCGCGAACCATTATTGATAATGAGGTCATCGGCTAGGGCGCGTCTCTGGTCGGGCGACGACTGGATGGTGAGCAGGTGCTGGATCGCCTCATCCGTGAGTCCGCGCGCGCGTAGCCGCCGTTTTTGGGTCTCAGGGCCCGCATCAATGACGAGCACACGGTCTACAAAGCTCGGTCGGCCAGTCTCGGCTAGCAGCGGGATAACGATAAGGGCGTAAGGTCGGGCCCCTTCAGACCGTTCTCTGAGCGCCTCGCGAATGGGCGGATGGAGTATCGCCTCGAGTGTTTTGCGGGCCGTGGCATCGGTAAAGACGAGCGCACGCAACGCGGCACGCATGATGCGACCATCGCTATCGGCAATAGATTCGCCAAAGGTGGCCCGGAGGGTCGCGTTTAGGGCGTGCCCGGGCTCCATGAATTCGTGCGCAATACTATCGGCATCGACCACTCGGGCACCGCATTCGGCAAAGATCTGGGCCGCCGTGGATTTGCCAGACCCGGCGCCGCCCGTCAAGGCGACTCGAAAGCTAGCCATGGGTGATGCGCAGGTAACCCACCATGATGGGCCACCCGTAAAACAGGCTGACCCAGACGGCGGCGCACAAAAACGGCCCAAAGGGCATGGGCGTACTGCGCGATGCGCGACCCATCAGTAGGAGCGCCCCACCGTAGAGGGCGCCGGCCAGCGATGCGAGCAGGAGCACAAGCGGCAATAGTTGCCACCCAAGCCAGGCGCCGGCGAGCGCAAACAGCTTAAAGTCTCCGTGCCCCATCCCTTCCTTGCCTGTGATGAGTCGAAAGGCGTGGAATGTCAGCCACAGAAAGAGGTAGCCGATGACCGCGCCCCATACCGCCGATGATAGCGAGGCAAAGAGCCCTACCGTGTTGGCGAGCAATCCCAACCACAGGAAAGGGAGCGTGATCACGTCCGGCAGAACTTGCTCCTGCATGTCGATAAAGCTAAGCGCAATCAGCGCGGCGGTGAGGAGAAAGGCCAGCCCACCCCACGGCGTTAGACCAAAATGGGCAACGCTTGCGACCGCCGCGAGCGTTGTGAGTGCCTCGATCAGGAAGTAGCGCCCGGGGATCTTCGCCTGGCAGTGTCGGCAGCGACCGCGGAGCATCAGAAAGCCGAGGATCGGGATATTGTCACGCATGCCTAAGGGCGCGCGACATTGGGGGCAATGCGAGCCCGGCCAAGCGAGATTGAAGGTCGCGCCCTCCACCTCGGCAGGCAATGACAGCATGTCCCGACAGTCTTGGTCCCAATGGCGTTTTAGCATGATCGGGAGCCGGTAAACGAGCATGCTGAGGAAGCTGCCGATTACCGCCCCGCTTACCGCAACGAAGAGATAGATGCTCAGAGGCTCACGTGTTAGGGCGTTTATCGTCATGGTTTGGGTGTCTATCTAGACTCGGTTTGAGGAATGAGGGGGCATGGCCCGGAGCACTGAGTCGACCAGCTTATCCTTATAAAGAGGAGGCGACCTCAAAGGGCCCCACTGGGCGTGCCTGGATCATAACGAACGGCCGCACCGACGACCAGCCGTTGTCACCCGCCGGCGCGCGCTTTCAGTGGCGTCTCTATGGGTGATGTTGCCAAGGTCTCGACACGGGGCTTAACGCCACCGCTACTCGTTTGTGACGCGTTCCACCTCGGCTAGGCTCGTGATGCCCTCTTTGACCTTCTTTAGGCCGGATTGGCGGAGATCCGCGATCCCTTCCTTGTGTGCCTGTTTGGCGATATCCGTGGGATTACCGCCATCCATGATGATCAGGCCAATCGCCGGGGTCACCGGCATGACCTGGTAGATACCGACCCGACCCTTGTAGCCGCCGTTGCATTGGTCACAGCCGCCGGGCTCATAGAGATGCAGGTCGGGAAGCTCCGCTTCGGTAAACCCGGCCTGAAGGAGGGCCGCGGCTGGTAGGTCTATCGGCTTGCGGCAGTGCGGGCACAGGCGTCTTGCGAGACGTTGGGCAATGATCAGGTTGACGGCCGAGGCGATATTGAACGGGGGGACGCCCATGTTGACGAGGCGCCCCAAGGTTTGCGGTGCATCGTTCGTGTGGAGCGTCGAGATTACCATGTGCCCTGTTTGTGCGGCCTTGATGGCAATTTCTGCTGTCTCAAGGTCACGAATCTCACCGACCATGATGACGTCAGGGTCTTGGCGCAGGAAGGCGCGCAGCGCCGTCGCAAACGTCAATTTGGCGCGCTCGTTGATGTTGACCTGATTGATGCCGGCGAGATTGATTTCCACCGGGTCTTCGGCCGTGGAGATATTGCGGTCCGTGGTGTTCAAGATGTTGAGCGCGGTATATAAGGTGACGGTCTTGCCGCTACCGGTAGGCCCTGTGACCAGCACCATCCCATAGGGGCGGTGGACGGCCTCCATGTAAATCGCCTTTTGGTCAGGCTCAAAACCGAGCTTGTCGACGCCCAAGGAGGCGGAGGCCGGGTCTAGTAGTCGGAGAACTACCTTTTCTCCAAACAGCGTGGGCAGTGTGCTTACCCGAAAATCGATCGCGCGGGTTTTGGTGACCCGAATCTTCATGCGCCCATCTTGCGGGACACGGCGCTCGGAGATATCCAGCCGGGCGAGAATCTTTACGCGTGCGGCAATACGTGCCGCTAGTGCGATTGGCGGTGAGGAGACCTCCTCCAACACGCCATCGGTTCGAAACCGGACCCGGTAGGTACGCTCGTAAGGCTCGATGTGGATATCTGATGCGCCGCGGTTAATGGCATCCAGGAGGATTTTGTTGACGAAGCGCACGACCGGCTTGTCGTTGATGTCGTCGACCTCGGCATCCCCTTGGGCCTCTCCTTCAATGCCGATATCGACATTATCCAGGGCCTCACTGATCGCGATATCGGCTAACGAGGCGTCTTGGTGTTCGAGATTGCGGTCTATGAGCTGCCCGAGCTTGCCTTCCTCTACGAGCAGCGCTTCGGCGGCCAGTCCGGTATTGAATTTGATTTCGTCTAGGGCCGCTAGGTTGGTGGGGTCTGCCACCGCAACGAATAGGCGCGTGCCCCGTTTAAATATCGGCAGCACCCGATGACGCCTGATGAGCTTGGCGTCGACGAGCTTGATCGGGAAGGTTTCGGGGTCGAGCGCACCGATATCGACCAGCGGAATACCAAACTCCTCTGATGCAATCTTCGCGATCATGAGGGCGTCTAGCTTCTTGCTCTCGACTAGCCGGGTGACGAATGACACCTTGTTCGTTTGGGACTCGGTGTTTAGGCGTTCGGCCTCCGCAGCTGTGAGCAACTCATCGCGAACGAGCCGGGCCGCGAGACCCGTAAGCAGTACACCGCCATTAGCGATCGGATTGACTGTAGCCATAGACGCGCGTTAGACCTTGTTAGATACTCTGTTGGGCTTGACGTTTATAGTAGTTGAGTTACCGCCATATGCCAGTTAATGGGACTTGACCTCGTTGAGTTGTTAATTTAGAATCATTCTAAAGATAACCTCAACCCACGGAGCACATCATGAACCTTAAAGGTAGCAAAACCCACGAAAACCTCAAAGCGGCGTTTGCTGGCGAATCTCAGGCCAACCGTCGTTACCTCTATTTTGCGGCCAAGGCCGACGTCGAGGGCTTCAACGACGTGTCGGCCGTGTTTCGTTCCACGGCCGAAGGCGAGACGGGCCACGCCCACGGTCACCTCGAGTATATGGAAGCCGTAGGCGATCCCGCGACGGATCTGCCGATTGGCAGCACCGAGAACAATCTCAAGGCCGCGATTGCCGGCGAGACCCATGAATACACGGATATGTACCCGGGTATGGCCAAAGCGGCCCGTTCTGAGGGTTTCGAGGAGATCGCGGATTGGTTCGAGACCTTGGCCAAGGCGGAGCGCTCGCACGCCAACCGGTTCCAAAAGGCGCTCGATAGCCTCGGGAAGTAGGCTTTCGGTATTGGCGATCTGGGATGCGGGTTGGCGTAGCTGACCCGCCTTCTTTTTGGAGGGGTTATGGACAAAGATCTGGACCAGAAGGCGACGCGAGAAGGAAACCTCGATGCACCGACACGACATCCGATCCCCTGGCGTGATCCTGAGTTCTTCGATGCCGCGGCCATCAATGCCGAACTCTACCGAGTTTTCGATATCTGTCACGGGTGTCGCCGATGTTTTAACCTCTGCCAAGCATTTCCCACACTCTTTGATTTGATCGACAGCTCCTCGGAAATGGAGCTCGGGGACGTGGCGCCGACCGATTACGGCAAGGTGGTCGATCAATGCTACCTCTGCGATATGTGTTACATGACCAAGTGCCCTTACGTCCCGCCGCATCCGTGGGCCGTCGACTTTCCCCACCTGATGCTGCGCGCCAAGGCCGCCAAGTTCCGCGCTGGCAAGACTCGTCTGCGTGATCGCATCCTGACGAGTACCGACGCGGTGGGTCGATTGGCGGGGATTCCGGTCATCACCCAGGCCGTCAATGCGGTTAACCACAACGGCATCGGGCGCAAGGTCCTTGGGGCCGTGCTTGGGGTCGATCCCCGGGCTCATATCCCGGACTATCACAGTCGGACCTTCCGCAAGACCTGGCAGCCCATCGATCGGGAGCCTATTGAAACCCCGGGCACCAAGGGCCGTGTCGTCCTGTTCGCGACCTGTTATGGAAACTATAATGAACCCGATCTCGCGACCGATTTGGCCCGCGTGTTTTGGCATAACGGGATTGACGTGCGTTTGGCCGACGAGGAGCACTGCTGTGGCATGCCCAAGCTCGAGGTCGGCGATCTCGACGGCGTGGCGGCATTAAAGGAATTCAATATCCCGCGACTCGCGGCGTTAGTCGATCAAGGTTACGACATCGTCGCCCCCGTACCGTCGTGCGTGCTGATGTTCAAGCAAGAGCTGCCCTTGCTGTTTCCCGAGGATGCAGACGTCGCGAAAGTGAAAAAGGCCATCTTCGATCCGTTCGAGTACCTGCTTTTGCGGCACAAAGGCGGCCAGATGAATACGGAATTTAAAAATGAGCTCGGCAAAATCGCCTACCATGTGCCTTGTCATCTGCGCGTCCAGAATATCGGCCTAAAGACGCGGGACGTATTACTGATGGTGCCGGGGACGACCGTCGAGGTCATCGAGCGCTGCTCCGGTCACGATGGCACCTACGGAGTGAAAAGTGAATTTTATGATGATGCCGTCAAGATCGGGCGCCCCGTCGTCAAACGCATCGAGGAGGCCGCGGCAAACTACTTTACCAGCGATTGTCCCATCGCCGGCCACCATCTGGCTCAGGGCAAGGGCCCTGACGCGCAGCCGATATCACCATACGCGCTCCTTTGTCGCGCCTATGGTATCGGGTGAACACGAAAGCCAATAAGGAGAGCCACCATGGCACACGAAGGGATGCACGAAGAGGTATCAGATTTAACGGAAGCTACGCGTGAGATGCATAGGGCGATTGTTACGCTCATTGAGGAACTGGAGGCAATCGATTGGTACCAACAGCGTGTCGACGCCTGCCGTGACCCGGAACTTCGCGCCGTGCTTGCCCACAACCGCGACGAGGAAAAAGAACACGCGGCGATGGCGCTTGAATGGATACGCCGCCACGATGCCGTATTCGACCACGAACTACGCGACTATTTGTTTCAGGAGGGAAGCATCGTGGCCAAGGAACACAAGACATCCAAGGATAAGACCTGAAGATAAGGGAGGATGATGAACATACTTAAACGCCAAGATCTCTTGCCACTTGAGCAATATGCCGGGGAGCGGGCGTCGTTTCGGGCCCGCGTGATGGCCCATAAACAGAGTCGCCGAGTAGCAATCGGCAAACACGCATGCTTGTATTTCGAGGATCGGTTGACGGTGCACTACCAGATCCAAGAGATGCTCCGCATCGAGAAGATTTTTGAGCCGCAGGAAATCGAAGAGGAGCTCAAGGCCTACAATCCCTTGATTCCGGACGGCAACAACTGGAAGGCGACATTCATGCTGGAGTATGAGGACGTCGAGGAGCGCCGCGTGGCGCTCGCGAATTTACACGGAATCGCGACTAAGGTGTGGATGCAGGTGGGCGATCAGGCGCGTGTCTTTGCGATCGCCGATGAGGATATGGACCGCGAGGACAGCGACAAGACGTCCGCCGTACACTTCTTACGTTTTGATCTCACTCCCCAGATGGTGACCGCGGCCAAGGCGGGCGCTGCCATCTCGTCTGGAATTGATCACCCGCACTACCGTTATGAGACCGCCCTCGATGATTTGGCGCGAGCGGCCCTGGTCGCCGATCTCGCCTGATGGCACGCTATGATGCCTCTGACATCGAGGTTCTTACGGGTCTTGAGCCGGTTCGCCGTCGCCCCGGCATGTATACCCAGACCGATCGCCCCCATCATTTGGCGCAGGAGGTCATTGATAATTCGGTCGACGAGGCCATTAGTGGTTATGCCCATACCCTGACGGTCACCTTGCACGTCGGCGATGCGTTGTCGGTGACCGACGATGGGCGCGGCATGCCGGTCGATATTCATCCCGAGGAAGGGATTAGTGGAATCGAGGTTATTCTCACGCGTCTCCATGCGGGCGGAAAATTTTCGCATAAAAACTACGCCTTTTCCGGCGGCCTTCACGGCGTCGGCGTGTCGGTCGTGAACGCCTTGTCCCAGCGTTTGGATGTCTATGTCAAGCGCGGCGGCCAGATTCATCACATGGCCTTTGCGCACGGGGAAAGGGTTGAGGACCTAGAGGTCGTTGGCACCGTCGCTCGTAAAGAGACCGGCACCACGATCCGATTTTGGCCGGAACCGCGATACTTTGATAGTCCTAAGTTTATTCCCGCGCGTCTTAAGCATCTCTTGAAGGCCAAAGCCGTCTTGTGCCCGGCCCTGCGCGTTATTTTCCGATCAGAGCAAGATCCGAACGATGATGAGCAATGGTATTACGAGGATGGTCTGGGACAATATTTGGTCGAGGCCTTAGGGGATCATGCACTTCTGCCGGCAACGCCTTTTGTTGGACGTATGACCGGCGGCGGGGAGGCGGTCGAATGGGCGGTCGTCTGGCAGCCGGACGAGGAATCGATCGGCATTCGCGAAAGTTACGTCAACCTCATCCCGACCTCGCAGGAAGGCACGCACGTAAACGGCTTTCGGTTAGGCTTGACCGAGGCGCTGCGGGAGTTCTGTGAGTTTCATAGTCTGTTGCCTCGCGGGCTGAAACTCACCGGCGAGGACGTGTGGGAGAAGATTGCGTTTGTGTTGTCGGCCAAGCTAAAAGAGCCACAGTTTTCCGGCCAGACCAAGGAGCGGCTCACATCGCGGGAGACCGCCGCATTCGTTTCCGGCGTTGTCAAAGACACCTTTGCCCTGTGGTTGAATGCCCATGTCGCAGAGGGCAGCGAAATCGCCAAAATCGCGATTGACTGTGCCCAGTTGCGTGAGCGACGGGCGCGACGGGTCGAACGCAAGAAGGCCGTGAACGGGCCGGCCTTGCCCGGTAAATTGGCCGATTGCTCGAGCCAGGACCTTGCGCGTACGGAGCTCTTTTTGGTTGAGGGGGATTCAGCGGGTGGGTCTGCAAAGCAGGCGCGTGATCGTGTCTTCCAGGCCATCATGCCGTTGCGCGGCAAGATCCTGAATACCTGGGAAGTAGAGTCGGCAGACGTCCTCGCCTCGCAGGAAGTGCACGACATCGCAGTGGCGCTCGGCGTGGATCCAGGGAGCGCTTCGCTCGCGGGCCTGCGTTATGGCAAGGTGTGTATTCTGGCTGATGCCGATTCCGATGGGGCGCATATAGCGACTCTCCTTTGCGCATTGTTTGTGCGTCATTTTCGGCCACTGGTCTTGGCGGGCCGGGTGCATGTCGCGATGCCGCCTCTCTATCGGATCGATGTGGGCAAGGACGTATATTATGCCCTGGACGATAACGAGAAGCGGGGCGTCCTCGACAAGATCATGGCAAGCCACGCCAAGGCGAAACCCAATGTGCAGCGCTTCAAGGGCCTTGGGGAAATGAATCCCTTGCAGCTGCGGGAGACGACGATGAGCCCGGAGACGCGGAGGCTCGTTCGGCTGGTCTTGGCGCCGGACGATGGAACAGACGCGTCGTTCGATATGCTGTTGGGCAAGAAGCGCGCGGCCGATCGGCGGCGCTGGCTTGAGATAAGCGGTGATAAGGCGGAGGTTGTGTGACCGAACAGACGGAACTCCTGAGTGAAGAGATGCCAGTTCTCGGATTTACCGAGAAGGCCTATCTCGATTACTCGATGTATGTGATTCTAGACCGGGCATTGCCGCACATCGGCGATGGTCTAAAGCCGGTGCAAAGACGCATCATTTATTCGATGTCTGAACTCGCTTTATCGGCGGGCGCCAAGTTCAAGAAATCAGCGCGTACCGTGGGCGATTGCTTAGGCAAGTTCCATCCGCACGGGGATACCGCCTGTTATGAGGCGATGGTGCTCATGGCCCAGCCGTTTAGCTATCGCTATCCGCTGGTCGACGGTCAGGGCAACTGGGGTTCCCCGGACGACCCTAAGTCATTTGCGGCGATGCGTTACACGGAGGCGCGGCTTTCGCGCTTCGCTGATCTCTTACTGTCGGAACTCGGCCAGGGTACGGTCGATTGGGCGTTTAATTTTGACGGTACCCTAGAAGAGCCTCGTATTCTTCCCGCGCGGCTTCCCCATGTCTTATTGAACGGCGCGATGGGGATAGCCGTGGGTATGGCAACCGATATTCCGCCGCATAATGCCCGCGAGGTAGCGGCCGCCTGCCTCCATCTGTTGGATGACCCTAAGGCGACGCTTGAGGCGCTCTGTGAGCATGTGCTGGCGCCGGATTATCCCACGGGCGCGGAGATTGTGACGCCTCGGGAAGACATCATCGCCTTTTACCGTTCGGGTACGGGCTCTGTGCGAGCGCGGGCCAAATGGGAGCGGGAGGATGGCGCCATTGTCGTGACGGCGCTCCCTTATCAAGCATCGGGCTCGCGGATCCTAGAGCAGATCGCAGAGCAGATGCGCAACAAAAAATTGCCGATGGTAGAGGATTTGCGCGATGAGTCGGATCACGAGAACCCCACCCGGCTCGTGATTGTCCCACGGTCGAATCGTGTTGATGCGGAGGCGGTCATGAGCCACCTGTTTGCGACCACCGATCTCGAGCGAAGCTATCGCGTCAATCTCAATCTCATCGGCGGGGATGGTCGGCCGCGCGTGTATGGTTTGCGCGAACTCCTAACGGAGTGGTTGACGTTTCGCATCGAGACCGTGCGCCGCAGGCTCAGCTTCCGGCTAGATAAGATTAATGATCGTCTGCATATCCTTGAAGGCTTGTTGACGATCTTTGATTATTTAGACGAGGTCATTCGCTTGATCCGGACGGAAGACGAGCCGCAGCATGCGCTGATGGCGCGGTTTGGCTTGAGCGAGCGACAGGCTGATGCCGTGCTCGAGATTCGCCTGCGTCAGCTCGCTAAACTCGAGGAAATCAAGCTAAAGGAAGAGCGCGACAAGCTCGTGACTGAGCGGACTGGCCTCCAGCGCCTGCTCGGTTCGCCCACGAAGCTCCGGCGTTTTGTGCGGGAAGAATTGGCGCGCGACGCCGAGATCTATGGCGATGATCGGCGCTCGCCCTTGTGTACGCGACCGGCCGCGCGGCCCATTGAGCCCAACGACTTCGCGGCCGAGCCCGTGACAGTGGTCTTGTCGGTCAACGGCTGGGTGCGGCAAGCGCGCGGGCATGAGGTCGACGGGGCCAGTCTATCGTACCGCACGGGGGATGCGTTTCGGCAAGCCGCGCGCGGACGGAACACGCAATACGCGATTTTCATCGACGGCCGCGGGCGTAGTTACGCGGTGCTTGCCCACAAACTGCCTTCGGCGCGCGGATTTGGCGAGCCCTTGTCGCGCACGCTAGAGCCTGGCGCAGGGGTCGAGTTTAAGGGTGTTCTCATGGGCGACGATGGGGATCTTGCCTTGCTCGTAGCCGATAGCGGCTATGGCTTTAAGGCCCCCCTTGGCGAGCTCGTGACGCGCACCAAGGCCGGTAAGACGGTTGTGAAGCTAGAAGAGGGGGCCACGCTGCTGATGCCGGTCGTGGTGGCAGCTGGCGGCTGGATTGCCTGCGCGACGGAAAATCGTCTCCTGATCCTGTCGGAGGCGAGCTTGCCGGTCATGCCTAGAGGGCGCGGCGTCAAGTTGTTGGATACCAAGGGGGAGAAACTCATAGCGGTGGTGGCGGGGAGCCGTGACCAGAAGCTTGCGCTGATCGGTCGGAAGCGCACTGTGGAATTGACTGCGGCGGAGCGCCGCCGCTTCCAGGGCGTCCGGGCGAGCCGCGGCAAGATGGTGCCTGAGTCGGTGCGCGATCTGGTCGCCTTGTCCGCCGTTTAGTTATGACGCGATGGGCTTTGGGCGTCGAGTATAACGGCGCGCCGTTTTCCGGGTGGCAGAGCCAGGTCGGGGTAGTGACGGTCCAGGATGTCGTTCAGCGTGCGCTGACCCACGTGGCCGATGAACCAATACGGGTGGTTGCCGCTGGCCGAACGGATGCGGGCGTGCATGCGCTTTGCCAAGTCATTCATTTTGATACCACACGAGAGCGGCGACCGAGCGCCTTCGTGCATGGCGCCAACAGTCATTTGAGCCGCGATGTCTCGGTTCTGTGGGCGCAAGTGGTAGCCGGTGATTTCAGTGCACGATTCTCCGCGCTCGGGCGGACCTACCGTTATGTCATTTTGAATCGCCGCGTCCGCCCCGGTTTGTGGGCCGCGCGTGTGAGCTTCGACTATCGGCCGCTCGATATCGCACGCATGCAGGAGGCGGCCCTTGCCCTTTTGGGGCGCCACGATTTTACCTCCTTTCGGGCCAGCCAATGTCAGGCCAAGAGCCCCGTGCGGACTGTGCGGCGCCTCATGATCGAGCGCTTAGGTCCGTTTGTGATTATGACGGTCGAGGCAGATGCCTTCTTGCACCATATGGTCCGTAATATCGCCGGCGTCCTCACCGCAATCGGCGCAGGCGAACGGCCGGTTCCCTGGGCCCATGAGGTGCTGGTGGCCAGAGACCGGGCACTAGGCGGGCTTACCGCGACCCCGGACGGCCTCTATTTTCAGGCAGTCCAGTATCCCGACCACTACGGTATCCCGATCCTCCAAGACGCCGGCCCCTGGGCCGGCCTAAACCCCTAGTTCGGCTAGACCCGAACTAGGGTTGGCGCGATCTCTGCGTGCATCTTGTAATATATGGAATACCATATATATAATGCCGCATGGTTACTGAAGATGATGTCTTTGCAGTTTTAGGAAATCCCATCCGTCGTCGGTTGCTGGTATTGCTGCTGACCTTCGGCGAGCTCTGTGTTTGTGAGCTTTTCTACGCCGTCGATTTGCCCCAGACCACGGTATCTCGTCACCTCGCGGTGGCGCGCGAGGCGCAGCTCGTGGAGACGCGACGACAAGGAACTTGGATGTACTACCGTCTCCATCGCGATCTGCCGCCGTGGGTGTCTCGTGTCATAGCCGCGCTCAAGCTGGCTCCGAGCCAGCATACCTTCAGCGCCGATGAGCACCGCCTGGCGGCCATGCCTAATCGGCCGATCCGCGACGATGAGCCCCGCGGGCCGTCTTGTTGTGGATAAGTCCTAGGCCCGCACTTGTCGTCCCAAGCCCCATGCCGTTACCTGCATATCAGCTAAGAGGCCAGCGCGGCGACCGTTGCCACTGAGCCCCGCCCGCCGCGCCGCAGCTAGCAGTCGATCGGCTGGATCGAGCGATCGTCGCGAGCGAGGGCGCCGAATAGGTGGCGAAAAGATTGACTAAGGGCGTTTTATCGACCACCGCGCTCACCCCGATTGGGGTCTAGGGGCGGACGACTGTATTTTAGGAGATGATTGATGGTTCTGGCGGTAGCGGTGTTTGTGTTTACGCTGTATTTGGTGATCGTGCAGCCGAAGGGGCTTGGGATCGGGTGGGGCGCACTGATTGGTGCTTTGATCGCCCTGCTTTTGGGGGTTGTCCATATCGCCAACATCCCAACGGTCTGGACCATTGTTTGGAACGCGACCTTCACCTTCGTAGGCCTCATCATTATCTCGCTCCTTTTGGACGAGGCTGGCTTTTTTCATTGGGCGGCACTGCATATGGCGCGTATGGGCCGGGGTCGCGGCCGGGCCTTGTTCCCCCTGATTATCCTTCTCGGCGGCCTAGTGGCCGCGTTGTTCGCCAATGATGGCGCGGCCCTCATCTTGACCCCCATCGTGCTCGCCATGCTTTTGGCCTTGGGCTTCTCGCCCAAGGCGGCATTCGCGTTCGTTATGGGGACCGGATTTGTCGCCGATACCACGTCTCTACCCTTTTCTATCTCAAACCTTGTCAATATTGTGTCCGCAGACTTTTTTGGGATCGGTTTCCGTCGCTATGCCGAAGTCATGGTGCCCGTCGATATCGCGGCCGGCCTCATGACATTCGCCGTCTTATGGATATATTTCCGGCGCGATATACCGATCCACTACGATGTCTCGCGACTGAGCGAGCCCGCCACTGCCATTAAGGACCCGCTGTTATTTGCGCTTAGCTGGCCGATTCTTCTCGTGCTGTTGTTTGGTTATTTTCTGGCCGGTCGGCTCCATGTGCCGGTATCGCTATTGACCGGTATTGCAGCCCTGGTTTTGCTCATCATTGCGGCGCGGGCGTGGCGGGCGGGACGCGGGGCGATCGTGCCGGTTGTTCGGGTACTACGTGAGGCCCCATGGCAGATTGTGTTGTTCAGCTTAGGGATGTACCTCGTAGTCTATGGACTGCGCAATGCCGGTCTCACCGTCATGCTGGCATCGGTCCTGCACGCGCTTGCCGAACACGGCATTTGGGCGGCGACCCTAGGTACGGGCTTTCTGACCGCTGGTCTTTCGGCCGTGATGAATAATATGCCCACCGTTTTGGTAGGCGCGTTAGCCATCCACGGTATGGCCGCGGTCCCGGATACAACCCGCCAGGCGATGATCTACGCCAATGTGGTCGGTTGTGATATCGGGCCCAAATTTACCCCGTTAGGCAGCCTCGCAACCCTCTTGTGGCTGCACGTCTTGGCGCGTAAAGGAGAGACCATTTCTTGGCAGACCTACATGCGGGTGGGGGTGATTCTCACGCCGGCCGTGTTATTGGTGACGCTGGCAACCCTCGTATTGTGGCTACAGTGGTTGTTGTAGCGCCGCGTCTTTTCATCGGCTAGCCAATGCGCAGACCTAGCTGGCATGAACGGCGCGCGGCCCGTTGTAGAGAACACCTGTTGGGCGCCTTGCCTTAAGGCGGTCGGGCGCGAGGGCGCTAGAGTATATCGGTTGCCATGTCGGCGAGACGTGATCGTTCACCACGGCGTAAGGTGACATGCCCGCTATGCTTCCATTGCTTAAATCGGTCAACGACGTAGGTGATTCCCGAGGTCGTTTCGGTAAGGTAGGGGCTATCGATCTGGGCGATGTTGCCAAGGCAGACGACCTTGGTGCCCGGCCCGGCCCGGGTTATGAGAGTCTTCATTTGATGCGCGCTCAGGTTTTGAGCCTCGTCTACTATGATGAACTTTCGTAAAAATGTTCGGCCGCGCATGAAGTTTAGGGACTTCATGTGGATCCGTGACCGAATGAGGTCAGTGGCCGCGGCGCGCGCCCATTGTGATTGGGCACGGCTCTCCAGTTCAGCTTGGTTTAGGACGTCGAGATTGTCATCGAGGGCGCCCATCCACGGACCCATCTTCTCCTCTTCGGTTCCCGGCAAGAAGCCGATGTCATTGCCTACCGGGATGGTGATGCGGGTCACGATGATGTCCGTGTACCGTTGCTGCTCTATGGTCTGATGCAGCGCGGCGGCCAGTGTCAGCAAGGTCTTACCAGTCCCCGCATGGCCAAGCAGGGTAACGAAGTCGATCTCCGGGTCCATCAGGAGATTGAGCGCGAAGTTCTGCTCTATGTTGCGGGCCCGAATGCCCCAGATGGCGCCACCTTTTGTGGCGTAGTCCCGGACGTTTTGTAGAGTTGCGTGGTCGGGGCTGAGCTCGCGAACAACCACGGCGGGCAGTGACTCGTCGGCGTCAACAAGAAACTCATTTGGGTACCAGGATCGTGTCGCGGGACCCTGGACCTCGTACTGCGTAAGCTCACCAGAACGTTCAGCTTTGTTTAGGGACTCACTGACCTCCGGGGCGAGCTGATCGATTCCACGATAGAGAAGATCGGCATCGTCTAGGACTCGGTCGCTTGTGTAGTCCTCGGCGTTCAGGCCGAGGGCGCGCGCCTTTATGCGGAGGTTAATATCCTTGCTGACCAAGATGACGTCGCGCCCGGTGTGCTCAGCTGCTAGGTCTTTAATGAGAGCCAGCAGTTGATTGTCCGTGGTGTGTGCAGTAAAGGCCTCTGGGAGTGGGTGGTTGGATGTTTTTAGTGGGATAAAAAGGCGACCAGCAGGGCTCTCCGCAGAGGTTGGCAAGAGTGCCCCGCTCGCGAGGTCATTTGTTGAGGAGAGAATTTCATCTAGGAAGCGACTGGCTTGGCGTGCGTTACGGGCCACTTCCGAGACGCCCGTTTTATGGGCGTCTAGCTCCTCTAGTACGACTATGGGAATATAGACATCATGCTCCTTGAAGCGGTAAAAGGCCGAAGGATCATGTATCAGAACATTTGTGTCGAGCACAAAAAGCTTTAGTGGGTTCGTCATCCTAGCGGACGATCTCGGGTAAAGTTTTTAGTATTTCCAGGACATGGTCCTTGACCTTCACCTTGCGGTATTCACGTTGCAAGATCCCGTCTGCATCTATGATAAAGGTACTGCGTTCTATGCCCATCGATTGTTTTCCATACAGGGTTTTTTCCTTGATGACGTCGAACGCTGCACACAAAGTGCTATCAGTATCGGAGATCAGGTCAAATGGGAAACACTGCTTATCTTTGAACGACTCGTGCGATTTGAGACTATCCCGCGAGACCCCAAAAATTGTCGTGTTGAGGGCCTCAAACTCTTCGTAGTGGTCGCGAAAATCTTGTCCTTCCAAGGTGCAGCCGGGCGTATTGTCCTTGGGATAAAAATACAGGACTATGTTTGTACCCCGCAATTCGGATAAATGAAAGGCCTGATCGCTCGTGGCCTGGATCGCGAAATCCGGAACCACCTGACCGACCTCGATTGCACCCATGAATTTCCCCTTCATACTTTAAGTGTACCGTATTGTAACAACAACGCTGTCAATGACCACAAGCGCGGATCGACGCTCGTGGTTTTAGGTCTTTCGTCCGGCACCGTACTTCATGGGGCGGTGACGCCGCCTAAGGGATACCTATGCTAGACCTTGAGTGTGAGGCAGCCGTTTTGCGGGCGTATTCGGGCGGCCAAGGCGTGCCTGGCCTTCGCAAAATCCCATCGGGGTCACGAGGCCAAAAGAGCCTTAGGAAAGATTCCGGCGCGGCGAGGTCTAGGCGGCTACGGTGCGTCGCTTGGGGCGACGTGGACAGGGGGTCCCCAAACCGAGGTGAATGCCATGTCTTTGGGCCTGAATGCGCCGATCGAGACGCGCGCGCCGTTGTTCGCAGACGAATTGCCAGGGCTCGCGGCCTGCACAGACCCGTTGCGGCCGCCGGTTACTACGAGGTCGCCGCCGGGTCATTAGCCTGCGCGCACCTATTTTGCGTTCGCCTGCCCGGCGGGCCCGCCGGGGGTCGGTTCGCCCTTGCTTGTCTCCTGGCGGGCAAGTACTATCGCGGTTTTACCTTGGGCCAGCCTATGTTTCGCGGTAGTCTAGTCGCCATCGTTACCCCAATGCGCGCAGACGGTGCTGTGGATTTTGCCGCCCTAAACAGGCTCCTCGATTTCCATCTGAGCCAGGGTACTCATGGGGTCGTGGCGACGGGCACGACCGGCGAGGCCTCGACCTTGGGCGTCGAGGAACATGTGGCAGTTGTCGCCCATGTGGTGGAATACATCGCGGGACGCATCCCGGTGATCGCCGGGACTGGCGCCAATGCCACTGCCGAGGCCATTGTGCTCACGCAGGCGGCCGCCGATGTGGGCGCGGATGCCTGCCTCATCGTGACCCCGTACTATATTAAGCCGACCCAGGAAGGATTGTTTCAGCACTTTGAGGCGGTGGCTCACGCAAGCAGGGTTCCGATCATCCTCTATAATGTGCCCAGCCGCACCGCTTGCGACCTATTGCCGGAAACGGTGGCCAGATTGGCACAGGTGCCGGGCATCGTCGGCATCAAAGAGGCGACCGGCAACCTGGATCGGGGACGTGCAATCCGCAGTCTTTGCCCATCCGAGTTTGCGCTCTATAGCGGCGATGATGCGACTGCGGTGGCGCTCGGTCTTTTGGGTGCGGTGGGCGCCATTTCCGTAACCGCCAATGTGGCACCTAAGGGTATGAGCGCGGTTTGGGAGGCGATTTTTGCTGGCGATAGCGAAAGTGCGCGCAAAAAAGATGAACCGCTGGCGGGTCTCCACAAGGCATTGTTTGTGGAATCGAACCCGATTCCAGTGAAGTGGGCACTGCATGCCATGGGATTGATCGAGCCCTACTTGCGGTTGCCCTTAACGCCGTTGTCGCCAGAACGAAGGGCAACGGTCCAAGAGGCTATGCGGCAGGCGGGGGTACAGGTATGAGGTATACGCGATTAGGAGTGGCAATTCTGGTAAGTCTCGGTCTAGCGGGCTGCGCATCCACTGGCGGAGGCTGTCAGGGACCCGCTTATGTGGTGCCATCCCCCCTACCTCCCTTAAAGATTCCGTCGGGACTCTCGGCACCGGTCGATCACAGCCGCTATCCCGCAAACACCGTACCTTTGCCGAGGACCGCCACAAGCCCTGCGCCTGGGACGCAAATCGAAGCAACCCCCCCAACCGGTTCTGTGGCCCCGATTCCGGCCGAGGCCCCTTCGGCTAAGACTAATACCTCGAGCACCCAATCCGGTAGCGGGAGCCTCCCGCCAGTCGTGCCAGCACCGGCGTCCTCGCCATCGTCTTGAGGCCCTATGGGCAGGCGCTGTCAAGGCGCCGCTCTCGTGGTCGATGGAGGACCGGGCAAGTCGTGTTCTTAGCGTAGGGTGTAGAGATGGTAGACGTGACCGTGAATTTCGCCGGGCCAAACGCGTTGGCAGCCTTTCGTGCCGAACGGATGCTCCGTCGCTTAAGCGCGGGCGCGCCGGTTCTGGCCGTGTATGCGCAGTATCGGCATTTCGTGAAGCTGCGCCAGCCGCTTAACCGTGACGAAGAGGGCGTATTGGCATCGCTCCTTGATTATGGCGCGCCGTCACCCCCGGAAGGCGAGACATCGGAGGAGTTTTTAGTAGTCCCGCGCCTCGGAACGATTTCGGAATGGTCAAGCAAGGCCACCGACATCGCACAACGTTGCGGCCTTACCAGCATTGCTCGTCTTGAACGGGGCGTGCTGTGGCGTTTGACGGCCGCACGCCCATTAAGCGCCGAAGAGCGTGCTGGCATCGAGCTGCTCATCCATGACCGCATGACCGAAAGCGTCTTGCCAAGTTCTGCCGATGGGGCAAGCCTCTGGACTCCGACTGAGCCCGCTCAGGGCTCGACCATAGATGTCCTGGGTGCTGGATTAGATGCGCTTGTGCGCGCCGATAAAGAGTTCGGGCTCGCGCTGTCCGATGACGAGCGCCACTATCTCCTGACGACCTTCGTCGATATGGGTCGTAACCCTACGGATGCGGAACTTATGATGTTCGCGCAAGCGAACTCAGAACATTGTCGACATAAAATCTTTAATGCCGATTTTGTGATTGACGGCAAGTCCTGCGAACGCACGCTTTTCGCAATGATTCGGGAAACCGCGAAGGCCAGCCCCGAAGGCTTGCTAAGCGCCTATGCGGATAATGCAGCGGTTATGGAAGGCGCATCCTCGGGTTCACGACTGCTAGTGGACGTTGACACGCGCCGCTATTTCAGTATTGAAGAGCCGGTCCATTTGTTGGCCAAGGTGGAGACCCATAACCATCCCACCGCGATCTCTCCTTACCCGGGGGCGGCGACCGGTGCGGGCGGCGAAATCCGCGATGAAGGGGCGACGGGCCGCGGAGGGCATCCGAAGGCAGGCCTGTCAGGCTTCTCGGTTGGGGATTTGCGTCTGCCGGACGCGATCAGGCCGTGGGAGGTTGACCGCGGTGCACCGCCTCGGCTCGCGAGCGCGCTTGATATTATGCTCGAGGCGCCCGTGGGGGCTGCGGCCTTTAATAATGAATTCGGTCGGCCGGCGATTCTCGGCTATTTCCGTTGCTTCGAGTTGGCCGTGGGCGATAGCGTTTACGGTTATCGTAAGCCGATTATGTTGGCAGGCGGTGTTGGTAGTGTGCGCCCAGGCCACGTCGAAAAGGAAAAGTTGCCTCCGGGGACCCCGCTGGTCGTGTTGGGCGGCCCGGCACTACTGATCGGTTTGGGTGGCGGCGCCGCATCGAGCGTTGGTAGCGGGAGTGGCGAGGAGGATCTCGATTTCGCCTCTGTGCAGCGGGGCAACGCGGAGATGCAGCGTCGCGCGCAAGAGGTGATCGAGTCGTGTATTGCCGCCGGTGCCGAGAGTCCGATTCTGTCCATTCATGATGTGGGCGCAGGCGGCCTTTCAAATGCCTTGCCGGAACTTGTGCATGGCGCAGGGTGCGGCGCCGATATTGATCTTCGTGCGATCCCCAATGGGCAGCCGCAAATGTCGCCCATGCAAATCTGGTGTAATGAGGCCCAAGAGCGTTATGTCCTGGGCGTGCGCGAAGATGCGTTAGCGCGCTTCCTCGAGATTTGCGAGCGTGAACGTTGCCCGGTTGCGGTCGTGGGTCGGGTCGTGGCGGAGCCGCGACTACGCGTGCACGATGAGCATTTTGCTGTCGCAGGTGGGGCCTACCCCGTCGATTTGCCGCTGGCGGTATTTTTGGGCGATCCGCCACGGATGAAACGGCAGGCGCGGACGGTTCGCCGTTCGGCGCAGGCGCTGGCCACGCGATCACTGGATATCCATGAGGCTGTGCACCGCGTGCTGACCTTGCCAGGGGTCGCGAGCAAAGAGTTCCTGATCACCATCGGTGACCGCAGCATCTCGGGTCTTGTCTGTCGCGATCAGACGGTGGGTCCCTGGCAGGTGCCGGTCGCTGATGTGGGTGTTACGGCGACCGGGTATTCCGATGTGACCGGGGAGGCGCTCGCCATCGGTGAGCGTTCACCTATTGCCGTCATAGATGCGCCGGCATCGGCCCGAATGGCCATAGGCGAGGCCGTGACCAACATCGCCGCCGCCCGCATTCGTCGTTTACGGGACGTGAGGCTGTCGGCCAATTGGATGGCTAGCGCCGGTACGGAAGGGGAGGATGCCGCGCTTTTTCGGGCAGTGGAGGCAGTCGGCCTGCATTTGTGCCCGGCCCTTGGTATCGCGATCCCAGTCGGCAAAGACTCACTCTCAATGCGTGCGCAGTGGACGGTAGAGGGCCTCAAGCGTGAGGTCCAAGCCCCAGTATCGCTGGTAGTCACCGCATTTGCGCCGGTAAGCGATGCGCGCAAGACCCTGACTCCGCAATGCGTTCTTGAGGGGGAGACGGATCTGCTGTTAGTCGATTTCGGTCAGGGCAAGGATCGTCTGGGTGGTTCGGCCTTGGCGCAGGTATACGGGATCGACGGTGGGCGCCCCCCCGACCTCGATGATGCGCGCGTGCTCAAATTGTTCTTCGGGGTGGTCCAAGCGTTAAACGAATTGGGCCTACTGCTGAGTTATCACGACCGATCCGATGGCGGTCTGTTCGTGACCTTATGCGAGATGGCGTTTGCCGCTAAGTGCGGCCTTGACGTGGATTTGACCGCGTTAGGTCTTGACCCCATGGCGGCCCTTTTTAGCGAAGAGCTAGGCGCGGTTATGCAGGTCCCACGCGCATCGCGCGCAGGTATTTTGGGGGCCCTGAAACAAAAAGGTCTGCTCCGCTACACGAAAGTTATCGGTACGGTACGGCCGGGCCAGGAAATCACGATCCGTTACTGTGGCCGGATTCTGCTCGAAGGGGATCGAATGGCTTATGAACGGCTATGGGCGGAGACGTCCTTTCGTCTCCAGGCACTGCGCGACGAGCCGCGCAGTGCTGCTGAATCCTACGCGACCCTGTCCGACGCAATGGATCCCGGCCTCAGTGTGCATACGACGTTCGCAGTTGAGGAACCGCTCGCGCCGCAATTGATGCTGAGTAAACCGCGGGTCGCGATCTTGCGTGAGCAGGGCGTAAACGGTCAGCGGGAGATGGCGGCGGCCTTCATGGCCGCGGGTTTCGAGGCCATCGATGTCACGATGAGCGATTTGTTGGCCGAGCGCGATGATCTGGCGACTTTTACCGGGTTTGCCGCGTGTGGCGGGTTTTCCTTTGGCGATGTACTGGGCGCAGGCGGCGGGTGGGCGAAATCGATTCTCTTTAATGAATCGCTACGGGCCCAGTTTGCGGCGTTCTTTATGCGCAAGGAGACGTTTGCGCTGGGCGTCTGTAACGGTTGTCAAATGATGTCCCACCTTCGGTCCGTGATTCCGGGGGCTGAACTGTGGCCTACCTTTGAGCGTAACCGCTCCGAGCAATTTGAGTCGCGCACGGTGCTAGTCGAGATCCCTCCCAATCCCTCGGTATTGTTAGCAGGCATGGCCGGATCGCGCCTGCCGGTCCCCGTGGCTCATGGTGAGGGGCGACTCATCCTTGATCAATCGACCTGGCAGTCGCTGGAGCAAAACGGCCTTGTGGCGGCGCGTTATATTGATCATTACGGGCAGCCCACTGAGGCCTATCCCCGCAATCCGAATGGGTCTACCGCTGGCATCACGGGCCTTACGACGCCAGATGGGCGCTTTACCGCGCTTATGCCCCATCCCGAACGCGTGGTTCGCACCGTCGCCAATTCCTGGCACCCGCCCACTTGGGGGGAGTACGGGCCGTGGTTCGAGATCTTTCGCAATGCCCGACGATTTGTCGGTTAGCGGCGTTTGGCAAAGAGCGCGGCCGTGAGCTGGTCTGGACCGAGACCTAGCGCGGCGGTGTCAGGCAGATGGGCCCGGATCACATCGGGGCGGAATGGCTGTCCTACTAGACCGCCCAGGCCCGGGAATCCGGGGGTAATACCGGGTCCAGTCGCGCTTGCGGATTCCACGTGTTCGTCTTGAATGGTAAGCGAGAGGAGAATCTCGCCCCCCGGGGTCGTGAGTGCACGCTGACAGAGATAGAGTCCTTCACGGACCTTAAAAAGCGACCGGGGCGGGTTTTGGTCTGAAAGGAGCGCCTCCGGCGAACTGAGTTCAATCGCCGTTTCCCGCGCTACGGTGGCGAGTCGCTCGGAAACCTCGGTGGGCACCAAGCCGTCGACCAGTGGGGCAAACGCACAAGCAAGACCTTGTTTCACGGCGTCGACAGTAGGGCGTTTGCCGGTCTCGCGGCAGATCGATGTCATATGGTGCATAAGCGCGGCCTTGAGCGGCGCGCGCAAGGCCGCGTTTGGTAGCTTCACGACCCTATGCATGAGCTCGGTGTCGAAATCAATCAGGATGCTCCCCACGAAACAAAAGTGCCCATTGATGTCGCACGCCCCTTGCCCGGCGATCTTGCGCCCTGCTTGCGTTACGATATCGTTGATCGGGCGCAGTTTTGTGTCGATACCCAGTTCGCGGTAGGCTGCGATAGGTGCTTGCGAGAGGTAGGTGTAGGCATCGTTCACTCGGCTTGGGATGGGGTGGTGAGGTCGCTTGACGACAAGCATATAAAAGACCTGACCCGGGCCAAGGAGCACCATGCCGCCGCCCGTTTCCCGGCGCATGACGGGGATGTTTTGCTTGGCACAATAGTCCAGGTCGAGAGTCGTCTCGGTATCATCGAAGAAGCCCAGGCTCACGAAGGATTGGGCGGGCTCGATCAGAATCAGACCCTCTTCGCCTAGACGCGCGAGGGCATGGAAATAGGCGATCGGTAGGATACCGCTGTTGTCTTTGGGCTGAAGAAGCTGCACGGTTTTATCCTTACGCGATCGGATTGGGGGCGCGCCCCCTATTGTACAGGGGAGTAAGGGCTTGTGGTGCACGAGGATATGGAAGCGATTCATAAAGCGCCGTTATTTTCCGGGCTTTTCTCGGAGGAACTGGAGCACTTGCTAGCGCACGCCCGTGTGCGGCAGCTCAAGAATCATGAGGCCATATTCGCCGAGGGGGATAAGGCCGAGGCCTTCTACTTCGTCGCGACGGGCGCAGTACGTCTCTATAGATTGTCACCTAAGGGCGACGAGAAGGTCATTGAAATCATTATGGCAGGATCCACTTTTGCCGAGGCCGTCGTGTTCTTGGGCGGGCATTATCCGCTCTATGCGGCGGCGCTTACGGATACCAAACTCATTGAGATTCCGACGAGTGATTTCGTGCGCACACTGAAGGCCAATGGGGCTATGGCGCTGCGGATGTTGGCGAGCATCAGCATCCGATTACATCAGTTGATTAACGACGTGCAGGCGCTCACGTTAGAGACTGCGGGGCAGCGCGTGGCTGGCTATATTTTAGACCAGTGTCCGGCGGGCGCACAGTCCGTGGACGTGCATATGGTGGTCCACAAAAACGTGATCGCCTCGCGCCTCGGGGTGAAGGCCGAGACTTTTTCGCGAGTACTCGCCACTTTACGCGGCCTTGGGCTTATTTCGGTGGCGGGTAACGATATTCACGTCGCGGATCGCGCTGGTCTGGAGAAGTGGCGCGACACCATGGGACCCGATCGGGCTTGATGGCCGTCAAGGTGATGGTCGGGAGTGAGTCGCTAGACTCGGTGCGAAGGAGCGCTACAAATGAGTGAATACCGTGGCTGCGAACTACCGGACGACCTTTACTATGATCTCGATTATGTATGGGCCCGACTCGATGAGGACGGCCTTGTCGTTTTAGGCGTAACAGATGCCGCCCAGACGATGGCCGGGCGTGTCCAGAAGATCCGTATCAAGAAGGTGGGTACGCATCTACAAAAGGGACGCCATGTCGCTACGCTCGAGAGTGGCAAGTGGGCGGGGGGCGTACCCTGTCCTTTTGAGGGGATCGTTGAGTCTGTGAACGAGGCGGTGCTCGCAAGCCCTCACCTCGTCAATATCAGCCCCTATACCGATGCCTGGCTTGCGAAGGTGCGGCCAATCGACCCAGGGACCGCTTTCGAAAGTTTGACGACCGGCGCGGCTGCCATCGTCGCGCTTAAGGTGTGGTTGGATCGGTATGATGTGCAGTGCATGCGCTGCGCGAGTCCCTAAAGACCAGGGTTCGCGCTGCGGTGTTTCGATCGGGTCGCTAGGCGGCCAAGGGGGCGTTCTTGGTGCGAATTGCGGAACGAGGTGAGGGCGTAGGTGGGCCCGGCTTCGATGACCCATTGGGGCTGCTTGCCGCTTGCCATGAACGCATCACCGATCATTGCGAGACGCTTGGGCGTTTGCGGGCGCATGTGCAGGCGCACGGTTTTGACGATGACGCGCAAGTGGCGGCCGGGCGTCTTCAGCATTACTTCGCCGAGGCCGGCCGCTGGCACCATGAAGACGAGGAACAAGACCTGGCGCCGCTCTTTTATCGTCACGCCGAAGGCGCGCAGCGGACCGTCTTTGCGCGGCTCATGGCGGAACACCGGGCCTTGGAGGCGGCCTACGCGCCCCTGGCAGAGGCCCTACGAGCGCTCGATCCGCGCCCCCACGATTTACCAATCGAGCCGTATGTGACGTTGATACGCGCCCACATAGCGGCCGAAAACGCCCACATTCTTCCGGCCGCCCGCGCGTTGCTGGGACCAGATGAGATCAAACAGCTGGGGCAAGCTATGGCCGCACGTCGTGGTGTCAGGCAAGCATCGCTATGATTTCTTCGGGATTCGGTATCAGCGGTGCGACCGCCGGATAGAACTCAGTCTCCTCTTTTTCGTCATGGTGGCCCAGAATCTGGGCGACCGTCCCCATAAGGGCTGATGCCTCCTCGCTGTCATGCGCACTGATCGCTTCACTGATCTCTGTAAAGAATCCCTTCAGATCCCGGTGCCCCTTGCGCAGGATGGCGGTCAAGGGGTTGTCTACGCCGTGGTGTTTTTCATAGGCCGGAAAGAGGTAGGCCTCCTCGGTTGCCATATGTCTTTCGATGGCGGCCCGAAAGACCTGAAAGGCCTCCGAGGCCAGGTCCCAGCTCGCATTCTCTATAGCATCGCGGGCCGCATCGAAGGCCGCATCCAGTGTGCGATGGTGGGCCGTAAAGCCATCTATGAGCGTCAACATACGATTCCCCGCGGCACCCTTCGGAACAGGGCTTTTTTGTCTGGCCTTTATGGTAAGGAAGAGGTTAACCGCCAATCCTTGATGGGGGTCAAGGATACGGGGCGTGGCCTCGCTATGCTAGGTATTCAGGAAGGCGATGGAGGTACGGGAGATGGAGGTTCGACTTTTGGTATCCAAGTGGTGCCCGGTCTGCCCGCAGGCAGAGACGGTCTGGAGTGAGGTCGCCAAACGCCATCCCATGGACTACCAGGTACTCGATATTGCCGACCCTGCGGGGCGGGCGCTCGTTGCGGGCCTGCGCATTCGCACGGTGCCAGCACTCGTGGTCGACGGAAAGTTGACGGCAGTGGGCGTTCAATCCTTGGGCGATGCCATCAAGATCGTAGACCACGCCGCTTAAAGGCGGATCATGACGACCGCGTCCGAGGTCGATGAGGCAGCGCGCGCTAAAGGGCGGGCCGCAGTCGGTGATCGCGAGCCCTCGCCAGTGCGCCTGGGGTGCGCGACGATCAGCAGGCGGTGTCTGTTGTGAGGCGCGATTGCCGAGATCGCGATGGGCGGCGCATCGGGCCCAAAACGCGCGCGGGGCACGCACGCCACGCTGGCGCGAGTCGCGTGGCTGCGAGTAGTGCCGTCCGGTGGTCGGCTGTAAAGTTCGCTTCGTGAACGAGTTCCTTTTCCTGGTTTTGCTGAGCACCCATATCCTCGCTGCGACGACGTGGGTAGGGGGCGTGTTGTTCTTTATGCTGGCGGCGGTTCCGGCCGCGCGCGCAGCCCCACAGGCACGCATCCCATTGCTTCTGGGCCGCGCCTTCCGTCCCGTTGCGTGGGTCGCACTTTGCGTGCTCCTAGTCACCGGACCCCTGTTGTTGTTGGCGCGCGGGATCGGGCCGTCGGTGCTCGCGCACGCGAGCTTCTGGCGCACCGCCTTTGGAGTCACGCTTGGCGTGAAACTCTCTCTGGTGGCCCTTGTCGCCATGCTTACCGTGTGGCATGACATGGTCTTGGGGCCGCGTATCGAGGCGGGCTTGAATACCCACGCAACGCGCTATGTGGGGCGCGCCATTGGGATATTGTCGATCGCCATTTTACTGGCCGCTATTGTATTAGCCCAGGGTCTCTAGTTCGGGTGTCGCATCGTTTGGTCGATCCAGTGCGCGACTGATCCCCGACTGTGGTGGTTTCGTCTCTTGTTGCAGGGCCCAGAGCCCCGCATAGAGCCCGTCTTTTTCGATCAATTCACGGTGGCGCCCGCGTTCGACGATGCGCCCAGCCTGCATCACGAGTATCTGGTCTGCGTGTTGTATGGTGGCCAGTCGATGGGCAATAACCAGGGTCGTGCGGTGGTGCGCGAGCAAGGCCAGCCCCTCCTGGACGACACGTTCCGAGGCGGCATCGAGCGCCGATGTGGCCTCATCGAAGAGGAGGACCTGGGGGCGCTTTAGCAGGGTACGAGCAATAGCCACGCGTTGCTTCTCTCCTCCCGAGAGCTTCAGTCCGCGCTCACCTACTAAGGTGTCATAGCCCTTTGGCAAAGATGCGATGAATTGATCGAGATGCGCGAGTTCGACGGCCTCTTCAATTTCTGCACGGCTGGCCTCAGGTCGGCCATAGGCGATATTGACGTACAGGTTATCGTTAAACAGCACAGGGTCTTGAGGTACGACACCAATCGCTTGCCGCAGGCTTTTTTGGGTAACTGTGCGGATATCCTGCCCATCTATCAGAATTCGACCGGTGTTGGGATCGTAGAGTCGATCCAAAAGTCGCACTAATGTTGATTTACCGGATCCACTAGGACCGACGACGGCGGTGGTGGATTGCGGCGCGATGATAAAGTCGATGTCGTCTAAGAGCGGCTGTCCGCCGTAGGAAAACCCGACATGTTCGAATCGGACCTCTCCTTTTGGTATGGCGAGCGCCGGGGCGTTGGGCTGGTCTGTGATGACCAGAGGCGCTTTCAGGAGGTCGAACATCCGTTCCATATCGGCCAGGGAATGTTTGATTTCGCGGTAAACAAAACCCAGAAAATGGAGCGGCATATAGAGTTGTATGAGGAAGGCATTGACCAATACGAGGTCACCTATGCTCATTGTGTGATTCGCGACTCCGCGGGCCGCGAGCACCATAAGGCCGGTCGCGCCGAGCGCGATAATAGTGGCCTGGCCCACGTTGAGCCAAGCCAGAGATATCTGATTGCGCACCGCCGCCTCTTCCCACTGTTTTAGGCTATTGTCGTAGCGGCCGGTCTCGTAGTCTTCGTTGGCAAAGTATTTCACAGTCTCGTAGTTCATGAGGCTGTCTACGGCCTGGCTGTTGGCCTTTGAGTCCATGTCGTTCATAAAGCGCCGAAACACCGTGCGCCATTCGGTCACGAGCAGCGTAAAGCCGACGTAAACGGCAAGCGTTGCAAACGTGACGACCGCAAACCACGGGCTGAATTTGGCGATCAAAATGCTGGCTACCAGCCCGATTTCAACAAGGGTCGGGATGATATTGAAAAGCAGGAAGTTTAACAGGAGGGCCACGCCCCTGCTGCCCCGCTCGATGTCGCGAGCGACGCCGCCTGTTTGGCGGTTGAGGTGAAACTTGAGGGGCAAGGCGTGTAGATGGCGAAAGACGGCCACCGCCGCGCGGCGTACCGCCCGTTGCGTGACGCGAGCAAACACCACATCACGCAGCTCGCCGAACATCGCGTTGGCCAAGCGCAACGCGCCGTAGGCACCGAGGAGCGCCATGGGGACGATGAGAACCGCTTGCCGGACGTCTAGGCTGTTGACGATGTCCTTAAGAACGAGGGGGATGCCAACGTTGGTGACCTTGGCCAGAATCAATGAGCTCAGCGCTATGACAACGCGTACTCGGTACTCCCAAAGATAGGGGGCGAGCTGACGCATGGTCCGCAGGAGGGAGACACGACCATGCCGCCCCCCGGTCGTCTCTTCGGAGGGCGGTTCGCGATGTATTCTGCCAGATCCGCGCAAGCCCTTAGGCCAGTCGCTTGTACTTTATGCGGGTGGGCCGATCAGCATCGACCCCAAGTCGCCGCTTCCGATCAGCCTCGTAGTCCGCATAGTTGCCCTCGAACCACACGACCTCGCTCTCCCCTTCAAAGGCCATGATATGAGTAGCAATGCGGTCCAAAAACCAGCGATCATGAGAAATGACGATGGCGCAGCCGCCAAATTCGAGTAGGGCTTCTTCGAGCGCCCGTAGCGTATCGACGTCAAGGTCGTTGGTCGGCTCATCGAGCAGCAGGAGGTTGCCACCGCTTTTGAGAAGTTTTGCCAAATGGACACGGTTGCGCTCGCCACCCGATAGATCTTTGACGAACTTTTGCTGGTCTGCGCCCTTGAAATTAAAACGCCCGACATAGGCGCGCGACGAGACTTCCCGCTTTCCGAGGAGAATGAGGTCCGAGCCGCCCGATATCTCCGCCCACACGGTTTTGTTGCCGTCTAGCGCATCGCGCGCCTGGCTGACATAGGCGGGCACGACCGTAGGACCGACTCGGAGAGCGCCCTCGTTCGCCTGTTCTTCGCCGACGATCATCCGAAATAGGGTCGTCTTTCCCGCGCCATTTGGTCCAATCACGCCGACGATGCCGCCGGCTGGGAGCTTGAAGTTCACATGGTCCATCAGCAGGCGCTCACCAAAGCTCTTGGTGAGATCGGCCGCCTCTACGACGAGGTCGCCTAGTCGTGGACCGGGTGGTATGAAAAGGTCGTTTGTCTCGTTGCGTTGCTCGGTGTCCTGGGACACCAGTTGCTCATAGGCGGCGAGCCGCGCGCGGCCCTTTGCGTGTCGGCCTTTGGGGGTTGTGCGTACCCACTCCAGTTCGCGCTTGATGGTGCGTTGTCGGGCCGATTCCTGCTTTTCTTCGACGGCTAGGCGCTTTTCCTTTTGTTCGAGCCAGGACGAGTAATTGCCCTCCCAAGGAATTCCCTGACCCCGGTCGAGTTCCAGGATCCAGCCGGCCACGTTATCGAGAAAATAACGATCATGGGTGACGGCCACGACCGTCCCCTTGTATTCCTTAAGGAAGCGTTCAAGCCAGGCAACCGATTCGGCGTCCAGATGGTTGGTGGGCTCATCTAGGAGCAACATATCCGGCTCAGAGAGCAGTAGTCGGCAGAGCGCGACGCGCCGCCGTTCGCCACCAGAAAGCACATTTACGTCGGCATCAAAAGGGGGTAGGCGTAAGGCCTCGGCGGCGATCTCCAGCTTGCGGTCAAGATCCCACGCGCCTGCTGCATCAATCTCGCTTTGAACCTGTGCCTGTTCCTCGATCAGCGCATTCATTTGGTCGTCAGTCAGCGGATCACCGAACCGTAGGCTGATGGCGTTGAAGCGCTCCAGCAGGGCCTTGGTCGCGGCGACCCCTTCCTCGACGTTACCGCGCACGTCCTTGTCGGGATTGAGTACCGGCTCCTGAGGCAGGTAGCCGATCCGAATGCGGGCCGCGGGCTGGGCCTCGCCATCGAATTCTTTGTCTACTCCGGCCATAATGCGCAATAGCGTGGATTTACCCGAGCCGTTTAGCCCAAGAACACCGATCTTGGCGCCAGGAAAGAACGATAGCGAAATATTTTTCAATATCTCGCGCCCGGGCGGCACGACCTTGGTCACCCGCTGCATAGTAAAGATGTAGGGAATCGCCATAGCGGGCTAGTATACTACGCTGGCTTTTAAGTTTCTCGTCGAGGTGGGCGGCCGAGCGGCGCTTATTCTCCGCCGCGGTCGCTCCCGCCTCCGGGTTTACGTATCTGCGTTGAGCGCAATTGCGCGTATTATCCCGCAGGGGTATTTACGGGTTGGATTGGGAGCTGGGCTTCGCTCATATGAAGCCGAACCGCTTCGCGGTGGCCAGGATCAGGCCGGCCCTCGGTTTGCGAGGGCAATAATTCATCAATGGATCCCCACGCAGGGGCTTAGTTTTTGGGGCCGCTTGCGTGGGGGCGTGTTAAGCGAGCGCGGGGAATGAGAATGTTGCGTTGGATAACGGCGGTCCTGCTGGTGGCGTTTGTGGGCGCCCAAGCTTATGCGGTCACTCCGCAAGCTCATACGCAAAAAGGAGCGCCGGCGGCTACTTGCCGGGCGTTCGCGGGCGCGTTTGTGCGCTTGACTACGCAAAACGGCAGGCCATTCTCGGTCTATTTCACGGGACCGCCATCAGCGGGGCTTGGCATCTTGTTATTGCCAAGCGCTGCGGGTCTGGACGAATCCACGCTCGCCTGGGCTGATCGGTTGGGTGCGCAGGGTTATAGCGTCGTCGCGGTCAACCTGAACGATACGGCCCATTCCTCGCAATCCAATACCGCGCAGGTGTTGGCTCCGAGTCAGGTCGATACCGAGGCGCGGGCGGCGATCCATTTCTTAAGTGCTCCCGGGCGCAAGGTCGTAACGCTGGGCTGGGGTCCGGATGGCGCCCTTCAGTCGCTTGAAGCGAGCGCCGCCGATCCCGCCGAGGTATCGGGCACGGTATTGTACAATGGCGGGGCTTCGGCCCCCGCCTCGCTCGTGAAGCGACTCAAGTCGCTCGTGTTATTGATTGCTTTTAGTACCACGACCCCGTTACCCAAATTGCAGGCATTCGAGGTGCGCATGCGCCGCTACCACAAGCCTTTGATGGTGCATTATTATAAGGTGGATCCGAAGGCCGCGGATCCTGCCGGCCCGGACTTCGATAGCGCGATTGCCCAACAGATCTGGAGTGACGCACAGGTCTTCTTTCACCGCGTGACCCGACTTTGCCGCCGCTGCGCGCCTTATCAAAGCTACCTGTTTGATTACCACAATTAGCCGAGCAGGAATTCCAGCAGCGCCTTTTGGGCATGCAGGCGGTTTTCCGCCTCATCCCACACGGCGCTCCGCGGACCGTCAATGACCTCGGCCGTGACCTCGGTACCCCGATAGGCAGGGAGGCAGTGCATAAAAAAGGCGCGTGGGTCGGCCAAGTCCATGAGCCGGTCATCCACACAGAAGCCCTTGAATGCCAGGGTGCGCGCCTCTTTTTCAGCTTCTTGGCCCATGCTGGCCCAGGTATCCGTGACTACGAGGTCAGCCCCGGTTGCCGCCTCTTCGGGACTCTGACAGAAGCGAATCGCGGCACCCGCTGCAGTGACGATATCGGCATCCGGCTCATAACCCTTAGGTGTGGCTATGCGTAGCGTAAACCCAAATTGGCGGGCCGCATTGATCCATGAGTGGCAAACGTTGTTGCCATCTCCAATCCAGGCCACGGATCGTCCGGCAATGTCCCCACGCAACTCGAAGTAAGTCTGGATATCTGCAAGTAGTTGGCAGGGGTGAAATCGATCGGTCAAGGCATTGATGACCGGAACCTGCGAATGGGCCGCAAAGGCCGTCAGCTTGGCGTGCTCATGGGTACGAATGACGATCGCGTCAACCATGCGTGAGATGACGCGGGCAGTGTCTTCCAAAGGCTCCCCGCGCCCCAGCTGGAGCTCGGCGGGTGCCAGAAACATAGCGTTCCCGCCCAACTGCGTGATGCCTGCCTCGAACGAGACCCGTGTTCTGGTTGATGATTTCTCAAAGATGAGCGCCAAGCTGCGCGCGCGCAAATACTCGTGCGGTTCACGACGGCGCAGGATCGCCTTTAAGGTGATCGCGCGCTCGATCAGTGCACGCAGCTCTTTCGGAGTAAAGTCCAGCAGGCTCAGAAAATGGCGCGTCATGATGTCAGAAAGTCGCGAATGGTGGCCGCCGTCAGTTCGCCCAGTAGCGCCGCTTCCGTATCGCTCAAAATCAGTGGCGGCAGCAACCGCACGACTTTTTCGGCGGTGACGTTGAGCAGCAAGCCGCGCTCTAGGGCGGATCGCATGATCGGCTGGCAGGGGCGGTCTAGCTCAATCCCTAACAACAACCCTTGCCCGCGTACGGCCTTTACCCCGGCCACCCCTTCGAGGCGGTCTTTGAGGTCAGTCTGCACGCGATCTCCGAGCACAGCGGCCCGTTCCCAGCCGCGCATCGCCTCTAGCGTATCAATCACCGCGATGGCCACAGCGCTTGCCAAGGGATTGCCGCCGAACGTGGACCCGTGATGGCCGGGATGAAAAAGCTCAGCGGCCGTCCCGTGAGCAAGACAGGCGCCGATGGGCATACCGTTACCGAGGCCTTTGGCGAGAGTCATGATGTCCGGGCGCGCGTTTTCCTGCTGCCACGCAAACCAGGTTCCGCTACGGCACATTCCGGTTTGGATCTCGTCTAGAATCAAGAGCCAACCAGCCTCGTCGCAGATCGCCCGTAAGCCCTCTAGATAGCCGGCATCCGGTATGTAAATGCCGCCTTCGCCGAGTATCGGTTCGACCAGTACGGCCACGACGGTTTGATCGCGCTCCCGGACCTGCTTGACCGCATTCAGGTCATTGAATGGGACCCGCCGAAAACCTGTTACCAGTGGCTCGAAGCCCGCGTGCACCTTGCGGTTGCCGGTTGCGCTTAAGGTGGCGAGCGTGCGCCCATGGAAGCTTCCTTCCATGACGATAACGGCGGGCGTATCAATGCCCTTGCGGTGCCCGTAAAGGCGCGCCAGCTTTAAGGCCGCTTCGTTGGCCTCCGCGCCAGAGTTGGCGAAGAACACGCGGTCCATCTGCGCGAGTGCGCACAGTTGGGTGCCAAGCTCTTCTTGGAGCGGAATTTCATACCAGTTGGAGGTGTGGATCAGGCGTCGCGACTGGGCGCAAATCGCCTCGACTACCGCCGGATGCGCGTGCCCAAGGCCGTTGACGGCCACGCCCGCGAGGCCATCGAGATATTTGCGGCCATTTTTATCCCAAAGCCATGCTCCTTCCCCATGCGTGAAGGCGACAGGTAGCCGCCCGTAGGTGGCCATGAGATGGTGTTCGGTTGGCATCGCGCCCCCAAAATATAAAGCGCCCCGGTGGCAGGGCGCCCATACGAATAAGGACCGCGGCCGCCTACGGCACGACAGGCAGTCCGATCAAGCGGCGCATGTTACTCCCGCTGGCCCGTAAAATCTAGGGGCGGGCGTGTTGTGCTCGGTGCCGGTACGGGGCACGCATCGCCCACTCCGGCCGAACGCCGCTACCATTTCCAGGCGCTATCCAAAAGTAGGGCCAGGCTAAATTGCACGCCAAACCCGGTCGTATCGGTCGGGATCGTTCCCAGGCCCCCTTTGTGGCGGGCCGCAGACAGGTCGAGATGTATCCATATGGGGTCGTGCTGGAGAAAGCGTCGCAGGAACAGGGCCGCCAGAATGTGGTCGGCCTCTCCCTCCAGCGTGCATTGTTTGACATCGGCGATGTCGCTTTTTAGCTCGACATCATAATCATCCTCCAAGGGAAACGGCCAGACGCGCTCACCGCTGTTGTGTCCGGCCTCGATGAGGCGCGTAAAGAGCGCGGGGCGGTTGGTGAATACGCCGGTCATGCGGGTACCCAAGGCCGAGATGCAAGCGCCGGTTAAGGTTGCGTAATCGATGACCAGGGCCGGTCGTGTTCGGCAGGCGAGCGAGAGGGTATCGGCGAGTACCATGCGGCCCTCCGCATCGGTGTGCACGATCTCTATGGTCGTCCCGTTAGCGGCGCGCACGACATCGTTTGGCCGATAGCTGCGTGGCCCGATCGTGTTCTCGGCAATAGCCAGGTAACAGTCCACTATGTAAGGGACCTTGAGTTCGGTCAGGGCCAGCAGGGTACCGAGGGCTACGGCACTGCCCCCCATGTCCTCGTGCATGCCATACATATGGCGCGCCGGCTTGAGGCTCACCCCACCGGTATCGAAGCAGATGCCTTTGCCCACTAAGGCGATGGGCCGTTTCGTGGCCCGGGCGGGGGTGTAGCGCAAGTGGACGATGCCGCTTCCTACGGCCTCGGCACGGGTTACCGCCAAGAACGCGCCCGCGCCCAGTGCGCCAAGCCGCTTTTCGTCCAAAAACCGGAATCGCCAGCCCGATTCTGCGGCGAGTTCTTTAATGCGTTTCACATAGAGGCCGGGGTTTAGATAATTGCCGGGAAGGACGGAAAGCGCGCGCGCGAGATGGTTGCCGCGAGCGCCAGCGCGCAAGCTGGCGTTGTCCGTATTGGGGCCGTACACATCGATTGCCGTCAGCGCTTCCGTTTCGCGATCCTCTTGAAAGTGCGGTAGCGGCGCGCGGGCATACATGCAACTGATTAGGGCGTGCAGAGATTTTCGCTGGGCGTCGCCGTTAAGGCCGGGGGTAGCGAGCGCGGCTTTGGTGGTCCCTTTTTTAAATTGAGTCAATTTTCGGCCGAGTTCAAGGAGCGCAAAGGGCGCCATCGCGTCATCGACGAATCCCACCGCAAGCGTCGTCCCGGCTGGATTCGGCGCCTCTGTGGTAAACCATGCCCCGGGTCGCGCGGTGATCCCGCGGGCCTTCGCGCGCCTCACGAGCACATCGCCAAAAGGTGCTTGGCTGAGGTCTTCTAGGCGCCGCACCATCATAGCGATGTGGCCGTAGGGCGTAGTAACCCGTTTCAAGGGGACCGTTTTTAGGTAACGCACGCGCGGGGCGGTGAATGCCGTCATGGTCCTTGCCTTGACCTCTACTCGTAAAAACCTGATTATAGCCCCGCGCTTGGGTCTGGCGCACGGGCTTGTGGTGCCCGAAGGATTAGTTGACTAACTATTTGGTTCAAGGTTGAGATGAAAGCGAGCGATCAGAAGCGGCTATTGCGCGAAATGATTTTTTTCCGCCGGTTTGAGGAACGGTCCTTCGAGGCCTATATGGAGCGGAAGATCGGTGGCTTCCTCCATCTTTATTCCGGTCAAGAGGCGGTTGCGACCGGGGTACTGGAGATGGCGCGCTGCGGCCATGATTACGTCATTACCGGCTATCGCGACCATGTCCACGCGATCAAGGCGGGGGCGCCTGCCCGTGAGGTGATGGCCGAGCTTTATGGAAAGGTCACTGGGTCGAGTCGGGGCCGCGGGGGCTCTATGCATATCTTTGATCCGTCCGTCAATTTCATGGGCGGATATGCGCTCGTGGGCCAGCCGTTTCCCCTGGCAGCAGGCCTGGCCTTGGCCTGCAAACACAAACGCACCGACCAGATCGCGATGTGTTTTCTAGGCGACGGGGCCAACAATCAAGGCACGTTCCACGAGACCATGAACATGGCGTCCTTATGGAAATTGCCCGTTCTTTTTGTCTGCGAGAACAATCTTTATGCGATCGGCACGCGGATCGAGCGCTCGTCGGCCGAGGTGAACCAATACAAGCGCGCTGCGGCCTACAATATTCCGAGTAGTCAGCACGATGGCCAGGATATCGATACGGTGATGGCGGCGGCGCGTACGGCTATCGACCATGTACGAAGTGGTGCCGGGCCGTATTTTATCGAATTCATGACCTATCGGCAGCGCGGCCATTCGATGTCCGACTCCAACGCCTATCGTTCCAAAGAGGAAGAGCGGGAGTGGGCCGAGCGTGACCCCATTAAAATCTACGGTGAACGCTTAAAGAAAGCGGCGGTCATTACTGATGCGGAGATCGCGGCTATGGAAAAGTCGGTCTTAGACGAGATCGAAGACGACGTGGTGCGTTTTGCCGAGGAGAGCCCGGAGCCGCGCGTGGAAGACTTGAACATGTACTGCATGGACGACCAACCCGACCCCCGCTGGATCGGACCTCTGGTTCAGGGAGATCATCATGGCTGAGATCGCCTACTGGGAAGCGATTCGCCGGGCCCACGACGAGGAATTGGCGCGCGATCCCATGGTTATTGCGATGGGTGAGGATATTGGTCTTGTGGGCGGAACCTACAAGGCGACGTCCGGTCTTTATCAGAAATACGGCGCCGACCGAATCATCGATACACCGATTTCGGAGAATTCCTATACGGGCATTGGCATCGGCGCCTCAATGGCCGGCATGCGCCCGATTATCGAGATCATGTCGATCAATTTTGCGCTGTTGGCGCTGGATACGCTGATCAACGCGGCGGCGAAGATCCGTTATATGTCCGGTGGCCGGGTCTCTTGCCCGATCGTCCTACGGACCCCCGGGGGGACGGCCCATCAGCTCGCCGCCCAGCATTCCGCGAGACTTGCGCGGATGTTTATGAGCACGCCGGGGCTGCGTGTTGTGACCCCGCGCGGGCCCTTGGACGCCTACGGGATGCTGAAATCTGCGGTAAGAAGCAACGACCCCGTGATCATTATCGAGCACGAGAGTATGTATAATATGCGCGGCGAGGTGCCCGACGAGGAGATTTTTCGTCCCTTGGAGGGGGCCGAGATCGTGCGGGCCGGGACGGATGTGACGCTTATTGGTTACAATTACAGCGTGAACCTGTGTCTGTCGGCCGCCGACAAGCTCGCGACCATGGGGATCTCCGCCGAGGTGCTGGATTTACGTGCGTTGCGGCCCATAGACCGTGACACGATCCGGCGTTCTGTCGAAAAGACGCACAAGGTGGTCATTGCCGAGGAAGATGAGGCGACCGTGGGCGTGGGCGCGGAGATTATCTCCGTCATTATCGAGGAGTGTTTCTTTGCCCTTGATGCGCAGCCCGTGCGCGTGCATGCGGCGGATGTTCCGGTTCCCTACAACCGGCACCTAGAGAAGGCCGCTATCCCGAACGCGGATGACGTATTGGCCGCAGCGCTCAAGGTGCTGGGTCGCGTCTAACCGTTTGGCCAGATCATCCACTATAGAATAGGACCAGCCGATCATGGCGGAGCCATTCCTTATAAAAATGCCGCAACTTTCCGACACCATGTCGGAAGGCACGATTATCTCGTGGGAAAAGGCGGTTGGCGATTTCATTACGCGTGCCACGGTGGTAGCTACGGTCGAGACCGATAAGGCCATCATGGATGTCGAGGTGTTCCGCGAGGGCTACCTCTCAGGACCGCTGGTTGCGGTAGGCCAGGTCGTTCCCGTTGGTGTGCCGATCGCCTACCTCGTAGCCGATCCTGGCGACGTCGTCCACGGGGACGCACCCACGACTTCAGTGACGCCGGCGGCCAAACCGACGCCAGCGCCAGCGTCGGTACCATCCGGGAGCGCCCAGCCCAAGACTCGGGCGCCGGCGATGCCACACGGTGCGACCCCGGCCCCTCGTCCCGTCAAGGGGACCGCTAGCCCCTATGCGCGGCAATTAGCGGGCGCTCATGGCATCGACATCAATAGCCTGTCGGGCAGTGGGGCTGCAGGGCGTATTTTGAGTACGGACGTGGCGAGTGGCGGGTCCCCACGGGTGCTGGCCAAGCGTATTTTCCAGGTGGCGGGCTCGGGACGCCCCATGGACAGCATGGAAAAGGCGGTGAGCCAGAACATGGAGTACTCACTATCTATGCCGCTTTTCCGGGTCATGATTTATGTCGACCCGAAGAACTTGAGTGCCGCCGCCAAGGCCCGCAAGGTATCCCTGACGGTGTTGTTGGCGGCTGCGGCCGCCCGTGCGGTGGCGCATCATCCGCACGTCAATTCGGTGTATCAACATGAAGACCGGATCGTCGAGCGCGAGCAGATCGATGTGGGATTGGCGGTCGAGACGGAAGGCATGGGGCTCGTGGTCCCGGTATTGCGGGACGTCCCGCATCGCAGCATTGAAGATCTGAGTGCGCAGTGGAAGGATCTGGTCGCGCGCGCGCGACTCAAACGCCTAAAGCCCGAAGAGTATTCGAATCCGACCTTTACGATCTCGAATATGGGCATGTTGGGAGTGGCCCTGTTTGATGCGATCCCCGTACCGGGGACGTCGGCCATTTTTGCCATAGCGAGCACTCAGCCGCAGGGCATGCCAGTGACGGTAACCGCCGATCACAGAATCGTCAATGGTGCCGAGGCGGCTAAATTCCTAAATACTTTCAAGAAGTTGGTGGAAGACCCGGCGTGGCTTTCCGGGAGCGAGGCGAGCGCCGTTGCCGCCCAAACCGGCGTCGTTCAAACAAGCACACGCGGGCTTGGCGATTCGGCCCGCTATGACTGTGACGTTCTCGTTTTGGGCGGCGGTCCTGGTGGTGAGGATTGTGCCCGGGAACTCGCAGATTATGGTAAGCGCGTCATTATGGTAAACGACGCCCCGTTGCCGGGCGGCGAATGTTTGTGGCGGGGGTGTATTCCCTCGAAGGCTTGGCGAGCGGCCGCGGATCGTCTGCGGGATCGACACCATGACAGCGCCTTAGGGGTCTTGAATACCGCCGCCCCGACGCTCAATTGGAGCAAGCTCGACAAGATGCGCAAGGGCATATTGGAGACCCGCGGCGGCATGGCCCTGAAGACTGACAAGGGTGTGCGCATCGATGTCCGTCAGGGCTTTGCCTACTTCGATTCGGATCACAGCGTGGTGGTAGTCAACAGTGCGACGACCAACCCCTATGAGCGTTCGGCCCCCAAGGCTGGCGCAGCCGGCAAGCGTATTACTTTTGGCGCCGCCGTGATTGCGACCGGCGCGCCGCCGTTCGTGCCGCCGATACCAGGCGCTGACGGTGAGGGGATTTTGACCTCCGATACGGTGTGGGACCTGAAGGCCCCCCCGAAGCGGCTCGTTATTGTCGGCGCGGGCGCGATCGGGCTCGAGATGGCGCAAATTTTTGCCGATTTTGGCACCAAGGTTACTGTCCTTGAGGCGCGTGATCGCGTACTTCCGGAGGTCGAAAGCGAGGTCGCGACGCAGCTTGGCGCATTACTCGCGGAAGAAAAGCGGCTAACGGTGATCACCTCGGCCTCGGTTCGCCGGATTACCGGGCGCGTGGGCGCAGTTTCTGTGCGCTACGCGGTCGCCGACTCGGAACACGTCATGAAAACCGATTATGTGCTCATGGCGACCGGCAAGCGGCCCGTGACCGAACCGCTCGCACTCGAAAAGGCCGGAGTTAAAGTCGATCAGGGCGTGATCACAGTCGATCAACAGGGCCGGACGAATGTTCCACATATTTTCGCGGTGGGCGACGTAGTCGGGGGTTATATGCTGGCGCACACGGCCGGGCACCAGGGCCGTGTGGCCGCTCAGACGCTGCTCGGACATGCGGCATCCTATGATCAGGCGAAGGATTGCGGAGTCATCTTTACCCGACCGCAGGCGGCGTTTGTGGGCTTGACCGCCGATCAGGCGCGCGCGAGCGGCTTCGATCCAGCTGAGATTAAGGTGCCGCTAGCGATCGACGCGAAGGCGATGATGACCGGGGAGACGGCCGGCTTCATCAAGCTCGTGGCCGACAAAGGGACGCATAGGGTAGTCGGTGTGCATTTCCTGGCCGATCATGCCGATACCTTGATCGGCGCGGCGGTGCTCATGGTCCATGCGGAACTGACGCTAGAGCAGATCGGGTCGGCAATCCATCCGCATCCCACACAAACAGAGCTTTTCGGTGATCTGGCGAGGCGGTTGTTGGCGCGCTTGCGCCGCACGGCGCACGTCACGCCCCAGGGTGGTTGAGGTCATGGCAAACGTTAAGAAGGTCGTTCTAGCCTATTCCGGCGGTTTGGATACGTCAGTGATTCTGGAGTGGTTGATCGAACAGTACCACTGCGAGGTCGTCACCTTTACGGCCGATATCGGGCAAGGCGAGGAGCTTGAGCCGGCTCGTCAAAAGGCGCAGAAGGCCGGTGTGCGCGAGATCTACATTGATGACCTAAAAGAGGAGTTCGTGCGCGATTTCGTGTTTCCCATGTTTCGCGCGAACGCCCTTTATGAAGGCGAGTACCTGCTCGGCACGTCGATCGCGAGGCCGCTCATTGCCAAGCGTCAGATCGAGATTGCGCGTGCGACTGGGGCCGATGCCGTGGCGCACGGGGCGACTGGCAAGGGCAATGATCAGATACGGTTTGAGCTCGGGTATTATGCCTTAAACCCTGATATCCAGGTGATTGCCCCCTGGCGGGAGTGGGATCTGACCTCGCGCGCGCGCCTGCTGGCCTATGCCGAAGGGCACGGAATCCCAGTCGAGTACAAACGGACCAGCGCCTCACCCTACTCCATGGATGCCAACCTCTTGCATATCTCCTATGAGGGCGGACCTCTTGAGGACCCCTGGCAAGAGCCCGAGGCGGCCATGTGGCGGTGGACGCAGTCCGCCGAGGAGGCCCCGGACCGGCCCCAGTGGGTCGAACTGACGTTTACGCGGGGCGATGTGACGGCAATTGACGGCACCCCGATGACGCCCGCGCGCATTCTGGCCACCCTAAATGAGATCGGCGGCCGCCACGGCATTGGCCGGCTGGATTTGGTCGAGAACCGCTATGTCGGGATGAAATCTCGCGGCTGTTACGAGACACCGGGCGGTACCATTCTCTTGCGTGCCCACCGGGCGATCGAGTCATTGACCCTGGATCGGGAAGTGGCGCACCTAAAAGATGACCTCATGCCGCGTTACGCGGCCCTCATCTATAACGGGTACTGGTGGAGCCCGGAGCGCAAACTGCTTCAGCAAGCCATTGATAGTTCACAAGAAACGGTGAACGGCCGGGTCCGCCTCAAGCTTTACAAGGGCCAAGTCATGGTGGTCGGCCGGGAGTCTGCGACCGACTCGCTCTTTGATCCCGCGATCGCGACATTCGAAGATGACGCCGGACGCTATTCGCAAGCGGATGCGAGCGGCTTCATCCGTCTCACCGCCTTGCGGCTACGCACGGCGGCTCGTTTACAGAAACGGGACCACTAGGATAGTTCGGGGCACCACCTCCCTTACACTCGCTGGCACAGCCTTTGCAACATCCCTTAAGCATTCTTGGGGGGTGAGCGTGGTCTCAGAAGAGGTATCCGTTGGGCAGCGGGGGGCCGGAAATCCCTTTGGGGTGCCTACGCCGCTTTATCGGGCGCAAGTTGATCTGCTTTACGAAAATTTGCCTCCTGGCCTGTTGGTGACCGCTGTCAACGCGGCCATTTTGGCCGAGATCGAGTGGCGGGCGGTATCCCCCGGTCGCCTCTGGGCCTGGCTTGTGGTCATAACGCTTGTGACCCTGGGGCGCTATGCCCTGACCTATTACTACCGTAGGACACCGCGCCCGGACGCGCGCCTCTGGGGCCGGTATTACGCCCTGGCAACGGCGGCCGCAGGTTGTGCTTGGGGAGCGGCGGCAATTGTCCTGTTCCCGGCGGCCTTGTTTGCGCAAATCTTCCTGTTCTTCGTGCTGACGGCTATGACCGCGGGGGCCGTTGTCAGTTTTGCGCCGGTGTTTCGCGTCGCACTGCTATTTGTGGTCCCCTCTTTGTTGCCGCTGGCGTCTCGATTTTTGTTTATGAACGGCGACATCTATCGCGCCATGGGGGTTGTCGCACTGTTATTTTTGGCGATGACACTGCTCGCCGCCAAACGCATGGAACGGACGATCACGTCGTCTTTGCGCCTGGGTTTTGAGAATCAGGATCTGATTGCCGATCTGAAAAGCGAGAAGGCCGCTATCGCCAGCCTCAACGCCGATTTGACGCGCGAGGTGGCGGCGCACACGCGGATGACCGAGGATTTGCAGGAGCGCGAGGCCTATTTGCGGGCCGTCCTGGAGAATGTCGAAGAGGGCATTGTCACGATCGATCACCATGGTGCCCTGCACTCGCTGAATCGTGAGGCGCTACGCATTTTTGGGTATCGAGAGGACGAGTTGCTAGGTTGCCATTTTTCGCGGCTCGTGCCCCTGGGGGAACGTGCCGAATACGCGAGTTTTTTGGAAGGACAGGTGGAGCGCGCGGGAAGCCGCATGAGCGGTTTAGGTCTTGAGGTCAACGGGCTCCGTCGGGATGGGACGGTTTTCCCGATGGAGTTGGGTCTAAGCGCCATGCAAGTCGGCGCGGAACGACGCTTTGTCGCCATTACCCGTGATGTCACCGCGCGCAAACAGACCGAGCGCCTAAAGAGTGAACTGATCGCCGCCTTGAGCCATGAATTGAACACCCCCCTGACCTCGGCGGTTGGCGCCTTGGGGCTGCTCGCGGAGGCGCTGGCCGACAAGCTTGCCGGGGATGACCGGCGCTTACTGAAAATGGCCCACAGTAATCTCGATCGCCTGGCGCGCGCCGTCAACGAGGTGCTCGACATCGACCAATGTCAAATTACCCAGATGAAGTGGAAACGCACCCCGCTGACGCTCATACAGCTCGCCGAAGAAGCGGTCGCTAACGATGCCGATTACGCCTATGGTCGCCAGGTACGCTTAGCCCTCGACCCCTATTCCGGTTCGGCGCTGGTACGTGGCGATAAGGAGTTGCTGCTACGGGCGTTGAGCCATCTGATCACCAATGCCATTCATCTGTCCCCGTCACCCGGAACGGTCGAGCTGTCGGTGACCAGCGAGGGGGGCTATGGGGTGATCTCGATCCGCGATTGCGGCATTGCCGTTCCGCCCGAGGCTCAGCCCTGTCTCTTTGATGCCTCAGCCAATCTCTTGCCTTTTGGCATCGTCGCCCCACGCGGCTTGCATATGGCGCGGACTATCATCGAAAAACACGGTGGCTCAATCGGTTACGAGTCGCGTGATGCCGGTGGTTCGCGCTTCTTCTTCCGATTACCGCTTTGCCTTAGAGCGGCCGGCTCAGCTTGATGGCGTGGTGACCTAGACCGTAGTAATGAGGCAATGGCCTACCTTCCTTAAACCCCATAGCGGCATAGAGGCGGCGCGCCCCCAAATTATCGCTCTTTACCTCGGCCCGACAGATCGGGACCCCCTGTTGCCGAAACCAAGCGAATGAGGCGCGCAGAAGGCGGCGCCCCACGCCGCGTTGTCGGAATTGGGGATCGACGGATAGTGAGTAAAGCCGACCCCAACGGCTAACCCCGTTGCTTGCGATCAAGAGGCAGGCGGCGCCCTCGAAGCGACCCTCAATGAGCCAGACAGCCCGCGGGTTGGTCAGGAGACCGCGCAACTGTCGACGGTTAAAGGCCCCTTCGTTTTCGCCAAAACAACGGCTCTCGAAGGCTAGGAGCGCCGCGAGATCCGCCACCACCCCATGTCTTAACACGCCTCGGGAGGGATGTGTCGGGCCAAAATGACCTTCTCCCCAAACATCGCTGGCCGGTAGCTCATTTTTACCCGGCGGAGGTTCTCAAAACCGAGATCGTCACCCACATTGATATAGGTGGATTGCGCAAAGACCTTAGTGAACTCCCGAAATAAATACTGGGCGGCACCCTGGATATGGAAGTTGGTCTTTTCGATCAAGACATTGGCGACGTCAGCCGTAAGATGTTCCCCGAACGTGAAGCCCTCAAGAACCCCATCTATGAAAAGACTGAGACCCTCGAGGTTCAGTTCCTCATAGAGGGCGATGGTGCGATTGATGGCCTTGCGCTCAAGTTCCAAGTTGTACAAAAAGTCCTCGAGCGAGCCCTCCGGCAAGGTCCTAATCCGGTTTTCCGTCCACGTGTTGACGAGGCGGCGGGCGGCATCTTGGTGGGCCCTGGAGAACGGAATCAACTGATGGTTAGGGTAGGCGCGCCGAAATTGGTTGATTTCGTTGCGCTTGGTCTTGTAGGCGTTGCCGCGCAGTTCGATCAAGTCTACGGTGCGATAGATATAATCGGGATTCGTGACCTCGACGCGCCAGGCCTCGCCGTTGATAAGGGGCGTAGCCCCATCATCGTCCTTATCCAGAATTTGCAAAAAATCCTTGTAGACAAAGTCCAGGCGGGCCTGATACGGGGACGGGTTGTATTGGTCCATGATGCGGATGCAGATTCTTAAGGCGCGCTTTTGACGGTGTGGTGCCCCGAGCGGGGGTAAGAGCATGGTAAGACCATTGCCAGACAGGCCAAAAAGGCAGAAACACCCCTCAATAATCTGATAAAAACCGCTCGCCTGGTAAAGCCAAATGACGTTATTCGCGAAGCTGTAATCAGACAGCGCCACGCCGAGCTGAGCGACCGCATCATCGAAGTAGGGCCTAGCGTTTTTATCGAATGGTAATAGGCGGTATTTTCCCGAGACGAGATAACGGCTCGGTGGCCCAAGACGACGGCGGCTATCGAGGTTGATCGGTTGCAAGGAGGCGCCCGGCGGAGTCAGGAAGTGGGCGTCCATCACAGCGTTAACGGCGTTTAACATACTTCCTCCCTTGTGTCGTATGAGCAAGGAAGGAAGCTTCGTTCGGGGGGTTCGTTATCGGTCTTGTCGATTTCGAGTGTCATTCTATGTTCTCCAGCAGGTAGACGTTGGCGAGGCCGCGTTGTGCCCATAAAAAAACGGGGCGAAAGCCCCGTGTATCCCCACAGAATAGTGTGTTGCGCGACCGCTTAAATCGTGAAGACTCGTGTCTAGTCATGATGCCTCTATGTACACTCCACGATGCCGGATTGCAAGGGGGTCGGCTTACGTTTGAGTGTAGTCATGGCCCACTCTTATTGCCAGCTTGGGAAGCTCGCGCAGGCGTGCGAGGTACGCGGCCTCGTCGGGCATTTGGTTTTGCTGTTGGGCCTCAAAGAGGGTCTCTTCCAGGGACTCCATCATCAGATGATGAGCGCGATGAGGATTCCCCGTGAGCGTGCACAGGCGCGTCCACTCGGCGATGACACCCGGTGGTCGGTCGGTGGCAATCTGCTCGGCGAGCGCAATGTGAAGGCCTAGGTGCAGGAACGGGTTGGTGTCGGTATGGGCGTTGTCTGGGGGCGGACTGTGGGCAAAAAGTGCTTGGTATTCGGGGTGCGCGAGCAGGGCCTCCACAATCATGGCCTCCACGCCGTCTAGCGGCGTGTGGTCCTGGAAGCGCTGCCAAGCGGTGTAGAACACCTGGCGCATGACTGCCCGGTCATTGGACCACATTAGTCGGGTCTCGACGATTTGTCCCGAAAGAGACCGAGCGCCGTCGAGTATTGATAGAGGTGGTTGGCGTCGTCAAGGGGACCGATCTCCCCGTTACCATAGACCCCGATGATCGGAAGACCCGGAAACTCATGCTTGAGTTGATCGAGATCGTGATCGGTGTCGCCATAAAAGTGGGGTCCACGGCCCACGCAAGGGAACAGCAGCGCGAAACGTGGCGGGCCCTCGAGTTCGTGGGCTGCGCGCTTGATTGTTGCCCGCATATCGCGCTCGGCGGCGAGCGTGTCGCGCATCGCCCAGAAGAGCCGTTCCCCGCGGGTGAGACGCTGCGCAAAGGTAATGGATTGCTCGCTTAGGTTGGCGGCCACGATATGGTTTAGTCGGTAACGCCCGTCCTTAATGGCCGTTGTCGGATCGCCAAAGGTGACGCCGCCCATGATGAGGTGAAGCGGGATGCGGTCCATCTCGCGGACCCCGATCGGAAGTGATTGCACCAAGACGTTGAGCGCCGGGTAGTGGCCCAATTTCAGGACGTCATAGTCATGCACCTCTGCTACCTCGATGGGGGAGGTGAGGGCGCGAACTCCTTGCGACACGCCTAGGCTCGCTTGGACCCCGCGGAGTGCCACCTCGGCGTAGCCGGAGTCACGGACATGGCCGCCGGACCACACCCGAAAGGGTCCGCGCCCGAGCACGTCCCCGGCCACCGCCCCAATGCGGCGGAAATTGGCGTCGAGCCAGTCGGCCCCAAGATCTCCAGGGGTAGCTAGACTCAACACGGCATCATCATCGTTTTTTTTGACATGGTCGAGAAACGCCGTGCCCTCAAGAACCATGGCCGCGGCCGCCGGTGCGTCCAAGATCCATTCCTCGTCGGTCAAGAGCCCGGCCGTGGTACAGCCGACAATTTGGGTGCAACCAGCCGCCCGGGCGGCCGCCCGTAGGGCCGGTTGCGGGTCGGCGGCGAAGTGGTGGGTGAGGAACAAAATAACCGAGTGCGCGCTCGTCAAGTCCGCGCGCGCAAGCGCTTTGCGTACTGCGGTCGCCGCGAGACTGGCTTGTGGTCTAGGCCCACGACCGAGACCTGTGGCGACCCTGGTAGTATCCATGGCCGTACTTTATCCCGATACGTACACAAATCAAAGAGAATGCAACGGCTACAGGCGGGTGCCCGGGCCTTGCACGTGTAGCGACCGTGTAGGATTAGCCAGTGGTGGGCGTCGGTGCGAAATCGCCTCGGCACGATACGCGCGAGGCGGTCCTCGACCTCCCGCACTGTGCGCCCAGGGGCGAGACCGAGCCGATTGGCGACCCGAAAGATATGGGTATCTACGGCGATCGTCGGTTCACCAAAGGCAGTGTTTAGGATCACATTGGCGGTCTTGCGGCCGACGCCGGGCAGTGCCTCAAGGGCCTTTCGGTCATGCGGGACCACGCCGCCATAGTCGCGTATGAGGTAGGCGCAGGTCTTTAGGATGTGGCGGGCCTTGCTGTTGTACAGACCGATCGTGCTGATCAGGGATTTGAGTCGGCGCTCGCCAACCGCCAGCATGCTGGGCGCATCGGGCGCGACCTGAAAGAGGTGTTTCGTGGCCTTGTTGACACTGACATCGGTCGCCTGGGCCGACAGTATGACAGCGATCAGTAGCTGAAAGGTCGACCCATAGTGAAGCTCAGTCGTCGGGTTCGGGTTGCTCGCCTTGAGCCGCTCAAACAGAATTTCCCGTTCGCGCGGCCCAATGCGAATCCGTGGCTTACTAGATGTGACGATAGCGGCCAACGTCGGGCGCGGCTGGTCGCGGAGCCTTATCGCGCTCCCCCTCGAGATCCTTCATCATCGCCGCGTAGTCATGTTCGACCTTGTGGAGGGCCTCGCTCGAGAGCTTGGGGAACACCGCGTTAACGACAAAGGCGCCGAGATCGGCTAACGCGGTCGCCCATTGATAGTCGTGAAGGCGGACGTTTCCGCCGGCATGCTGACCGAAAGGGTAATGATTGAAGTCGACGGCACGGGTCACTTTGAGATCAGGATCCTGTGCCACGAAGTTCTTGGCAAGGTCGTACCACCACTTGTAATAGCGTTCTTGCAGATCCAGGCTAAGCCCTTCCTTTTCAAAGAAGGCATACGCACTGACGCGGTTGGCTTTGCCGCCAAAGGGGTAATGTCCAGACATGAAAGCTCCTTGCGATAACGGTTAACGCTATTTGGTTGGCGCTATTCTACGGTCGCGGGCGCCCGCTTGCCAACCTCGTTGACTACGAACGCGTGCCAAGGCCTCCTGGATCTCCTGGCGTTTGCGGGCGCTACCGGCGCGCGCCGACTCCGGCCGGGCCAACCTTTTGGTGCGCTGACGCTTACGGTTATAGCGTAGCCGCGCCGTATGCGCCTCGTGCGCCGACCGGTCCGGCCAAGGGCCGCGCTCATGGCCTTCCGCCGCTACAACAATAAAGCAATCGACCGGGCAGGGCGCAAGACAGAGGCGGCATCCCGTGCACTCATGGGCCAGTACGGCATGGAGATACCCCACCGCCCCGGCAATGGCATCGACCGGGCACGCCGGCAGGCAGCGCCCGCAACCGATGCAGGCCTGGGCGTCGATGGCGACCCGCACGCGCGGCTCGGGGGCCAGCGCCGGGGTCCATGGCACGGCCTTGCGCCCCAAAAGCTGCGCCAGCGCCAAGCGCGTGTAGTCGCCCCCGGGCGGGCAGCGGTTAATCTCCGCTTGTCCCTCCAGCAGGGCGCGCGCGTAGGGCCGACAGCCGTCAAAACCGCAGCGTCGACACTGGGTTTGCGGCAAGAGCGCCATCACGCGGGGCATTGACGCACGGGCATCATTTGAGGTCATGCCCCGAGTGTGCCGCTCGATCTCCGTGCTTGCAAGTGAGCGCGGCCCCCTTTTGTGGGGCTCTTCCCGGTGAGGCGCAATGGTCGCTGATGATGACGATTGCGGCGGATAGGAGCGCTTTTTGCGACAATGTCGTCACGGCGGGACGAGGGCGGCCTGGGGGCGTATTTGTGGACCATCCTTCGGGTGCGCATCGAGGCGCGAATGGTTCTATGGCGCACGGGGTTTATGCGCCAAGGCGGTCTTCGCAGGCGCAAATCCCTCGGGCGGCCGCCTGCGCGTAATCCTTAAGGCACGCCCAGGCCGTTATCGTAAGCGAGCGCGAGATTGTATTGGGCCTCAGCATCACCCTGGGCTGCAGCCTTCTCATGCCAATAATTGGCCTTGGCGTCACCTTTCTTAGCGGCGAAATAGAGGCCTGCCTACTCTTTGTCGCGGGCATTCCGGATCGCGCTGGCGGCCCCACTCGACCCCTAGGTGTTTTAGGTTGGGGTTGTGGGCGGTGTGCCGGTTCGTCTACAGGGCGGTGGCAGCCGGTTGCCCTGGATCGCGGGATGTGGTGTGGGGCTAACCGGGAGGATGCGCGCCTCGACGCTTGCCCGGTGGCCGCCTTCACAGGATGCTAACGGATCTTCATGCCCGGCGTTGCCCCTTCGTCCATGTCGACTAGAAAAAGCCCGTTACCATCGCTTGCCGCCAGCACCATTCCTTCAGATAGGCCAAAGCGCATTTTGCGGGGCTTTAGGTTGGCGACGCAGACGACGAAGCGGCCGACCAGGGCCTCGGGTGTGTAGGCGTGGCGAATACCCGCGAAAACAGTACGGGTTCGGCCCTCGTTTAGATCCAAGGAGAGCTTCAGGAGCTTGTCAGCGCCTTCTACATATTCGGCCGCCACGACCCGGGCGACGCGCAGATCAACGCGCCCGAACTCCTCAGCGGAGATGATCTCGCTATGGGGATCCTCGGCTCGTCCGATTTCGACGGCCGGCTGTTTGGGTGGCTTCGCGGTCGTTTGCGGGGCCGGTTCGGGAGACAGGTCTTGGCTAGGCGTCAACGGTTGAAGATCAGCGGCCTCGACGCGGCGCATAAGATGCGAATAGGCCTTAATGGTCTGCGCGAGCATGGGGGTCTTGATGCTCTCAAAGGTGAGTTCCGGCCCGCCCAGAAGGGCCTCGACCGATGCGGCAGTCTGCGGCAGCACGGGTTTCAGGTAAGCGGTAAGCACGCGGAAGAGATTGAGTGCCTGGGTGCAGATGGCTTGGAGCTCGCCGTGGCGTTCTGGGGCTCGGGCAAGCTCCCAAGGGCGCGCCTCATCCACATAGCGGTTGGCGCGATCGGCGAGATCCATGATGGCCTTGATTGCGCGGCTGTAGTCGCGGGCCTCGTAATAGCCCCCTATGGTCTCGCTCGCCGCCAGAAAATCCGCATAAAGCGCGGGATTAGGCAAGGTCGCGCCCAAGGCATTGTCCAAGTGTTTGGCCAATAGCTGACTCGTCCGGCTCGCGATATTGATGAACTTGCCGACGAGGTCGGAATTAACACGTGCCCGGAAGTCATTGAGATTGAGGTCGATGTCCTCGATCGCACTGTTTAGCTTGGCGGCAAAGTAGTAGCGCAGGTATTCAGGGGGGAGGCAATCGAGGTATTGGCGCGCGGTGATGAACGTACCGCGGGATTTTGACATCTTCTTGCCGTTGACCGTTAGAAAGCCGTGGGCGTAAATGGCCTTGGGCCGCGCAAAATGGGCGGCCTGCAGCATGGCCGGCCAAAAAAGCGCATGGAAGTAGAGGATGTCTTTGCCAATAAAGTGATGGATTTCATATTCCGACCACTGCCCACACACCTCGGCTAACGTCAGCTCACGCGCCTCCAGCCGGTTACGCAGTTGCCAAAAGGTTGCGATATAGCCCACCGGCGCATCCAGCCAGACATAGAAATACTTGTCCTTGGTTCCGGGGATCCGGAAACCGAAATAGGGGGCGTCGCGGCTGATGTCCCAGTCGGTCAGCCCCTGGTCTAGCCACTCATCGAGTTTATGGGTGGCCTCCGGTTGCAGGGCGCCGGTGCGCGTAAAGGTTTTCAGGTCGGCGGCGAAATCGTTCAGCTTGAAAAAGTAATGCTCTGAGCTTTTGGTGATCGGCGTGGCGCCACTTAAGGCCGAGACCGGATTGATCAGGTCGCCGGGCGCATAAGTGGCCCCGCAGGCCTCGCAGGAGTCGCCGTATTGGTCGGCCGCGTGGCAGCGCGGACACTCCCCTTTAATGAAACGGTCGGGGAGAAAGAGTTGTTTTATGGGATCGAAGGCCTGCTCTATCGTTCGGACGGCGATATGCCCGGCGGCCTTAATCTTGGCATAGAAGTCTTCGGCGAGCTTGCGGTTCTCCTCGCTGTGGGTCGACCCGAAGTGGTCGAACGAGATTCCAAAGCCCGCAAAATCCCGGGTGTGCTCGGCCGCCACTTGGGCGATCAGCTGTTCTGGCGACACGCCTTCCTGCTCGGCTTTGAGCATAATGGGGGTCCCATGCGTATCATCGGCGCACAGGTAGTAGCACTCCCGTCCGCGAAGTCGCTGGTAGCGGACGAAGATGTCGGTTTGGATATACTCGACTAGGTGTCCGATATGGATGGCGCCGTTTGCGTAGGGCAAGGCGCTCGTCACCAGGATTTTGCGTTCGTTTGGCATGCTGGGTTCCCCTTGGAAGCCCGCAAGGTAACAGTTTGGCGGCAACCGGCCAAGGTCGCCGTCGCCAGTTGTGCGCAGCGAGGTTGGCTTGGCCCGTGGGCCAAATGGGCCAAAGGCTCTTGGGCCATGGGTTTGTGCGCCGGTTTAGGGTATATCTACGTTCGGTGTTGGTGTCGGCCAGCCGGTTTAGATTTTACCCGACAAGGTGTAGCATCCGCCCCCTAAACCCGATGCTTATCAAGATTTTTGAGGAGAGGTAAAAAATGGCGGACGTCTCGCAACTTCAGGTCGAAACGGCCCTTAAGGAAGTCATCGACCCCTATTTGGAACAAGACCTCGTTACCGCGAAGGCTATTAAGGCCATCAAGGTCGATGGTGGGCACGTAAGCATCGAGGTGATATTGGGCTATCCCGCCAACGGCGTGAAGGATGCCATGGCGGCGCGGCTGCGCGATAAGGTTATGGCGGTCCCCGGGGTCAAGGATGCGACGGTGAGCATTGAGTCCCGCATTGTCACCCACGGGGTTCAGAAAGGGGTAAAGCCGATCCGTGGCGTCAAGAACGTCATTGCCGTGGCTTCCGGCAAGGGTGGTGTGGGCAAGTCAACGACGGCGGTGAATTTGGCGCTCGCATTGTCGGCCGAAGGCGCGCAAGTCGGTATCCTGGATGCTGACATCTATGGTCCGAGCCAGCCGTCTATGCTGGGGTCCCATGCCAAACCGGCAACCAAGGATGGTCGGACGATGGAGCCGGTCGTGAGCTACCACTTGCAGTCGATGTCGATCGGCTACCTGATCGATGAAGAGACCCCTATGATCTGGCGTGGTCCCATGGTGACGCAGGCCCTTGAGCAACTGCTGCGTGACACCGACTGGAAAGGCCTGGATTATTTGGTGGTCGACTTGCCGCCTGGGACCGGGGATATTCAGCTGACGCTTGCGCAAAAGGTGCCGGTGACCGGCGCCATTATCGTGACCACCCCGCAGGACATCGCTCTCTTGGATGCGCGCAAAGGCCTAAAGATGTTCGAAAAGGTCGAGATTCCGGTCATCGGGATCATCGAAAATATGAGTACCCACATTTGTACCCAGTGCGGTCATGAGGAGCACATTTTTGGGGCCGGTGGCGGTCTCAGGATGGCCGAGCAGTATGAGGTGGATTTCCTCGGGGCATTACCGCTGGATCTGCGGATTCGAGAAGACGCCGATGGCGGCCGGCCGACAGTCGTAGCCGATCCTGACGGGCGGATCGCGCAGATTTACCGGGAGATCGCACGACGCGTAGCTGCGCGCCTGTCGCTTATGAAGAAGGACTATACGGGAAGTTTCCCAAACATCGTCATTGAAAATACCTAATACCTAAGGCTCCTGGGAGGGGACCGCTCGGTCCGGCGATATATGAGCATAAAATCCGATAAATGGATTCGGCGCATGGCGCAGGATCATGGGATGATTACGCCTTTTGAGCCGGGCCAGGTCAAGGCGCGCGGCGATCAGCGTCTCGTATCCTATGGGACCTCAAGCTACGGCTACGATATTCGTTGCTCAAGCGAATTCAAAATTTTTACCAATATCAATTCTGCCATAGTCGATCCGAAGAACTTCGATGATAGTAGTTTTGTCGACTTCCATGGCGATGTTTGCATTATTCCACCGAACTCGTTTGCGCTGGCGCGCACGGTGGAGCACTTCCGTATCCCGCGCGACGTCTTGACGATCTGCCTTGGAAAGTGTGTGACCGCAGATACCAAGGTCATGGACGCGGACACCGGGGATTATTTGCCGATCGCACAGTGGACGGCGGCGCGGAGGACGACGGCGCTCGGTCCCCAAGGATGGCAAAAGGCGCGCGTCTCAGCGTTGGCCGTACACGGCGTGAAGCCGGTCTGGCGGCTACAGACCGAAAGCGGGCTTCATCTCACAGCGACCGCCACCCATCCGTTGTTGACCCTTAAGGGTTGGCAGCCATTGAAAGACCTGACCGTGGGGGACGCCTTGGCGGTGGCTGCCGAGATCCCGTTTTTTGGGACGCAAAGGCTCTTGGCCCCCGAGCGGCTGGGGCACTGGTTCCGGGAACAAGTGGTAGCCGGTCAGGCCGCCGGTGTCCCACAACACGTGTTTCGGGCCCCGCGGGCGGATGTTGCGCGCTTTGTCCAATCGGTTTTCGGGGAGCAGGACGGCGAGGGGCTCCTGGGACCGCAATCGGTTATGGACGACCTGCGACACTTAGCGACGCGATTGGGGCTATCGTGTGTCACAAGCTACGACCAGAGCGGGTATCGTCTCGTCTTGCAGCAACGCGAGGAGCGCCTTGCCGTCGCCGCCAACGGCACGGACGGGACGTCTCAGGGGACCGCCCCGATACGCTGGGAGCGCATTACGGCGATCACGCCGCTCGGCGATGCCCCGGTCTACGACATCGAAGTGCCAGGGCTCCATAATTTTTTGGCAAACGGGCTTGTCATTCATAATTCCACTTATGCGCGTTGCGGGATTATCGTAAACGTGACCCCGCTTGAGCCTGAGTGGGAGGGTTATGTCACGCTGGAGTTTTCAAACACTTCGCCGCTGCCCGCCAAGATCTATGCGAACGAGGGGGTAGCTCAAGTCATCTTCTTCGAGGCCGATGAGCCCTGCGAGACCTCATACAAGGATCGTAACGGGAAATACCAAGGCCAACAAGGCGTGACCTTGCCAAAGACCTAAGCGGACGCTGGGCCCACGCGGCGATCCTTCAGGGCCGCTTGCGAAGGCGCAGGAACGTATCGGAGCGCTGATGCGGATCACGCCAGGCAGCTAGGGGCGGATGTAGGCCCAACCTTGGCGTTCCCGGCGCACGATCTCCGCTATACCGGACGGGATGTAGTGGACCAGCGGCAAAACGTCCTTCAGTGCGAAGCCGTGCCTAAGCAAGCTGCCCTGGCTGGCCTCGACCAGAACGCCGGATTTGTGGAGGGCGATGAGGTCTCGGGCGACCGGCGAATTTTTGAGAATCATCCCGAGCCCTGGACCGAAGGCCACGATTTCGATGCGCACCGGCTGCCGGGGCCGACGCTCTGTCAGATGCCGGGCATTATGCACGGCCACCTTCCACGTAGCCGGAGAGCCGGTGCTGATCTGAAAGATGATCCCGGTCTGGCTAGCCCATGCGCAGGTCGCGAAAGACGCGCCAAGGATGAGCGCACTCATAGCATAGGCGCCCATCCTCACGGCGCTTACCAGTCGCCGTTGGCCCCAGCCCACAAGATTGCGTCGAGATCGTTGCGTACGGTCACCGCTTGCGCCCGCATCTTGCCTTTGAGGTGGGCGCCCCTAATGATCATGTTCAAGTTTAGCATTTCAAGCCATACCCGCCCGCCGACCTGAACCATGGTAATCCGGCATGGTAGATAGGCCGCAAAGGCCGGGTTCGCAGCGACCATGTCGTGTGCAATGGGCGGGCTACAAAACTGGTAGACCGTCAGAATACCGGACTTGATGCCCATGTTCTTTAATTGCTGCGAGAGCGGTAATTCACCCACGTATTTCATATTGACATCATCGGCCTTGATTTTCATGGCCTGGACCGCGTCTTCTGGCGATATGCCTTTTGCGAGTGGCAATTTTATGACGGTCTTGTTGATGTCGATCCGGGGACCCTGAATGTTATCCAAGGCGTTGTGCGCGTAGCAGGTGCCTATTGTTCCGATCGCGAACGCGGCTCCCATAAGGAATCTGCGCATGGTCTATGTCTCCTGGTCAGTGGGTCGATTTCTCTAAAGGTTCCTAAGAATGGCGATATTTTGGGGAACTGGCAACCCCAAGCCGCGGTTTTATCCGTCAAACTTCCGCGGAATAGGGCGCGGAGTTTGTGCGTCTACCATGTCGCCAGTGCGGGCCGCACTTGGTGCACCAGTGCGCGAAATTGGGACTGGATGCGAGCGAGCGCCGCGGCATCGTTGCCCTCGAAGCGCAGCACCAGGATCGGCGTAGTGTTGGACGCCCTAATGAGCCCAAAGCCATCGGCGAAGTCGGCTCGCAGCCCGTCAATCGTGGTCATGGTCGCGTCCGGGAACTGGGCCGCGGCGATCAAGAGATCGACGATCGCATGCGGATCTTCGGCCACCGGCATCTGGATCTCCGGGGTATTGACCGTATTGGGTAGTTCCCCAAAAATGGTGGCCGTCGATGCCGTGCTTTTGGCGAGCAATTCAAGGAGCCGGGCACCTGCATACAACCCATCATCAAACCCATACCAGCGCTCCTTGAAGAAGATGTGCCCGCTCATCTCGCCTGCTAGGAGTATGTCGCCCTGTTGGATTCGGGCTTTAATGAATGAGTGCCCAGTCTTCCACATGAGTGGCCGGCCACCGGCTTCCCGTATAGCGGCGTCGAGTGCCCGTGAACATTTGACGTCATAAAGAATCTGGCCGTTCGGGTGGCGTGTCAGCACGTCGCGCGCAAATAAAATCAGTTGTCGGTCGGGCCAGATGATGTTGCCATCAGGCGCCACCACGGCGACCCGGTCGCCATCGCCGTCGAAGGCGAGCCCTACATCGGCGCCTTCCGCTATGACCCGTTTCTGGAGTTCGCGGAGGTTTTCCGGCTGGCTGGGATCCGGGTGGTGATTCGGGAAATGTCCGTCAATCTCGCCAAACAAGGTCGTCACCGAGCAGCCAAGGGCCTTAAAGAGCCGTGGCGCTAACTCCCCGGTCGCGCCGTTGCCACAGTCGAGAACCACCTTAAGGGGGCGTGCAAGGCGTACGTCGCCGGTCACGCGATCAAGATAGCGGTCGCGGATGTCGTCTTCCCGGCTCGTGCCATGACCGGTGCGCAGCTGGCGCGTGACGAGTCGGTCGTACAACGCGGTGATCTGGGGTCCCGACAGGGTCTCGCCGTTGAGCAGGATCTTCAAGCCGTTGTATTGAGGCGGGTTATGACTACCGGTCAGCATGACGCCAGATCCGGTGCCTAGGGCTACGGTTGCGAAGTAAAGGAGCGGCGTCGGCACGAGCCCGATGTTGATGACATCGCAGCCGCTATCTATAAGTCCCATGCTCAGAGCCGCCAATAATGGCGGCCCCGACAGCCGTCCATCACGCGCGATGACGATCGTGGATCGGCCCCGATCCTGCGCCTCACTACCGATCGCTTGGCCTATGGCGCGGACGTGGGCGACCGTAAGCTCATCGTCTACGATGCCGCGAATGTCGTAAGATTTGAATATCTGGCGTGGCGGCAAGCCGGTTGCGTCCGCTCCTGGAGCGGCAGGTGTGACGACCATATCTCGTTATTCTCCATGTGAGTCTTGCGGCAAAGGAGCATCGATGCTTTAGCGAACGCCGGAGTGACCGAACCCAGATTCGCCACGGTCGGTCGCATCGGTGAATTGTTCGACGATCCGAAAGGCCGCGGCAACGATGGGAATGATGACGAGCTGCGCGATGCGGTCGCCAGGCGTTATAGTGATGGCCTCTGAGCCACGATTCCAGCAGGAGAGCGTGATTTCACCTTGATAATCGGAATCAATGAGTCCTATGGTGTTGCCGAGAACGAGCCCCTTGTGGCCGAGACCCGAGCGCGGTAGCACCAAGGCTGCGAGCGATCGATCGGCGAGGTGGAGGGCTATGCCGGTCGGAATCATGACGCAGTCGCCAGGTTTAAGCGTCAACGTCTCCTGAAGGCAGGCCCGTAAATCGACCGCCGCTGATCCTGTGGTCGCGTAAGTCGGTAACGGGAAGTCTTGGCCAAAACGGGGATCCAAGAGTTTGAGATCAACAACGGGGGATGTCATTTAGGTGGATTCCTCGGTAGGCGTCGCACGATCTCCGCTATGAGCTCTCGCGCGATCGCGGTCTTCGTGGCCATGGGCCAAGCGGTGGCACCGTCTTTGTCGATCAGGGTGATGCGGTTGTTGTCGCCCCCGAAGCCGGCGTCTGGCTCGCCGATAGGATTGGCGACAACGAGATCCAGGCCTTTTTTCAGCAGCTTTTCCCGTCCATTCGCCGCTAGATTTTCGCTCTCTGCCGCGAACCCCACGGTGAACGGTGCGGGCTGCCAGCTAGCGACCTCCGCTAGGATGTCGGGGTTACGAACCAACGTGATCTGGAGCGTCTCCGCCGTCTTTTTCAGTTTTTGCGGCAGGGCCGTTTGTGGGCGATAGTCCGCGACCGCGGCGGTTGCGATGAATAATCGCATGACGCTGCGGTAACTGACGACCGCGTCATGCATTTCGATGGCGGTCGTGACCGCGACCTTGTGCACGCGCGCGGGAGTGGGGAGGGCGGTAGGCCCGCTCACCAGAATGACGGACGCCCCGCTCAAGGCCAAAGCCTCGGCTAAGGCGTAGCCCATTTTTCCCGAACTGCGGTTGGTCAGGCCGCGGACGGGGTCCAAGGCCTCATAGGTCGGGCCGGCGGTCACAACCGCAGTGATGCCGGCAAGTGCTGTGTACTGGGCCCAGACGCCCGCTACGAACGCGACAATCCCGGCGATCTCGCGCATACGCCCCGGCCCGGTGTCGCCGCACGCTTGGCTGCCATCATCGGGGCCTATGAACATGACGCCACGTTCGCGGAGCTTTTGGCAGTTTGCCTGGGTTACTGCTTTTTGCCACATGACCTGATTCATGGCCGGTGCGATCGCAACCGGCGCCTCGCTTGCAAGGCAGGTCGTGGTGAGCAAGTCGTCGGCCGCCCCGGTTGCTAGGCGCGCCAGAACATGGGCCGTCCCCGGGGCGATAAGGATGAGATCGGCCCAGCGCGCGAGGTCGATATGCGCCATGCTGCCACTGGTTTCCTGAACAATGGTGGCGCCGACCGCCGTCAACGAGGCGTGGGTGACGAATTGTTGGGCGGTACGGGTGAGGATCACGCGGATCTCGGCGCCTTGTTCTTGCAATCGGCGCACGAGTTCAGGGGTTTTGTAGGCCGCAATGCCCCCCGTGATCCCGAGCACGATGTGACGACCAGAAAGCGACGGTGTATCTGTCATGACCCCATTTAACCCCTTTTTGTACCCGCCGTTCACCGGAAAGCGCCCAGCCGCTTACGCTGTTATGTTAGCTGGAAGGAGCCTTTATGACCATTTCCGCTTGGCCGCAGGATGAGCGTCCACGAGAGCGCTTGCTTCGTTATGGGCCGGAAGCCTTATCCGACGCCGAATTACTGGCGATTGTCCTAAGAACCGGGGTAAGCGGCAAGACCGCCGTGGATCTGGGGCGCGACCTCCTCAACCGATTTGGGGGATTGCGCGGGCTGTTGACGGTCGAGCAACGGGCGTTCTGCGAGGCGCAAGGTCTGGGTCCGGCCAAATATGCGCTCGTGCGCGCGGTTCTGGAGATGGGTCGTCGTCATTTGGGTGAAAGCCTGCGTCGCGATGCCGTGCTCTCCTCGGCGCTTGCCACGAGGCACTACCTGCTGGCCTCGTTTCGGGATCGTGCCCGCGAGGTCTTTGCGTGTCTGTTCTTGGATACGCGCCATCGATTATTGACGCAGGAGATCCTATTCGAAGGGACGCTCGACGGGGCGGCGGTCTACCCTCGGGAGGTCGTGAAGCGTGCACTTGTCCATAATGCCGCCGCCGCCATTTTTGTTCACAACCACCCATCGGGCCATGCCGAGCCGAGCGCCGCAGATCGCAATCTCACGGTACACTTGGCGGATGCCTTAGCGCTGATCGGCGTGCGCGTCCTCGACCATCTGGTGGTCGGGGATGGGGATATCGTGTCGTTTAAGGAGCGGGGCTGGTTGTAATCCCGTCATAGTGGTCGTGCCACCAGGAATCGGCGATCATTCTCCTGGCACCAATCCTAAACGGCGTAGCGGGATAGGATTGGGTGTTGCGGGCCGCGTCTCGGAACCCATGTCTGTGCTTGCCAAGGGCCCCACGACCCGACCTAGTCGGAGCCGCCGCGGTCGATCGAACGGCGTAACGAGGCAATGGCGGTCTGGAGCCCGAGATGGCGACGGTCGTCTAGAAATTCGAGTAGCACGACGATATCGGACGTCAAGTGATCGAGGTACGGCTCAACCTCCCTTTCCCGACCATCGGCCAGATGCCAGAGGGCGCGATCTAGGCTGATCAAGCCGCGGGGCGCGGCACGCGGTGATTCCCGGGTCGCGAAATCCAGCGATGTGAGGGGCTCCGACACAAACTCCGGTTCTAGCAAGGATTCGGAGCCGGCCTCGGTTTCTTCTTCATTTTCCAAAGACGGGGAGACACCATCTAGGACCAGTTCTTCTGCGCCACCGAGGGTGTCGCTTAAATTGGATGCGCTGACTCGATTCCCACCAAGCGCCACGGCTCGCTTTAGGCGGTCTTCGGCCATTTGCCCAAGCGCCACGAAGCTCTCCAATCCCTCTTCCGAGGATGCGACGCCGACACTCATGCTCAAAATCTTGCCGTCTAATACCGGGCGGGCGGCAAGCACCCCCACTAGTCGCTGACCGAGCGTCAAGGCCTGTGCCTTGCTCATTCCGCTCACCAGTATCCCGAATTCTGCGCCCCCAAGGCGCGCGAAGTGGGCGCCCTGGGGAGGAACCTCAGCCCCGATCACGGTCACGGCATGCTTTACGAGGGTCTCCATCTTTTCATCCCCATACTCGCGATACAGGATCCGTACCTTGTCGATGGCAATCGCCAACAAGGCCAGCGGGCCTTGGGTCTCAACCTGGCCCCAGAGCGCCTGGCCCTGCTCATTAAATGCGCGACGACCGAGCAATCCATCGGTTGGGTCTTCGTTTTCCGGGAGCGGTTTCTCAAAACGCATATAGGCCTGGGTACAGGCCTGCAATTGGGCGAGGTTAAGAGGTTTTGTAATAAAGTCGGTGGCACCACACGCGAATGCGCGCGCCTTTGTTTCCTCATCGTCGGCACCAGTAATGACGATGATGGGTAGGTCGCGGATGCCGGGTTCGTCGCTCGCCCGCACCCGGCATATGAACGCATAGCCGTCTAGGCGCGGCATCTCGATGTCGGTGATTAAAACGCCGATATCCGAGGCTTGCGTCAATGCGTCCCAGCCGGCCTCGCCGTCGTTTGCCACCACGACCTCGAAGTCGACCTTCAGCATCTTGCTGATCGCCTGACGGATCACCGCAGAATCATCAACCACAAGAACCCGACCAGCACTGCGCGCCGTCAAAACTGCGGTAGTCGCACTCACTCTCACCCCTTCTGTCGGTGGAGATTAGGGGTCAGGAATCAACACCTTGTCTCCGAAATGCCTCCCCTTGACCTTAGAGGGAAAATCGCCAAAGTCAACTTAAACGGGGCAAACGGACCGCGGGTTAGCGCCCAAGGTATTGGCCCTCAGGTGCCGCCGGCCTGGCCAAAAATCCGTGGCCATCGCGAGACCTGTCACGCCACCTTGTGGCCCTGGCCTCATGAGGGTGCGTGGCGATCATTGTCGCACAAAAAACATATCTCGTTGAGATCACGGATAAAACTACCCTTGAACCCCGGCCTGCGGGGCGCCGACCCCCAACCAGACGCCCGACCTGCGCTGACAAGCCCTCTGGCTCACCTTAAAACCGCTACCAGCCGCCCGGCGTCTCCCGGATGAGGATTCAGGGCGCGCCTATTCCTAAAGGTGTCCGCAACCCGAGGCGCGAGTAGAATGCCGACGAGGAATCATGAAGCGGCGCAGGATGCGTCGAGGGGCGGGCCTGTGGCCCGGACGGCCCTTCGCGGGGCTTGGCCCAAATCTTTCGGGGGGCTATCGATGAGCGAGACAGACCGCGTGCGGCCTATTCGATTTTATACCGATGCGGAGCTTGATGCGTTAGAGGAAAGCGATCCGGACAGCGCCTATCGTATTGCTCGCGCCCAGGCCATAGCGGCGCGCGCCGCGACAGCAAAGCCTCCGCTAAGTTCTGAACCCCCCGATCTGCGCGCCGTACAAGAGGCCGTAGAAGACGTGCGCCGGATATTACAGCGTGATGGTGGCGACATTGAACTCGTCGATATCCAAGGCTCCGTCGTGCGCGTACGTATGAAAGGTGCCTGTGCGGGCTGCCCCAACTCCGTCATCGACCTGCGCAACGTGGTCGAGAAGGTGGTCCGCGGCGTAGCTGGCGTCAGCGCCGTGGTCAATACCTTCTGATGGGCGCCTGACCAAGCCCGCCGCGCAAGCCCCGGGATTTATCCCTGGGGTCAGCGGCGTTTGGCGTCATTATGCAGGGATCGTATAATACTCAACATGATGCCCAAAAAGTCCGGTCCCTCCTTTATCTTAGAACTGCCGTTGC
>DATKTV010000065.1:0-40632 GCA_035530915.1 Acidiferrobacter sp. | reverse complement strand
GGCTCTTTCTCGAATGGGTGCAGGGACAGGGGAAGATTCCGGATGCTGTAGTCACGTCGCTCCCGCGACAGTGGTGAGAGCCGGAAAGACCTCTGTCGCCCGCACCAGAACCCCCTGCCTTTAGGCATGGGGAGGTTCAGGTATGGTTTTCCGAGGTGAGCCCGCGACCACATGACACAGGGCTTGTGACGATCGCCACCCAATATCAAAGCGAATTCGAGCTCCATGTACGCGCCATCCTGGGCCTGCCTGTTTCCACCGAGTTGCACCAGCTCGGGGCGAGCGCCGTGATCTATGGCGGCCGTGACGCCGCCGGCGTGCGTTTTGCGAAGGTGGCGGAGGCTTTGCGCATACCGGGCACAAAACTCAGGCTCTTTGGCAAGCCGGAAAGTTTCGTTCGCCGCCGCATGGGCGTGGCGCTCGCAATCGGGCCGGATCTTGATACCGCTCGTCGATGCGCGCGCGAATGCGCGGGTAGGGTCGAGGTATTGGAGCCAACAGAGACTTGACATCCTCCCCGGCATGAATGCTGGAGATTCCTACTGCGCTCAGGCGCGGCATTGAACCACTCATGAGTCGCTTCGGTGAGTTCCTGTTGCTGACGACATTACTGCATCGTTCACTTGGCAGGCGAGCCGGGCATGTCCTGCCCTTAGAATACTGATGGCCGCGTTGAGGTTTGCATTTTCTGCATACCCACATTCGGAGGTTTGCATTTTCTGCATACCCACATTCGACGCACTCGAACTTGGATTGGGTCTTGCGGTTCTCGGCGGATACCTGGTCGCAGGCTGGACACGTCTGGCAGAATTATGGCAAGAGCGTGAGAGTCAGAGCGCCAGGGATGTTTGTCGAACAATTGCGTCGCAAGGCTGAAAGTGCTGGCGACCAATGGGTTGATTTGCATACCTGGTCGCTGAAAATGTCGCAGTACGACCACTGCCACCGAAGTTTGTACAAAGAAGCCGCTCAGTCAGCGGTGGCATGTGCTGGGTGATGGGTCGGGAGTTGTGCAACGGGATGTGTATTCCGCATTCCTCGCACGCTGCGTAATGAGCAACACGCACCGCCCATCCCCTATTGAAATGTGGGCGGCTCAGAAACCTGTGCTGCTGCAAACGGGGTGGCCACGTTCCGAACCTGCGAAGATTGAGCCTTCGGGCAAGATCACGGTAGCAATACCGTTAGAGCCGGCCGTTTGTGATAGCGGGTTTGCCGCAGGTCTTCGGCCTGGATGCTGTAGTCGCAAGACGAGAGCCAGGAGACCCCAGTGGGTTCGCCCTTAGAACCCTCTGCCTTTAGGTATGGGGAGGTTTAGAGTCACATCCTAATCCGGTTTTGCAACTCATGGACGGCGGGCAGTAACGCACCTAGAAACCTACCCGAATCCGACTATCCTAAATTATCGACTGATGCCGATTCCGAGGCCGAAGGTCCAGTGGAGACGATGGGGCTCCCGTTGCGGCCAGAGCTGTGTTTTTAGGATTTGCAGCCGGGGGTACAGGTAGCGCGCCTGACCTATGAGTCCCGCCCGAACCCCAGTTACGGTCCCGACTACCGTAATCAGGCGCCCCTGGGCAAAAAGGATCGGATCGAGATAGCCTGGCGTCACGGCTTGAAAGCGCCGCAAAGGCGCGCGCCGCAGCTGCGGGCGACCGTCGCCATTGAGCGGGTAGGCGAGAATGATCAGCGTGCTGTGCGCAGGCCCATGATGGTCACTCATGATGATGCCTCCCCAGCGCACGCGCGCCCCGTGAGTGGCCCGCGGGTGGGCGAGCACGGCCTGGGGGGTCAGCCCCCGCTCAATATGAGCGGCGTGGGGGCGCGGGTAGCTCGCGCAACCGGAAAAACAGAGCACGATAAGCGCGGCCAGGGCCCGCCAAGCCCCTCTCTTAACCAGGTCGCGTCTGTCCACGGTCTTCACGCCGCCACTACCGCCGAAAATGAGGTCCATCGTTATCCGGGTGCCATCCAGGGCCGATGCCAGGGCCGAACGGGACTACCCAACCAAAGCCCCAGGGCCAGGGGCCGCCATAGTAGTACGGGGTGATCGGTCGCGGGTGCCAGAGGTAGGTCGCCACCGTGCGAACGATAGGGAAATCATACAGGTAGTTTCCGATGGGGTATTGTTCGAAACCCGCAAAGACGCCGACTACGGTGATCTTCCGGCCCGGCGTATAGATACCGGGGTCCAGGAAGCCTGGTACGCGAGCTAGAAAGCGGCCGCCCCCGCTGGCATCGCGGCGCGGTCGACCACTTGCGCGCAGCGGCTTGCTGATGATTTGTATCCAGGTGGACGCGGGCCGATTGGTCACTTGGGTTATGATCCCGCCCCAACGGACCCGCAAGCCAAGCGAGACCTGGTGCGCACGGGCAGCGGCAACGGTAGCGTGCGAAATGTGCGGCTGACGTAGCTCCTGGGGCATTGGGCTTGCGCATCCGGCCAGCAGAAGCAGGCCCATGAATAGCCAGAATCTTTGGAAGTCTCCCATCATTAAGGCCTCAAAATATGGTAGTGGAGGGCCCCGGGCGGATGATTGGGGCGCGGGGATGTGATCGCTTGCCTAGTCTGCCACGGATATCACGCGGGAGACGTGTTTGTCGCCCATGGCGGGAGCCTACATGGCCCCGGCCCGGGGTCTTCCCCTATCGTTTGGCGTCGCTTCGGTCCTTTTGGAGTCTGTAGACCCGCACGCCAAATGCTGGATACCGTCACGACCAGGTGCCGTGTGTGCCCAGGTGTTGCCCATGAGCCACCTACGACCGACGCGCAGCGGCAGGGCGCGTCCCCGCATCGATGCGAAATGCCAACAGCGGTGATCGCCGGGCTGTATAAGCGCTATCCTACCGCAACTTGTCAAAGTACGACCATGGCAAATGCCTCTTGATGCGGTTCTCGCAGGTAGCACCCCCAAGCCACGCACTACCTTATCTGGCGCGAGCGAGGACGCCATCACAGGTCGGTTGCCGGGGCCTTGGGCCCCGTTCGGCCCGGTAGTTAAAAATAATGGCTATTTGCAATATGAGCGCCGTGAGATTCGGGGGCAGTTACCGTTGATGAGAGTAGGCCAATGGCCTACCACTTGCCTATGGAATTCGAGTGGGATCAGGCCAAAAGGGAGGCGGCTTTACAGGGCGCGGATTCGACCTCGCTTAGGTGTTGAGGCGGATAGCGAATACTTCGTTTGGTCGGAAACATGGCGATGCCCAGGCCAGCACCCACCAAGAAAATGATGGGTGCACAGTAAGACATGATCATCAGCTTTGGCGGACCCGGGCCGGTTGCCGCCACCCATCTGACGGACCGCTATGGGCACGCAAGCGCTATCCTTCCTCACCCGGCGGCAGGGCTTGTCGCGCACCGGGCCAGCAGGCCGGGACCAGCCTAAAGCAGGCACGGCACCACGGGTCCCATTCGACCTATTGGCGTTTCGAGGTCGCGGCGCACGAGACGCCCATTCCAACCTTGGCCGCCAACGAGATGGGACTGCGAAACTTCCGTTATCCAACCCGAGATTGCACTTAGCTAAAATGATGAGGCGCAGGCGATCTATGCGAGGGTCTGAACAGGCCGAAACCCCATGCCTAACAGGGGCTGGTCGCCCCGTGGCACCGCCGGCAAGGGCCCTGTGGGTACGGTGGTGGCCGCCTCGGCGCATCAGTCAGCCCTTGAAGCTGGCGCACCCGGCCCCATTAAAGGTGAGCCCCTTAACTACAGACGTGGTCTATGACAACGAGCGACTTTGAATCCGCCTCTCCCCAAACCGGTGCCTTGGCGCGTGCGGGCGATGTCTTGCCGACGACTATCCAGGTGTTGCCGATTACTAATCGGCCGTTTTTCCCAGCCCAGGTAATCCCGCTTGTCTTGGATCGCGAGCCGTGGAGCCGCACGATCGAGCTCGCCATGGAGACTCCCCACAAACTCGTGGGCCTCGTGCTCGTACGTAAAGATACTGCGGTAGACGTAGGCACCCAAGACTTCTACAACATGGGCACCGCCTGTCGCATTCATAAGGTCGTGCAGAACGAGGACAAGATGCAGGTCTTCGTCGAAGGCCTCCAGCGCTTCCGTATCGAGCAATGGTTAAGTCAAGAGCGACCCTTCGCCGTGCGCGCCCGGTATTTCCCGGAGGGCGACGATCGCGAAACACAGGACTCGAAGGCCTATTCGGTCGCGATTATCAATACGATCAAGGAACTGCTGCCCCTAAACCCGCTTTATGGCGAGGAGCTCAAGTTCTTTCTGACGCGTTTCGGCCCCGACGAACCGTCCCGGTTGGGCGACTTTGCCGCGAGTCTCACGACTGCGAACAAGGAGGAGCTCCAGGATGTCTTGAAGACCATTGAGCTTGAGCCAAGGCTCGAGAAGGTCTTATTGCTCCTGAAAAAAGAGGTCGAGATTGCCAAGACCCAGGCGCGGATCAGCGAGCGCGTTGAGGAGAAGATCAACGAGCGACAACGGCAGTTCTTTTTGCGTGAGCAGCTAAAGGCCATTCAGAAAGAGCTTGGTATCGCCAAAGACGATAGAACGGCTGAAATCGAGCTATTTCGTGGTCGCTTGAAGCCGCTGGTATTGCCGCCTACTGCCATGAGCCGCATCGACGAGGAACTTCAGAAGATGGCGATTCTGGAGATGGGCTCACCCGAGTATGCCGTCACGCGGAATTATCTGGATTGGCTGACCTCGTTGCCCTGGGGCCAGTACTCGACTGACAAGATCGATTTGAAGAAGGCGCGCGCCGTGTTGGATCGGGATCATGACGGCCTCGAAGATGTGAAGGACCGGATCATCGAGTTTCTCGCAGTCGGGGCCATGAAGGGGGAGGTCGCCGGCTCCATCCTTGTGTTGGTGGGCCCCCCGGGCGTCGGCAAGACATCCGTGGGCCGTTCGATCGCCACCGCCTTGGGTCGTAAATTCTATCGCTTTTCGGTCGGCGGGATGCGTGACGAGGCGGAGATCAAGGGCCATAGGCGGACCTATATTGGCGCTATGCCTGGCAAGTTCATCCAGGCCATTCGGGAGGTGGGCGTAGCGAACCCCGTCATCATGTTAGACGAGATCGACAAGATCGGGTCTTCGTTTCAAGGGAACCCGGCATCGGCCTTGTTGGAGGTCCTGGATCCTGAGCAGAACGTCGACTTCCTCGATCATTATCTGGACGTGAGGTTTGATTTTTCGAAGGTCCTATTCGTGTGCACGGCGAATCAACTCGACAGTATACCGCGCGCGCTTTTGGATCGAATGGAGGTCATTCGCTTGGCAGGTTACATCACGAGCGAAAAGCTTGCGATTGCCAAACATCACCTTCTGCCAAAGCAGATTCGCAAGGTGGGACTAAAGCGCGGCCAGTTGCGCATCGAGGATAAGGCCATTCGGGAAATCATTGAGGGCTACGCGCGCGAGGCCGGGGTGCGTAATCTCGAAAAGAAGCTGGGATCCATTGCGCGCAAGGCGGTGGTCGCCATTATCAATGGCAAGTCACCGCCTATTAAGGTCGGGGTACGTAACCTAAAGACCTATATCGACCGCCCCATATTTCAGCCGATCAAGCCGTTACGCGGTGTGGGGATTATTACGGGGCTCGCTTGGACTGCGATGGGCGGCGCGATTTTGGACATTGAGGTGACGCGCGTGCATAGCGCCCAGCGCGGCTTTAAGCTCACCGGCCAGTTAGGCGACGTGATGCGCGAATCGGCGGAGATCGCCTATAGCTATATATCGTCCCACTGTCGGCAGTATGGTTGCCCCGAGGATTTCTTTGACAAGGCCTTTCTGCACTTGCATGTTCCGGCCGGCGCGATCCCAAAGGATGGTCCAAGTGCCGGGGTCACGATCGCGAGCGCGCTATTATCGCTTGCGCGCGGGAAACGGATCGTGCGCCCCTTGGCGATGACCGGGGAGATTACGCTCACCGGTCATGTCCTGCCGGTGGGCGGGATTCGCGAAAAAATGATCGCCGCGCGGCGTGTCGGGATCCCGGAAATCATCATGCCGGCTGCCAATCGGAACGATTTCGAGGAATTGCCGGACAATGTTCGCAAGGGGCTGGTGACGCATTACGTGAAGCACTACCGTGAAGTAGCGCCGCTGATCTTTCCGGACTAGAGGATCCCATGGGACATAAAGTCGATTTTCATTGCTTTGCCTGTCATTACGAGGAACAGGACCTAGGCGTGGGGGCGGGCCGGAGACCAAGCCCTTATTTAAGCCTCTTTCGGTGCGACCACTGCCATTCTATCGGTAGCGCGTGGGTGGAGGAGGGCCAGAGGCCACGCTGCAGCCTCTGCTATCACGATGAACCGACGGTCTTGCCCGAGGATGCCACTTTTGTGGATTGCCCTAAGTGTGGGAAACGAGGGGTCATCACTCACCGGCGGGACGATACCTGGGAATAGGCTTAGCGGAGACGGACGGCCGCTTTTAATTGTTGGCCAGCGAAGCTCTCCAGGTCGGCTATGAGTTCTTGGCCGCCATCGCGCACCCAGTGTTTGTGGGGTAGGTCGTAGCGGTAGTGAAAGCCGCCGCTGCGGGCGGCAACCCATATCTGTTGCAGGGGTCGCTGCTTGTTGATGATGATGCGTGAGCCATCGGGAAATTCCAGGGTCAATATCTCATTTTCGGATTCGAACTCGATTTCGGTACCGCTTGCCTCAATGGCCTGCTCGATTTGCATGAGCATCTCGTGCGCCAAGTCTTCGTATTCTGCTTCGGTCAGCATAGGGACTCCGTCGTCCATCGCAAGCGGGTAGCCGTTCGTCCCTTAAGTCTTAAAGGGGAGAAAGGGCTGGTGGAGCAGGCTGTGGTGGTCGCCTGCCCACGCCTAAAGTGGCATCCTAACGACCTTGCCGGGAAAGGAACAGTCCAAAAGGCGCGCACGGGGGGTCGCTGGGCGACCATTATAGGCGAGTTTGGCAATATCTGGCCTTGAGCCGACAGCCTTTTAGGCTCTATCCTTGGCGCCTATGACAAAAACAGTCCTGGTTTTGGGTGGTTACGGCACATGCGGCCGGCGTATTGCCGAAATTCTAAACCACGATCCCGAGATTGAGTGCCTTATCGGCGGCCGTGATGTGCGCCGTGGCCAGATCGCGGCCGCCGCGCTTGGCGTACCGTTCTTGGCGGTTGACACGCAACGGGTAGGGTCCTTGAACGCGGCGCTCGATGGCGTCTTTGCGGTCGTCAACACCTGCGGTCCGTTTCGCGTGCACGATTACGCGGTCGCCGAACGTTGCGCAAGGCGCGGAGTATATTATGTCGACATGGCCGAGGAGCGGCCGTATATATTAGGCATTCAGGACCTCGCCCCCCGCGCCTTAGAGAGCGGGGTGACACTGGTGTCGGGGGCCGGGTCCGCGCTGGCGTTTTCCTCGATGCTCGTCGATACCATCATGGATGCCTTTGATACCGTAGAGCACATCGATATTGCGGTGCTCTCCGGGAACCGCAACCCCCGCGGGCTTGCCAGCGTTCGCTCCTTGCTGCAGGCGCAGGGCGAGCAGGTGCGGGTTTGCGAGCATGAGCAGTGGCGCGATGTGCCAAACTTTAGTCGCGGTCGTGCGGTCCGTCTGCCGGCCCCGTTCGGTCGGCGCCGACTTTATATAACAGATGCCCCGGAAACGGATATTTTGGGCAAGCGCTACGGGGCCTCCGTGACCTATCGAACGGGGCTTGAGTTGCCGCTTTTGAACCGTGGGCACGCGTGGCTTGGCGCGCTGAGTCGTTTAGGTGTTATTGGCGATCTGACCCGGCTGGCGGGGATGTTGCATATGTTGCAAACGGGGCTACGCGGTTTTGGCCAGGCGGCGTTTGGCATAACCATCGTCATCAAGGGGCAGCGTAAGGGGCAGCCGGTGGTTCGCAAAGCCGGGCTGATGGCGCGCGAGGATGGTTTGTCGGTGAGTTGCATCCCGGCCATCGCGCTGGTGCGTAAGTGGGTAACGGCCGGGGGCACGCCAGGGGCCTTTCCCTGCGACGGCCTGTTGATGCTTCAGGATATTGCCCAAGAATTGAGGATGCGCCACGTGGTTTTGCAATTATCATGAGATTACGTGTGGGCGTTATCGTGTTGTTCACGGCCTTGGCGGGCTGCGGTAAGATGGGGCCCCTTTATATGCCCCCACCTAAGTCGGCGCCTAAGCCTGCACCACATGTGCCGGCGCCAAAGCCTGCACCGATAGCGGCGCACGTCGCGGGATAACGGAAGATGGCGAGTTTTGAGTATCTCGATGATCGTCTTTTTGTCGAAGAGACGTCGGTCGCCGATGTCGTGGCGGCAGTCGGTTCACCCTGCTACCTTTATAGCAAGCGGGGCCTTGCCGGGGCCTACGAGGCGTTCCGGGAGGCGCTTGGGTCGGGTAGCGATCTCATTTGCTATGCTGTGAAGGCCAATGGCAACCTGGCCTTGTTGGCCATCTTGGCCGAGCTCGGGGCGGGGTTCGATATCGTGTCCCAGGGGGAATTGGAGCGGGTTGTCGCAGCTGGCGGCGATCCCGGGCGGGTCGTATTTTCGGGGGTCGGCAAGACCGAGCGCGAGATGAGACGCGCTCTGACCTTGGGGATCAGGTGCTTTAATGTCGAGTCGGTGCCGGAACTCGTCCGACTGAACGCGGTCGCGGGGTCGCTCGGGGTGCGCGCGCCGGTGTCTTTGCGCGTAAACCCCGATGTCGATGCGCGCACCCACCCCTATATCGCCACCGGACTCAAAGAAAACAAGTTTGGCTTGCCAATTACCGAGGCGATGGCCCTATACCGTGAAGGCGCGTCCTTTCCGAGCCTGCGGTTTGTGGGCGTCGATTGCCATATTGGCTCACAGTTGACGGAGCTGCGGCCGTTCGCCGATGCCCTGGACCGCATCTTGCCTGAGGTACGGGGTTTGCGCGATTCCGGCGTGGTTCTCGATCATATTGATATGGGCGGCGGGCTTGGTATCCGGTATCGGGATGAGCAACCACCGACGGTGCAGGCTTACGTGGAACTCCTAAGGGAGCGGTTGGCCGCGCACGATCTGGAGAATTTGAGCCTGGTGCTGGAGCCTGGGCGGGCGCTTGTGGCAGCTAGCGGTATTTTGGTGACGCGCATTGAGTATCTGAAGGAGACGGCCGACAAGCGTTTCGCGATAGTAGATGCCGGGATGAACGATCTTCTGCGTCCAGCGCTCTATGAGGCGTGGCAAGACGTGATTCCCGTCAAGCGGCGTTCTGGGGTCGGTCTTCAGTACGATGTCGTGGGTCCCGTCTGCGAGAGCGCCGACGTGCTGGGCTATGAGCGCATGTTGACTATCAAGACCGGGGACTTGTTGGCCGTGTGTGACGCGGGGGCCTACGGGTTTGCGATGAGCAGCCAATACAATGCGCGGCCCCGTCCACCTGAGGTATTGGTCGATGGTACCCATTTTCATGTTGTACGGGATCGCGAGACCTATGAGGACCTGATGCGGGGAGAGCATATTCCAAGCCTGGTCGACGATTTATGACAGACCTTGGCGCAGACAACCTCGTCTTTACCAAGATGCACGGGCTGGGCAATGATTTCGTGGTCCTAAACGCGATCACCCAGACTGTCCATTTGACGCCAGAGCGGGTGCGCTGGCTCGCCGACCGTCGTTTCGGTGTCGGTTGCGACCAGGTTTTGGTGGTTGAGGCCAGCACCGAGGCCGGGGTCGATTTCCGGTATCGAATCTTCAATGCCGATGGCAACGAGGTTCAGCAATGCGGCAATGGTGCCCGCTGTTTTGCCCGGTATGTGCGCGATGAGGGGCTGACCTCCAAAGATGTGCTGACGGTGCGCACGCTAGGCGGCGTGATTACGCTGCAATTGCTAGATGAGGGAGATGTGCTGGTGAATATGGGGCTGGTGCGGCTCCGTCCGGAGGATGTCCCTTTTACCGCGCAACAGGAGGAGGTCGTCTATACTGTCAATGTCGGAGGGCAGGATGTGTTGATGACTGTCCTATCGCTTGGCAATCCCCATGCGGTCCAGGTCGTGGCAGACGTAGACCAGGCCATGGTCTTGGTTGAGGGTCCGCTTATCGAGCGGCACGCGCGGTTCCCGCAAGGAGTGAATGTGGGTTTTATGCAAATCGTTGATCGCCGTACGATCCGATTGAGGGTATATGAGCGGGGCGCTGGCGAGACCTTGGCGTGCGGGACCGGGGCTTGTGCGGCGGTCGCTGCCGGCAGATTGCGAAATCTTTTGGATGAAAAGGTCGACGTCCACCTGCCCGGTGGTCAGCTGACGGTGATTTGGGATGGGCGTGGGCCAATATGGATGCAAGGACCTGCCCGCCGCGTATTTGACGGAAGATTGAGCGGGCAGGGGTGGGGCCATGAAGCGTCTGAATGAGGATGCCTCCCTTGAGGAGGCGGTGTCTCGCTACTTGCGGGACAACCCGGGCTATTTCGAGCGGCACGAGGATGTGCTGGAGATCATGCAGATCCCCCACCTGGGGCGCGGGGCGGCCACGTCTTTGCTCCAAAGACAGATCGCGTTGCTGCGCGCCCGCGCGAACGCCAAGGACAGTGAATGGCGTGGGGTCTTGGCCGTGGCCCGGGACAACGACGCCCTGGCACAGAAATTACACCGACTCGCGGTCATGTTGATCGATGCGGCATCGCTCGATGATGTGTTTGGCTGCGTTTACGATCTGGCGCGCCATGAATTGCAGCTTGACGTGGTGGTGGTGGCGTTGGGGGTTGACGGCGGGCTCCTCGGCGGGCGCGCCGAATTTGTGACCCCCGACGACCCTAGCCTCGGCCGAGTTTTGGAGTTGGCGGGCGATCGGCCGCTCTGTGGACCCAAAAGTGTGCTCCGTGAGGCGCGCAGCCTATTGGGCGCGCGGGAGGCCGATGTCAGTTCGGTGGCGGTCGTTCCGTTGCGAGATGCGGTCCGCAGTGGCGTCTTGCTCTTGGGAAGCCATGATGCGCAGCGCTTCCCGACGGGGGCGGGCACGGTCTACTTGAGTCGGCTAGGCGAGCTCGTGATGCGCGCCATCGCCCGACATCTGAACCGCTAAATGATCGCGGAGGCCTGGACGCAAGCGGTCCGCGAATGTTTGGGCCGGCTACAGTTCGAGCGCCGCTATTCACCCCACACGTTGACGGCTTATGCGCAGGACCTCGCGCGACTCGCGGCCTTTGCGTGCGCGGAGTCTTGCCCTGCCCCTCAGGACATCACGGTGGAGGTGGCGAGGCGTTTTGTGAGCATGCTGAGCCGCGGGGGGCATAATGGGCGCAGTATCGCCCGCGCCTTATCGGCGGCGCGCACCTTTTACCGGGAGTCCGGTCTTTCGGCAAACCCGTTTCGGGGCGTCAAGGCGCCGCGTGCGGCGCGGCGGCTGCCTTCGGATCTCACGGTCGACCAAGTGGCGGGCCTGTTATCCACCCCGCCGACGACCCCCATCGAGACCCGCGATCTTGCCCTGGTCGAATTATTGTACGGGGCTGGCATGCGTCTCTCGGAACTCGTCAATCTGCGCCTCACAGAGCTTGACCTGGGCCAGGGCCTGGCGCGGGTCACCGGCAAGGGTAATCGTGAGCGACTGGTGCCTATTGGGCGCGCGGCCCAGGAGGCCCTGAAGGCCTGGTTGCCGTTGCGATCCGGCGGCGACCCCTTGGGGCCCGTTTTTACCGGGCGCGCGGGGCGCCCCCTCGGTGCCCGCGCGATCCAAAAGCGGCTCGCGCTCCTGGCCAAACAGCGGGGGCTTTCGGTTCCCCTGCACCCGCATATGCTGCGCCACTCCTTTGCCAGTCATATCCTGCAGTCGAGCCATGATTTGCGCGCAGTCCAGGAGCTCTTGGGCCACGCGCACCTAAGCACCACGCAAATCTATACCCATCTGGACTTTCAGCAACTGGCGCAGGTCTACGATGCCGCCCACCCCCGGGCCCGCCGCAAACCGCGTTGAAGAGGGTCATCGGCTGTGCTAACTTTAAACCACTTTCATGCTGGGTTTTTCTCGTATGCCAGGACTAAGAAGAGTGGGTACCACCATCCGCGTCCAGACGAAAGGCTACAGTGGCACGGAACGTCGGCGCATCGTACGCCGGAGACGGGTTGATCGGCGCGGTATGGTGCGCTGGGAACCTGAACAAGGGGGGCGTCGCCAAAACGAGGGGCGCCGCGTAACGGACAACCGTTTTCTGTATCGCTGAGCACCACTTGCCTTTCCGGTTTTATGCCTCCACATTGAGTTCAAGCGTTTTTTAACGAGGGGGCGGTGTTTGGAACAGTTCCACGGCACGACTATCTTAGCCGTTCGCCGTAACGGCGCGGTCGTTATTGGCGGCGATGGGCAGGTGACCATGGGTCACACCATCATGAAGGCCAACGCCCGCAAGGTGCGTAGGTTGTATAAGGACAGCATTTTGGCGGGGTTTGCCGGCGGGACCGCGGACGCCTTTACGTTGTTCGAGCGCTTCGAGGCGAAGCTAGAGAAGCATCAGGGGCACCTCACCCGTGCGGCGGTAGAATTGGCGAAGGACTGGCGCACAGATCGACTCCTGCGACGTCTTGAGGCGCTCCTGGCAGTAGCCGATCAGACCGCGTCCCTTATCCTTACTGGTAATGGCGACGTCATCGAACCGGAAGATGGTTTGATTGCGATCGGCTCCGGCGGGCCCTATGCCCAGGCGGCCGCCCGGGCACTCTTGAGCCATACCGAATTATCCGCGCGCGATGTCGTGGAGCGCGCCCTCCATATCGCCGGCGACATCTGTCTGTACACCAACCACAATCTCACCATTGAAGAACTAGGATAGCCTTGATGTCAGGAATGACGCCCCGAGAGATCGTTCAGGAGCTCGATAAACATATTGTCGGGCAGAGTGCCGCTAAGCGGGCGGTCGCAATCGCCCTGCGGAATCGTTGGCGCCGCGCGCAGGTTGAAGATTTGGAATTACGCACCGAGATCACCCCGAAAAACATCCTGATGATAGGCCCCACGGGTTGCGGCAAGACGGAGATCGCGCGCCGCTTGGCGCGCCTAGCTGATGCCCCCTTCTTAAAAGTCGAGGCCACTAAATTCACCGAGGTGGGATATGTGGGCCGGGACGTGGACTCCATCATCCGCGACCTTATCGAAATAGCGGTAAAGATGACCCGCTCCCGGGAAATGGAACGTGTCCAGCCGCAGGCTGAGGATGCCGCCGAGGAGCGAGTTTTAGACGCGCTCATTCCGCCCACACGCGTCGATCCCTACACCGTAGGCCGTGCCGATGCGGAGCAGGGCGGGAGTGCCGCCCGACAGCTTTTCCGTCGTCGCCTGCGCATGGGGGAGCTAGACGATACGGAGATCGAGATTGAGACCCATGTCGCACCAGCTGGTGTCGAGATCTTTGCGCCACCGGGCATGGAGGAGATGACGAGCCAATTGCAGGGAATGTTCCAGAATCTCAGCAATAAGAACCCTAAGCAACGCAAGGTCAAGGTGCGGGAAGCCATGAAGCTGCTTACCGAAGAGGAGGCCGCGCGACTCATCAACGCGGACGATTTAAAGGCAAGCGCCATCGACCGAGCCGAGCAACACGGCATCGTCTTTATTGATGAGATCGACAAGGTCGTGGGCCGGTCGGAGAATCAGGGTCCGCAGGTGTCGCGCGAGGGCGTCCAGCGGGATCTATTACCGCTTATCGAGGGGTCGACGGTCTCGACGAAGTACGGCATGGTGCGCACCGACCATATTCTGTTTATTGCCTCGGGCGCCTTTCATGTCGCGCGGCCATCGGACCTCATCCCGGAATTGCAGGGTCGTTTGCCTATTCGGGTCGAGCTCGACGCCCTCACCGCAAATGATTTTGAGCGCATACTGAAAGATACTCATGCATCGCTCACCGAACAGTACGCAGCGCTGTTGGCGACCGAAGGCCTGACCCTTGAATTTACGCCCGATGGCATTCGCCGGGTCGCCGAGCTAGCCTTCCAGGTCAATGAACGGACGGAAAACATCGGCGCACGTAGGCTCCATACCATGATGGAGCGACTTCTTGAATCGCTCTCGTACGAGGCCCCAGACAGAAGCGGTAGCGCCGTGGTTGTGGATGCCGCGTATGCCGATCAACACCTAGCGGCGTTGGTTGCCGATGAGGATTTGGCGCGGTACATTCTTTAAATCGTTCCCCGAGCCTTCATGCGGTTACTCGCACTCTGAGGCCGAAGGCCTGGCGCTATCAGTGTCTCGAAAGAGGAGCGAGTCGGACAAGATCGTGCTCGCTAGCCCAGCAATCTGCTGCCCGCACGAGCGCGTTGACCCAAAGCATCAGGGGCTCCCGAAGGAGCCCCTGATTTGGATCTCAGACTACCCCGCACCAACCGGAGAGGCCGGGTATGGGGGTTTGTCGCTAACGCTGCCGATTACGAGGCTTGCGGCACACGCTCTTGTGGATTGGAATCATCGCGCAACAAAGGCACTTTGATCAGGTCCAAGAGGACCATATAGCCGATCGTGAAGCCGAGGAGCGTGAGGATATAAGTCCACGCGACCGGTGCCATTAGTACCCCAAAATAGGCCATGAGCGATATGCACACGATATCGCTACCGCTCGCTAGCATGAGATACCCACCGGGCCGAGACGACCAGAAGTAGGAGCGCTCGCGCACCAGGAAAACATTGGCAAGACCCGAAAAGACAAGACCCAAGAAGCATAGCGTCTGTAAGGGGGCCACCGGCAGGTTAAGCTCGTACTTGCCGATAATGAACACCGCAAAGATGTAAGCGAGCCACGCGATCGCGATGACGACCGCGGTTTTCACAAGCACCCTTACGTTCCAAATATCAGGCTGCTGCGAGACGCGAACATTATCGTTGGCGATGGACATCGTCACGAAGTCATTCGCAAACAACAACAGCAACACGAGCAGTGGCGTCACGACGAATTGCCGAAACACAATGAGCCCAAGACTCAAGAACACCGCCACCTGGATCGTCTTGACGATTTTGTTGATGGTGTAGGTGAGAAGCCGTTGGTAGACCCGGCGCCCGGTCTTGACCGCCGCCACCACACCTTTGAGTCCAGAATCGGTTAAGACCATGCTCGCCGCGGCCTTGGCAACGTCGGTGGCGCTTGAAACCGCGATGCCGACCTCCGCCTGCTTTAAGGCTGGTGCGTCATTGACGCCGTCACCTGTCATGCCGACCGTGTGTCCGATATTCTGGAACGTCTGAACGAGGCGAAACTTGTCTTCCGGATAAACGCTGGCGTAGATGTCGCAGATCTTGCCAGAGGCAATCTCCTCGCGGCCTCCGATGATGGCCCCATCCATACCGAGTTCCGCCGCGACAACCCGGGCGGTGGCCATGCTGTCTCCTGTCACCATGCGCACCCGCACACCCAAGGTGCGAAGCTCCGCTATGATCGCGCGGGCCTCCGGGCGCGGTGGATCTGCAAGTGCGAGCAGTCCCTTGAATTCCAAATGTCCCTCGGGTCCTGCGGCGACACCAAGCACGCGCGCGCCGCTTGCCGCTAGGTCCGAGATGGCCGTTTCCCAGAAGCCCCCGTCCACGCCAGCGAGCTTGGCGACGACGTGAGGCGCCCCTTTAACGGCGCGCCACGGCTTACCGTCCTGGCTAAATGTGGCCTCGGAGCGCTTGGTGCTGGGGTCAAAGGGCGTAAAGCTGGTTTTTTCCGGAAGCGCTATCCCCTTCTCCTTCAGTCGCTCCAGGATCGCCTTATCCAGAGGATCCTGAGTACGCTCGTCGCTGGCAAGCCCGCCCATGAGAATCAAGGTGGCATCGTCCACGCCGTCTGCCGAATGAACCGCAGACAAGGTCAACTCGTTTAGTGTGAGCGTCCCGGTCTTGTCGCTACAGAGCTCATTCATCGCGGCCGATTCCTCAATGGCCGCGAGTCGGGTTAACAGCACCCCTTTACCAGAAAGGTCTAGCGATGCTATGGCGCTCGTGAGTGTAAACGTGGCGGTGAGCGCGACCGGCACTGATGCCACCAACAATATCAACGCAAACGGCATCACCTGCATGAGCGGGAACTTCGTCACGACCGAGTAGATCAGAATCGCGACTACCAACGCCCCATCCATAATGAGCAGATAGCGCACAATCGACATGACCAGCGCTTCAGCATGGCCGCGGCTCCCGGCCCCGCGCATAAGCTCAGCGGTCTTTCCGAAGAAACTCCGGCTACCGGTTGCGGTAACAGTTCCGCTGGCTTCACCGCGTCGCAAAACCGAACCCGAATAGATGGCCTCGCCAGGTTCGCGCTCCACAGGTACGGACTCACCCGTCAGCGCGGATTGGTCTACCAGGACTTGGCCTTCGGCCACTGTGAGGTCGGCTGGCGCAAAATCGCCCACCCGCAAATGCACGTAATCCCCGGGGACCAGCTCCGCTGACGATATCTGAATCCACGTACCGTCCCGCAAGACGCGCGCCATGATCTGCAGTTTGCTGCGCAGCATGTTGAGGGCGTCCTGGGCGCGCTGTTGGTGCATGAAGCCCAGAACCGCGTTGAATAGAATCAAGAAGGCGATGATCATCGCCTCAATGCGGTTACCCAAGATCAGTTCGAGCGCGAAGGTCGCCTCGAGCATCCATGGCACCGGGCCCCAGAGTTTCTTTAAAAATAATCGGATCGGACTCGGTTTGTCTTCCGAGATCACGTTGGGGCCAAATTCGGCCATCAGCTTGGCCACTTCCTCGCTGGTCAAGCCCTTATTGTTTATAGGTTGTTCACTTGTCTCCACTTTTGCTGCCTCGCCCATAGTCGCTCCCTTATTGGTTAGTCGCTCTCATGTGGATCGCCCCGTAGGTTAGACGCGTGGGTGCAGGTCCTTTTTTGAGCCTTCTTGGCCCAGCTTGCGGTCGAACGTCTCTTTCAGCACGGCCTTGTGAACGTCGCCGATGCTCAGAATCCCCACCAACTTACCATTGGATGCAACGGGAATGCGGCGAATCTTGTGGGCGATCATCACAGCGACTGCACGCAAGATTTGGTCGTCTGGGGCCACTGTGAAAACGTGCGCTGTCATGAAATCCGAAACATGTGCGTGGAGGACATCACGAAACTCGCTTTCAAGATCATCGAAATGAACAGAGGAACTTAACTCGATGGCTTCATCGATCTTTGGGTACATAGCGCGTAGTACGTCTTTCTCGGAGATAACTCCCACCAGTGTGTCCCCGTCGGTAACTACCGGGAGACCGCTGATATGGTAAAACCCAAGCATGGTTGCGACATCGCGAATGGCGCTGTCCGGGTTGACGGTCTTGACTCTTGTGATCATGACATCTTTTACCAGCATAACATCTCTCCATGTCCGTCTAGTTAGGCGGTGTGCGGTTTAATAAGGGAAAGACCCGCTTATAAGGTTCCCATTATATTCGACGCGATATTTTATGAAGGCATAAAAATACTAAGAATAACGCCATATAAGAATGCCTTAAGGCTTGGGACTATAGGACGGTCGCCGCCAGGTATCAAGTGGCTGCAAGCCAAAGCGATACGTGGCTTGAAAAAGGACCATTCGGAAAATATATACATGTATAAAAGAATGGACAGAAATGCCGCCGCTCAGATGTGCGCGGGGTGATGTTCGCGGCTGAGCAAGTCAGGTCGATATCAGCTTGGGATCCGGTCTCGCCGCCAACAGCCACCGGCGGTTTTGGGCGCGTCCGGCGCCGGTCGCCCCCGAGCATACGCAACAGGTCACTGCGGTTGTCAGCGCCGCCGCGGTTCTGCCGCGGCGTGTGGGCGTTGGGGCCGGCGGTGCGGCCATCCCGAATCTCGTCGCCATCGAGGTTTGGGCGAGTTCGCGTGCTCTTGGCGTGGTACGGCAAGACGCGCATTGGTGCCCGCAGGTGGCGCGCTAGTCGGATAGGGCCGAGGCCTGGCTATCAGGCTAGAGGCCATGGGCGGCGCCGGTCTCGGCAGACTGAGTCTTAATCGCGGCGATACTGGCGTTGGCAGCCAATTGCGTCCTGTTGGTCTTTTTTGGCGGGGCAAGCGATCTGGACTGAGTCTCTGGATCTGCACTGGCCGCAAGTGCGTTCGGCACGACCGCCCAATTGGTGGGGCCTCGATTGGCGTAGGCGTGCGTCTCGGCGCGCGTCTGAATGGGCCGGCAGGGAGCAAGGGCAGGAGGTGTCTGCGGGCATGGCGCTGGTCTAGGCGCGCACAGCGAATCCGCTAAAAAGAACGGTCCGCGCCTTGAAAATAGGGCTAATAAGCCCCAAATACCTAACCAGCTGGAAGTGGCAACCAACGGAAAATATGGAGGTGATTACCATGAGCGCATTGATGCAGAGTCCCAGTACTTCGGGTTGGACGTTAGTAAACGATGAGCTTGACAATCTATTCGAGGGGTTCTTTCGCCCGTTGCAACGCCGGGCTAAGGCGGGCAGTGAGGCGGGTAGCGTGCCGGCTATGGACATTATGGAGCATGAGGATGAGTACGTGATCCGCATGGACATGCCTGGCGTTAAGCGCGAGGACATCGATATCACGCTAGCCGATGGGGTATTGACTGTCGCCGGCGAGGTCAAGCGTCATCATGAAGAGAAGGCCGGTGGTCGCATCGTCCGCGAGGAGCGCAGTTTTGGTAGGGTCTCGCGGAGCGTCCGCCTAGGTTCGCATATTGATGAGGGGCGGGTCGCCGCGCACCTTAAGGATGGTGTGCTAGAGCTCACTTTGCCCAAGGTAGAAGAGGTCAAGCCTAAGAAGATTGCCGTGTCGTCATAAGCCTCTGCCCCGCCTTTTCAAGGGCCCCTCGGCGGGGCCCTTGTTGTTTTAGGGGGCGCTTAGGAAAGCGGCGGGGTCGCGTGTGGGGTTTCGTTTAAGCCCCACCACGCGCGACGACGCGCTGGTGGGGTACTATCGTCGCGCACCCAAAGGCCAAAATTCCGACGTGGTTCGCAGGCCTCAAGCCGCTGTTATGGGTGTTCCCAGCTAAGAATAGTTCTATGTCCCGTAACGCAAATACCCATAGCCTTCACTTAAATGATCGGAGCGCTAATGTCGCGACAGGGCTTGGCGTGTCGTCGCCAGTTCCCTGGGTCGATGGGCTTGGGTGTGGCTGACTTTGCAGGGGAAATCGGGTAAGTTGTGCGACGATCCCAGTTGGAGAATGACGTGTCCTCTGCCACCGCCTCTGTCGGCCTCCTTATGGAGGCCCTCCCTTATATTCGGAAGTTCCAGGGGAAGACGTTCGTGATCAAGTATGGCGGCAATGCCATGGTTGATCCTGGCCTAAAGGAGAGCTTTGCGCGCGATATCGTGCTCATGAAATTGGTGGGCATGAATCCCGTCATCGTGCATGGCGGTGGCCCTCAGATCGGCAAGTTGCTGGCCCGTATTGGTAAGGAGAGCCAGTTTATCCAGGGTATGCGAGTGACGGATCAGGAGACGATGGATATCGTCGAGATGGTCTTAGGCGGGCTCGTCAATAAGGAAATCGTCCACTTGATTAATCGCCACGGCGGCAAGGCGGTGGGCTTGTCGGGGAAGGATGGGGGCATGATATCGGCGCGCAAGCTGGAGTTACGCCCGCCGTCAGGGGTGGGTTTGCCCAGTGAAATTATTGATATAGGCCATGTCGGCGAGGTCACGGGGATTAATGCCGAACTCGTGAGCCTGCTGGATACGGGGGATTTTATTCCCGTTATTGCCCCGATCGGTATCGGTAGCGACGGCGCAACTTATAACATCAATGCCGATCTGGTCGCCGGCTACTTGGCTGGCACCCTGCGCGCGGAGAAGCTCTTGTTGCTCACCAATACCGCCGGGGTTTTGGGGGCGGATGGCCAATTGATTGCCCATATGGATGCTGCCCAAACGGAGCGACTCATTCACGAAGGAGTGATCCAGGGCGGCATGTTGCCCAAGGTCCGGTGCGCGCTCGAGGCTGTGGCGGCCGGGGTGGGCTCTGCCCATATCGTCGATGGGCGGGTCGAGCACGCGGTGTTGCTTGAGGTTCTGACCAATGAGGGTGTGGGCACCCTCATCCGAGCCTAGGAGGCGTCAATGGATCAGTCAGTGAGAGATCACTGTTTCGCAAGGACGCCGACGCCGACCTCCCCGTGGCGGCAAGATGGCCGGTCAGACGGGCATTCGCTCGCGATCGAAATGGTGCGGCGTGCGGTATCGTGTGGCAGGATCCTCGCGCCGGGCGCGAGCTGTATCACTGGCGGCACGCCCAGTCAGGGATGGGGCGCGGTAGGTCGTGTCGTGCCCGCCGAGCATAAGGCCTAATCGTGGCGCGCCCACGCAGCGGTGAGCGACGCCAGGAGATCCTAGAGACACTGGCGCGCCTCTTAGAAGAGACCCCCGGCGCACCGATCACCACGGCCAAGTTGGCGGCCGCCGTAGGCGTGTCTGAGGCCGCCCTCTATCGCCACTTCCCTAGCAAGACGAGAATGTTCGATGCCCTGTTCGAATTCATCGAAGAGAGCCTTTTTTCGCGTATCAACCGAATTGATAATGAACCGCTATCGGCGAGCGCCAAGCTAGGCCAAGTCCTGCATCTGTGGTTGGCGTTCGCCGACAAGAATCACGGTCTCGCCCATCTTCTTCAGGGCGCCGTGTTAGCGGGCGAGCACGGGCGGCTCCAGGAGCGCTTGAGTCAGCTCTATGACCGCCTAGAGACCCACTTGCGACTCATGCTGCGTGAGGCCGCTTTGCGCCCCGGCGCGCCACCGCCGTTTGTGTGCGCTCAGTTGCTCCTGGCGGCCGCCGATGGTCGGGTCGCGCAAGCGGTGCGTAGCCGCTTTCGTTCCTCCCCGCTCACTGATTGGGACGAGCAGTGGGCCCTGTTGCGGGCCGCGCTGTTTCTAGAGGGCGACCTCAGAGTGAGGACTCGAGACGCAAACCCAGACTGAGCCAGTGTTTTTTGGACTGTGCCACGACTGCCAATGGCGGCAAGCGCTACGCAATTGTCTCCATCTGCTCGGACGGTGGTTAGCAGGCGTTGTCGGGCGCACAGACCGGGCAGCACGGGTCCTGGCGACGGCGAATCTTGTAGCTGGTCATATTCTTGGCATCAAAAAGTAGAAGCTCGCGCGCCAAGGGCTCACCGATGCCGACCAGCATCTTGATTGCCTCGGTAGCCTGCATCGCCCCCATAATCCCGGCTACGGGGGCCAATACTCCGCGTTCTGAGCAATTCTCGGCCAGCTCTTCTGTTTCCGGGTAGAGGCATCGGTAACAGCCCGCCTCCGGCTGCGCGGGGTCAACGACCAGGATTTGCCCCTCGAGGCGGATGACCGCGGCCGATACCAAGGGGCGGCGGTGTGCCACGCAGGCGGCGTTTAACGCAAAGCGCGTAGCGAAATTATCGGAGGCGTCGCAGACGATATCGGCACGCGCCACCTCTTCTTGGAGGCGCGTGCCCTCCAGCCGTTCGGGCAAGAGACGGATATGGCCAGAGGCAACGGGCATGAGGGCGTGGCGCGCGACCTCGGTCTTTAGGATACCTACGCCACTCTGATCGTAGAGAATTTGGCGGGGCAGGTTAGAGCGCGACACCGTGTCGTGGTCGACTAGGGTCAATTCGCCGATCCCGCTGCGCGCGAGATAGAGTGCGACTACTGATCCGAGACCCCCTAACCCGACCAGCAATACGTGCGCGGCCGCGAGTCGTTCTACCCCGGCAATGCCCATTTCCGGCAGAAAGATGTGGGCGCTGTGGTAGAGCAGTGCGTTATCATCCATGAAACACCCCCTCGCTTAACCGCGGATGGCCGGCGTAGTCGATGCGTGTCTGGGTGTCCTGAAAGCCTGCCCGCCGGAGCAGGTCTGTGGTCGCGGGTCCTTGCGTTGCGCCATGTTCGAGCAGCAGTCGGCCGCCGGGGCGCAGCGCGGGAATGGCCGCGGCGATCACCGACCTGAGCGCCGCCAAGCCGTCGACGCCGCCATCTAAGGCGCTTCGCGGCTCATAACGTAAGCCCTCTCCGCAGAGGCACGGGTCGGTGCTTTCGATATAAGGGGGGTTGCTTATGATGACGTCAAATTGGCCAAGTTTTACGGCACTTAGCCAATCGCTTGCCACGAACAAGACGTCCAAGCCGAGGTCCCGGCTGTTGGTGTGCGCGACGGCGAGCGCCGCTAGGCTTTTATCAAAACCGATGACGACGGCCTCGGGGCACTCCTTTTTGAGGGCCAGCGCGATCGCTCCGGACCCAGTTCCGATGTCCGCGTACCGCAGGGGCGCGGCGCGGGGCCCTAGTTCCAGTGCCCGCTCCACGAGCATCTCGGTCTCTGGCCGTGGTACGAGGACAGCGGGCGTCACGCGGAGGGTCAGCGACCAAAACTCGGTATAACCGAGCAGGTAGGCGAGTGGCTCCCCCGCAACGCGTCGGGCGATCAGTTCCCGCCAGCGTGCCTCGTCTTGGGCGCTCAAGGGTTCCGTGGAATCGACTGCCAGGAGGCGTGCTAGGGGGCGTGCTAGGACATGACAGCCTAAGGCCCAGATCTCTTGGGGGTGAGCGGCCAGACCCTCGGTGCCCCGGTCGCGCAGGCGGGCCGCGCTTGCGAGAAAGGCCCGTATGGTGCTCATTCCAGGGCGAGTGCTGCCAGTTGCTCGGTCTGGTCTTCGGCGATCAGGGCATCGATCACTTCATCTAGGTCGCCTTCTAATACGCGCTCGAGTCGGTACAAGGTAAGGTTGATCCGATGATCCGTGATGCGGCCCTGCGGAAAATTATAGGTACGTATTCGTTCCGAGCGATCGCCACTACCGACTAGCATGCGGCGCGTGGCGGCCTCCTTTTCCTGTTTGGCGCGTTGCTCCTGTTCGCGTAATCGCGAGGCCAGGACCGAGAGCGCCCGCGCGCGATTCTTGTGTTGCGAGCGCTCGTCTTGGCATTCCACGATGAGCCCCGTTGGTAGGTGGGTGATGCGGATCGCGGAGTCCGTTTTGTTGACATGTTGCCCGCCGGCCCCCGAGGCGCGAAAGGTATCGACCTTCAAGTCGGCCGGATTGATCGTGATTTCGCGCTCCTCGACCTCGGCCATAACCGCGACCGTACAAGCCGAGGTATGGATCCGTCCTTGCGCCTCAGTAGTCGGTACCCGTTGCACGCGGTGGCCGCCGGACTCGAACTTGAGTCGTGAGTAAACCGATGGGCCCGCGAGGCGAATAATCATCTCTTTGTAACCGCCATGTTCGCCCGCACTGGCATGGATGACCTCGATTTGCCACCCGCGCCGGATCGCATAGCCTGTGTACATGCGGTAGAGGTCGCCGGCAAAGAGTGCCGCTTCGTCGCCACCGGTGCCGGCACGAAGCTCAAGAAAGATATTGCGTTCGTCGTTCGGGTCTCGCGGTAACATCAAACGCTTGAGTTCGACCTCATCGGCCGCCTGCGCATCGACGAGTTCGGCGATCTCATCGTGGGCAAGTGCGCGCACGGTAGGGTCGACATCCTGAAGCAAGGCCTGGGCCGCTACGATCTGCTCGCAGCATTGCCGCCATGTCTTAAACCGCTCAACGACCGGCGTCAGTTCGGCATGCTCGCGCGACAGCTTACGAAACCGCTCTTGATCTTGGGTAACAGTGGGGTCCGAGAGTTCCGCTGTGTTTTCTTCCAGACGCGCGACTAACTGCTCGAGCTTGGCGGCGATCGACGCTTGCATTTAAGGCGCCTTGTGGTCGAGACGAAATAACGCCCGGGCCGCGCCGATGAGGTCCGTATTACCTTCGACATCGGCCTCGCGCAGCGCAGTACTTGGCAAATGCATAAACTTGTTTGTGAGGCTGTGGGCAAACCGCAGCAGAACCTGATCTGGCGGCTCGCCGCGCGCGAGCGCCCGGCGCGCTCGTTCGAATTCCGCGTCTCGCAAGGTCTCAGTCGCCGTCCGCAAGGCGCGCACCGTCGGTACCGAGTCGAGCGATCGCACCCAGCGCATGAACTGGATCACCTCATCTTCGATAATGATCTCGGCCTCGCGGGCCGCTGCTTGGCGAGACTGGATGTTTTCTTGGATCACGTCTCTTAGGTCGTCGATGCTGTAGAGGTAGACGTCGTTCAGGTCCCCGACCTCGATCTCGATATCGCGCGGCACGGCAAGGTCGACCAAAAACATCGGCCGGTGTTTGCGTGCCTTCAAAGCGCTTTCGACTGCTCCCTTGCCCAAGATGGGCAACAGGCTCGCCGTGCAGGAGATGACGATATCGGCGCTGCTCAGATAATCTGGGAGCTCGAGTAGCGAGATCGCTTCCGCCCCGTAGATATCGCCGAGGATGCTTGCGCGCTCGACTGTGCGGTTAGCGACGATCATGCGGCCGATTTCTTGCTCTTTCAGATGGCGCGCCGCCAATTCGATCATTTCGCCCGCGCCGATCAACAACACCGTCTGGTTCGCGAGGTTGTCGAAAATGCGCCGCGCAAGGCTCACCGCCGCAAACGCGACGGACACGGCATTCGCGCCGATGGCGGTATCGGTGCGTACTTGCTTGGCGACGGAAAAGGTATGCTGAAAGAGGCGGTTTAGGATCTTGCCGGTGGTTCCGGCTTTGTGGGCCGTGGCAAAGGCGCTCTTCATTTGGCCGAGAATCTGGGGCTCCCCCAACACCAGGGAATCGAGACCGGAGGCGACCCGAAAGGCATGGGCCACCGCTATACGCCCGGCGTGAATATAGAGGTGCGGGCGCACCACGCGCGCCGGTAACTTATGGTAATCGCAGAACCAGTTAACCAGCGGGTCGTAGCTATTCTCTTCAAGGCCGCAGTAAAGCTCTGTCCGGTTGCAAGTGGACAGGATGGTCGCCTCGTCCGCGCCGCTCGCGGTCATTGCACGGAGCGCCTCAGGCAGGGCCTGAGGATCGAATGCCGCCTGTTCCCGTAGGGACAGAGGCGCGGTTTTATGATTGATGCCCAGAGCGACGAGATGCATAGTCTTCGGGTCGGGACCGGGTCCGCCAAAACAGGGCCGCTGCGACGGCCTCAGTGATCATGACTGCTCCCGACAAGCCAGCGCGCACGGGGTGGGTACCGAGATGGGCCCACCCTATCGCGATCAACGCTATGTCGGCTAGCACAAGTAATACCAGCCCTAAGGATACCACAAAGCGCGGTAACGCGCGTCGCCATAGGATCAAGGCACTGGCGGCGCCAATACCGAAAAGCGCCCCGATCATGATTTGATCCTGGGCCGAAAGCCCATGACCGAGCCAAAGCAGGGCCCCCAAGAGGGCCGTGGCCATGAGCGGCGGCACGCGCATCTTGGGGAGCGAGCTTTTGGCAAGCTGCTCCTGCTGGCTTTCCATGGCCGCGACAGTGAGCAGCAAGAGGCTGGCTAGCAGGAGTTGGCTCACCCAGGGACCGAGCCCGATAAGGCCCATCAGATGCGCATTGCCGGTGACGGCCGCGATGATGAGGGGCACGGCACCTGGGTGCGTCGTAAAAAAGAGCTGCCATGCGGGGATGCCGCCAAAGGTCATAGTTAAGCTGATCAAAAAGCCCACGGCTGCGGCCCCCTGGAGGAGGATCAGCAAATAGACGGTGCGTCTGGGGGAGGGGACAAGCGCGTTATCCCCCAGGGGCGCCAGCGCGGCCCCGAACGGTAAGGCCGACGCCAGGAGCGGCAACGCCGCCAGCAGGCCCTCGTGACTTAGGCGCGGGATCCGGATTGTGGGATGGCCGACCAGGGCGGCTAGGAACACCAAGATAGTGATGCCTCCCAGTAGCAGGGCGCCAAGCGCCCCGTAGGCGGGGCGGGCATCGAGGCCGGTGTGCCGCTTTTTTAGGATCAGCATCAGAAACAGGAGGGCATAGAAGAATAGCGGCCCGCTGGCGGCGAGGCGGTGATACGGCCCCACTGTCAGGGCGGCGGAGCCGGTTAACGCCAAGGGCCAGGAAACCCCGAGTGCGGCAAACAGTACACCGATCGCCGCCATCAATAAGAGGCCGCCGACCAGTTCGGCGCGGCGGGCGGCCAGGAGGGGCATGAGTCGGTCGGCGGTCAGATACAGCACGAAGAAGGTCAGTAGCGCATGCGGGCTTTGGGCCGCAAGCCCGGCCCAAAGGAGCGCCAGGATGGCACTGATAAAGAGGCGGGCCATGGCATTGGCCGCGCGCAATGTCGTAGGCGTGATCAGGCGGCTTTGGGCAAGCGCGGCACTCGCCCCCACGGTAGTGGCCGCAAGCAGGATCCAGAGGAATGCCGGTGCCCAGCCGAAGCGTAGCCCGAACGCCGCCCCGGCCAATAAAAGCGGCGTGCCGAGGATGCCGAAGTCGCGCAGACGCGCGCCTAGAAAGGAATCTGCCGGGACTACGGCGTCTGTATTATAATACTGCTCACCTGCTCCCGTCATGGCCACAAGTTGACCTATGAATCGGTAGGCAAAGGCCAAGACCAGTACGGTCAATATGGGGAGTAGAATCACATTCATGGCACAAGGCCTCTCTCAGTTCTCTCCAGAGCATAGCCGCTCGAGGGTTGCGGTGTCGCCCGCTTTCTATGGGTGGTCTGGAGTACGTATGACGCGACGTCTGTTGCCCGCGGTCCTGGTCGCGATGGCCGCACTTTTGGCCGGCTGCGCGACGACGATCGCGCCGCTTAAGTCCCCGGTTTCCCGTTCGCCGGCACCGGCGCCTATCGATAGGGATGCCCTGCTCTATCATGTGTTGGTCGGCGATATTGCCGGCCAACAGGGCCATCTGGGGGAGGCGGCGCGCGCGTTTGGGAAAGCGGCAGAGGAGAGCGGTGACCTAGACCTCATGCGCCGGTCTGCGCTTTTGTCTCTTTATGCCCGCCGTTATGGCCAGGCCCGCCAGCAGGCGCATTTGTGGGTGATGGCCGATCCTAAGAGCACCGCCGCCCTGGAGGCGTTGGCCGCCGCTGATCTGGGTCTTAGGAAATTTGCGTTGGCCGAGCACGAGTTCGAGCAGGCGCTAGCGCTCGGGACTGCGCGTGATGGCGCGGCTGGCCGGGCGTTTGCCTTTGAACATATTGCGACTTTGTTGCTGGCACGCCGACCCTCGCAGCCTGTGTTGACGGTCATGCACGGTTTGAGCCTGCGCTACCCCAAAGATGCGGTCGGCTACTATACCTTGGCCAGCCTCGCCCGACAGTATAGTCACCCCCGCCAAGCCTTGGCGGCGATCAACCAGGCCTTGACCCTCAAGCCACGATGGGAAGACGCCGCCGTCTTGAAGGCGCGCATTTTGTGGGTCCAGACACCGCTCCTGGCCCTACATTTTTCGCAGCAGTTTTTGCGTGCCAATCCCGATGCCACGCGCCTGCGCTTAGACTATGCGCGTCGGCTCGTGGCGCTTGATTATTGGCACCAGGCGCTCGCGCAGTTTCGGATGATCGCCAGGGCCGTTCCCAACGACCCCCAAGTCCTCTATGCCGCTGGCCTCCTGGCCTTGCGAACGAACGAGCCGTTGTTGGCAAGAAGGTATTTCAAGCGCAGCTTGGTGTTTGCGCCGGGTGATGCGCACACCCTATTTTATTTGGGGGAAATTGCCGAGCACGAGCGGCGGTTTACCCGTGCTCGCTATTATTATGATCGCGTGGGCTTCCCTTATCGTTTTGCAGCGCAGCTTAGGAAGGCGCTGATCCCGCTGAAGGAGTCGCATCCGCAGGCCGCTTGGCAGGCGCTTGCTCGCGTGACCGCGCATACGGCCACCGAGGACGTGATTTTGGCGTTGGCGCGCAACCAGGTGCTGGTGGCCTTGCATCGATACGCGCAAGCGCTCCAGGTTTTGGTGCCCGCGATCGCCAAGACGAAGCACCAGAGTGGGCTGCTCTATGCCCGCGCCCTGACTGAGGAAAAGTTGGGGCAGGTGGTGGCGGCGGAAGCGGATCTGGAGGCGCTCCTTAGCCATCACCCGCACGACCCGATGATCTTGAACGCGCTTGGCTATACCTATATTAATCATGGGCAACACGAGAAGCGTGGACTCACTTTGGTACGGCGTGCGCTCGCTCTTGACCCGGGAAATCCCTATATTCTCGACAGCCTTGGCTGGGCCTATTATCGCCTGGGACAGCCGAAACTCGCCGCCCCTTATCTTCGCAAGGCCTTTGCTCGATCGCACAATGCCACGATCGCCGCGCATTTGGGGGCGGTGCTGTGGGCCTTGGGTCACCATCGAGCCGCGCTCCGCATTTGGCGCGCGGCCTCGGCCAAAGCACCGCACAATGCGACGCTCAAGGCCGAACTGACCAAGCATCCTTCGTCGTGAGACGCGTACTTGCGATGCTCTTGGGGGCGGCGCTCCTGGCAGGTTGCGCGTCTGAACCGCGCGCGCCACTACCCGCGCATCCCCATAGAGTGTGGCTCGCACACTGGGCCAAGATGGGGGGCATCACCCATTTCACGCTCTCGGCCGAGGGGGGCATACGTTCCGGGGGCCACGGAGGAACCTTGATGTTGCACTGGGTCGTGCGTCCACGTGCCTATCAAATGACGGGCTACGGGCCTTTTGGGCGCCTCGTGTTTCGCCTGCGCGCGAATGGGGACGGCGCCAAGCTATTGACCGAGCGCGGGCATTTCCGGGGGCCAGACGCGGATGCACTCTTAGCTCGCCTGACCGGCTGGCGGTTGCCAGTGGCCGGTCTCCGGTATTGGATCCTGGGGATTCCGGATCCTGGGCCAATCACGTCCCAGCACGTGAACCGCTTCGGTCTTTTGGCCGCTTTGGGCCAAGCTGGCTGGTCGATTCGTTACCGTCAATATCGCGAGACCCCGTGGGGGCGCTTGCCCGAGTTGCTGAGTTTAACCCGTAGCGAGAAGACCGGGCCGCCCGCCCGCATCACTGTGACCCTGCGGATCAATCAGTGGCAGGCCGGGTCATGAACGATGCGCTCGAGATCTGGGCCGCCCCCGCGAAGCTCAACCTCTTTTTGCATGTCGTGGGGCGTCGGGATGACGGCTATCATCGGCTGCAGACCATTTTTCAGTTCATTGATTGGCAAGATGACCTGCAATTTGAGATCACAAAGGACGGGCGGATCTCCCGATCCCGGGCGACGGCCGGCATTGGCGAGGATCAGGATTTGACCCTGCGCGCCGCCCGCCTTCTCCGCGAGGCCTCCGGCAGCCCTTATGGCGCGCGTATCCATTTGACGAAGCGTTTACCGATCGGCGGGGGCCTCGGCGGGGGCAGTTCCGATGCCGCCACGACCTTGCTGGCCCTCAATATCTTGTGGGACCTGCATTGGCCCCTGGACCGCTTGGCGGCGCTAAGCCTAGGGCTAGGTGCTGACGTGCCGGTATTCGTTCGCGGGACCGCGGCCTGGGCCGAGGGGGTGGGTGAGGAACTGACCCCCGTGGACCTGCCCGAGCCGTGGTATGTGGTGCTGGTGCCGGACGCCTCGGTGCTGACCCGGCTCGTTTTTACGGAGCTTGATTTGACAGGCTTCCGGCCGCCCATCACAATACGCGACTTCCGTGCCGGGCAGGGGGAGAATGACTTGGCGCCTATTGTGCGCAGGCGCTATACAGAGGTCGACCGGGCCTGGCGCTGGTTGACCGATTACGGGTGTGTACGCATGAGCGGATCCGGCGCCTCGGTCTTTATTGAGGTACCGGATCAGGCCTTCGGGCAAAGGGTTGTTGGGGCTTGCCCGCCGAGTTGGCGCGCTTGTCTTACGCGCGGGCTGAATGTTCACCCCATACATGCCCGTCTCGGTCAGCTCACACATTGGGGTGTCGCCAAGCGGTAAGGCACCGGATTTTGATTCCGGCATTCCCAGGTTCGAATCCTGGCACCCCAGCCACTCTTAAGCTGAAAAGAGCGCTTTCCAGAAAGCAAGAGGGAGTCGTGTCAGCAGATAATATGGTGGTTTTTACGGGTAACGCGAATCCAGCGTTAGCCGAATCCGTGGTGCGATATTTGGGTATTCCGATCGGGAAGGCGTACGTTGGACGCTTTAGCGACGGTGAGATCCAAGTCGAGGTCATGGAAAACGTCCGTGGCAAGGACGTTTTCATCATGCAGCCTACGTGCGCGCCCAGTAACGATAATTTAATGGAGCTCTTGATCCTGACGGATGCGGTCAAAAGGTCGTCGGCCCGACGCATCACTGCGGTGATCCCCTACTATGGCTATGCGCGCCAGGATCGTCGCCCGCGAACCGCGCGGGTGGCCATTGCGGCCAAATTGGTGGCCGACATGGTAAGCGGCGCGGGCGCTGATCGGGTCTTGACCATGGACCTCCACGCCGACCAAATACAGGGATTTTTCAGTATTCCGACCGACAATATCTATGCCGCGCCCGTGCTGCTGGGCGACATTTGGCGGCATCGGCACGACAATTTGTTGGTGGTGTCTCCGGATGTAGGCGGCGTGGTGCGCGCGCGGTCGCTGGCGAAACATCTAGAGGCCGGGCTTGCGATTATCGACAAACGGAGACCGCGGCCCAATGAGGCCAAGGTCATGCATATCATCGGCGAGGTCGAAGGGCGTTCCTGTATTCTCATGGACGACCTGGTCGACACCGCCAATACGCTATGCGAGGCGGCGATCGCCCTGAAGGATCACGGTGCTGTGCGAGTCGTTGCGTATTGTACGCACCCGGTCCTTTCCGGGCAGGCCGTTGACCGTATAGAGGCGTCCGTGTTGGACGAATTGGTTGTTACCGATACCATCCCATTGCGCGCGCAGGCCCAGGCCTGCGCGAAGATTCGGCAGTTGAGCGTAGCTGAGCTGCTCGCGGAAACCATTAGACGAATTGCGGATGAAGATTCCGTAAGCTCGCTCTTTATGGATTAACCGGTCCGACCGCGGGACCTCTGGATGTCCTGGTCGCGGGGCGTCCCTTTTTGAAGGAGTTGTCATGAGTGCAAAGTTTGAATTAAACGCCGAGTTGCGTAGCGAGAAAGGTACGAGTGCGAGCCGCCGCCTCCGCCGCGCAGGCAAAGTGCCGGCGATTTTGTATGGCGCTGGGAAAGAACCCGTGAGTTTGTCGCTTGAGCATGACCCGCTTTGGCATCACACCCATCATGAGGCCTTTTTCACCTCGATTCTGACTATTAAGGTAGACGGGAAGGTTGTCGATCAGGCGGTTGTGCGCGATTTGCATATGCACCCGTATAAGCCGGTGGTAGCACACGTCGATTTACAGCGTGTGAGCGCCGCAGAACGTATTCATCTTCCGGTCCCGCTTCACTTTGTCGGTCAAGACTCGGCCCCTGGTGTGAAATTGCAAGGCGGCTTGGTCGCGCATTTGATGACCGAAGTGGATGTCTCCTGTCTGCCCAGTCAGCTGCCGGAGTTTCTCGTGGTCGATGTCTCGGCGCTCCACGTGGGTGAGTCGATCCATCTGAGCAATCTGACCTTGCCGGAGGGCGTGGTGCTGACCGATTTGACCCATGGCAACGACTTGGCGATCACGACTATCACGGTGGTTCGTGAAGTGGAGACCGAGGCGCCGGTGGCCGAAGTGGTCGCGGCGGCTCCAGAGGCGGAGCCCGCCAAGAAGGAAGGCAAGTAATTGGCAGAGGCGTTCGCGGCCCTTATCGGGCTTGGCAATCCAGGACCTGAATATGTCGATAGCCGACACAACGCGGGATTTTGGTTTGTCGAGCGGGCTGCCGAGCGCTTCGGATGCCCATGGCGTCACGAACCCAAGCTTTCGGCGATTGCGGGTCGGGCTTGTGTTGAGGGGGTCAATATATGGCTGATAAAGCCGTTGACCTTCATGAACGCAAGCGGCACCACGGTGCGTAGCCTGTGCCGTTATTACCGTCTGGCAATCACGCAGGTCTTAGTGGTTCACGATGAGTTGGATCTGGCTCCGGGTGTCGTGCGCCTTAAAAGGGGCGGCGGTGCGGGCGGCCACAACGGATTAAGCGATATTATCGCCGAGATGGGCGCGGATTTCTGGCGCCTTCGCCTGGGGATCGGTCGTCCCGCCCCACGGCGCGATCTGGTTCCCTATGTCTTGGGGCGGCCCCCGCAGTCTGAGCGAGAGGCTATTGAAGCGGCCTTGTTGCGAGGGCTCGACATGCTTCCTTTGATCGTGAAAGGCGAGTCCGAACGCGCCATGAATCTGCTCCATCGAACCGATGGCGAGGCGTCTCATGGGGCTTAAGTGCGGCATCGTCGGTTTGCCGAATGTGGGTAAGTCGACGCTCTTTAATGCGCTCACGGCCGCTGGTATTCCGGCCGAGAATTATCCGTTTTGCACGATTGAGCCCAATGTCGGGGTAGTCCTGATTCCGGACAAGAGGTTGGCGGCTTTGGCGGCGATCGCCAAGCCTGAACGTATTGTCCCGGCGGTCATGGAGTTCGTCGACATCGCGGGCCTAGTGGCCGGCGCTGCGCAAGGCGAGGGTTTGGGGAATAAGTTTCTCTCCCATATTCGGGAAACAGACGCCATTATTGAAGTGGTGCGTTGTTTTGAAGACGAGAACGTGGTCCATGTGGCCGGCCGGGTGGATCCGCTGGCCGACATCGAGGTCATTAACACCGAGCTCGGTTTGGCCGATCTGGAGAGCGTGGATCGGGCGCTGGCCCGCGAAAGCAAGGGCGCGCGCGCCGGTAACAAAGAAGATTTGAAGCGTCGTGAGCTGTTGACGCGCATCCGCGAGCATTTGAATCGCGGTGGCATGGTGCGCACCTTGTCCCTGACCGAGGAGGAGCAGCTCATCGTGCGGGGCTTTTCGCTCCTCACCGCCAAGCCGGTCTTGTATGTTGGCAACGTGAAGGAAGAAGGACTGAAAGGCAACCCTCTGTGGGATCGTGTTGTTGCGCGGGCGCAGGAGGAAGGGGCCCAGGCGGTGGCGATCTGCGCGGCCTTCGAGGCGGAACTGGTCTCGCTGCCCGATGAGGATCGCCCAGCGTTCCTGGCCGAAATTGGCCTAGAGGAGCCCAGCCTTGACCGTCTGGTGCGTTCGGCCTTCAGGCTCTTGGGCCTTGAGACCTTTTTTACCGTAGGTCCCCAGGAGGTACGGGCTTGGACTATGCACTGTGGAAGTTTGGCCCCGCAGGCGGCAGGCGTGATCCATACCGATTTCGAGCACGGATTTATTCGCGCCGAGGTGATAGGTTTTGCGGACTATGTGCGTCTCCGGGGCGAACAGGGGGCGCGCGAAGCCGGGAGATTGCGTCTCGAGGGTCGCGATTATGTCATGCAGGACGGGGATGTCGTGCATTTTCGTTTTAACGTCGGTCGCTAAGAGCGGGTTTTGGCGTCAGGCGGGTATGTGGGACAAGGTTCTGGGTTGTAAGGCAGGTAGCCCTAGGCGTCTTCCCTTGACATAGTCTAGGGCTGCCCCCAAAATCTCCGACCTTCAGGTTTACGGCTATGTAGCTCAGCTGGTTAGAGCGCGGCACTCATAATGCTGAGGTCGGTGGTTCGAGTCCACCCATAGCCACCATATAAAACAGCAAGTTAGCATATACCCCTAGCAAGCAGAACGGTATTTTGGGACGCCGAGCCCAAAAGAGCAGGGGCTATTTGGGTAAAGAACCACCGATACAGATTGCCAAACACATGCTCGTTGGTCGCCTGTGTGAACTTCCGAAAGAGTCGCATCACCGCCTTGAAGTTCGCCATCTGCTGAAAGCCAAGCAGACGCTTCAAGACCGGGTCGTGACGGGTGACTTCGCCATGCTTAAAACGATTGGCGCCACTACCCGCCAGACAGCATGACATGAATTGGGTAATGAGTTGTTCGGGACGATAGCCCCGATTGCTGCCGGGTTGGGGGAGACCGCTCCTTTGTAAGGCCTCATCGTAAGGCCTCATCAAAACGGAGGTGATCGAGCATCCGTTTCATGAGGCCCATACCGCCCCAGGCGGTGATTTCCTTATCGGTTCCCTTGGGCGCAGAGCGAAACCGGAGCTCAAACCCCATAACACCTCCGTACAGAAAAAGTGCATCGGCTTACCGCTCAAATCTACCCCTGAACACTAATGAACTCAACCACTTACCCTAATGGCTTCCATTAGGAATCGGAAGCTAATGGGAAATCTTGGTTAATTGGGATCGGTGGACTTGTACTGGCCTGGATGAATCATTGTGGACATAAAACACAAGTAGGGCAGAATGCCGCCCACAAAAAGGCCCTGATCCTCACTCGGTCTGAGCCTTATCTTTTGGTCCAAATGGGGTCCTCTTGGGCCTATACCTTAGCGCTACCGAACGCCGCCGTATGCCGTCATAGGTAGCCTATCCGGAAAGCCATTTGCTTTGCGCCCCTAATGCGGAGGTCGGTGGCTCGAGTCCACCCATACTCACCATCCAAAGTAAGCATACCCCTGCGGCGATCCCGAGAGGCCCACGCCCAGATGGCGCTTAGGGTCACCGGTGCCGATCTACGGCGGTGCGGGTCCCGCTCAGGGGCACAACCCTCGTTGTTGTCTACGACGTGGTGCCGCTGGCCGGGCCCAGCCCGCTGAATGCGCACACGCAAAGGCCATATAAGGGTGAGAGCGACCAAAGATTAGGGAACGCAAAGCCGCAATCTCCCCAATTATTGGCAGGGCACGGAACTTGCACAACCTATGTCCAAGGGCGCCTGAAGTGCTGTTGGGATTGGCACACGCAGGCCAGGGTGGCGCAAATGCAACAAGGATATTTACGGTCCTTAATAATGTAGCACATGCAGATCGAGGAGCGGTTTACCGGCGTTTGACAAGTGAGGAGGTGACCGGCACGCAGGAGCTCGACGGGCCGGTGGGGGGTTGATCAATCCCCGGCTTCGCTCCGAGCGACTTTGTATTGAGCGCCCGGGATTTGCAAACCGCCGAGCACGGTCCTATGCCCGCGCATAGGACCAACAGATCACCGCCTTTGCGCACGGTAGCAATGACCTTTAGGGGGGTAGGGATATGTACTGGGATTGGGATCCATCGCTGGAAACAGGAATCGACGCGATCGACGATCAACACAGGCGCATCGTCGGGTATATTAACGATATGCACGATAACATAGAGCGTCGCAACCGCGCTGTCCTGATCGGCATAATCGACAATATGATCACGTATACGTTGACCCATTTCGCGTTCGAAGAGGGGCTCATGGCGCGCGCTAGCTATCCGGCTCTAGCAGAACATAAGCTTGTCCATGAAAGTTTTGCGAAACGAATGCGCTATCACAAAAAGCAGTTCCATGCGGGCAAGGATGTCACTCGCCAAGTGATGGGCGATCTGCAGGTATGGCTCATTTCCCACATCAAGGAGGACGATCGGGATTACGGTCCACTCGTCCGCGAGATGCTGGCTCGAGAGGCGGTCCCGGAGAAGAGTTGGGTCAAGAAAACGGTTGAGAGGATGTTTTGCTGACGGAGAGGCGCGAGTGATCCATGCTCGTTTTCGTGCGCGCACCCGTGGCGCTTTGAGTCTGTCCAACGTGCGCGGTCCTCTGGCCCGCCCGTAACGAGCGTTTGAGCCGACATGGACAAACCGCTTTCCGTCTCCCCGCCCAGGTCGGGGGCCGGGCATACTGGTCGCGTTTTTTGCGGGGGCACAGGACGACGCTGGCCACTAGCGGTGTTCGCAACTCACGGGCGCCCAAGTCCACAGGGCCCTGTATGACGCCGCTTCATCGTAGCCTAAGCAGGCCGCGCTATGGGCCGGACAGGTGTGCGAGGTGCCGAATCCTAGCTCATGGCAGCCTTGCGCTCGTGCGGCGCCCCTGTCTGTCATCTCCCGTGGCCCTTATTTCCGAGGGTGTGGCTACAGAAGGTTTTGTTGCTCCCCGTAAGTGGGCTCGAACGGGGCGGTTCTCTGGTAACTTGAGCGATCGGGTCGCGAATGGCGCGATTACCACAATGGCAATGGTTTGCTGTTAGAATGAAACTAACCCGGGACGTATAGGGATCTCCGAATAAAAAAAGAGCGGGCGCGGCTAGGCGGAGGACTTTAATGGTGGAAGGGCGCGGGAATGGGACGCGAGGGGATTTTCGTGACGTTGCCAGGGTCGTAGTCGTTTGGTCGTGGTTTGTCGCGCAGGCCTGTGGCGTCGTGCCGGTAGCTATCGCCGGCTACCGTCTAGGAGGAGGCGAGAGCATTGGTAATTTTAATCTCGCTGGTTATTCGAGCATTGTGTTCAGCGCCCCTCACGGTAGCCCCAACGACCTTACCCTGGAAGGCTTGAGCTTATTTGCGTTTGGTCACCAAAGTCGTTACGTTAATCCGTTCCTAGAGGCGGAAATCGAGAACGCGCAGATTGCGCCTGAAACGCATTCTGGTAAGGTTGCGATCGAACGTCTGTACAATGATTTTAATTTAAGCTCTGCTACGACCTTGCGAGCCGGGAAGATGCTCACCCCCGTGGGCGACTGGAATCTTACTCATGCCGCGCCGCTGGTGTGGACCGTAACGAGACCGCTAGCTACATATTATTCCTTTCCAGTATTTGTGACGGGCGCCGCTCTTCGTTTTCAGCGTCCCGCCGATGTTCGCTGGGATGCGCAATTCTACGTTCAGCCGGGCCGCGATGCCTTTGCGGAAGGTGGCGATTATGAGCCGTACCAATACTCACAGGTGGCGGGTTTCAATGTCCACTATGGGTGGGACCCGCTGAACCGGCTCGGTCTATCCGTACAAACTGCCAGTATTGAGCAATCGGGTGGCGCGTCCCAGATCTTAGGGAGCTTTTACGGCGAATTTACCACCGGGCCCGCGATGTGGGAGTTCCAGGCCAATTTTACCGATATCCACGGGGGTACTTTCGCCAGGGTCCACAACCATGAGGAGGGGGGATTTCTGCAAGCGGTGTATCCGCTGACGGATCACTGGTTCGCGGTCGGGCAAGGAGAGATCTACCAGACTCAGGAGTATGTCGCGCGCGCCCGGCGTTGGGCGGTAGGGGTGGTTTATCGCCCCCGCACGGCGATTTCTTGGAAGCTGGAGTATCTCGACGCCAAGGGTCCGCCGGTAGGCGAACCGACGGGCGTTTATGCAGCCTTTGCAGTGTTGTTTTGAGGACAGGCCTATGGGGGTATGGATCGCTCGAGCAGTCATCTCTTTTGCGTTGCTAGCGATGGCCAGCCAGACGGGTTTTGCGAAAGGCGGAAGTCAGATCCTGATCGTCGGAAATCAAGGGATTTCTGGCTCCATTAGCCGCAAGGGGCTCGCCGCCATCTACCTGCTACGCGTCGTCTTCTGGCCCAATGGTCAGCGGATCGTGCCGGTCAACCGCGGGGCTTCCAGCGCCCTGCGGGTCGAATTCTCCACGCTCGTTTTGCACGAACCCCCCATGGCGCTCGCCAATTATTGGAGCCAGATGCACTTTCAGGGCATCAATCCACCGGTCGTTATGGGGTCGAGTCGCGCGGTCGTCGCGTTCGTACGCAAGGTGCCTGGCGCTATCGGCTATGTGAGCGCCACGACGCCGACTGACGGCACCAAGGTGTTAGGTCGGCTGCCATGAAGATTTTCACACGGGCCGGTCTGTCGCGCGTTTTTGGTCCCTCGGCACGTAGGATGCTGTTTGTCCTGAGTGCTTTGTATGTCATTACTTACGCGAGCGTCTCGGCCATCGTGTTAAAAGACTTGAGCGCGTATCAGCTGGCGGCGGAGCGCAAAAGGCTGGCCTTGCTGGCGACCGGAAAGCTCAATCTCATAACGAGGGAGTTTTTTCATCAAACCCTCAATGACCGCGCCTGGGCACACCTCGATGTGATGAATGATCTGGTAACGGACGACATAGACAAGCGCATTGTCCGCACGTTGCGCCAGATGAAGACCGAATACAAATTGCCCGGCCAAATTTATGCCTTTAACGCCGCAGGCACCTTGGTCGCCTCCAGCTCCAAGACGAAGCCTTTGCGTGGGTCGTTGCCACGAAGCTGGATGCCAGTGCAGGGTCACAGCCATCGGTTTATAGACAAATCTCCCAATCCCTATAGCGGTGGCATGACGGTCGCGTTCAGTCAGGCCATATATAGGTCTTATGACCCTGGTCGTGTGGGCGGATATCTCGTCGTCACCTATCCATGGGCGGCGGTGAGGGCGCTGTTGCGGCTCAATGGCGGGCATCTTGTGCTCATGAGTCGACGGGGACGGGTGCTCTATAATGGTACTGGCATCGACTTGCCCCCAGCGACCCTGGTGCAGCTTAGGGCGCATGCGAGGCGCTATTCATTAGGCCGCGAGGCCTATTTGGCGAGCTATGGATCGCGATCCGTTCAGGAGTTCCCGCTTCACTGGCAAATCGCGGCCGTCAATTCCGTCGGCGCCATGCAGGGGTACCTGCATGCGGCGTGGCGGCAGATCATCCTGTGGGCGTTCCTGCTCGGGGCGCCCATGGGCGCGCTTATTTTGTGGCTCGCTTACCGGTTCACGAAGCCGCTTGCCGATATTACCGCAGCGGTGGCCGATATCAGTTACTCGACTGATCTAACCCGTCGAGTTGAAGTGACGTCGCGGGGCGAATTGGGCGTATTTCAGGCGGCGTTTAACAGCATGGTGTCGCGGGTAAACGAACTCATAGCGGAAAAAACGCGCGAGGCTGAGGTGCTGGAGGTGCTGGCCATGACAGACAGCCTCACCCAACTTCCCAACCGGGCATTGTTTATTAACCACCTAGAGCAGGCGCTGCCCCGTGCCTATTGGCATAAACGCGCCGTCGCCGTGTTGTTTTTAGACCTGGATCGCTTCAAATTCGTCAATGACACTCTAGGTCACGACACCGGCGACCGCCTGCTGCGGGCGGCGTCGGCGCGCTTGCTCACGTGTGTGCGCGAAACGGACACGGTCGCGCGCCTGGGCGGAGATGAGTTCGCCATTTTGCTAGACGAGGTCGCATCACTCGATGATGTGGCCCCCATTGCCCGGAAGTTGTTAGAGTCGCTAGTCCCGCCTTTTATGATCGATAATGGGGAATTGCTCATTTCAGGGAGTCTGGGCATCAGCCTCTATCCGGATGACGGGACCGATATTCTGAGCCTCATGAAGCACGCCGATACCGCTATGTACCAAGCAAAGCAGCTGGGCGGCAATACCTATCAGTTCTATCAAGCGGACATGAGCGCGCACTCGCTCCAACGATTCAATATGGAAAGCGACTTGCGACACGCCTTGGAGCGCGAAGAGTTCACCTTGTGCTACCAGCCCCAAGTCACCATGAATGGCGGCCACATCGTGGGTGTTGAGGCACTGATCCGCTGGCGGCGGCCCGGAGCGGGGCTCGTCTCGCCAGCTGAGTTTATGCCTTTGCTGGAGGAGACGGGGTTAATTATTCCGGTCGGCGCGTGGGTTTTGGAGACGGCATGCAGGCAGCACCAATCCTGGCGGAAGGCGGGACTGCCGGCTATACGCTTGGCCGTGAATCTGTCAGGGCGGCAATTCTATCAGCCAGATATTGTGGAAACTGTGAGGCGCATTCTGAAGGATACGTGTATGGATTCGACTAACCTGGAGCTTGAGCTTACGGAGAGCGTGCTCATGAAGGACGTCGATCCGGCGGTCGAGGTATTACGATCCCTGACCGCGATCGGCGTGCGGTGCGCGATTGACGACTTCGGTACCGGTTATTCGAGCCTAAGTTATTTGAAGAGATTCCCGATCAACATATTGAAGATTGACCAGGCATTTGTTTGCAACATACCAGACGATGCGAATGATGCGGCTATTGTGGCGGCCATTATCACAATGGCGCACGCGCTGGGTATTGAAACCGTGGCCGAGGGCGTGGAAACGCATGAGCAGATGACGTTCTTGCAGGCGCGCGGCTGTCAGCTAGCTCAGGGCTATTTCTTTAGTCGGCCACGACCGAGCGACGAGATCGAACATATGCTCGATCTGAGGCTTCTTTGATACCCTCAGCATGACTACCCGAGATCTCTATGGCGCCTCGCGGTGATCGGTGAGGTCCTCGGCCGGTCCTGGGCTTGAGTGCCTGACTGCGCGACTCATGTCTTCGCAAGTGTCACCTTTCGCCCATTCGGTGGTCGTCTCTCTTAAGGGTCCCTTCAGCGGAATGCGTGGGTGTCATTTAGGGCCCGGCAATCATCAGAAACCGGTAAAGGTGGGCGCACACGGTTTGGTAGGCCCCGGCTCGCGCTCGTAGCGCGCATGGTTCCACAGGGGGCCGCCCCGCTTGTGAATGGTTTTTCTCAGTTGGGCATCACCCCAGCCGTCCGCCTGACCCGTGCTTGGCGCAAGGCGGGCCGGGAAACCCAGCCTGCCTTGCGCACAAGGCGAAGAGGGGGATGCGCGGGGCGTGTTCACTAGGTGGGCCCCGCGCCCGCTAGGCCACAGACACGGGGCGACTGCGTATTCTTAGAGCGGGCTTGGGCCATAAGAATTGTTGCCAGCGGTCCCCGGCAACACCGTAAAAATAAAGATGGTAATACCCAATGCCATTGCGCCCACGAGCCCGACAATGAGCCCTAGGTGCTGGCCGGACAAAAACGCCCGGAAAAACGGCTGAACGGTATGGGTCTTTACGGCTCTTACGAGATCGACCGTGATAATGGCGTCGATCGCGAGACTGTATAGGATCGAAGCACCTAACCACCATCCGCTCCGATTCACATCGTGAAGGCGGCGGATCTCTACGGCGATCAGAGGGACCAGGGACACGATCACGACCAAGGCCGCCACCAGATCGATGACCAGAAGGATCAAGGCGGGATGGGCCGCCTGACCAAGCCCGCCGCGCAAGCCCCGGGATTTATCCCTGGGGTCAGCGGCGTTTGGCGTCATTATGCAGGGATCGTATAATACTCAACATGATGCCCAAAAAGTCCGGTCCCTCCTTTATCTTAGAACTGCCGTTGC
>DATKTV010000064.1:0-3079 GCA_035530915.1 Acidiferrobacter sp. | reverse complement strand
CCACCGTTCTCACGCCCACACAGCAGCGGGCCCTGGCATTGATCGAGAGTCTGGTCGTGTAGTCAGAACGCGGAAGGGCATTTGCGACAAAACGACTTGAATCATAAGGGAAATCTGTTTGGTAGTTGGGGCAACTTCAGTTTAAAGTCTCTATCTCAGGCCATGTATCCACGCCTGTGCGCGGGGAATCGGTCCACCCTGGTTCCCCGAGGTGGTCGGAATCGCTAGGAGCGATAGCGCGACAGCAGCCAAACACCCGCGCCCAAGGCGGCAAGGCCGAGCACCGCGAGCTCATAGTGCTTCAAATGGACGATCGCGACTGCGAACGCCTGCCCCGCGAAATAACCGCCAAAGCCCAAGGCGATCGCCCAGACCGCGGCACCGATCGCGTTTAAGATCGCAAATCGCCACCGGCCGATTCCGCTGACGCCAAAGACAAACGGCGCAGCGCTGCGCATCCCATAGAGAAAGCGAAACCCCAAGATGAGCAGCGTCCCCCACCGGACCATCCAGCCCTGCATCCGGGTAGCCGCCTTTTTCAGCCGTGGCTTGCGCTCAATCAGGTCAGGCCCATAACGCCGGCCGATGTAAAAAAACAACTGATCGCCGGTCATGCTCCCCAAGAAGGCGGCCACGATCACTCCCGGCAAGGATAGATACCCTTGCTCGGCGGCCATCCCCCCTAACAGTAAGATGGTCTCACCTTCAAGAAAGCAGCCAATCAGCACGGCCAAGTAACCGTAGACATGGATAAGTTTGATTAGTGACATCGAGTTACATCAATCTCATAAGATAAGGGATTAACCGCTCTCCCTTTCAGAAGGCCGCACACGGGGGTGATATTCCGGGTCTGTGGCCCCCTTGTGCGCACTCACGTCTGGGCCCTCACAGCCTGCGGGTCACGAGCCGAATTCGGCCCGCCGTCGGTATTTTGGGTGGGGACGCACTCGGTCAACCTTGGCATTCCCAAGGCGTGCAAATAGACCCATACCCTATAGATGACCGCCTAAAACCCAAGCCCTGCGCCCGACGAAGCCCCGTCGAGGTGACGATCTGCCTACAGGATCTCATCAGTACCCCCCCCTGCCCTCACGACTTTAAGGACCGTGTCTCATGCGGGTCCACGTCATGCCTTACGACCACCGGTTACGCTCGGCCCCGACACACAGAAGCGCGGGCCCCAGCGGTTATTCTATCAGAACAATCCCAAACTTCCCTGTCCAAGTGCCCAGGCGCACGCTGACCCATTGGTGCTGTACGGCGCCCGCACAACCGCTAGTGCATCCACAGGTAGGCCGAAGCCGCGAGACTTGCTAGAATACCGGCGCGCCGGCCTGTGGCGCCTCAAGGACCTTGCATGATCGTCGTACTGAAATCACATGTTACAAAAGCCAGCCCCGAATTCCGGGAGCTGATGGAATACCTGACCCAAAAACCCGGCATCACCACGCGCATACACGAGGAAGTCGGGGCGCTCGTGACGCTCACCGAGATCTACCTGATCGGCGACACGAGCGGCCTTGATAAGGTCGAATTCGAGACCCTTCCGGGAGTCGAGCGCGTGGTTCGCATCGAGGAAGAGTATCGCATACTCGGCCGCCATCACGACGACCAACGACCGACGGGGTTCGAGTACAACGGCGTCCGCTTCGGCCAAGACACGCTGAATGTCTTTGCCGGGCTATGCGCGGTCGACAACCCGACGAATGTCGAGGGGATGATGAAGGCGCTCGCCGCCAACGGCCAGGTCTGCACGCGTATGGGGGCCTACAAGCCACGCACCAATCCCTACTCGTTTCAGGGCTTTGGTGCCTCCTGCCTGCCGTGGGTGTTTGATCTTGCGGGCAAATACGGTATTCGCGTCATTGCCATGGAGATCACGCACGACTCCCATCTAGACGAGATTCGCGAGGCCCTGCAACGCACGGGCGCGCCGACCGGCGTGATGCTTCAGATCGGTACGCGCAATACCCAGAACTTCGAGCTCTTGAAGGTTGTGGGGCGCCAACACGAGCTCCCCGTGCTCTTGAAGCGTGGCTTTGGTATTACCTTAGAAGAGTCGTTAAACGCCGCCGAATACATCGCGAGCGAGGGCAACCGCAACGTCATCTTCGGTCTGCGGGGAATGAAGACGAACATGGGCGACCCGCATCGCAATTTCGTCGATTTCGCTCATGTCCCGGTCATCAAACGACTCACGCGGATGCCTGTGTGTATCGATCCTTCGCATTCCGTGGGCTCGCGCGATCGCGGTCCGGATGGGATTTTGGATATTCAGCAAGTCACCGCCCAGGCCGTGGTCGCAGGTGCCAATATGGTGCTCGTGGACTTCCATCCCCAGCCCCAGAAGGCGCTCGTCGATGGCCCTCAGGCGCTGCATATCGATGAGCTGCCCTACTTCCTGGAGGATATCGCCATTGCCCGTGATGCCTACCTGCGCAGAGTCGAGGCGGCCACGCGGTTTCTTGGACGCACGCGAGCGAGCGCGTAACGGGGCACCCGTTGAGCGCTGGGCCGGCCGGCCCCTTTTCTGGCCGGTGGTAACAGGAACTAGCGCGGGCCGTCCCGTAGGCCCCCCTTCTTTTGGATGACGACCCATATCCTTAGGGGGCTATCTGCGCAATTCGGGCAAGGATAACTCCGCGCCTACGATCCCAGCATCGGGGAGATCGCGGACGCGCGAGACGGCCTCCACCAGGATGCGGCGGTCTTTTTGTTCGGGTGTTTCTAAGTCCCTGCCTTGGAAATAAACGAGAGTTCGCAGGCATTCAGCTGGCTGAAACTCTTTGCCAAACAAGCAACGCGCAGCGGCCATGCCCTCCGCTAGCATGACTCCAGACGCCAGGATCGCCGCAATGTCCCGATAGTCTTTTGCCTCAATTCGCTGAAACATCACGTTCAGTTTCATGAACTACTCCCGCCAAACCTAAACGGCTATGGCGTGAGTTTCGTGTTTCATCGCGGTGAAACGGCCACCGCTCCACACCTCGGACAGTTCCTGCCCGGCTACATGAGGGTTACGATATCATCATTATCATGGAATCCGCATCATGAGACGCCACTTTACCACCCCCTAAAC
>DATKTV010000063.1:0-27168 GCA_035530915.1 Acidiferrobacter sp. | reverse complement strand
GTTTAGGGGGTGGTAAAGTGGCGTCTCATGATGCGGATTCCATGATAATGATGATATCGTAACCCTCATGTAGCCGGGCAGGAACTGTCCGAGGTGTGGAGCGGTGGCCGTTTCACCGCGATGAAACACGAAACTCACGCCCTAGCCGTTTAGGCTTGCCGGGAGTAGTTCATTGGCCTTGCACACAGTAGCGGAAGCCTATGATGGGCTGGATGTGGTCGCCACCGGGGCGGACGTCAGCCGCAACGCTGCGTCACACATTGTCCTCCAGCAACCAAACCCCGCCATAAAGAGCGAGCCTTAAGGCCCATAAAGCTCGGCACAGAAATATTCAATACGGACACGCTCGTCATGCCTAATTCGCATCCTGTATGCGACGACCACGACAAACCACCCGCCACATCTGTCGGTTCGTAGCCAATGAGATGGCGATGGTTATTTGGCAGGCACCACAACTATCGGCGTGACCCCTAAACGTTTGGCGCGGCGCGCAAAGCGGCGATCACCAAAGCTCATAAACTCAACGCAACGGCTGCTGGCCAGCAGATGCAGCGCATCGGCGAAATCCAGCCCCTCTGTGTGCCAAACAAGAGCATCGACAATGCGCGGCCATTCTTCGACGCTCACATTAGGAAGCCCAAGCAGATGCCTGATGACTCGCACGAAATCCTCGGCAGCGAAGCCATAAAAGGCGCGCAAGACCCATTCGAGCTCAAGGATTACCGTCAGGGGCACAAAAATCTCGGCGGATTTCGTCAGGAGGCGATGGGCAATCGGGCGTTGCACAGCGGCCTCGGGATCCGCCTTGTCATCCACATAGAAACGCGCCAAAATGTTGGTATCAACGGCAATCATCGTCGAATCCCCGCATGGCTTTGGCAACATCGAAATCAGCCAGTCGGCGCTTACCAGGCTCTTTACAAACCAACATACCGAAGCCGTCTTCGACCTTGGTTTCAACAAACTGACGCCTCACCTCGGCGTGGATGGTATGACCCTCCAGGCGGAACTCGAGTTGGCAGCCGGGCGTGATACCCAGGCGGCGACGTATCTCCACTGGGATAACGACTTGGCCTTTATCGGAAACGGTGACGACTGGCATGGCAGCGCGCTCCTCTTACATGGTAAGAATATTCTAGCACAGGGTGCTCGTCCGGCAACAGACAACCTCATCCAATCGGGATCCGGCCTCAGGAGGGGCCGCGCTTCTCAGCTGGGGTCTCAGGCCGGACTCAGTTTCCGTTCGCAGGAGGGGGATGAAGCCACGAGCGAAACAGACGCTTTCACCATCACAAATAATGATCCGCGACCTCTCGCTCGCTAATTTTCGGTGCGGTGATAGAGCGCCATGTAGGATTCATGGCGCAAAAGCGGAGCACGGGCCACCGCCAACACATCGTCTAAATGCGCAGGTGAACTCAAGCCCACAAGCGTTGTACCAAGCCCGGGCGTCGAGCGATTAAACTGCAGGGCCCGTTGGGCATTATTAGCCAGTTGCGGCATCGCCTGAGTCAAGATATCCACCGATTGTTGGGCCAAGTGACCCTTAAAGAGGCCATGGCTTGCGACTGTATAGAGCTTCAACTGCAAAGCCGCCTGCAAAGTAGAGGCTTCGTTACCGTCCCCGGTAATCTGATTGAACCTCGAAAACCCATCTAGCATCACGGCATTGAACGGCAATTCGATCAACGCAAAGTGGTGGTCACGCTCCTTTCCCACAACCTCTTTGGCGGCCTTTTCGGCGAGCGCCACAAGCGATGTTAATGATATAAACAATGGATCATCAGTGGGTACACGAAAGGCGTGGAAGCTCGATACGCCATAGAATCTGATGGCACCGTCTTTGACCGCGCGCTCCAGTTCCACGAAGACCTCGCCTAACTTGGCGATAACGGCCGCCTTGCCCGCCACTGGAATATGGACCTCCGGCTGATCGACCAGGAAGGCATCTAGGGTCTCGACCCCCAGGAGATCGCGGCTTCTGTCGATCTGGGCGCGGAGATAACGGCTGCTCAAAATATGGGTGCCGACACACTCCTCGGCAAGCGCTAAGCCCTTAGCGACGATCTCGGTCTCGATATAGGTCTTCGGATCCGTGGGCACGCCCTCTGTAAAGCTCACAAAGCCACCCTTAGACATGAGCCAGACGGCCTTGCGATCGACGCCCTCCGCCACCGCGCGCTGAAGACCCATCCCGATAGCCGCAAGTGAACGGCCGTAGCGGTAGTGGGTCGCGGTATCGACGACGTTCAAGCCTTGGGTTAAACCCCGATGAATGATGTCGGCAATGGCCCGATCCACTGCATCGGTGGCGGCGCCTGGGAAGGTCCCAAGACCGATGGCGCTCAACTTCACGCCCCCTTGGAAATCACTGTAATGACCATGTGCGAACGCTTGGCCTTGGCGGTGACTATAGGCGATCGTCGCCTCTGCGGTCGCCGCTCCGACAAGAAGCCGCGCGCGGTCTGTTTTTAGGAGGCCCATAGACGCCTCTTTAGGCCGCTGTGATGAGCAAGAGATTGGATCAACTCATGAATCACCGGGCGCACGGGCCGCTCTTCACCGTACTCTAAACGGTCGCGAAATAGATTTTCATAATAAGGCTCGTCCTCGTCCTCGCACCAGCCCACGGCGCGTAGCGCCGCGCTCGCCGCCTCCGGGAGCGCGACCGGCAAATCACGGCCCGAGAGCAGCGCCCACACCCCCGTCCAAGCACGCGCGAGCAAAAGCGGGTGGTACCCACCCCCGCCCGTTGCCAGGACCGGTATCCCGGTACCCACGACCCGCTCCACGATCGCCAGAAATCCGGCCGTAGACAGCAGAAATCGGCCCAGGGGATCACCGAACAAGGCGTCTGTGCCGGTCTGCAAGACGACTACATCCGGCCGGAAACGGTCGACCACTGGGTCCCAGAGGGACTCGAACACCTGGCGATATTCGGCGTCAGAGGTCCCCTTGGGCAAGGGGACATTCAGGGCCGCGCCGGGCGCATGCGGCCCCCCTTCATCTTGGCAAGCGCCGCCGCGAAAGGGATAGGCGTAGCTCGTATCCATATGCAAGGACACAGTCATGACCGAGGCATCGTCCCAGAACGCCGCCTCCACGCCATCGCCATGATGGGCATCGATATCGAGATACAAGACTCGTCGTCCCTCGGCACGCAACCGCAAAATCGCGAGCACGATATCGTTAAAGTAACAGAACCCGCGAGCCTGATCGGGGGCGGCATGATGCATGCCGCCGGCGGGGCTGAAGGCATTGCGTCCTTTTAAAACCAGCTCGGCGGCCATGATACTCCCGCCCGTGGCCAGGGCCGGGGTGTAAAAAAGACCCGGGAAATAGGGGTTTTCGAGGGTCCCTAACTGGTGGCGGGCCCGATCCTCGGCGCGTACACGACCAAACGCCTCGGCCCGTTTGAGGGCCTGAACATAGTCGGGGGTATGAAAGCGCGTGAGTTCAGAGACGGCCGCGGCGCGCGAGGGAACGAACTCCGCCTGATCGAGCGCGCCGTAGGCGATAACCAGATCAAAGGCGAGCGAGACGCGCGGGATGGCCAGCGGGTGATTGGCGCCGTAACTCGGCCTGCGATAATGGCTGGCCCCGACGAACATGGCGGCCCGCGTCGGGGCGTAGCGGCACGGCCCGGGGGTATCTGTCATCATGCCCCGGTCAGTCCACGCTCTTTCATGGCCCGCGTGCGCAGGTAGAGGTAGATATGGCGGATGGTTCGAACGGCCATGGCCGCAGGCTTTGCCGGCAGGGCATCCGCCCGCCCCGACGCCAGACAATTGCGGTAATAGACGAGTTCACGCACGTTATCCCGAATCGCAGTCAACGAGGGATCCCCCTTCACAAAGGCCTTAAAAACCTCCAAGGGGTCCGCGTTGTCACTAAGGCCCACCAGAACAGACCCGCCCGCCGCAGCAAATGTCCGCATCAGGCGATTGGCAAGACCAATCGCCGCATCCACCGCGGGGCCAACCTTCAGGTCTCCGTCCACCAAGGCCTGCTCGAGCCCGCGAATCTCCCCGTCTACCTCACTCATAGCTGTCTCTAGCTCTAGGGTCTCCATGCCGTGCTAGACCTCCCGTCAGATAGTTTGTAGAATCGGTCCATCTTATCACGCCGCCTCAATCGGGACGGTGTTCTGGAGACTCGATGAAGAACCTCGTAAAACTGATCCGTCTGAACAACCTGACCTACAACGCGAACCGCGATCCCCAAATCTACCGTCGCGTCCCGAACAAACCCTTTCGCATCCAGGCGCTACTAAACGGAAGTGGCCCGGCACGGGCCCAGGTCTTGGTAGACGGCGAGGCTAAGGCCCGCTGCGACCAGCAGATCAACCTCTCCGATACGTTTACCTGTGACGTGGCCTTTGATACAGCAGGCATCCGGATGGCAACCCTCGTTATCGAAAGCGGCGGCCAGTCCTTTCGACAGGACCTGCGCTTGGACGTCATGGAGCACGAGTGGATCGGCTGATCTACCACGCGTACTGAGTAAGAAACTGCGGCAATATGCTCACGATCTGATCGCGAGAATAAAAGCGATCAGCTCGTGATGCCCGCATCTCATCTTGGGTATCGGAATCCCCACCGCAACAAAAGACCGCGATCTGCAGCAGATACTCCATGCGTATCGTCCGGATGACGTCGATGGGATCGAAGGCCACGACCTCATCTAGGTCGAGGACCAAGAAACGATAAAGCAAGATCTCGTCCCAGTCGCCGACCTCCTCCAAAGAGGTCACTGAGACCATCTCCCAATCCGCAGGCACCTGGGCGCTTAGCGCCGCGCGCAGACCCTCGTCTGTGGTCATCACCAAAAAACGCCGGCTCAATCTCGCCGCAATCGTAGGCGCTACCATCTCGCTTAAGCGCCTGCCTCTCCCTCGTCGCTGCCGGGTTGATAGAACTTATCGAAATAAAAATCGCGCTGATTCAGCTCATCATAGAGCGCTGCCCGCTCACGCACCCCGGCCTCGACGATCTCTGCCATGAATGCCCCTTGTTCCGCATCCAGGATAAAGATGTGGCCCACTAAATCCTCATCTATGTTCAGCAATTGCGCGCTCAAACCCTCGGGAAAATCGATATATGTAAGATAGGATCGAGTCTCGGGGTCCTCGGGGTCCAAGGGCATCATCGTCACCTTGCCAAGCCACGCCAAGCGCGCGGTCTGGTTGAACTGGCGGATCTCAAGTTTCTTGCCCTTGCGGTATTTGTTGAGCTCGTTTTTGATCTGGCTCACGTCGGTAATCTTGATAGACTTCATGGGGCGCCCCGCCGAAAAGATCCATTCTAAACTGAGGACCCTTGGAGGGAAAGCGACAGACGGGAGGGCCCCGCCTGTCGCGTACCGATTTGCTGTTGTTTAGGCCCGTCGTTTGGTCTCGGGCACGGCCCATGACGCCGGGCACGGCCCATGACGCCGGGCACCGCTGACGCCCCGCAGAGGCCATTCGCCAGCACGGCAAGGGCCGCTTGAGTACCCACGCGGGTTACCTAACCGCTAGGGCCCCCTCATAATTTAGACCATATAGGCAGACAACACCTTTCTGGGCATTAGAACTTCCATCCCCAATTGGCCTCGAGTTGATACTCGTGCAAACTGATCTTGATCGGCGCATCACCAAAGGCGGCGGGCGCATTCCCATAGACGGATTGGGGAAGTCCATACATCGCAGCCACGGTGACATCCTGATCGGGCGCGGTGTGAACAGTCACACCGGCCGTGACGTGACGCTGGATGACGCCCGGGGCCAGAACATTCAGCAGCACCTGCGAAGACGGGATCGGTTGTGTGTTATAGGCAAAACCGACGCGCCACGTCAGGGCCTGGCTGCTGGCGACCTGGTAGCCCAGCTTGTAGACCGAGACGTTCTGCCAACCGAATCCGGAACCATTCGCGGAGCCAAACAGCCCAGTCGTCAAACTTCCTGACCCATTGAAATTGGTCTGATCAGCAATAGCTGGTACATCATTGTAATAAATGCGCTGGAAATCGAAGGCCACGACCTGATCTCTGGTCGGCTTGAACGCCAAACCGATCACGCCGTTGGCCGGGACGTCGAGCTGCCCCTGATTGGCGAAAAGACCGGCATACTTGCTGAACTTCGACATCGTCATGCGCGGTGAGTAGGCCAGACCTAAGTCCACACCCGGGACGATCCGGAACTGGGTGCCGATCTTGAAACCGACGCCGGTCGAGGTGTCCTTGCCGTTGTTGGTAAGGACCGCGGAGTTTCTCGAATAGCCCGCAAGGCCAAACTTACCCAGCCCATCGGCGCTGAAGGTCTGACGGGCGGCGATGATGCTGAAACCCACGGAGTCGTGACGCAGGAACTTGCGCGCATAGGTCGCCTGCACGAAGAGCTGCGAGAGGTTCACGCCGGTCTGGCCGCCATAATAGGGGCCACTCGGAGCTGTACCATCATTGTAGTTGGTGCTCATGCCGCCGTTGCCGTAGACCGCGATGCCGACGTAGTTGTCGTGGCTTAGGCGTTGGCTATACGCAATATGCGGTATGAGAAAGAAGTTGCCATGGCTGCCGTAAGTGCCTGGGTTGGGCATGTTCCCCGCACTACCCCCTGCCGTGTAACCCCGAAACGGCCAGAACCCGGCAATGCCGAGGTCCACCTGGTTGCCCACAAAGGCGATACCGGCCGGATTGGTGGCCTGAATCATCGTGTCTTGGGGCAGGGCGGCACTGGCGCCGGCCATGCCGTCGCTCAAAGAGCTATAGCCTAACTGAAAATATCCCGCAGTCGTTGCCAGTGCCGTGACCGGCATTGCCACAGCGGCCGCGATCGCGGATGCCAGCGCCCACTTCTTTCTACTTACCATGATGTCCTCCAATGAACACGATTACTGAGGTGCGGCCAAGCTGTGCTGTCCGCGGTCTTTGTTGTTAAAATCTCTATAAGCTGGCTGGCCTAAAGTCGGCCATTGAGAGCCAGCAATTGGGCACTTAGGTCTTCAGAAAATCAATATGTCTAAGGTGGGAGCCAAGTCTCGTAGGCACTGGGACCTGAAGGCATCATGATCGCCATGCCGCGCCAGACGTGCGGCCTGATGGAGCGGCGCGCTTATTAAGTCTTTTGCCTTGCGGTACTTGGTCAAGCTGATTGGGGATCTGACTGATAGCGACGATCTTATGCGGTCTCACTGACATCGTAACCTTTAAATAGACTGCGTAACTTCAGGACTCGTGGAAAGAAAGCGACAGACGGGAGGGCCCCGCCTGTCGCGCACCGATTAATTGTCGTTCTGGCCAGCCACCTGGTCTAGGACGTGGCGAATCGCACCCGGGGCATCGATGATGCTCATAAAGCCATGCGAGCCCATCATGGATGTATCAGGGAAATTTACCGCAATCCTAAAGCGCGGACGCAAGGAGATCACCCGCCGGCCGACCACCATCATTTCATAGGGCAGGTAGGCATAACCGCGCAAGGGATGCTGGTCGATGAGATTCAGGATATGGTAGTCCCCGGCTGTGCCGGACTTGATCCCGATACCAAACACCGTCGTGGGCTCCTTTGTCCCCGGTACGTTCACCTCATACACCAAAGACGTAGTCGCTACGTGCTTCATGAGGTTGGTACGGATGGTGTTCACCGCCGCCGCATGATTGGCAAACTTCCCAACCCGGTAAATGTCGTTGAAGTACGGCATGAACAGCGCGTAGTGGTACTCGCCGGGCTCCAACTCATCGCGCGTCAAACCGCGCGCCGACCCAAACACCTGCTCAGCGCCTAAGGCCGCCTTCAACGCCGCGGTTGTTTTGGGCAAGGCGCCCAGCCCATAGGCCACCGCCGTATACTGCGGGTTCTCATAGGACACTTGCAGCTTACCGTTTAGCCTTGTCACCGATATCCGCTCGACTGCGCCAAACGAGCCATGACGGGCATGGGCCGCGGCATTCAGAAGCTCAGGGTAGGTCGCACACAGAATCGTCGTATGCGCGAACGGCACATACTGCCCCACGACCTGAAAACCATTGGTTGTAAGCGCAGCCCGCGCCGCCGTCACAGCCTCGCTCATAGAGCTCGTGGCGTCCTCATGACCCAACACAAACGGCTTGTAGCGCGTGCTCGCCATCGCGGCGGTACTGACGACGAGACCTACCGCCATACACCATCCCAGCCATTTCGTTTTCTGCATAAATCACCCCCCTGATTACCATTTCAAACAAAAAAGGGGGCCCTAGGGCCCCCTCATAAGTTAGACCATATAGGCAGACAACACCTTTCTGGGCATTAGAACTGCCATCCCCAATTGGCCTCGAGTTGATACTCGTGCATGGTGAGCGTAACGCTCTGCGCGCCGCCATCCATGGGGTTCGGGCCGGTGACGGACTGGTTTAACCCGTACATCGCGGCCACGGTGATGTTCTGATTAGGCGCGGTGTGGACGGTAACGCCGGCCGTCACGTGACGTTGGATGACGCCCGGGGCTAAGATGTTGAAGAGCACCTGGGAGGACGGGATCGGTTGCGTGTTATAGGCAAAACCGACGCGCCACGTGAAAGTGTTACTGGTGGCGATCTGGTAGCCCAACTTATAGACCGAGACGTTCTGCCAGCCGAATCCGGGGCCGTTCGTGGAGCCAAGCTTTGATCCCGTCAAAAGGCTGCCGATCGGATCGGCAATCGACGGCACATCGTTGTAGTAGATGCGCTGGAAATCGAAGGCCAGGACCTGGTCTGAGGTCGGCTTGAACGCCAAACCGATGACGCCGTTGGCCGGGATGTCGAACTGCCCTTGATTGGCGAAAAGACCAGCATACTTGCTGAACTTCGACATCGTCATGCGCGGTGAGTAGGCCAGACCTAAGTCCACACCCGGGACGATCCGGAACTGGGTGCCGATCTTGAAACCGACGCCGGTCGAGGTGTCCTTGCCGTTGTTGGTAAGGGCCGCGGAGTTGCTCGAATAGTTTGCAAAGCCACCCAAACCATCGGCACTAAAGGTCTGGCGAGCCGCAATAATGCTGAGACCGACGGAATCATGGCGCAAGAACTTGCGCGCATAGGTCGCCTGCACAAAGAGCTGGGACAGATTCACGCCGGTTTGGCCGCCAGTGCCGGGCCCCATATAGAACGGACCGTTATACGTGGCGGACGGTTTGTAGTTTGTGCTCATGCCGCCGTTGCCATATATCGCAATGCCGACATAATTATCGTGGCTCAAACGCTGACTATAGCCAATATGCGGTATGAGAAAGAAATTTGTGCTGCTCCCGTAAGTCCCGGCCTGCAAATTGAAGACACCGGAGGGAAGGCTGGCGACATTATTGGTCGCGCTGTATTTCCGAAACGGCCAGAACCCGGCAATGCCGAGGTCCAACTGGTTGCCCACAAAGGCGATGCCAGCCGGGTTGGTGGCCTGAATCATCGTGTCTTGGGGCAGGGCGGCACTGGCACCGGCCATGCCGTCCGCTATGGAGCTATACCCTAACTGAAAATATCCCGCAGTCGTTGCCAGTGCCGTGACCGGCATTGCCATGGCGGCCGCGATCGCGGATGCCAGCGCCCACTTCTTTGTACTTACCATGATGTCCTCCTATGGACCCAATTACTGAGGTGCGGCCAAGCCGCGCTGTCCGCTGTCTTCGTCGTAATCTTTCGTCGTTAGAATCGTTATAAGCAGCCCGGCGATGCGGGCGGACTGCGCAATATTCCCTAAGCGTTATCTTCCTGTCAATATGCCGGGGTGAGACGACTGTAAATGAATGTACGACAGGACGTAAAAACACTACAAAATAAGCCCATTGGAACACTCCAACAAAGACCATTAGGAGGTGCTAATATGAAGACTCGACCACTCATAGGGTCCGTGTTCATCTTGATTATCGCGGGCATGGGCCTTGCCCGCGCCTCGGGATTTGCGCTCTCCGAGCTGTCCATCGCGGGATTGAGTGAGGGCGATGCGCTCGTTGCCAATACCACGACCTTGGGCGCGCTGGCCTACAACCCGGCGGCCATGGCCTTTCATGACAGCGGCTACAACATCGGGCTATTCGGGATCTATGACCGCACCGAGGTCACGCCCGCAGGCGGTAGTGGCGCGGTCAGTGCCACGACGCCGAGTTGGGAGACGCTCCCCAATCTGTTTGGGTTTTATAAGATCTCGTCCCATATCCGTTTCGGGTTGGGCGTAAACGAGCCCTATGGGCTGCAAATCTCCTGGCCCGCCCAAACCTTCCCAGAACTCGCCGTGGGGCCCGGCACAGCGCTTGCCCCGACCTACACCGCGGTGCGCCTTTTTGACGTCAGTCCGAGCCTCTCGTACCGCATGGGCCCTGTTGCCATCGACGTTGGGGCCGACTACTACGATACCCAGAAGGCCGCCCTCCAAACACCCGCTGCCAGCATGACCGGTTCTGGCGAAAAGTTCGGTGGGCACATCGGGTTTCTGGCGCAACTCGGGCAGGTCAGTTTTGGTGCCAACTACCGGTCGGCAACCAACATCTTGTTGAATGGCACACTAAGCGAGTCGGGTGGCTCGATACCGATCAACACCGTCTTACACCTGCCCTGGCAATTTGCCCTCGGCGTCCACGATGCCATCACGCCGAAGATCGGCATGGAGTTCGACTTCGACCGGACGGGCTGGAACCGGTTTACCGATATCGTCGTGACCACGGCAGGTACAGGTGGCGCCGCGCTTACCACCAGCAGCTACAACTGGCAGCCTGCAAACGCCTATCGCTTGGGCCTGGAATACGCGCTCAGTGAAGATGTTCAGCTCCGCGCGGGCTATGCCTACGATGAAACCGGTGCCACCAATACCGACTTCTCGGCACGCATCCCAGACGCCAATAGACAAGACCTGAGTTTTGGGGCAAGCCAAAGGCTTGGGGCCTGGAGCCTGAGCGCGGGTTATATGTATGTCCACTTCGACACGCGCACCTATACCTCCGGCACGCTGCCCACGACCGACCCCAATGGGACCAGCGCCTACAACGGCACCTATAAGACCCATGCCCAGCTCTTTGGTGTCAGTATCAGCCGACGGTTCTCCTAAGAGCTCCCATGCAGCGGCCTTAAAGGATCCGAAAGGGGGCCGGAGCGACGACGCTCCGGCCTTAAGGGCTAGAGCGTGCCGATGTCCTCGCCGGCCAGCTGTCGTTTCACGATCTCGACGTCACGCCGATTCAAGGCAAACGGGAACGAGCGGATGTCCGACGGGCTCGAATCGCCATAAGGGCGATTGCATGCCGATATCTCCTCGTCATCCTTGCCCGGGCAACCTGAGGTCTGAAACGGCTTGCCGGAGGCAATTAAGGCCTCGACATCCGCCTGGCTCAGCCCAAAATCTACGACCCGACCCTCTTCGTCAAACCGCATCTGGTTGATATGGCCGCCCGCGTAATCGATGACAAATCGCGCCAGCTGCACGCGCCGCCACTGATCTTTAGGCGCCGGGGCCCAATCCTCCATCAACGAGCCACGTTCAGGAAAGAAGGCGAACATGTGGTTGTGACCGCCCATGTCGGTGATTCTTTGGGCCACCGTCAAGATCTCCTGCTCGGTTTCACCCATGCCGCAGATCAAGTGGGCCCCGAATCTCTCCGGCCCAAAGACCTCGGCCGCCCATTCCATGGCCTGCCAATACTTGTCCCACTTATGGGGGCTATCGACCGCCTTACCGCGGGTCCGATCGAAAATCTCCGGCGTCACGGCGTCTAACGCGATCGTGAAGATATCGGCACCCGCGTCCCGCAGCGCCACGAGATCAGCCTTCTCCATCGTCGTCGGGTTCGAAAGAATCGAGACCGGGACATGAGGGACGGCGGCCACCCACTGCTTTAGCAGCGTCATGGTATCGCGATCCGACTCGGGGTGCGTAATCATCGAGATGCACATCCTTTGGAACTGTGACTGATCGCTGCCGCCTTGCATGCGCTCAATCACCTCTTCGTAACGTACAGTCGGCCAATCGACACGAATGAAGTTGCGATCTGCGTAATCGCGCGCCTCCTCGCGATGCCGGGCAAGCCCGCAGTAGGCGCAGTTGGCGCGACAACCCTCGGCATAAGTCACGAGCAGATTCAGACAGTGCGTGCACCCCGTTCTGTGCATCTGACCGGGGACCAGCCCCAAGGTCATCGCGGCCGCCGTCGACATCTGCACATACTCCGGCGAACGCATCGCCGGGGTCTTTTCATGGTAATTGGGCCGATAAAACGTGACTGGTGTAACGGAGTCGGCAGTGGTGCTCATCGTTGTCTCCTCAACAGAACTTAGGCGGCAAAATATTCAGAAAACGCGATCCAGCCTCGCTTATGGGTCGCGTCCAAACGCGCATCAGGCGTATGCCAGCGCTCCATCAACCACTGCCTGCGCACCACAGCGCGCGCCAGGCTGTCTTCAAACTCATCATGCATATCATCGGTGTATCCGGCCAAGGCATTCGCCTGACCGCCGATAAACTCGGCGGCCGCCTGCCCGGCCCGCTCCCCCGACACCACAGCGCTCGCAATACCGGCGCCGGTAATGGGATGGGTAAGCCCGGCGGCATCGCCCACAAACACAATATTCCCGTGAACCAGGGACGCGCGCATTCCGCCTACGGGAATCGCGCCTCCCGTCCGACTCAAGATCTCGCGACCCACGATCCCCTGCTCGGCCAGCGCCGCACACAGCCGCTCGAGCGGGGCCTTGAGGTCGGACACGAACCTAAGATCCGCGCCGATACCGACGTTGGCGACCTCACCTTTCGGAAACAGCCATCCGTAGCCACCCGGATACTCGTCCGACAACCAGATATCGGTGTCCGTATAGGGCCGCAAAAGCGGCAGACTGTATTGCCGGGTCTCGACCGTTGGCAGCGCGGGAAGCCCGACGCTGCGTGCGATCAGCGAATGCGGGCCATCAGCGGCGATCAACACCCGATATTGCGCCTGTTCAAGACACCCGTCCGAACTGCGCATGTAGGCCGTGCCGGCCTCTTCGTCTAGGCTTTTTAGCGATGTTTGTGTGCGCAACAAGGCACCCGCCTTCGCGGCCTCGGTCGCCAAGGCCTGATCAAACGCCGCTCGGTCTATCATAAGCCCCGGGAAATCCGAGTGTTCGCACACCCCCGAAGGCAAGATACTCCGCATCCCGGTTATGCCTTGCACAAGGGCCGTGCGGGCATAGCGCCCCATCGGCAACGGCACGAACTCCGCGCACTGCACGGGCTCCCCCACCTTGCGGCGCTTGTCGATCGCCAGCACCGAGAGCCCGGCACGTGCCGCCGCGCAGGCCGCAGATGCCCCGCCAGGCCCGAGACCTACGACGAGCACATCAAAAGCATCGGCGTTCACAACGCCTCGGCGCGCCCAGTGCCGAGCGCCTCATGGAGGACGGCCATGAGGTCATCGGGTGTAAGCAGCAACATCTCGATCTCGTGGCTCGCGAAAAATGCGGTGACGATGCTCTCGACCTGCGCTAGCGACACGTCCCGCAAGGCCGCCTCTAAATCCACGATTGCGCGCTTGGGATGAATAAAGAAATCGCCCGTAATAAACGCCTGCTTTAGCCGACCACGAACGGTATCGACCGCGAGCATGACTCGTACAAGCCCCCCTGCGGTCTTGCGCAAGGCACTCAAGGTCGCGACCTCGAGCTTCGGTCTATCGGTCTCGAAGACCCAGGCATCGCCGGCCATTTCCGTTGTATAGCGAGCAAACAGCTCCTGCTCGGTGGCGCTCAACTCGCCCCTTGTGATGTCGACACCGAACCCGCTCGCAAAGGCGCCGGCCAGCGCCGCTTGGACGCTGTCGGCCGTGGGGACGTATCCCAATAGGGCGTATAGCGTGGTGATGCGCTCGCGCGCCGAGGCGATCGCCTTGTCGGACAACTTCTCCTGCGGGATCCGCAGAACCTTCAACATCCGCTCGACGTCGAAATCGATCAACACAGTCCCCTGATACAACAGCGCATCGCCGTCGAACGCCCCGCCCGTCCCACCGATTTTGCGGCCTTGCACCTCGATATCGTTACGCGGGCGAAACGCTGCATCGACGCCTAAGGCGCGCAGTCCGGCCACCGCCATCCCGCATACCTCGCGGGCAATCGCCAACATATCCGCCGTCGCAAAGGTTCGCCGATGGACGTAGAGCTCCCAACCGATCTGCCCTTCGTCGCAGTACAAGGCGCCGCCGCCCGTGATGCGTCGCGACACCGCAATACCGGACTCGCGACAATATTCCAGCTCTAATTCTTGGCTTGCGCTCTGATGGAAGCCGATCAGCGCGGATGGTTGAAATCGGAGAAAGCGCAGCGTATTGGGGGCCCCGGCCTGGCAGGACTCCAAGAGCACCCGGTCAAGGGCCATATTCTCGACGGCCGGCCGAAGTCCGGTATCAAGCAGACGCCAAGGCTGATTCATGCGCCACAACAACCAGAGGGGCTCTCTTCGCCAATGACCTTGACGCGGCCGAATATCCCCTGCCGCCGAGCCGCCTCGCGACGCGCGCGTTCGTGTTCCAATATTCGGGGAAGATCGATCTCCAGGCCCTGTTCCGAGCCCTCCAAGGCCATGACTTCGTCGCCGACAGCAATCGAGCAACAGGCGGCCGTCACGCGCACGCGCCGATCCAATCTGGCCGCCAACTCGACCATGCCGTCGCTCGGATGGGCCATCCCGTCCACCCCCGCCATGACTGCATAGGCATCGATCACGCTCTTCACGGATCCCGCTGGCCGCGCACAACCGAGGAGGAGCGATAGATCAGGCAAGGTCTCGCGGGCATCGCCAAAAAACTGTCCGACTTCATGGGGGTCAGGGCTGACAAAAGGCCGCAACTCGCTGGCATAGGTCGGCATGACCACGACGAGCACCAGCGCCGCGGGCTTATGGCGGGCGACCATCTCGAGCGCATTCCACTCGCCCAAAAGCTGCCCATAGTGCAGTCCGACGACGATATGGGGCACAACCTTCATGGCGGTGGCGGTCAACGCCTCCAAGGCGCGCTCAAAGTCATCCGTGGAGCGCCGCAAATGATAAACCTGGGTGATGGTATCCTGGGCACCGATCACATCCATCATCGCGGCATCAATACCAGCATCAGCCATACGCCCGGCGATCGCCTCATCGACTAACGCGGTATGCATGGCAATACGAAATTGCGGGAACTCGTCTTTGATCCGTCGGATCGTAGTGTAGTAAGGGTCGTATTCGACCTCGTTGCGGTGGTTGGAACCACCGGTGAGCAACATGCCGCCCGCGCCATCGGCCACCATGGTATTCACGGCGCGCCACAAATCCTCGGGCGACCGCGCGGGGATCATGGGCTCTAGGATTCTAGCCTTGCAGTGGTCGCAGTTGAGCTTGCAGTCCCCGCCGGTAATCGATACGGCCGGCCAGGCATTCTTGCCGCAGCCCTTCAACTCACTACTTTCGTAGCTTTTAAAGGTAGGGGTATAAAAATGGATGGGCGGAAGCGGCTGCCCGCGTCCCGTCAACCGCTCGACGAGAGCGGGGTCGAGCGCCAGGTCTTCTAGCGGCTCGACCTGTTCTAGAATTTCTGACCACGCGCTCATGGGCATCCTCAAGAATGCAAGGGCGCGGGATCACCGCGCCCTTACTTTAACAGCCCTTGAAACCTTCGCCGTCCATCTTCGCGTCAAAGGCCTTGGTTGCATCGGTACCAACCTTCAAGGACTTCGACTCGGAGTCCCAGTCGGAAGGCTTCATTTTCACAATCCAGCCTTCACCGTAGGGGTCTTTGTTGATCAGACCGGGCTTGTTCGAGACCGCCTCGTTCACGGCCACAACCGACCCCGTGACCGGCGCCTTGACAGGTCCCACCCACTTGCCCGACTCGACTGTCGCACACGACTTGTCTTTCGCGATCTCTTTGCCGGCCTTCTTGGGCGTATAGGCCACGATCTCTCCGGCCAGCGAACAGGCATAGGACGTCAGTCCCACCGTCACCGTCCCATCAGCCTCATGCCGGGCCCATACATTGTTGTCGACGTTGTAGCTCAAGTCTTCTGGAATATCACACCCGCGTACCGAACCCATTAGGCAAAGCCTCCCCTTTTGTCCAAAATGACCCGCATAATATCTGCTGATGACGGGCGCGTTTCAATCCCTAGCGTATTTGGTCGTAGAATCTACTAAAAGCACAGTACTTTATCGCAGGACAAAACCAGATCGGCGAGCGCCCCACCACTGGAACACTCATCGACCTCGTCGATAATATCCGTTTTCTGATCCATTTTATACCCTGGGAGCGCCGGCAGGCAGAGATGGAGCTTCACCCCGGCCGCCTTGGCGTCGCGCATAAAGTCGATGACACGCTTACCCCCCTCCATGGCAACGAGATTCTCCGCGACCCCTCGCTTGACGAGATTCACCCCCTCCATGGTAAAGAAAATCCGCACGTCGGCGTCCATTGACGCCAAAAGCGCACCCAGGAAGAACGGGGTTGCGCAACGGTGCGGCGTCGACGGCCCGCTGGTCATAACGATGAGCACGGACTGCTCATCGTGGTCTAGGTAGTGGCTCTCCGACATTATCTCGCGCCCCGCGTACACTGGATGTCTTCGCTAAGGCAACGCGCAACATAGCCGCGCGCGGCCTCCTCGCCGGTAAGCAGCGCACCCAACACCTGATCTACCGGCGCTACCGGCCGCACGCGCGCCACCCACGCCTCGTAGGGCTCGATGTTCAGGAGATTGGGGTCCTCCAAGACATCCTTGTTGCCCTCCTCGATCACGCAATCGAAGACGTTCGGGATCGGGCCTGCCCATTTCCCGCTCTCGATCGTGGCAACTGGCTTGCCCACCGGGCGCAACGTGCCCGGCCGTCGCACTCGGGCATGCAAAATTTTCCCGGCGATGGTCTGCGAGATATCAGTCATGCCAATTGTGATCGTTCCATCCTCTTCGCGCCGTAGCCAGATCTGAAACTCACGATCGTAGTACAGCTCGGGGCGAAATTCACAACCGTTACACTCCACCCGCTAACCCCCAGAACATCGGTGCGATGCGATCCGTCCTAGACCACCCCTTTTTCCTTGAAGAAGCCCATGGAATCGCTGATGTTTTCATGGATGCCAACCTTGCGCGGTGACATACCCATCGCGATACCCAGCATCTGCGTGAAATACACGATCTTGACGTTGGTCTTTATGCCAAATTCCTTTTCGGCCCGGATCTGATGCATCTCGAGACCCGAATGACAGGTGGGGCATTCAGTCGCTATCACCTCGGCGCCCGCATCCTCGGCGGCCTGCAGGATATTGAGCACCAGCTGCGTCGAGGTATCGGAGTCTGACAACGTGTGCGCTCCGCCACAACACGCGGTTTTAAGCGGAAAATCGACATTCTCCGCGCCGGCGGCGGCTAATAAGTCATCCATGAAATGCGGCTTGTAGCTCGACTCCGAGCCTGGGCCTTGGTCCTTTTCGGGAAAGATCTGCCGCGGGCGGGTATACATGCAGCCATAATAATTGGCGATCTTCACCCCATTCAGGCTCTTCGATATCTTCTCTTTGATGCCTTCTGGGCCCAGCTCTTCCATCAACCATTCCAGCAAGTGGATGGAACGGACATCGCCTTTATAAACCGGATCGCCGGCCTTGGTCGCCAAGTCCTGAACCGTCTTCAGGTGCTCTTCCGAACTGGCCAGCTCATACTCCGTCTTCTTCAGATTGTGGTAGCAGCCGTTACAGGGCGCCATCACCGTGTCAAAGCCCATCTTCTCGCTGGCTATGGCCAGATTACGAGCGGACATATAGGTCTGGAGCATGGGATGAACATTCTTCACCTCCATAGCGCCGCAGCAGCTATAGTCTTCAAGGTTTTCCATCTTTAAGCCGAGCTTATCGACCAATACCCGGGTCGACTTGTCATAAGGCCCGCCGGAGCCCTCCAATGCACAACCGGGGTAATACGCAACCTTAGACATGAGCGGCCTCCTTTGGCATGGCGCGCGCCTTGCGCGCAATCTCTTTCTGCTCTCGAACATACTCACGGAGCACATCCCCCGTCCGGCCCCACGACTTTGTGCGCGGCTTAAACAAGAGGTGCCAGCCCATGTGCGTCAAAAACCCCAAGGGGAGATGACGGGTCATCCGCTTGCCCACTTCGATCAACCAAGGTGGCATGAGGGACTGGTTGGTCTTGCGCAGGAAGTTCACGAGCACGCGCGTGTCCTCAATACGCCCCGTGGCATAGACCTGGCCCAAGAATTCTTCATCAAAAATCGACGACCTGGATTCCGGCGTATGGCCCTCTTCCTCAAGCCAATGGGCCAAGGCCTTCATTACCCCTTCGGGCTTCACGTCCTTCGGGCAGATGTTCGTGCATTTATTGCACGACACGCACGTCCAGATAATGTCCTTATCCTTCAGGATCTCGCTCTTTAGCCCGAGATTGGTCAGGTAGATCCAGTAGCGGGGATTAAAATCCGTGTTCTGGGCATAGACCGTGCACGAGTTTGTGCAGGATCCGCACTGCCAGCAGCGATGGACATTCTCGCCGCCGGCGAAGGTCCGTATCTGCCGCGCAAAATCGGTATCGTAATCTGTCAGGTAGCGGGGCAACACCATCGTATTCCAGTGCCCCGACACGTCAACCCCGTCTAACACCAGATTGTCGTTGGTTTGGATGCGGTCCGCATCAATCAGTGACTTCTCATGAATAGCCATCTCAGCTTACCTCTCCAGATTGCGCCTAATGCAGCACCTTCTTCACCCGCGACTGCGTGCGTCGGCCCGCGTCGATCCCCAAAAGCTTCGTTACCAACTCCAACGGGTCTTCCTTGCCGCCAAAGTCGGCGTTCAGAAACCCCATACCGCTTGATAGCGCCCGCATATAATCCGCATAGGCATGCGCCAGGAACAGATCCACGACAAACTCCGGATCCCGATACATGCCGTTTTCGGCCATGCGCTCGGCCACCCAGCGGCGCGCCGCCTCGTAGACCCCGGGTTCGCTGCCCAACATGACCTTGTCTAGCGCGTCCCCGCCCGAAACCAGTTCACGCACAGCGCCCGCGTGGGTATTCTGATCCCAGACCCAGCGGGTCATAAGCGGGTACTGGACGGGCGCCCGAAAATGCAACATCTCGGCACCCAAATCGACAATCGCCCGCCGCACCTTGCGTTCGGCCTTAGGATCAAGCCCGCTCTCGACCGGAATGGCATCGGCAAAGGCCGCCATCCGATCCGCCAGCGGCGCAGCCCCGTACAGGAGCTCAGCTGTGGCGTCCCTGATCCCCGTGATCCCGAGCATCGCCAACGATGGCCACACCCGTTTTCGTGCCGGCATGACGGTCTCGACTAGCACCTCCAACCTATCCAGGTCGAGGCTCGGGAGTGCCGCGCGCGCCAAGGTGCGCGCAAACAACTCGCGTTTGCTAGTAAGCGACGCAACGAACGGGTCGATCCCCCCGCTTTCGCCGATGATCTCGAGAAAGCGGGCGAACTTTAGGGCAAATATGCGCCCGTCGAGGTTCGCGGCCAGCGCGACCGGCGCTACCGTCTCCGTCTCTTTCTCGTTTCCTGAGTTGGCCTCAGGCGGTCTTTTGAACCAGAGCATTCATATCCGCCACAGCCCGCATCGCCGCCGCTGTTCCTTGCGAGATCGAATCGTCGATCGTCTCAGGCCCTAAGGCCGCGCCCACTGCATAGATTCCGCGCCGAGTCGTGCCGCAGGTATTGGTGTAGTGCTCGGCCCGGTCGATAAAACCATGCTTTTCGAGCCCGACACCAAACACCCGAGCGATCTCCGGATTATCCAAATTGGGGTCCATGCCAACCGCATGCACCACCAAGTCCATCGGGATCACGATCGGCCGCTTGACGAGCGTATCCTCACCCTTGACCAGCAGTCGTCCATCGGCCGCCCGCGTAACCTCCGCGATGCGCGCCTTCACAAACTTGGTCTTGAACTCCTCCTGGGACTTCCAGTAGAAGCGGTCTTCGTACAAGCCGAATGTGCGAATGTCCATGTAATAAATGAACACGTCCGTCGTGGGCGAGAGTTCTTTGATCTCCATCGCGAGGTTGGTCGACACCGTGCAACAGATCTTGGAACACCACTCACGTCCGATCTGCCGATCACGCGAGCCCACGCAGAGCAAAATGGCCACCCGCTCGGGCACCCGCCCATCGGAGGGGCACGCGATCTTGCCGGCTACCACCATCTGCTCGACCTGGGTGGTCGTCACCACGTCTTCATAGGTGCCGAAGCCCCACTCGGGCTTATTGATCGAATCGAAGTGCGTAAAACCAGTCGCCAACACGACCGCTCCGCAATCGACGCTCGAACCATCCGATAACGTGGCCGTGAACTTCCCGATCTCGCCGGTAAGCTTGGTGACGGTCGTCTCTTTATGGATCTTGACGCCCTTCGCGTCTTCGACGCGCTTGACCATTCGCCCTAGGGCATCCCGCGCCCACTCGCCGGAGGGCACGAGCTTCGCGTACCCCGACAGGATGGGCGTACCACCCAGCTGTGCGGCCTTCTCGACCAACACGACACTCGCCCCACTACCGGCAACGCCCGCGGCGGCCGCCAAGCCGGCTGGTCCGGCTCCTACCACTAGTACAGTATTTTGCATCGCTACGCCTTGCCCCCCAGAGCCAACTCAGGATTGTAAAGATATTCGATGTTGCCCTGCTCTACCTGCTTTAGGTATTTTTCAAACTCGCCCTTAGCCTTGTTCCAGTCGATACCCATCTTTTCGACCAACTCCTCGCAGGGACTTGCGTGCCACTGGAGTTGTACGATCTTAAGCGGGTCGGCCCCACAAGCGAGCGCCGCCAACTGCACGTCAGCCATAATGGGAATCTGAAAGTCTTTCCCGTGGGCCTTGCCGATCCATTGGTTTTTGTCCATGGTCGTGATGCAGCCGGTATCGTTACCGATCATGACATCGGCATTCGCTTCCTGGCGGGCAACCTTGATCTTGCGATCCATCGTAAACGAACGCGTGAACTCGCGCTCGGAGATGATGTGCCGGAACCCAAAGCCGCAACAGTCATACCAGGTCGAGTAGTCGATGACTTGCGCACCCAGTGATTGGGCGACAGCGGTCCCAATTGCCGTACGATTGCCATTGAGCGTCTCGGCATCATACACCGCGTCCTCGTGCACCATTTTGTAGTAGTGACAAGCGACGTGCATGGTGACGCGAATATTGGACATATCGATAATCTGCAATTCCGAGGCGATGCGATTGCGCATGACATGCACCCACTCGGAGTAATGCACGATCTCTTCGGGAATGACGAGCTTGCCATCGACTAGGCGCCCGAGCTTGCCCAGAATCTTGGTGACCTTTTCGCGCAGCTCCGAGGACTCAATGAGATATTTCCGAATTTCCTTATAGTTGCCAAACGAGGTGCCGCAGTGAACGAGCGGGAAAAAGTGCCCTAGCTCGAAGCCATGCTGCTTGCCCGACACATAGGCCTGATGGAAGTTGCGCAGGAACACGGCCGCCAACGACTCCACGTTACCGATTCCTGAACCATGGTAGTTCCAGGCGGTACACGAAGTCTGGTCGGTCTCATCGAGATAATCCTTGCCGGGCACAAAACCGAACTTGTTCATAAACCACAGTAACGAGGTCGGATACCCGGGGATATTCCCGCACTGGCCACAGGACTTGTGATGCCACAGCTGCTTGGTAGGGATCTTCTTATCCCAGCCAAACAAGGTCTTTACGAGTTTGGGTTCGTGCTGGTCGTTAATGCGATGGACGATAATCTGTCCATCCTTCTCCAGTTCCCACATATGGTCGCGGATGTCATCCATCCGGTCGCCCAAATCGACGGTTCTGCGGTCGACCTGTTTGCGAACCCATTCCGTTGCCTTGGCGGCATCGGCGCTCGAGAGGTTCGTCGGTTGAAAAAACGATCCGTGGCCGGCAATGCCCTGCCCATCCGTATTGTGGAACCCAGGCTTCATGGTGCCGGCACCCGCGCCTTCTGCAGATGCGTTGTGGTTACCAGGACTTTGTTCGGTCGGTTTCATGAGGTATCTCCTTTACGGCTATGCTACTCAAAGACAAAAGGCCAGGATCAGAGCGCTAGGTGTCAATCGCCTTTCTGGTCTTCCTGGGCTTCCAGCCAATCGCTATAGTCCTCGCGCTTTTCCTCGATGAAATCCTCGATCACGTCAAAAAGATTCTCATCGACGATCTGCAACGCATCCATGACGCCGGTCATTTCCCAGATCGTGTACATCTCAACCGAGGTCTTTAAAGAGACCTCCCAGGCGGTATCGGTCGTTTGTAGGGTCCGCACGGGAATGGCTTTGCGGAGAATCTTCAGGTCTCCCTCGACCTTCTGGATATTCGGGCCCCAGTCAGGGAAGTGGTCGGGCTGAATCATGTCAGGCGACAATTGATTGCCGGTGGTGATGAGCTTTAGCATCACCCGTCCAAACGGCCTTAAGACGTCCTTGGCCGACTGCATCCCATGCTTAATGGACACCTCACGCATGATCGCGATGAGGCCGCCGGGCGAATTCTTGAAGGGACAACGGGCCGCGCAAGTCATGCACTGGGCACAGGCCCAGATCTTCTCCTGCATGGCATCGTAGATTTGTTCAACGTTCTCCGTCCATAACAGCTGGACGATCTCGCGGGGGCTAAAATCGTAGAAATGGGCGGCCGGGCATGTCGCCGTACAGACACCGCAATTCAAACAGCCGTTCAATTCATGATCGTAACGAAAATCATTACGGATATCCTCATAAATCTCCCGCATCTCGGCGTATGTTGCCATATCCACTCCTTCGACACTTCAGAATATTAGCGAATTCTGGTATTATACCCGACACAGACGGTATAGTATACCCGGCTTACTCGTCTACTTCATATATCCAGTTGTCGGATGCGCAGGGACGTCCTAGTCACCCCCGCGCACCCCCAACCTACAATCTTTGTGCTCCCGCAGCGGCTGGTGCCGCCCTGCTTGGCGCGTGATGCCCGCGGCCTACATGAACAAACAAATATCCGACTCGCCCGCAAACTCGAAGAATGTCGCCGCCCCACCCATCTCGATACCCGGGATGAAATCGGTGGGTTTGAAACCAAAGAGATCCACGGTCATCTGACAGCCGACCATCTTCACATCGGCCTCGGCGCACAGGCCACGCAAATCTTCCAGGCTTGCCACGCCCTTTGACTTCATTTTTTGCTTCATCATCATAGTCATCATGCTCTGCATGCCGGGCAGGGCCTGCAGCAGAATCGGCATCGGCATCGGCATCGGCATACCGGGATTGCCAAGCGATGTCACCTTCAGGTGGTCGAGGCTTTTGCGAAGAAGTTGCAAGCCGTAGAAGGTAAAGAAGATCTCCACATCATAGCCGAGCGCGGCCGCAGTCGAGGCTAAAATGAAGGGGGGGTAACCCCAGTCGAGCGTTCCCTTAGTGGCAATAATCGCGAGTTTCTTTGTGGCCATGGACAACCTCCCGTTGACGGACGGTCAACTATTATTATGTTTTATTATGCTTTTTTGCGGAGCACAAACGTAAATTCACCGTTCGCCTCACCGGATTCGACAAGTTCATTGCCGGTTTGTTTCGCAAATGCCTGAAAATCCTTGATGGCACCAGGATCGGTTGCCACGACCCGCAAGGTCTGGCCACCGGTCAAATCATTTAATGCCTTTTTGGTACGCAGAATCGGGAGTGGGCAGTTCAACCCGCGCGCGTCTAGCTCTTTATCGCAATTCGCCATAACTTCCTCCATATAGACAAGTCTAACAACTCGATTTTACTTACATTTCACAAGTGACAGTTGCGTCGGCCCTGCTCGCGAGAGCACACCCGCCCCGCCAATTGCGTACATCTCATAGACACACACTATGACTGGGTCCGGGAGTCGCGTAACCTAACCCCCCCTTTTTTCAACACCCATGAGGCGACGAGACACCCCGAAGCTATGCGGGCACCTCGATCGGGAGGCCATCACGCACCCACGCCAGAATGCCGCCACGGAGATTGTAGAGTTTTTCATAGCCCTGCTGCTGTAAGTAAGCGCAGGCTTGCGATGAACGCCCTCCGGACTGGCAATAGAAAACCAAGGGGCGTTCTTTGTCAAGCATACTGGCATTAAAGGGAAGCAAATGCAGCGGGATCGAACGCGCGCCAGGAATGCTGCCACGCGCGACCTCGGCTGGTGTGCGCACGTCGACGACTAAGATATCCGCATCACTCCCCCCCAGAAGCTCATGGAGATCGGCGGCGTGTAGGTCCTGAAATACACCCATGGGAGGCACCCTCTGTACATAAGGAAATAAGGTCATACTAAAATAAGGTCATACTAATAGTAGCGCGAGATGTTGCACTTTTCCGTGGCCCCACGCAAGAGTAGACTGAGTCTAGATGAGGGTTTTTGCCGCCCCCGATGCCGCACCGGGACCGCAAATGGGGTAGCCGGTCTCCGGGGGATGCCTGAGCCTTTGGCCCCGCACACACCGGGATCGGTAAGGGCGTGGCGCGACTAGCCACAATGGGTCCGCCGCAAAGACTCGTACCGAGCCTAATCGGGGTTTGTGGCCTAGCCCGAATGCCACCGACCACACCGGTTAGCCGACGAGGCGGGCTACCATAGCGGGACCGCTGGCACCGCAATCCGCCAATTGCGGCTCTAGATGGCTCCATGCTAGAGTCGCGCCCACGCTTAATGCTGGAGGCTAACGCCTTGAAAAAAGATGACTTCAAGTCTGATACTCGTTACACGGTCGCATGGCGTGACTATGATGGGAAAATACGGCCCGCAAACCTCTACGTGTATCGTCTCTACGATCAATTTATGATTGCGCGCAAGACTGACCACAGCGGCCTCCTTTATAAGATCGGCTACGATCAGATCCTAAAGGTCGTAAAGGAGACTGCGGTAAGTCTGGAACAGCAGTTCCGAATACCCGATGCCGTCCTCAAAGAGGCGTCCTGGGCTGGCCGCACCGTAATGGAGCGCTACTCAACGTCGCCTGGCGTAGGTAAGTAAACGAGCCGCATACCCATCGGCAGGCGGCTCGCACTCGTAGCGCTTGCCCTACTGACATCAAGCTCCAGCGTGGCCGAGGCTGACGCGCTTCCCGACCTCGGCCACGCCTCGGCCATTGTCATGTCTCGCGCCCAGCAAACGGCCTTTGGCGAGCGCTTTCTGCGCCACGCCCAAAAGACGCAACACTTTGTTCGCGATCCCGGGGTCCTAGCCTTCGTGCGCCAGCTCGGGCGCAAGCTCGTGGCCGCCAGTCCTGACCCCCAGATTCACTTTCGTTTTTACATCATCCGCAGCCCAGTCGTAAACGCCTTCTCGGTCCCCGGCGGTTACGTCTTTCTCAACACAGGCGTGATCATGGCCGCCCGTAACGAAGACGAACTCGCCGCCGTCATGGCACATGAAATATCCCACGACACTCAGCGCCACATTCCGCGACTGATCGCCTTATCCGAAAAGCTTTCGTGGGCGGCGCTTGCGGCCATGTTGGTCGGCGTAGCCCTCATGAGCAGTTCACAATCCGAAGGGGGCGCGGCCGCAATCTCGCTCAGTTCCGCGGGGCTTGCGTCCGAGACCTTAGCGCACGAACGCGGTTACGAATCGGAGGCCGACCACGTTGGTTTACGCACTATGGCGCGCGCGGGCTTCAATCCGCACGCCATGGCGGCATTTTTTGTGCGCCTAAAAACCTACAACCGTTTTGCAAGTACCGACGTCCCTGAATCCTGGCGGAACCACCCGGCGACCGACATTCGGATTGCCGAGGCCGAAAATCTGGCGTCCCGCTACCCTAACCCCCCGATTGCCAACCGGCCGTCCTTCGACCGCTTGCAGGTCGCGCTGTTGGCCGAGCAAGCCGATCCTGACGAGGCCTGGATGCGCATCCAAGAACTGCTCGTCGGCCGCCACGACCCGAGCGCACGCCGCTACGGACAGGCGCTGATCGATCTTCGGCGCGGACGCTTTGCCGCAGCCGGCCGCACCCTCGCAAGCCTGGCGCGCCAAGCCCCCAGGGTGGTGGCCTACCAGCTGGCGCTGGCCAATCTCGCGCTCGACACAAACCACTACCAGCAGGCCATCGCCGCATTCGCAAAGGCCTCGGCGTTGCGCCCGCACAGCCTTTGGTTGGCCACTCTCTATGTCCGCTCGCTCTTGATGTCGGGCGCGACGGTCAAGGCCCTCACGTTGGCCAAACACTTGGTCGCCCGCCATCCGTACCGCGCCTCACTCTACCGACTCCTAGCGCACGCCTTCGCCTTGCGCAACGACTACCTCCGTGCGCACGAGGCACTCGCGGAGGCCCACAACCTTGAAGGTGACACCAAAGGGGCGGATAGAGAACTGGGGCTTGCCGCACCGTTTGCGACCAGCGCTGCGGCTCGGGGACGACTGAAAACCCTGACAACCGCCGTTCACGAGGGCTGGACCGCACCCCCAGCCTTCCCGTGACCCCAACCGGCAAACCACCGCCCGCCATTGCGTCATCGATGATTCCCGATAAGCAAACATTCCCTAAAACATTTCCTTGACGTCAGGCCTATTCCATCGCTATGTTTGACGCAGTGGCCCAAAACGTTCATAGATAATAAGGGCTTATAATTAAATGCTTATATATAATTATTCCATCTAGGAGGAAGCATGGGTACTAGAACCGCGTTACACGCGGCGCGGTGGATTGCGATCGGCGTGGGCGCGTTGCTCGCACCGATGGCAATGGCCGCAGGCCGCGCGCCCACGCCGAAGGAATGCGCAGCGCATCCCATGAATTCTGCCGTCAAGGGTGGCTGCATCGTGATCAACCGCCACCTCGGCAATTGCATGGCCTGCCACGTCATCGCTGGCACCACCATGGATGGCAATATTGGCCCTGCCCTGAAACACCTCGATAGACACTTTCCGAACAAGGCCGCACTGGCCGCCCAGCTCTATGATCCGACGATCAACAACCCGCACACGGCCATGCCGCCATTTGGCAAGGACCATATCCTGACCAAGGCGCAGATTCGCGAGGTCGTAGATTTCCTTTGGACTCTATAAACGCAAATAACGGGACCACATCATGAACCTTCCACGTAGAACCTTCTTAAAGCAGGCGTTCTCAGGCACGGCCTTGGCGGTCGCAGCCGGAGCAGGCCTTTTGCGCCCGAGTCGGGCATTGGCCAGGACCTGGCCCTCTTGGCCGGAGGCGAGTTTTCACCAAA
>DATKTV010000062.1:0-36243 GCA_035530915.1 Acidiferrobacter sp. | reverse complement strand
TGCGTATTACGCGCCATCGTGAACACCCATTACGCCATCGTGAACACCCTTACGCGCGATCGTGAACACTCGTTGTGTGATTGTCCGTTACGCGCGATCGTGAACGCTTTTGGGGGAATCTGCGTAATCGTGTTCATGATCGCGTAATCCTGTTCATGATCGCGCAACGTCGCGGCTTCAGCTGGTCAATTCCGTTGTAAGTCCGCATGCTGCCGAGCTTTTTCCTCGGAGAACAGCATGCCTACAGTGAGATTGACCATGAAACAGACCCGTGAAGTCGTTCGCCTCCAAGCTTTGGGCTTAAGTCAGCGCGCTATTGCGCGCGCCACCGGGGTCTCACTCGGGGCGGTCTGTCAGATCTTAAAGGTCTGCTCCCGCCACGGCGTAAGCCCCGACCAAGTCGCGACTTTAGAGGATGCGGCCCTGGCCCAGGCGCTCACCCCGCCCGGGGCACCCGCGCCCCCGACCTACGCCACCCCCGACTGTGCCGCCATTCATCAGGAGATGAAGCGCAAGGGCGCAACCTTGCAGCTCTTGTGGCAGGAATACCGCGAAGCCCAGGGTCCCAAGAGCTATCGCTATACGCAGTTCTGCGCCACCTACCGGCGCTTCAAGGCGGGCTTGAAGCGCAGCCTCCGCCAGACTCATGTGGCCGGCGAGAAGTGCTTCACCGACTATGCCGGTCCCACCGCCCCAGTCGTGAATGCCCACACCGGCGAGATCCGCCACGCCCAGATCTTTGTCGCGGTGTTGGGGTGTTCCAACTACACCTATGTCGAGGCCACCTGGACCCAGACCCTGCCCGATTGGGTCGCAAGCCATGTACGGGCCTTCGAGGCATTCGGTGGAGTCACGAGTGTCCTGGTCCCGGATAATTTGAAGGCCGCGGTCACGACGGCGTGTCGTTATGAGCCGACACTGAACAAGACGGCGGAGGAATTCGCGAACCATTACGGCACCGTCATCATACCGGCGCGTCCAAGAAAGCCGAAGGATAAATCTAAAGTTGAGGGAGGGGTGCTTATTGTCGAACGTTGGATATTGGCCCGTCTGCGCCACCACACGGTCTTCACGCTGGCCGAGTTAAACCAAGCGATTCATCGCCTGGTGGCGGACATGAACACCCGTCCCTTCCAGAAGCTGCCGGGGTGTCGGAAAGAGGCCTTCGAGCGCTTAGACAAACCGGCCCTAAAGCCTCTCCCCGTCGCCCCCTATGAACTGGCCACCTGGAAGATCGCACGCGTCGCTATCGACACCCATATCGAGGTGGAGGGTCACTACTACTCCGTGCCCCACCCCTTGTGTCGGCAACAGGTCGAGGTCCGGATCGCGCACCACACCATCGAGGTCTTCTTTCAACACAACCGGGTGGCCAGTCACGCCCGGTGTGCCGTGCGGGGCGGGCATACCACCGTGGTGGACCATCTCCCCAAGGCCCATCAGAAACACCTCTCCTGGACGCCCCAGCGGCTCTTGGACTGGGGGGCCTCGATCGGTCCGGCCACCCGCGCAGTAGTCGACTGGCAGTTGACCCATAAGCCGCACCCCGAGCAGGGCTATCGGGCGTGTCTCGGGCTCTTAAGTCTCGCCCGCCACTATACCCCCGAGCGCTTGGAGGCGGCCTGTGGGCGGGCCGTGGCGATCCCGAGTTATACCCGCCAGACCGTGCTCTCGATCTTAAAGAAAGGCCTGGACCGCGCGCCCCTGCCCCCGGAGGAGTCGGAGAAGCCTGACGTCCTTCCCATTCACGAGAATGTGCGCGGACCGGAGTACTTCCATTAAGCGATGATGACAAGCCTGACGTAAACCCCAACCCCAAGGAGACACCATGTTACTGCAACAAACCTTAAGCACCCTGAAGATTTTAAAGCTCACCGGCATGGCCCAGGCCCTCGAAGAGCAAGAGAGTCAAGCCATCACCCAGGAGCTGCCGTTCACCGATCGCTTGACGCTGCTCATTGATCGGGAGGTGGCCCACCGCGATACCAAGCGCTTGACGCGCCTCTTGCAGTTCGCGCGCTTAAAACACAATGCCTGCCTGGAGGATATCGACTATCGGGCCAAGCGGGGGCTTGATCGTTCCCGCATCGTGGCCTTGGGCAGCTGTGACTGGATCCGCCGGGGACACCCGCTACTCATTACCGGACCCACCGGGGTGGGTAAGACGTGGCTGGCTTGTGCCTTGGCCCACCAGGCCTGTCGGCAGGGCCTTACCGTGCGCTATCTGCGCGTCCCGCGGTTCTTCGAAGAGCTGCGCGTAGCCCACAGTGACGGGAGCTTTGGTAAGCGCATGGCGGCGCTTGCGAAAGTCGATCTCCTTCTGCTGGACGATTTCGGACTGGCGCCCCTGACCGCCGGTCACCGTCACGATCTCTTGGAGCTTTTGGATGATCGCGTCGGCACACGGAGCTCAATTATCACGAGCCAGCTCCCTATCGTGAACTGGCACGAACATCTGGGCGACCCCACCGTGGCAGATGCCATTCTCGATCGTATCGTCCACGTCGCCCACAAGATCGAACTCACCGGGGAGTCGTTGCGCAAAACGAAGACCCCTCCCCGGGAAGGATCCGTATGACCGACTCTCGCAGGACCCGCCGCATAAAAGTGCTCCCCGAGCCGCTCTTGAGCATAACGTCACCGGATGACACAAAAGGCCTATCGACCAAGCCCGGTCGAAAACGCCTCCATCAAACCGCCAGCGACCGCCAACGCGCCTATCGTCGTCGCGTCCTGGAAGGCCAATCCGGGATTGCCACCACCACAGAAGATCCTCAACAGGGGGCGACGCGCCTGGATCTCTACCTGTCGGCCACCGCCGCCTTGAAGCTTGACCGCCTGGCCCGCCACGGGGGCACGAGCCGGGCCCAGGTCTTGGGGGTACTTCTTTCGCAGGCGGAGGAGCGCGTAATGAAAAACATGACGGAGGAGGCGCAGGATGATTACATCATCGGATGACGTTATCGGTGTATTTTGCCCCGTTCGAGAAGGCACCCGCCGGAGGCCCATTCTTGACGGATCGTGATCAGATAGATTAAAACAAGGGACCGGCGCTACACGCCGATCACCGTTGATCACGATGACAAGAATCGGTGATCACGCTCAGACAAGAATCGGTGATCACGATGACCAGAATACGCAGTAGACAGCGGTCGGAAGTGTGTTTTCAAGCTATCGGCTTGAAACATAAGGAAAAACTGCTTGGCAGTCGGAAGAACTTCAGTTTAAAGGGATTTTCAGGAGATCGTCCGGTACACTTGCTCTGGCTTTTACTGTCCCGGCATTGTACCGCCAGTGTACCGTAACCTTATGTGTTTCATCAGGAAGAGCGTGTAAATCATTGATTTTATGGTGGGCCGTCCAGGGATCGAACCTGGGACCACCTGATTAAGAGTCAGCTGCTCTACCAACTGAGCTAACGGCCCGCGTGACGTGTCGAAGTATAAAAGTTTTTTGTCAGACAGCAAGACATCCGCAAAAAGAAATGGGAGTGAGCAACGAGACCAGAGCCCACGACAACCGGGATCACAATCTGTACAAATCCCCTACTTCCTACAACGGGCTTCTTAAATAGTACCTTCTACAATAGGTACTCACTATCTCTTACCGACTTCTTGTATATCGTTTCTTTGCCTATTGAGTGGAACAAACTGGGAGCAAGAACCCAACGTCCCCCCATCGTTAGCGCGCCACTTCCGCACGCCTTGCGACTTTCCGATTATGCTTGGTTAGGCAGACCTTTGTCTAGCCATGCGTTGGACGCGCTAGGGATAAATGCATCGTCCGAACGGCGCTCCGAGACGCACGCATCCGCGCGCGCTTGAGTGCGCCAATCCGGATTCCCACAATATCTGCCGCTAAGGGGTACCGTGGCCATGCGCATGAACCTCGATCATGATATCGCGAAGTTCCGGATATCAGCCCCGCGTATCTCAGAATACGCCAAAATCCCCAAGTTTCGCTTCAAAACCCTGGATTTATGGCTAAAACAGACCGCACGCGGGAAAAGAGCCTTGGCTATCAGTGACTGCGCTCGCTTTTAATCAGCTCTGGCCAGGCCGCCTTCAAGTACGCGCCCATAGACCAAAGCGTGAGGCCTGCTGCGATATAGAGAAGAATCTCCCCTACCCGAAAGGCCCGAATGCCGAGTATGGGTCGCTCATAGAGCATAAGGAGAATAGCTCCCATCTGGGCGCCCGTTTTGAATTTTCCCACATACGATACCGCGACCCTCTTGCGTTTGCCCACCTCGGCCATCCACTCCCTCAATGCGGACACGGCAATTTCTCGTCCGATAATAATGAGAACGACGACCGAAAAAAACGGTCCGCTCAAAAGCGCCGGCCGCAACGCCGGATTGGCGACAATCAAGATCAAGGCCGCTGCTACCATCAATTTATCGGCAACGGGGTCAAGAAAGGCACCGAACGCGGAAGACTGGTTGAGCTTGCGCGCCAAATACCCATCCAGCCAGTCGGTAAATGCCGCCAGCAAGAAAAACCCGGCGCTCCCGAGATTTGCCCACGTCACCGGAAGAAAGTAGACGAGCACGAAGACGGGAATCAGCGCGATGCGCAAGAGCGTTAAGAGATTGGGTGTATTTATGGGCACGCGTTGCCCTCGGAGTGAAAGATGTCGTAGATGCGGCGCGCAAGCGCGTTACTGATACCCGGCAATCGTTCCAAATCGGCGAGCTCCGCTTGCGCCACAAACCGCGTACCACCCAGCGCCTTCACCAAGGTCTGGCGCCGCCTGGGTCCAATTCCTGGGATGGCATCGAGTTCTGAGACTAAACGCGCTTTACCACGTCGCGCCCGGTGCGCGGTAATGGCAAACCTATGGGCCTCATCGCGGATCGCAGCCAAAAGTAGCAAGGCCGTGGGTTCAGAGTGGAGGGTAAAGGGTTCCGGCTCACCCGGCCAATAAAACTCCTCGTCGCCAAAACGGCGATCAGGACCTTTTGCGATACCCAACACTCGCGCCTCTTGTCCCATATTGATGAGGGCCTCATGGGCCTTTGCGACTTGCCCCGCCCCTCCATCGATGAGCACAAGATCGGGGAGCGGGGCCTTACTGTAGCGTCTCGTCACCGCCTGGGCGATCGCTGCATAATCATCGCCCCCCGTGACCCCCTCGATATGAAAACGCCGGTAGTCGCTTTTGATAGGTCCTTCGGGCCCAAAAACAACACAAGAGGCCACAGGCAACTCACCTTGAGTGTGGCTTATATCAAAGCAGTCGATGCGCATAGCCTCCCCCAAACCTAAAGTCCGGGCCGCGGCACTCCAGCGCGCGGCGTGGCTCGCCTTCTCGGCAAGCCGTCGTCGCAAGGCGTCTTCGGCATTCGTTTTGGCAAGGGCTACCCAGTGGCGAGCGATCCCTCGGGCGGGCGTCCGAATCTCCACGGGATGACCGCTATCTTCACGAAGCGCGGACGCCAAAAGCTCCCGGTCCGGAATCTTAAGTCCCAGATACACGCACGCCGGCGGCGATTGACCGAGATAATACTGCGGAAGGAAGGCTGTGAGCGCCTCCTCTGCGGAGATGGCCTCTGGGACCTTGGGAAAGAGCGTCTTACTGCCAAGATGGCGGCCCCCTCGGACGGACATGACCGCAATACACACAACACCGCCACTCGTGGCCACATCGATCACATCCGCGTCACCCTTGTCGCCATCTACGTATTGGCGTTCTTGAACTCCTGCCAGAAGCGCGACCTGATCACGCAAGCGGCCGGCCTGTTCGTAATCCTGGCATGCGGCCGCCTCAATCATGCGCGCCTTCAGATCGCTCAGTAAGGTGCGGTTACGCCCCTCGAGGAACAAGATCGCATGTTCGACATCGCGGGCATAGCTAGACTCCTCGATCAGCCCGACACAGGGCCCGGAACACCGTTTGATCTGGTATTGCAGACAAGGCCTCGTGCGGTTGCGAAACACCGAATCTTCGCACTGACGGATGGGAAAGACCCGCTGCAAGAGGTTTAGCGTCTCACGCACAGCAGAGGCGCTGGGGTAAGGCCCGAAGTAGCGTCCAGGGGTCCTGCGCGCACCGCGATGAAACCCGAGTCTCGGGAAGGATCCGCCCCCGCCTAAAAAAATCAGGGGATAGCTTTTGTCGTCTCGCAGAAGAATGTTGTAGCGCGGCCTTAAGGTTTTAATGAGGTTATTTTCGAGCAGTAGTGCCTCGGTTTCCGTATGCGTGACCGTGACCTCTATGTTCCGCACAACCCCCATGAGAGAGGCGATGCGAGGACTCTTCGCAGGCCTTAAATAGCTGCTGACCCGCTTACGGAGACTGAGTGCTTTTCCGACATACAAGACCGTACCCACCTCATCGAGCATGCGGTACACCCCCGGGCAGTCGCCCAAACCCCGCACCAAAACCGAAAGATCAGTCATAAGACCTCGCGTAATGCGGCCTCAAAAACGGCGGTAAACGACGCTTCAGTGAGTCGCTTAGTCTGGGTATTATAACGACTGCAATGATAGGAGTCCCACAGAACCCGGCCGCCCACGACATGGCGCGCGCCATGGCCAAACCGAAAATGGGATAATGGCTCCCTGAAGGCGCGGAGCACCGCGTCATGAGCGATGCGCCCAAGGGCAATGATAACGCCGCCTGCGGGCTGATGGGCAAGCTCGGCTGTCAGATAGGGCGCACAGGTCTGAATTTCGGCACCCGTGGGACGATTGGCAGGCGGCACACACTTGACCGCGTTGCTTATGCGACACCCCTTAAGCGCCAGTCCGTCCCCAACCGCCACCGAGCGCGGCTGATTCGAGAGGCCCATGCGATACAATGTTTCATACAGCAATATGCCGGCGAAATCCCCCGTGAACGCGCGGCCCGTCGCATTGGCACCGTGAAGACCGGGCGCCAGCCCCACGATCACGATTTTGGCATTGTCTGCCCCCAGTGCCGGAACCGGAAGGCAGCGGTAATCGGGGTAACGCACCTTGGCCTCATCGCGAAACGACGCAAGTCGCGGACACTTTCGGCACTGACTGAGCGCATCCCCTTCCAACATGACTCCCCTACGGCCTTGCGGCCCCTTAAAGCACAACAATGAATACAGAAACGCTAAACTACCTCATGGGCCCTCTTGAACCAAATGAATAAGGCGGCGACACGACTCGCGATACTCGATGTCCTCCATTAATAAGGGCCCAGTCCAGGCCGGTCTTCCGTGGAGACGGGTAATGCGTGTCTGCGAGGCCGGATTCTCGTAGCCGGCAAGCGCCCCCAAAAGGCCGTCGAGCCCCCCCGGATCGTTACAGGCGAGCACCATATCGCAACCGGCCGCGAGCGCCTTTTGGGCGCGGGCACCCAGATTGCCGGCCCCGTGGGCACCCACCATACTGAGGTCGTCGCTAAAAATCACCCCGCTAAACCTGAGCCTTCTACGCAAGATATTGTTTAGCCAGGTATGCGAGAATCCGGCGGGCTCGCTGTCTACCCGGGGATATACAACATGGGCCGGCATAATCCCGGCGAGAACCGTGGGCGCAAGCCGCGCGAACGGGACTAAGTCTGCGGCCTCAAGGGTTGCAAGCTCCCGGTCATCGGTTGGCAATTCCCTATGGGAGTCTTCGACCACCCCGCCATGACCAGGAAAATGCTTACCGGTCGCCGCCATGCCCGCCTGCGTCATGCCAGAGACGTACTGGCGCCCAAGCTCGGCTACGATCTGGGGATCGCTATGGAAGGCGCGGTCGCCAATGACCTCGCCAAGGCCTCGCCCAATATCAAGGACGGGCGCAAAACTCATATCCACTCCCAGCACCAGGAGCTCGGCTGCCATAACGAGCCCCGCCGACCGCGCAAGCAACCGCGCCTGCGACCGATCTTCCGCATACAGGCCCCCTATCTGGCCACAGGAGGGCAGCGGCGTAAACCCGGCGCGAAAGCGCTGTACGCGCCCCCCCTCGTGGTCGACGGCAATAATGAGCGGCGGCTCTCGCAGATCGTGAATCTCGCTCGTGAGGGCGCGTAGTTGCTCAGGGTCTTCGTAGTTGCGCGTAAACAAAATGACGCCGCCCACAAGCGGGTCTTTCAACCACTTCCGCTCAGCGGCGGACAGCGTGGTTCCCGCCAAATCCATCATAACCGGACCTAGGGACATCGTCTCTCCTCAAGCAATAATGTGAACCCGCGTGCCCACCTCAATCTTGTCGAACAAGATGAGGATGTCGTCGTTGCGCATTTTGACACAACCATGCGAGGACGGGACGCCCATCGCGTCTTCGTCCGGTGCCCCGTGAACATAGATATAACGGCGCATGGTATCGACCTTTCCCAAGCGATTTTTTCCGACCTCAAGCCCGCTCAGCCACAAGATTCGCGTCAATATCCAGTCGCGCTCAGGGTAGACTTGGCGCAAGGCCGGGCTATAGATTTCGCCCGTCAGTCTTCGTCCCACAAACACGCCATTACGCGGCGCATTTTGACCGATCCGCGCGCGGATGATATGTAGGCCGCGGGGGGTCTGATAACTCCCGTACTGCTCACCCACACCCTTTTTTGCGGTAGCGACCGCGACTTGCCAAAGTACTACTCCTCCCGGCCGCTCGTAGAGCCTTAATACCTGCCTTTCCACGTCCACTTCCACATACGCCATCTAAGTCTCTCGCAGGAATAAGGCCATGGCCTCGACGTGATGGGTGTGCGGAAACATGTCAATAACACCCAACCGCGCCAAGCGGTAACCGTACTGGTGCACCAAAAGATCGGCATCGCGGGCAAGCGTCGCCGGGTTGCACGATACGTAGACAAGCCGCGGAACATGGCGCTCCGCCAAGATCTTGACCGCCGCAAAAGCCCCCGTGCGTGGCGGATCCAATAAGGCGGCATCAAGCGAGTTATCGCCCAACAGCGATTCGAGGTCTGGCCCGTCAAGATCTGCTGCATGAAACGCGATATGAGACAGTCCATTTTGGAGCGCATTGGCGCGCGCCCTTTCCACCAGGGGTTCTGCGCCCTCGATCCCGATAACCGCGCGCGTGCGCCGGCCTATCGGTAAAGTAAAGTTTCCAATCCCGCAAAAAAGATCTAATACCCGGGTATCCGGGCGCACATCGAGCCAGTCAATGGCTTGACTCACCATAGCCCGGTTGGTTTCGGCATTGACCTGCACAAAATCTGTGGGAGTAAACGCGAGATCCACATCAAAAGCGGGCAGCCGATAATGTAAGGGCGCGGGATGGGCGTCGATTGCGCACACCGTTTCGGGGCCCCCCGATTGGGTATAGACCGCAAAGCCCCACGTCTTGCCAAAGGCTGCGATATGCCGAATATCCGATTCGGTTAACGCTACGAGATGGCGAAATATAAGGGCCGCGTTATCATCGCCCGCCGCGAACTCCACTTGCGGGATATGTTCCGCGCAGGAGAGCTGCTCCAAAAGCGCCTTCAGTTCGACTAGGCGCTCGCCCAGGCGCACAGACAGCGTGTGACAAATCGAAAGAGGCGCGATAAAGGATTGCTGCCGTTCGCGAAATCCGACCAGAACGCCACCCTTCTTTGCGACGACTCGCACTCCGAGGCGCGCCTTGCGTCGATAACCCCAGATGGGGCCCGTGAGGGGATCGGCCCAGGTCTCGATATCCACTTTGGCGATATGCGCCATCGCCTCGCCCACAATACCTTCTTTGGCGCGCAACTGCGCGTGCCCGTCGAGATGCTGCAGACGACAGCCGCCACAGACTCCGAAATGCGGGCAGCGCGGCACCGCCCGTTCCTGCGAGACGCGCAGAATCTTGTGCGCCACCCCGGTATCGTAGCGCCGCTTGTGCCCGCTATAGGTAAAACGGACCTCTTCGCCCGGTAACGCGCCGTCGATAAACACCACCTTGCCATCACAATGCCCGACACCCGAGCCATCGTGGTTAAGAGAGGCGATCTCACATACCCCCTCCTGACTCCCGTGTTGCGCCCTCATGCAAGCCCCGGCCAAGCGGCAAGGAAGGCCTCGAGATGCGGTCGCCCGGACTCTCGCAGAGAGGCCTTGAGTCTCTCCTCTTCTTGGTGGTATTCGTGTTCTGTCAGGTGCCCGCGCATCCCCTCGAGGCGCAGAAAGACCAAGTAGGTATTTAACACATCGGTTTCGCAGTAGGCGCGTATCCCGGCGAGTTCTCCCTTTCGGAAGCGCTCCCACACCTCGCTTCCGGCATGGCCCTGTTTGCCCGGGAAACCCAGGAATGTGGCGATCTCGTCTAAGGGCGCCGTAGCGCGCGCCTGATAGCCGGACAAGACATCCATGACGTCGGTATGACGGGCATGGTAGCGGCTTAAATAATTGTTCCAGCGAAAAGCGGGATCCCCATCTCCGGACTCCCAATAACGGGCACAGGGAATCTTGTGGAGGAGCGCCCGGTAATGCAAAACCGGCAAATCAAAACCGCTTCCGTTCCACGAGACCAGGGTAGGCGAAAAGCGCTCGATTCCCTCAAAGAATCGGTGGATGAGTTCCGATTCCGGTGCGGTTTCGTCGCCCAAAGACCACACTTTGCACTCATCACCTCGTCGCAGCAGTACCGAAATCGCGACAATTTTATGCAGATAATGACGAAGAAACTCCTGGCCGCTCTCTTCGCGGCGACGATGCACCATCACTTTGGCGACATCTTCGTCATTCAAGTCCAGATTGTATAAACGTCGACCTGCCGCGACATCGGGCACAGTCTCGATATCAAATACGAGAATGTTCATGAGTCTGGGAAGACCCCCGTGGATAAGTAGCGGTCGCCCCGGTCGCAGACAATGCTCACAATCGTGGCATTCGTGAGCTCAGAGGCCAATAAGAGCGCGGCCGCGGCCGCGCCCCCCGATGATATTCCGCAAAAAATCCCCTCCTCTCTTGCGAGCCGCCGGGTGGTCTCCTCGGCTAGTGCCTGGTCGACGTCGATCACGCGATCGACGCGCTTGGCATCGTAGATTTTTGGGAGGTAGGCCGCAGGCCAGCGTCGAATCCCGGGTATGGAGGCACCCGCGGTCGGTTGCACCCCCACGATCACAACGGCCGAGTTCCGCTCCTTCAGATAGCGTGACGCGCCCATGATGGTGCCGGTCGTGCCCATGGCGCTTACGAAATGGGTGATCTCGCCTTCCGTATCGCGCCAAATCTCGGGCCCGGTACCGCGATAATGGGCCTCGGGGTTGTCCGGGTTTGAGAATTGGTCGAGCACGTAACCCTCGCCGCGCGCCTCCATCGCCCGCGCCGTATCGATCGCCTCTTCCATACTGCCGGCCCGAGAAGTCAAAATCAGTGTCGCCCCGAAGGCGCGCATAAGGCCTCGGCGCTCGGCGCTCATATGCTCGGGCATGATAAGGATCATCCGATAACCCTTGATGGCGGCCGCCATGGCCAAAGCAATCCCGGTATTCCCACTGGTCGCCTCAATCAAGGTGTCGCCCGGACGGATGGTGCCTCTACGCTCGGCCGCCTCAATCATATAGAGTGCCGGGCGATCCTTGACGGAACCTGCCGGGTTATTGCCTTCGAGCTTCAAGAGCACGCGATTACCGCGGCCTACGCCCATCCTCTGGAGTTGCACCAAGGGCGTATTACCAACACAATCTGCCAGCGTTTTTATGTGCACGCGAGAATCTCAGCTATCCTCTATTGCCCCAAAGATCGTGAGCCCTTCGTCTGTGTCGACGCGATTCCCTGTTGACTTATCGCCATCCGAGAGAGGCCGCGAAGATCGTTGGGGACCTTAAAGCCTCAAGTTTATCCCACTCCCCGCTCAAGCGACACACGCGACCATTCCGCGATATAGAGGCAGAGCGTTCGACGACCGCCATAGTCATCCACGCCCAAGCGGTAGCGCAGGCGAATAGAACGACCTTCCTCGGGTGGCTCGGACAACCGAAACCCCATCGCCTTGATAGGTTGAGAGACGCCTTCTTGCGCCAACTGTAAGCGCAGATGCTGCCCCTTTATGACCTGCGATTGGATGACCCGGAACACGCCTTCAAAAAGTGGCTCGGGAAACCCGTTACCCCAAGGACCGCCGCTCCGTACAGCTAATGCCAAGGCCAGCGACAACTCCTCTGGGAGCAGTTCGCCATCCGTATAACTATCCTCATAAGGCCCGGGGCCTACGCGCCTTTCGACCTCGCGGGCGAAGGCCGTGGCGAGCACCTCCAAGTCCGCGCTTTTTATGGTGAGCCCGGCGGCCGCGGCATGCCCTCCAAAATGCAAAAAGAGGCCCGGATGCTGTTCTGCGATCGAGGCCAAGGTGTCGCGTAGATTCAACGAGGCCACGCTCCGCCCCGATCCCCGCAAATACCCCGCCTCCGCGGGCGCGAGCGCAATAACCGGCCGCTTATGCCGATCCTTGAGACGCCCGGCGAGAATGCCGACAATACCCGGATGCCAATGGGGCTCGGTAATACAAATACCGGCCTGCAAGGCCTCGCTCTCCACCGAAAGCGCAAGCTTTTCATCCGCCTCACTTTGCATCTCGGCCTCACGGGCACGCCGTTCGCGGTTCAGGGCATCCAGTTCTTGCGCCAAGGCCAAGGCCTCGCTGCGATCATCTGTCAAAAGACAACGCACCCCGACTGCCATGTCGGCGAGTCGGCCGGCGGCATTCAGTCGGGGGCCGACCTGGAAACCTAAGTCCTGAGCATAGATTTCCCCAGGCCGCTTGCCGCTTACCAATAAGAGGGCCTCGATTCCAGGACAGCTGCGCCCGGCGTTCATGCGCCGCAAACCCTCCCGCACCAGGAGACGATTATTGGCATCGAGCGGCACACAATCGGCAACCGTGCCCAAGGCCACCAAATCCAGCAGATGGGCCAGCGCGACCTGCGGGGTGTTCTGGACGCGCCGCAGCGCAAGCAAGAGATACAAGACGACGCCGACCCCGGAAATCGCCTTACTCTCGAAGGGGTCCCCCTGCTGATTGGGGTTTACGATCGCATAGGCCTCGGGTAACAGATCGCCCGGCAGGTGGTGATCGGTGATAATGAGCTGCATCCCCAACCGTTTGGCGGCGTGTGCCCCCTCGAGGCTATTCATGCCGTTGTCGACTGTCACAAGCCAGGTCGGCGCAAAGGCCGCCGCCCGCATGACGATCGCAGGCGTCAAACCATAACCCTCCGTGGCGCGATCGGGAATCAAGTAGCGGACATCGCATGCCCCCAGTGCCCGCAAACCTCGCACGGCGAGCGCCGTCCCGGTCGCCCCATCGGCATCATAATCGCCCACGATCAATATGGTTTCCCGCCGCGCAATCGCGCCTGCCAAGGCCTCGGCCGCGCGCGCGAGCCCAAGCATCGCGTGCGGCGCCAAAAGATCGGCTAAGCCAAGCTCGCATTCCTTGAGACCAAAAACCCCGCGGGCCGCATAGAGGCGCGCCAGTACCGCAGCGACCGTGGCGTTGGGGGCCTCGTTTATCATCGCCATGCGCGCCAAAACCGCCACAGATCGCGGCGCGTCAAGCGAAACATGGGACCACGATCCCCTCCTATCACAAGCTCCTGAATCTGGTCGCGGGCTAGGCGTTCTTTAAGCGGCGTAAGCCAGGCCGCGACCAAGGCCTCGAGAAAGGCCGACCACGCCAGGGTATCCCCGTATTGAACAGGGCCTTGGGCACCGCGCAAGACGATAAGGACATCCCCCTCGCAGTTGACGCCCTCACAGCCTGAAGGAACCGGCGTGCACGCAGCGTGCGTCGCCTGCGCGGCGCCGGACATCAGCACATCATCGGTATACACGTGGGAGAAGGTGCGCGTTGCGGTAGTAGGGGCATAGCCCGGGCCCCAAAACCACACGCTATTGACGCACATACTAAGACCCTCTCCCCCGTGACTTCCCAAAAGCGCTTGGTGTAAGAGCATTTGGGCTTCATTGAGGCGCGTCCGCCAATAACGGCTATTACCGGAGGGCAGGTGGTCTTGCACGTTCCCCCCGGCCACCTGCGCAAGAGTGGAAACAACCAAAGGTTCGGGGGCGGGCAGAGTCAGATACCACCGGGTGGGCGCGTAGACCTCGATTGTCCCCCCATCCTCCGCAAAAACCGGGCCCACCACGCCGCTTAACCGCATGGCCTCGTCGGCCGTTAGCCCCAAGGTTTCGTTGTCGGCGAGCAACAGACGGTCACCATCCACCGCCAAATAGACGGGATCACAACGCACCCACCATCGTTCATCCCGATTTTGCCCTTCACCCAGACGGGCGAGGGCGGCGAGACCTGACGCGGGCGGCAACCGAAAAAGGTCAAGAGTCCGCTCGGCCAAGCCCTCCCTTAACGCAGTCCCTGGTCGGGCGCGCGCAAGCAGACGACTAAGTGAGCGCGGCCACGGCACAGGCCACTGTGGCCCTCCCGTAAGCCCGGGAACAAACACAGTGACTCGTTGAACCGTAGTCGATTCACGCTGAGCGCTCATCCCTTATCCATGTCGCGGACCTCTTGCCTGGTATGGTATGCGCCGTCCGTGATTTTTGCCTACCACGCGCTCGTTGGCCCCGTAGCCCAAAGTCGCGAAGATCCCGCCCGCGCATAAGACCAAGACCGCCACTGCCGGCCGATAAATTCTAAAGCCTCCCCGCGGAGAGGCCCCGCTTAAGCCGTTCGTTCGAGGATGATGGAGCGCACGGCCGCCAATGTCGGGGCCACCGTCAGGAGGTCGTTTGCGCCACCCTGGCGAATGGCCACGTCCGGATCCTTTAGCCCATGACCCGTGACGGTGCACACGATAGTGGCACCCTCCTCGATGCGGCCTGCGCGCAAATCGCGCAGGGCACCTGCGACCGAGACCGCGGAGGCCGGTTCACAAAAAATACCCTCTTCGCGCGCCATGAGCTTCTGGGTCGCGAGGATCTCGGCGTCATCGATCGCACCAAACCAGCCACCGGTGGCCTCGCGTGCGGCCTGCGCCAACGTCCAAGACTGCGGGTGTCCGATACGAATCGCGGTCGCAACGGTTTCGGGATCATCGACCATCTTGCCCAACACGAACGGTGCGGCACCCGCGGCCTGATACCCGACCAACTTCGGCATGGAACAACGGCCCTGACCCTGATAATCCTTATAACCAAACCAGTGGGCCGTGATATTACCGGCGTTGCCGACCGGCAGATAATGAAACTGGGGGGCAAAGCCCAAGGCGTCGACAATCTCAAACGCCGCTGTCTTCTGCCCTTGCAGGCGATAGGGGTTCACAGAGTTCACGAGTGTAATCGGGGTTGTCGCCGCAATCTCTTTGACAAGACGCATGCCGGCGTCAAAATTGCCCTGAATTTGCACCACGACCGCACCATGAATCATCGCCTGACTCAGCTTGCCAAGCGCAATCTTTCCTTCGGGAATCAAGACAAAGGCCGCGAGGCCCGCGCGGGCCGCATAGGCCGCAGCCGATGCCGAGGTGTTGCCGGTCGATGCGCATATGAGCGCTCGCGAACCGGCCTCCACGGCTTTGGTGACCGCAAAACACATGCCCCGGTCCTTAAAGGACCCGGTCGGGTTCAGCCCTTCGAATTTCACATAAAGGGTCGCGTCGCGCCCGGTCGTTCGCGTCAGGCGATCCAGTCGAATAAGGGGTGTATCCCCTTCGCCAAGCGTGATGATGCGGCTATCGTCAGCAATCGGGAGCCAGTCGCGGTAACGCGCAATAATGCCGGTATAACGAGTCATATTCCTCCTAATCGAACGCTTCGACGCGTAATCTCCGGATCTTGCCGGTTATCGCCGAAAGGGCCGCGATGCGCGCAATGGCCTCATTGACTTGCGCCTCACGCACCTTATGGATAAGCAAGATGACAGGGACTGTGTTCGCGCCATCATCCGGGGCCTTTTGCAAAATCGCCTCGATACTAATACCGAGATCGGCAAGAATGCGGGTCATATCGGCAAGCACCCCTGGGCGATCTTGGGCCTCACAGCGGAGATAACAGGCCGTTTCGACATCCGCCATACTCAAAATCGGACCATCCGATAAGGAATCGGGCTGAAACGCCAAGTGCGGAACACGCAACTCTGGATCGGTGGTCAGGGTACGCACGACATCGATAATGTCCGCGACCACCGCCGATGCGGTCGGTTCGGCCCCCGCTCCCGGCCCGTAGAATAAGGTTGAACCCACGGCATCGCCATTGACGAGAACCGCGTTCATCACCCCATCGACATTGGCAATGAGGCGTTTGTGAGGAATCAAGACCGGATGGACGCGCAACTCAATGCCGTGTACGCCTCTCCTCGCAATACCTAGGTGCTTAACCCGATAACCGAGTTCCGCGGCATAGGCGATATCGGCGGACTCAAGACCCCGTATCCCTTCTATGTAGACTTCCTCGAACTTAAGGGGTATCCCAAAGGCAATCGCGGCCAGAATCGTGAGCTTATGGGCTGCATCAATGCCATCAATGTCGAAATGGGGATCGGCCTCGGCATACCCGAGCGACTGGGCCTGGCCCAGCGCCTCACCAAACTCCGCTTGAGACTCACGCATTTGCGTAAGGATGTAATTGCAAGTCCCGTTGATGATGCCTGCGACCCCGCGGATACGGTTGCCGGCCAAGCCCTCGCGTATCGCCTTAATAATGGGGATACCGCCTGCCACCGCGGCCTCAAAGGCGACCACGACCCCGTGCGATCGCGCGGCCGCAAAGATCTCGTTGCCGCACGTGGCGATGAGCGCCTTATTGGCGGTCACCACGTGCTTTCCGGCCGAAATGGCAGCCAGGACATAGGATCGCGCCGGCTCAATGCCGCCCATCATCTCGACTACCACCTCAATGGTGGGGTCCCCGAGAATGTCGTCTGGGTCGGTCGTCAACCGTTCGCTGGGCCATGGTACGGGCCGGGCCTTCTTGATGTCGCGCGTCAAAATCTTCACGATTTCGATCTCTCGACCCGCCCGCCGCCCGATTTCGTGGGCGTTACGCGTCAAGACCGCAACGGTCCCTCCCCCCACCACGCCAAACCCAAGCAGCCCGACCCGAACAGCCGTCACAGCGCTTCCTTTACGGAGGTCCCGGCCCGTCGCAGCATATCCTTGATACTTCTTACCGCCTGCCTCGTCCGATGTTCGTTTTCGATCAAACCAAAGCGCACATAGTCATCCCCATACTCGCCGAAACCGATTCCGGGAGAGACTGCCACCTTGGCCTCGAGCAGCAGCTTCTTTGAGAACTCCAACGACTTCATCTCACGGAAGGGCTCGGGGATTTTTGCCCAGACAAACATCGTGGCCTTCGGTACATCAACCTCCCATCCGGCGGCTTTCAGGCCCTCACACAAGACGTCGCGACGTCTTTGGTAGCGATCACGAATCTCGCCCACGCATTCCTGGGGGCCCTCAAGGGCCAAAATCGCCGCGATCTGAATCGGTGTAAACATCCCGTAGTCCAGATACGATTTCATCCGCGCCAAGGCCGCCACGAGCTCGCGGTTGCCGCACATGAAGCCGACCCGCCAGCCGGGCATATCATAGCTCTTCGATAAGGTGAAAAACTCGACTGCCACATCGATTGCGCCCGGGACTTGTAATATGGAGGGCGCCCGATAACCATCAAATACGATATCCGCGTAAGCGAGGTCATGGATCACGAAGATATTGTGCTCGCGCGCTACCGCGATGACCTTCTCGAAGAAATGGAGATCGACGCACTGGGCCGTGGGATTGCTGGGAAAATTCAGTACCAGCATTTTGGGCTTAGGCCAGCAATTGCGGATCGCGTTTTCAAGCTCGGCAAAGAAATCGCCGCCCGGCACAAGCGGGACATGCCGGATATCGGCGCCTGCAATCACAAAGCCGTACGGATGGATGGGGTAGCTCGGATTGGGGACCAGAATCACATCGCCCGGTCCCGTGGTCGCTAACGCCAGATGCGCAAGACCCTCTTTAGACCCAATCGTCACGATCGCTTCGCGATCCATGTCGAGGACCACGCCATAGCGCTTCTCATACCAGTGACAGATCGCTTGACGCAGCCTGGGAATACCGCGGGATACGGAGTAGCGATGCGTATCCCCGCGTTGCGCGGCCTCGCACAGCTTGTCTACGATATGTTGGGGGGTCGCGTGATCCGGATTCCCCATCCCAAAATCAATGATATCTTCGCCTCGCTTACGCGCCTGCGCTTTCAGGTCGTTTACGATATTGAAGACGTAAGGGGGTAATCTTTTTATGCGGGGAAACTGGTCCATAATCCACCTTAGGCGCCGGGACGCACCGACTCCCCGTTATTTTGGGAAAGATGTCTTGTATAGTGTTGCGGGACGCCAAACACGGCCATTCGAAGCGCGAACATACGGGCGAATGCGCACGCTGTCAATGTCAGGCGGGGGATTTTATGAAGATTCATCTCGATACCGGCGACGGCCGGCATCTTATTAGGGCCTACGAGCCCGGACGCATTCTGATCGGGGAGGTCACCTATGAGCGGAGCCTCATCCTGATGCCGGATCGGATCATCGATGATTGGCGGCCCCAGCATTTTGGGGAGCTTGATGCGCAGGCTGTCCAAGAACTGGCGGACCTGCAAGCCGAGGTGGTGCTTCTGGGTACGGGCCGTACCCTTCGCTTTGCGAATCCGGCATGGCTCAGCACCCTTACGAAACGGCATATAGGCATTGAGTGCATGGATACCGGCGCGGCCTGCCGGACGTACAATTTGCTCATGAGCGAAGGGCGCAAAGTCGTGGCGGGACTCCTCTTGGCAGATCCCCCATCCCCCGCCCCTTCAGTCTAGAAGCGGGCTATTCGGACGTTTAAGCCCAGCCTCTAAAACAAGACATCCATCGAGTATCCGTTCTTTTCAAGCATACCGCGCAGCCGCCTCAGGGCCTCGACTTGAATCTGACGCACGCGTTCGCGCGTGACTCCGATATCCGCCCCAACCTGCTCCAGCGTCGAGATATCGCGACCATTGAGTCCAAAGCGCCGCTCTACCACCTCGCGTTGCTTATCGTTCAATTCAGAAAGCCAGGCCGTAATCTGCGCGTGCAGATCCTCATCTTGAAGAATCTTCTCCGGATCCGGGGTCCTTTCATCGGCAATGGCGTCTAACAATGACCGATCCGGGTCCATATCAAGCGGCGCATCGACCGAGGCCACGCGTTCGTTTAGCCCCATCATGGCGCGCACGTCTTCAATGGGCTTATCGAGAAGGAGCGCGACCTCTTCTGCGGTCGGCTCATGATCTAACTTTTGCGCCAGATATCGGGCCGCACGCAGATAGATGTTAATTTCCTTCAAAATGTGTACGGGCAGGCGGATCGTTCGCGTCTGATTCATGATCCCGCGCTCAATCGTCTGACGGATCCACCATGTCGCGTAGGTCGAGAACCGGAATCCGCGTTCGGGATCGAATTTCTCTACCGCCCGAATAAGCCCCAGGTTACCTTCCTCAATCAAATCGAGAAGGGCGAGCCCACGGTTCATATAGCGCCGCGCGATCTTCACTACCAACCGCAAATTGCATTCGATCATATGGCAACGCGCGTCCCGGTCCCCTTTCAAGGCCCGCCGCGCGTAGTACACTTCTTGTTCTGCTGTCAGTAAGGATGAAAACCCGATTTCCCGGAGATAGAGCTGAGTGGCGTCTGCCTGTGGACCGACCGTGTCGTCGGTATCTCGCTCTCGGACAAGCCCTGTAGTAATACTGATTTCTTCGCTGACTTCTACTACTCCTTCTGTTTCGGTCTCCACTAGAGCGTCCGGCTCCGGGGTCTCCAATACACCTTCTTCAAGTTCCGGTTCAACCATGGATTGGGTCCGCCTCATTTATAGGAGTGGTGGATACGCGGGAGATAACGGATAGGGTTAACGGGAACTCCGCGTTTTCGTATTTCAAAATCCAACCCCACGCGGTCCGTGCCGCTATCGCCCATGTGGGCAATAATCTGGCCCTGTTGCACCATCGCCCCTTCCTTTGCGTCAATCTGCGCATTGTGCGCATAAGCACTTAGGTAATCATTATTATGTTTTATGATGATAAGCTCACCATATCCTGGAAGTCCACTACCCGCATACACAACACGACCGGCGGCTGCGGCCCGGATCGCCTCGCCGTAGTTACCGACAATATCAATTCCTTTATTTCCGGGTCGCCCGTCCGCAGCGCCCCGTCCAAACGTGTCTTCAACGCGCCCGCGTGCCGGCCAAATCCACGATTTCACGCGTCGAAGGCGCGGGCCTGCCGGAATGGTTGATCGAGCAGACGATCGAGCACGAGGGCGTGGGGTCGAAAGCCGTTGGTCGGTCGGCGAACCGGGCGAGACCTGCGGCCGACGGCGCGCGACCGATGTACGGTTGCCGATTTCGGGGACATAAGGAGCATGGGGCGACCGACGGCGCGCGGAGGGTGCAAGACGGATTCTTTCCCCGACCACAATGCGGTACGGCGGTCGAATGCCGTTCCAATAGGCTAATTGGCGATAATCGTGGCCGGTTTCAAAGGCAATACTGTAGAGCGTGTCCCCGGGCAAGGCGCGATAAAAGTGCGGCGACCCGAAAAGCGAGGTACTGTCGTCGTGAATCGGGGCCGGCATCGTGGCGGAACATCCACAAAGCACCACCAAAACGATCGCCACACTCGATAGAGACCATCGCACTACACGATCTCACCGGGAAGCAAAGGCACGAAGTTCACACTTTCTAGGCGCTCAAACGCCATCGTCGTCCCGCGTCGCCGGTAGAGCAGAAGCTCTTGTTCATCCCCCCCTACGGGCACGACGAGCCGCCCACCCTCCTTCAGTTGGGCAAACAATGCCGGAGGGATCGCGCGCGCGGCGGCGGTCACCATGATCGCATCAAAGGGCGCCTCTTCGGGCCATCCCTCGTAACCATCGCCATGGCGGCACGTGATATTCGTAAGATGCAGCGTCTGAAATCGCAGCCGGGCTGCGCGCATCAAACTCCCAATGCGTTCCACCGTATAGAGATGTCCCGCCAGATGGGCCAGAACCGCCGCTTGGTAGCCAGACCCGGTACCGATCTCCAAGACCCTTTCCAAAGATCCCGTCGTACGTAAAGCCGCGGTCATACGCGCGACGATATAGGGTTGCGAGATCGTTTGCCCATGCCCTATAGGGAGAGCGATGTCTTCATAGGCGCGCGTAGCCAGGGCCTCATCGACAAAGAGATGGCGGGGGACGGAGGCCAAGGCATCGAGCGTGGGTTCATCTCGCACCCCAGCCTCGCGCACGCGCCCGATCAAACGCTCCCGGGTCCGCAATGACGTCATACCGGCCCCGCGTTTTGCCTGATTCATAAGGCCTCGCGACACCATGCGTTCAGGGTTGCAAGCGCGTTGTGGCGCGTAAGGTCTGCGTGTAGGGGCGTCACGGAGACGCGGCCCACCGAAACGGCGTAGAAATCGGTGCCCGGTCCGGCATCTGCGGCATCACCCGAGGCCCCCACCCAATAGATCGGGCGACCTCGCGGATCTTGGCTACAGATCACAGACTCGGACTTATGCCGATGACCTAGGCGGGTCGCCTCGAAACCTTGCAGGGCGGCATAAGGCATGTCGGGCACGTTCACATTCAGCACGGTGTCCGCCGGGAGCGTTTCTGCGGTGAGTGCCGCCAAAAGCCGCTTTGTCACCTCGGCTGCTGTCGCAAAGTGCGTGGGATGAGCCGACGCCAGCGAGACGGCAATCGCCGGTAAACCCAAAAACCGCCCCTCCATCGCCGCCGCCACGGTCCCGGAATAGAGCACATCGTCACCTAGATTGGCTCCGTGGTTGATACCGGCCACCACGATATCCGGTTCTTTATCCAAAAGACCCGTGATCGCCAGATGCACGCAATCCGTTGGAGTCCCATCGACATAAAAGAAACCGTTGGGGGCTTTATGCGAGCGCAGCGGCCGCATCAAGGTCAAGGAGTTGCTGGCCCCGCTGCGATCCCTATCGGGCGCAACCACTGTGATCTCGGCCACATCCGCAAGCGCGGCGGCCAGGCAGTTGAGCCCGGCCGCCATATAGCCATCATCATTACTAAGTAATATGCGTCTCACGTGCTATTGCAATCTCGGCAAAGGCGAAAGAAAGGTTTCCTCAAAAGACTGGCTCATGGTGGCCCCCAAATGCTGCGCAAACTGCGTCACGAGGCTTTGTTTGGGGGAGAAATCGACTAAGTGCGGGGCCTTGAAAACATGCCTTGCAACCGAGCCCACCGTACCAAAGCCATCCACTAATCCCAACTCCCGGGCGCGCGCGCCTGTCCAAATCAGGCCGCTAAAAAGCCCCGGATGCGGTCTTAAGCGAGCCCCACGACCCCTCTTTACAGCGGCAATAAACTGCTCATGAATTTGACTCAGCATTTTTTCTGCAAAAATCTTGTGCGCCTCCGTAAGCGGCGAAAAGGGATCGAGAAAATCCTTGTTGCGCCCGGCGATCAATAGGCGCCTCGTGACCCCAACCTTGCGCATGACCTGCGTGTACCCGAACCCATCCATGAGCACCCCTACAGAACCCACAAGGCTTGCGGGGTTTGCGTAAATCTTATTGGTCGCTGCCACCACGTAATAACAGCCGGAGGCGCAAAGATCCTCGACCACCGCGTATACAGGAATGTGCGGGTAACGCCTCCGCAGGCGCCAGATCTCGGCGTTGATGTCGCTTGCCTGTACGGGGCTGCCACCGGGGCTATTGGCCTCCAAAATGACGCCGGCGGGACGCGCTGCAAACGCGGAGCGCAAGGCCTCATCGATACTGGCAGCACTCGCCGGACCGCCTGCGCTGATCGTGCCATTGAGCTGGACTACGGCCGTAAAATGGTTCGCAAGGCCTGCCGCCTTAAAGTGCGTGGCCTCGTAACTCAGAAAAATGGCGAGAATAAGGACTAGAAAGGAAAACCGGGAAAAGAGCATCCAGCGGCGACTGCGACGCTGCTCGACAAGGGCCGCAAACGCGAGCTTCTCCAACGTCTCTCGCGCCCAGGACTCCGTCAACTCATCCCGCGAAGACGCCGAGACGTCCTTTTTGTCTTGATTGTCTTTGTCATCTACACCGGTCATACCAAAGCTCCTTTACCCCAAACCCTGCCATTCACTGCGCACAGACGGCCCCGTATTGCCCCGACACGATAGCCCCAAGGCGACCTTGCTGGGCGCATCATAGCGCACCGCGTAGCGCGTAAACAAAAGCCGCGCCCAATCGTCAAAAAGTAGCCGCCTGTTTAACCCCTGCCTTCTGGCGATGGCGAGCGCCACACGTGGCCTCATAGTGCCACAAAACCGCAATCCTTAAGCGCCGCGCGCAAAACTGCTCCGGCGTTACCTCTCCAAGCGCCACTCTAGCGCACCTACCCAAACCAAGCGCACAGTTCCGGGAAACTATCCAAACACGCCGCAGGCCCATGAACCAAGAGTTCCGGGCGCTCATGGACGCCATAGCTGACAGCGACACTCGCGATGCCCGCGCGCGATGCCATCTCGATATCGTAGCTTGTATCCCCGATCATAATGGCGCGCGCGCCATCGACGCCGGTCTCTGCGAGAATTTCCCGTAACATCAAAGGATCGGGTTTGGATTGCGTCTCATCGGCACAACGGCTGACGGAAAAGAGGTCTGTGAGGCCGCTTATTCTCAAGGCCGCCTCGAGGCCCGCTCGCGACTTACCAGTCGCGATAGCCAATTCATAGCCGCGTCTTTGAAAATCGAGAAGACCCGCTTGCACGCCCGGGAAAAGCGGCATCGGGGTCTCATTTAAGCGCAAAAAGTGCTCTCGATAGCGCGCTGCGACCGCTGATCGTCCGCGACTGTCTTCTTCCGGTAGCAATCGCGCCAGCGCCTCCGCCACCCCAAGCCCTATCGTTTTCCGAATCGCCTGATCCGTGAGTGTCAGCACGCCACAGTCACGGGCGGCCGCCTGGAAACACAGCACGATCTTATCCGCTGAATCCATCAGCGTACCATCCCAATCAAAGATCAAGAGATCATATTTATTGGCCATCGAGTCGCTCCAAAACACGCAGCAGATCTAATGGTAAAGGGGCCTCTATCTGCAACACGGCACCCGTTACCGGATGCGGGAAAGACAATCTGGCGGCATGCAAAAACATCCGGTTCAGGCCCCGCTTTCGCCAGGCCGCGTTCTGTGCCATGTCGGCGTAGCGCTCATCGCCTATCACCGGGTGCCCTATGTGGGCGGCATGGACCCGCACTTGATGGGTGCGCCCCGTCATTAAGCGGACCTCGACTAGCGTTGCGTCACGAAAAATCTTCTGCGGCGTAAAATGGCTGACAGACGCCTTTCCCGTGGCATGAACCACGACTCGCCGCTCCACCCCTTCAGTCCGTAATAGGGGGGCGTCCACCGTTCGCGCCCCGCCCTGCCATGGCCCATACAAAAGGGCGGCATAATATTTTCCGAATTGACCGGCGCGCAACGCCTCTTGCAGGGTTCGCAACGCCGAGCGCCGCTTGGCAATCACCAAGCAGCCTGAGGTGGCGCGATCCAGCCTATGCACCAATTCGAGGCTACGGGCCTGTGGGCGCGTGGCCCGTAAGGCCTCAATTACCCCAAAAGACAGCGACGAGCCACCGTGGACGGCCATGCCGCTGGGTTTGTCCAAAACTATAAGGGTGTCGTCTTCAAAAAGCACAAGCTCGTTTAACCACGTCGATTCCGGGGCCTTGGGCGCGGGGCCCCGAACCTGAACGGGAGGTACGCGCAGCACATCCCCCTCCTTTAGACGGTAATCTGCCTTTTTTCGACCCTTGTTAATGCGGACCTCGCCTTTGCGGACGATCTGGTAGATATGGGTCCGGGGGACCCCTTTTAGCGTAGCCAACAGGAAGTTATCCAGGCGTTGCCCGGAGCGTTCGGCGTCTATTGTGATCCAGCGGACCGCAGGAGCCGCCTTATCGTGCGAGGACATGAGGGAAGCCAAAGATTGCCGGGGCGCAACCCGACTGCTATAGTGCGCTTTCGTATGCGGAGGATATTAACAAGGTTTCGGCCCGCATACAAAACGATTTTCGAGACAGACCGTTCCGGTCGTCTTAAACGGGTTTTGCACACCTCGCCCAACCGGAGGAGTGCTCGGATGTGCGCCCCTTGCCGAGGCGGCGGAAAGTTCAAGGCGATCGGTGTTCAAGCGAGATCATGCCCATCACGGGCCTTCTCCTCGCCACCCAGACTCGCATGAACTGCCTGCTTCCCCATATATAGGCAGGCGGTCGCGCGCCGCAACGCGGCGGAGCCACGATTCATGAAAAGAATGCTTTTTAATGCGACCCACTCGGAAGAATTGCGAGTGGCTATCGTCGATGGTCAGAAGCTTGTTGATCTGGATATCGAGTCGGCCAATTATCAGCAAAAAAAGGGCAACATCTACAAGGCGCGCGTGACGCGGGTAGAGCCCAGCCTGGAAGCGGCCTTCGTCGATTACGGTTCAGAGCGGCAAGGCTTCCTTCCCCTAAAAGAGATCTCCCGAACCTACTTCAACGGGCTTGATAGCAAGGCGCCGGTAGGCCAGGTGCGTATCAAGGATGTCATCCGCGAAGGCCAAGAGATCGTAGTCCAGATCGAGAAAGAAGAGCGCGGCAACAAGGGTGCGGCCCTCACATCCTTTATTAGCTTAGCGGGCCGCTATCTGGTTCTGATGCCCAATAATCCCAAAGGCGGCGGGATATCGCGACGCATCGAGGGTGAAGAACGCGCGGAATTGCGCGACATCATGGCCCAATTGAAGCTTGCCGACGATTACTCGGTGATCATCCGCACGGCGGGTATCGGCAAAAGCGTCGAGGAACTGCAGTGGGATCTTGATTATTTGGTCCAGCTCTGGGAGGCCATTAACCACGCGAGCACAGAACAGCCGGCGTCCTTCCTGATCTACCAAGAAAGCAGTCTGGTTATTCGCGCAATCCGGGATTACCTGCGCAGCGACATAGGCGAGATCCTCATTGACAACCAGGACATCTATGAGCGCGCCCTCAAGTTCATGCAGCAAGTCATGCCGCAGAACGTGGACAAGCTCAAGTTCTACGGAGACGAGATCCCGCTCTTCTCCCGTTACCAGATCGAACACCAAATTGAATCCGCGTTTTCCCGGGAAGTCCGTCTTGAGTCCGGCGGCGCGGTGGTATTTGATCATACCGAGGCCTTGGTCACGATTGACGTCAATTCGGCGCGCGCCACTAAAGGGAGCGACATCGAAGAGACGGCCCTCAACACCAACCTTGAGGCCGCAGAAGAGATTGCCCGCCAGTTGCGAATACGCGATTTAGGCGGCCTGATCGTGATCGACTTTATTGACATGACGCCCATGCGCAACCAGCGGGCGGTCGAAACGCGACTCAATGAAGCCTTGAAAGCGGATCGCGCACGCGTGCAAGTGGGACGTGTTTCGCGATTCGGCCTGCTTGAGATGTCGCGCCAGAGGCTACGCCCCTCCTTAGGCGAGTCCAGCAGCCTCACCTGTCCGCGTTGCGACGGCACCGGACATATTCGCAGCGTTCCGTCCTCGGCCTTACAGATTTTGCGGTTTATTCAAGAAGAGGCCATGAAGGAAAACACGGCGGCTTTGCACGTGCACCTGCCGCTCACCACCGCCACCTTCCTGTTAAACGAGAAACGCCACGAGATCAGCGACATAGAGTCGCGTTTGGGGACTCCGATCACGATCGTTCCCAGCATAGATCTGGAAACGCCTCATTACCGCATCAAGCGCCTCAAGGCCGACGAACTCGAGGCCGAACTGGTCGCGCCGAGCTACCTTATCCCCCTTGAGGCCGAGCCTACCGAGACCACCCGGCCGGTTCAGACCCCGATCGTGGAACGACCCGTTGTAGGCCAACTCGCACCTCTGGCCCCGTCGCCTACCGCATCCTCGCCGTCGCCCAAGCCAAACGGCCTGATACGAAACCTTTTCCAGCGCCTGCTCGGGGGAGACACGACCGAAAAAGCCGCGCAACCCGGTACGGGTGCGGCGCCCAGATCGCGCCCCGCGCGGCCACCGCGGCGCACAAATGCGGGTCGTTCGCGCCCGCCTGCGAAACCGCCCGCGGAGGCCCAGGCACGCGGCCCATCACGCGACAAGGCTCGCACCGAAAAACCGGACCGTTTAGTCGAAAAGGTCGAGCGTACGGGCGAACGTCCCGAGCGCGTAGCAGAAAAGGGAGACCGACCGCCTCGGGCGCGTAGCCGTAGGCCTCGCCGTGGCGGTCGGGGGCGCCATGGCGCCGAACGTCCGGAAACCGGCGCACCGCAGTCCGAGAACCCGGTAGACGGCAATGTGGCCGAGAGGCGGGAGGAGCCGGAGGCATTCGAGACGCCACGGTCCGCCCCTAGCGTCCCGGCCGCAGAGCGTCCCGCGCCCTCGGCACCGATCGCCCCGGAGATGCCTCGTGAAGAACCCCGTGCGCAGCCAGAGCGTGAGCCCGCCCCTGCGCCCACACGCGAACCTGAAAACCACGGTGAGTAATGCATCACCCCAGGGGCAACCCTGGGGTGATGGTGCATTATTCCTGTAGGCGCCTACGAACGTCGGCCAAAAGGCCGCGCGCGGCATCTTCCAGAAGGTCATAGACGCGGTCGAATCCACTGATCCCTCCGTAATAAGGATCCGGAACCTCTTTGGTGTCCGCGTGGGTCGCAAACTCCAGGAAAAGACGGACGTGCGCCTCGCTACCATGCGGGAATCGCCGCAGGTTTCTCAGATTTTCGTCATCCATGGCCAAGACATAGTCGAAATCGCGCAGATCCTGGACCCGCACCTGCCTCCCTTTGAGGGTGGCGATCTCTATGCCCCGGCGGGCGGCGGCATCCTGGGCACGTAGATCCGGCGGTTCGCCAATGTGATAGCCATGGGTCCCCGCCGAGTCCACGACCACCTGGTTGTAAAGCCCGGCCTGTTCGACGAGATCACGAAAAATCCCCTCCGCCATGGGCGAACGGCAGATATTCCCGAGGCACACAAACAGCACCTTGATCATTTTTCTTCCCCATAGAAGGGCACAGTCACGGGCCTTGACGAAACCCGTGCGGACTCGGTCAGGGCCAAAAGAAGGCTCAAGGCGACTGGGGCAAACAGGACTGCGGGCCATACCATCGGCATAAGGGCGATACCGCTGTGCTTCAAAAGTTGCGCTCCCACGGCCCCCAGAACGAAAAGGGTCTGGAGCCCTGTGATACCCACAATCGGCAACGTCTTCGCTACGACAAACCTTAAACCCCAGCGGATCGCATCGCTTGCGCTGCCATGGGGATTGACCGCCGCGCGCGTATAGGCGACCGTGCTCAGACCCGCCCATATCGATAAGGCGGCCAAGGCCAACGCCAGAAGCGCCGCCAAGAGTAAGGTGGCAAAAATGATCCCCCAGACACCGGTGTAGGCCCCCAGGAATCTGACGAGTTCTCGGATATGCCCTACTGCGAAAAACAACGCCCCGCACAATATAAGCAGCGAGAGAGCGCCCACAAGCAGCCAGCCGGCAATACCGTACGCGGTGCGCGCAAGCCTTCCCAAAGAAAAGGGAACGGCCCTGTGGAGTTCGCGCAGATACAGTAAACGGACCCAAGGCGCCAAACCTATCCACAGCAGAAAGGGCCACAGGCTCGTGGTGCGCGAATGCCGGCCGACCAATACCGCGCCGACCAGCTCAAATAGAATGAGGGCCGCAGTCCACGGGTTTTGGTAAGCCCGTAGGGTAGCTTTCCTGATCTCTGTTATAAAGTCGCCCACAGGGTGTTCACTCGTTTGAGATCATCTTCGGTATCGACCCCGGGCCCTGGCGCCTTATCGGTTACCACGACCCCAATCGCGGCCCCGCGCTCAAGGGCGCGCAGCTGTTCTAGCCCCTCACATTGCTCCAGAGGACACGGCTCCCAGCTGCTAAACAAGCGCAAAAAATCCACGCGATAGGCATAGAGACCGATGTGTCGTAAGGGACCCCCGGGAATCGGTCGCAACCGTGGCCAAGGGATGGGGGCGCGCGAAAAATAGAGCGCCCGCCCTTGCCTGTCACAGACCACTTTCACGACATGCGGGCTCTGAAATTCACGATCGTCGACGAGCGGGTGAGCGGCGGTCGCTATGGCAAGACTGGGGTTACGCACAAGCCGGCCGGCCACTTCCGCCAAAAGTTCAGGCGGCATAAGCGGCTCGTCCCCTTGGAGGTTCACCACAATATCGTCCTCTTTAAGGCCGAGCGCCCTCACCGCCTCCGCGATCCGATCCGTTCCCGAGGCATGCGTTGACGCCGTCATTACGACGTCCCCGCCCACCTTTCGCACCGCCTCGGCAATCCGAACATCATCGGTAGCGACCGTAACAGAGTCTGCGCCGCTTGCCAAAGCGCGCTCATAGACGCGCACGATAAGCGGCCGCCCAGCCACATCCCGAAGCGGCTTCCCGGGCAGCCTTGTCGCGCCGAAACGTGCCGGAATAACGACATGCATCAGGTAAGGGCCTTGGCTTCCTCGTCTGTCATAACGCGCGCCTCCTCTTCCAGCATAACCGGGATATCGTCGCGAACGGGATAGGCTAAACGATCGGCCTTACAAATGAGTTCTCCCTGCTCGCGATGAAAGCGCAAAGGCCCTTTGCAAATCGGGCACACCAGAATATCCAAGAGCCGTCTGTCCATATCACCCCTTCGCTGTCAGCCGCGCCACAATAAGCCGCGCAAGATCCAAGTCGACCGCCGCCGTCACCGGCACATACCATAATCCTGGGCGGGCAAAACGTTCACACTTCACCGCATCCTTCTCCGTCATGACGACCGGATCCTCGGAATCAAAGATCAAATCCTCTGGGGTATAATTATGATGATCCGCGAACGCGTGCGCCACTACTTCGAGACCAAGCCCTTCAAGATGGGCAAAGAAACGCCCGGGATTACCGATGCCCGCCACCGCGTGTACACGCCCCAGAGTCTTGGCCGCCACGCGCTCTTGGCCGCCCACGGCGCAGGCCACGCTGCCTTCGAGAGTCATATCCCATTCGCTATTGGCAGGGGTGCCTTGCGTCACCTGAAAATCGAGCGACTCCCACCTACTACGGCGCTCGCGCAAGGGGCCGCTTGGCAGGCAAAGGCCGTTGCCAAAGCGCCGCTTCCCATCCAGTATCCCGATTTCGATAAGCCGACCCAATCGGTAATGCTGCAAGCCGTCGTCTGCGATCACGACATCACACCCCTCCCAGACAAGCGCTTGCGCACCGCGTGCCCGATCCGGGCTTGCGATCACGGGCACGCCCGTCCTGCGCGCAAGCAGCACGGCCTCATCGCCCGCCACGCGCGCGTCCGTTGTGGGTGCCACCCGCAATACGTGGCGATTACGGCCGCCATAGCCGCGCAACACGATTCCAGGCCGCAGACCGGCTGCGATCAGTTGCGTGCATAACCACGCCGTAAAGGGCGTCTTACCAGTCCCCCCTACGGTGATATTCCCGACCACAATCACGGGTACAGATAGGCGATGCACGCGTCGATAGCCCTGCCGATAGAGCCATCTACGCAGATCGCTCACGGCACAATACAAAAGACTAAGAGGCATGAGCGCGAGACTGAACATTCCGACTCGCTCCCAATGGCGCCAGGGATCTTTCACCAGTTGTACACCCTCTGCAATAAAGTTTCGGTCACGGACGCGGCGCGGCGCCGCTCACCCCAAAAAAACCGGCGCAGATCGTCGCCGACCGCACGAGCTATCGCCGGATTGGCCATAAGGCCCTCCCAATAGCCCCACACATCGGCATCAGGCCGCTCCGGAATCGGTGCCGGACGCAGCAAGGCCAGATCCTCGATTCGCCGCACACTGACGACTCGCCCCCCCGCCAGGGCCGCCCATAACAATCGTTCGGACGGATGCACGAGGTGTACAGCCGTGCAACTGGCCGCAAGCGCGGGCCAAAATCGCTCGTCATCCACCCACACAACGGCGCCCACCGGCAAAGGTCTGCGGTCCTTATCCCACGCGCTCAAGCGCATGGCCCCCACCGAGGCGGCACCGAGGAACAAGATGTCGGTGCGTGCCAATGGCGATCGGTGCCACATCTCTACGAGCCCCTGAACCGTCTCGGTATCGGGGTCTGCAAACCACCATAGCGCGCGGGCATGCGCGCCCGCTACACCAAAGAACACGGGTTCGACCTGTGCCTCGGCCAACAGTGAGGAGAGCGCGGCATCGGACTGAGAACGTCCGTGCCAGGCGACTCGTTCATCGGTGGTGTTCGGAAAACCATAGCAAGACCCCGCGCCTTCCGGCGGCAAGCCATGCACAACACAACAGGGGATCTTCGCTTGCTCCAGAACATAGGCCAATTCCGGTCGTAGTGCAGACCCCAGGGCAATGACGCCTATGGGCGCCAAACGCGCCAGAACCCGCGCAGTCGCCGCCGCCCGGTCGGCAGGCCCAAACCCGTAGCCCGTGCGCGCCAAGGTCTTAAGCTTGGCCAAGACGGTCGGGTATTCTTTTTCAAAGGTCACGATCAAACGGACATCTTGGCGCCGTTCCCGAATCGCACACGCGATTTCGCCTGCGAGATTGTTGGTTACGGCCTGCGCGTCGGCCTTAATCCATATGACCCGACCAGACCCGTTTGGGGGGTTAAGGAAACCGAGACGCGCGTTGGCTCGCCCATAGTCTTTGTGGATGCGGTCCCGGATATCGGCCACAAGGCCTGCCCACAAGTAACCTTCATACGCCGGATCAGGCATGAAACTGCATCTGGTGCAGACGGGCGTACATTTTGTTTAACGCCAGCAGCTCGGCATGTGTTCCGCGCTCGATGACGCGCCCCTTGCTCATAACAAGAATGCAGTCGGCGTGCTCAATGGTCGAAAGCCTGTGGGCAATCACAAGCGTCGTGCGGTTTTCCATAAGCCGGAACATGGCCGCTTGAACGTGCCGCTCCGACTCCGTGTCCAAGGCCGCCGTGGCCTCATCGAGAATGAGGACCGGGGCATTTTTCAGTAATGCCCTGGCAATCGCAATTCGTTGGCGTTGGCCGCCGGACAGGCGCACACCGCGCTCCCCGACGACCGTCTCTAGGCCCTCCGGTAGATCCTTTAAGAACTCGGCAACGTGCGAGGCCTCGACAATCTCCGCAAGTCGCGCCTCATTGGCCAAACTTTTGTGCCCGTACAAAATGTTCTCGCGAATCGTGGTATCAAAGAGAACGGTCTCTTGGCTTACCAAGGCGATATGGGACCGCAGATTTTCGAGGGATAACTCGCGGGTATCGATGCCGTCTAGGAAAATGGCACCCTCTTCGGCGTTATAGAACCGCGGGAGCAGATTGGCGATCGTCGTCTTGCCGCTTCCCGACGTCCCGACCAAGGCCAGCGTCTGTCCCGCAGGCAGCGTGAAGGAGACGTCGTTGACGACAAAACGGCCGGTCGGCGCATAGCGAAAACTCACATTCCGATACTCAATTTCCCCCCGTACAGCCGGTACCGCTCGGCGACCGGTCTCGATCTCGGTCGGTTGATCAATAAACGTAAAGACGCTCTGGGAGGCCGCCATGCCCGTCTGCAGGGTCTCGTTCACCTGGGTTAATCGTTTGATCGGTGCAAGCAGCATCATCATCGCCGTGACATAAGACATAAACGCGCCCACCGTGGCATGCGGTTCGCGCATGGCCACATAGACCACCCAGGCCAGCGCCACCGCCGCCAATAGCTGCACAAAGGGGACCCCGGATGCCGCGACGCGCACCTTATGCATGTTCTCGCGTCGATTGCGCTCATTGGCGCCACCAAAAGTTGCCAGCGCTTCTTCCTGGCCTCCGAACGTCTTAATAACCCGATGCCCGTCAACCGCCTCTTGTACGACGTGGGAAATTTCGCCCATGGAATCCTGGATTGAGCGACTGGTACGGCGAAAACGATGGCCCATCTTGCGATTGACCAAGGCAATCACGGGCGCTGCTGCCAGAATCCCTAAAGTCAGCTCCCAGTTTAAGTAACTCATCCAGCCAATGAGCCCAAGCACTGTGGCGTTATCCTTCACGAGGGTCGAAAGCGCGCGCGTGGCGGCGCTCGCCAACTGCTCGACATCGTAAATAAGCTTCGCTATCAGAACCCCGGACGAATGCGCATCAAAAAAGCCCGTCGGTAAGTAGAGGAGCCGCGAAAACATCTCCGCGCGTACATCGAAGACAACGCGCCGCCCCACCCAGTTCATAAGGTAATTCGAGATAAACGAGGCGATGCCGCGCACCAGAAAAAGGCCTACCAAGGCCAGCGGCATGAGCCGAATACTCTGCGGATCTTTGTGGACAAATCCGCCGTTCAGTAGCGGGCGCATGAGGGCGGCAAACACGGGTTCCGTCGCCGATCCCACGATCATGCTCACGACCGCTAAGGCAAACGCCCCCCGATAGGGCCAGGCGTAGCGCAGTAAACGCCGATACAAACCGCCGCTGTGCGCAGTCACGATTGATTGCGCACTTTGGTGGCAAAGACAATGCGCACGAGTCCAAGCCTGCGGGCGGCATCAAGCGCGTGGATTACGGCTCGATATGGGGCTTTGCGATCGGCATAAAGAATAACGGGTGTGTGCGGGCCTTTGGTATGAGCCGCCAAGGCCCGCATAAGGGCACGCTCGTGACCGGGGACGACAACGCCATCGATTGCGAAATCCCCGGCGGCATCAATGCTGACACGCACGCCTTGAGTCTTTAGCTCTTGCCTCGGATGAGCCTGCGGAAGTTCGACCTTCAGCGCGGATTCATGCGCGAAGCTGGTCGTCAAAACGAGAAAGATCAACGTCATCAAAAGGACATCGATCATCGGCACGAGATTGATTTCGGGCTCCTCGAGCTTGCGCCTGCGAAATTGCATCAGTGAACCTCGCGCTCGCCCTTTAGTATCTCCACCAAACGCATAGCCTCACGCTCCATGTCCACGAGCAGCGTGTTCACGCGGGATCGCAGATAGCGATAGAAGATGAGGCTTGGGATCGCGACACCAAGCCCTGTCGCCGTGGTGGTAAGGGCTTGCGCAATACCGCTTGCCAGAATGGCGGGATTACCGATCCCGGCTTGACCGAGCCCGGAAAACATATGGATCATACCAAGCACGGTGCCTAAGAGCCCCAGAAAAGGCGCAATCGCTGCAATCGTGCCGAGCGTATCCAAATAACGATCCAATTCGGCGGCAACATGGCGCCCGGTATCCTCGATCGCCTCCCGCACAATCGCGCGCGAATGTCGCCGATTGACAAGGCCCACCGCCAGAACCTGCCCAAGCGGCGACCCCTCTTCGAGGGTCTTTAGCTGCTCAGGAGAGACTTCCCCGCGCTTCATCCACTCGCGGGCGGCGGCCGCGGCCGCAAGTGGCGCGACTTTGCTTTTACGCAGCGCGACAAGCCGCTCGCCGATAATGGCCACTGCGACTACGGAGCACAATATGAGCGGCCACATAACAAAGCCGCCCGCCTTTATAAGTTCAAGCACAATCCGTCCTTACCCTCTCGTCGATCGCTACTCTAACAAGGCCCCATCGGTGTGGGAAGCACTAACCTTCGCCACCCGTGGACAAACAGCCGTCCCTAATGACGCAGATGCGCCCCACCGACTGCGCCAAAGCATAGTCGTGGGTCACCAAGACAAGACTCGTTCCCACGGCTTGATTAAGGCTCAGGAGAAGCTCGAAAACGCCGTCGGCATTTTGACTATCCAGGTTGCCCGTGGGCTCATCTGCCAACACGCATTTGGGTTCATGAACCACCGCCCGCGCAATGGCCACCCTTTGGCGCTCCCCGCCCGAAAGCTCCCCTGGCTTATGCTGCGCCCGATCCGCCAAACCCACCCGTTTTAGCATGGCGCGCGCACGCGATGCCGCAGCCTTCGGTGCGACCCGACCAATAAGGAGCGGTAAGGCCACGTTTTCCATAGCAGTGAACTCATGCAACAGATGATGGAACTGATACACGAATCCAAGTGCTGCGTTGCGTACCCGGCCGCGCCCCGCTTCGTTCAATTGGGCGAGGTCCTTGCCATCGACCATGACCCGTCCGCGAGTCGGGCGGTCAAGCCCCGCCAGGAGATGTAAAAGCGTGCTTTTCCCCGCGCCCGAGGCGCCCACAATCGCGAGGCTGTCGCCAGGATGCACGACAAGGTCGATGGCACGCAGGACGTCGACATGCAAAATCCCTTCGTCAAATGTTTTGCCGACCCCTTCGGCGCGGATCACGTCATTCATTCGTAGCGCAAGGCCTCCGCGGGCTCGGTCTTCGCTGCGCGCCATGCCGGATACAAAGTCGCTGCAAAACTCATGGCAAACGAGGCCACCGCGACATGCATGACATCCGTCCAGCGCAGATGCGAGGGGAGTTCACTGATATAGTAGACGTTCGCCGACAAGAAGTGAGTATGAAAGATATGCTCTATAAAGGGCACAATGGTTGTGATATTGACAGACAAGACCACCCCGCATACCACCCCAAGAAGAGTCCCGGTCAGGCCAATCAACGTGCCCTGCACAAGGAAGATCATGAGGATGCTACTAGGGCTTGCGCCGAGCGTCCGTAAAATCGCGATGTCCGCGCGTTTATCCGTCACCACCATGACCAATGTCGCCACAATATTAAAGGCGGCCACGGCCACAATCAAAAGCAAAATGACAAACATGACGGTCTTTTCGATCTTCAAGGCCCGGAAGAAATTCGCATGCTTCTGACTCCAATCACGCACCCGGTAATAGGCCGGTAATCGGCCGCTCAAAGACCTGCGCACCGCTGGGGCATGATCGACATTGACAAGCTTCAACCGTACGCCACTGACATCGTGCCCCATGCGGTACAAGGCCTCGGCATCCTTCAGATTGACGAGTGCGAGCCCCGCATCGTATTCATACATGCCGACATCGAAGACCCCCACCACCGTAAAGCTTCGAAGCCGTGGCAAAAATCCGGCCGGCGTCACCATACCGCCGGGCGCTACCAGGAGGACGCGCGACCCCACGGTCGCCCCCAGACGCCAAGCGAGATAGCGCCCAAGCACGATACCGAAACGACCGGGACGCAGGGCCTGAAAGTGGCCCGCCACCATATGGGCGGCAATATCCGATACGCCTTTTTCGCGATTTGGAATGACGCCGCGCACAATCGCGCCGCTTGAGAAGCGCCCATGCACGAGCAGGCCCTCGCCCCGTACGTACGGGGCTGCCGCCACGACCCCGTGCTCGTGCTCGGCGATATTCGTGACCGCTCGCCAATCTTTCAGTCGATGCACGGGTCCACTGATGGTGACGTCGGAGATGACACCCAAAATACGCGCACGAAGCGTCCGTTGGAAGCCGTTCATCACCGACAACACGGTAATAAG
>DATKTV010000061.1:0-25569 GCA_035530915.1 Acidiferrobacter sp. | reverse complement strand
GTCGCGGGCTTGCCGGTGGTCTCGACCAAGCGCACGGCCTCTCTCTTGAATTCGGTCGTATAGACACGTTTGTGTTCTGTCATTGTCACTCTGCTTTTGCTTGTCATCACACTCTCCATTTTATCTCAATCTTCTGGATCGTAGGTGTCTGAAAAAGTGTAGCAGGGTCAGTTGTGGGCCGTGCGCAATGTCGTCCCTATGCCGTGGGCGATGATCCGTTATATTGGACAGGATATGCATAGCTGGATTCTCGGGCAATCTTTTCTCTTCGAGGGACATTGGTATCGTCCTGGGCTTTGGTTTTTCCAAGTGGCGTACCTCTTGATCGCCCGCAGTCCGGAGGCCTCGCTGGCCGTGGCGGGGGCCTTCCTGGCTGGGGGGATCGTTGCGGTGATCGCGGATAAGCTCGCTATTCGGTGGAATACTCAACCTGTGCGGTCGATCAAGTAAGTGCGCAATTTCCCCATAAGGCGATATAGGTAAGAATCACTGAATTGATGGAGAGGTCTATGGATATAGAAGAGGCTCGACTGAAAGGTGTGGACTTGCGAGGGTTCCGTGAGAAGCTATGGGATGAGTCAGTAAAAATCCTCGCCTCGCATCTTTTTATGAAGAAGCGAATTCAGAAAAAAGGCTACGGCGTACTACGGGAGTGCTGGGTGTGCAGTAAAAGCGGGAACCAGCTGCGCGAGGTGATTGATTCCGTAGCTGATGTTCTGGTGTGTGAGTATGGTATTAAGATTGAGACACAATCGGTCATCAAGTCGATCGTGCGGCAGCCTGGATTCCTGACGCCGAAAGAAGTACGGTACACTAACGAAATTCAGGGAAAGACGATTGTCGCGTATCGCGGGTGCCAGGGGCCGGAGGACGATGGGTATTGCTGGACGCTGGCAAAGGATATAGCGGAGTTCTTTGCGCGCCGCCAGAATGGGCGAATTGTCACCGCGCACGTGACAGCAGATGCGTGGCTCGATACCCAGGAGCACGAGGTTATCATTCTCTCCCCAGAGCAGGTCCACGTCGTGGCTGTCGAGTTGCCTACGATCGGCGGATGTATGGACTGGGACAATCGCCCAACGATCCTCCCCACGCAAAATATCATATCGCCAGGCCCCCTATGAACCTCAAAACCGTAGGCTATACTGGCTCAAAAAGTGAGTGCCGAATGAATCATTTTCTGAGCCACCTGCCACCCCTAAACCTCCCTAGGCAAACTGTTACCCGGTTACAAAAAGGCCAGGGACGGTTATCCGTTTTGGTTGCCGCCTTACGCGAGGCCGGGTATGAATTGCACCCGGCACCCGAGGCGCTGGCCCAAAAATACGGACAACGGGAGGCGGCGCGAAAGGCTACGCTTTCCCGTAATACGATAACGGCGCTCACAAAAGGCGAGGGAACCGTGGCGAGCTACTTACAGCTTGCCACTGCACTCAAAGTCGAGCCCCGTATTACGAAGCGCAAAGGCTACGGCGCCTGCCTGTCATCAAGAGATCAAACGTGGGCGACGCCTTCGGATCTTCTGGTCTCCATTCTGTCCGCTGCTGGCCGGGAGGTCTTCGACCTGGACCCCTGTTCGCCATCACCCGATGGCCCGGTCCCTGCGCTTACACGCTGGACGGAGGCCGATGACGGCCTAACGCGAACTTGGCAAGGCATCGTGTTCGTGAATCCGCCGTATTCCCGATCTCTGCCCAAGTGGGTTGCCAAGTGCAAAGAGGAAGGAGATCGCGGCGCTACGGTTATCGGCCTCGTACCGTCAAGGACAGACACGCGCTGGTGGCACAATTCCGTGGTCGGCCAAGCGAGCCTCATCATGCTCAAAGGCCGGTTGAGGTTCGGCAACGGCAAAGGGTCCGCGCCGTTTCCCTCGGCGATTGTGGTGTGGGGCGACTCCCGGCTCGCGGTACAGATAGCAGGCGCCATCCCTGGCGCTTGGCTCATCCCATCCCAAAAAACAGCCGCCTGAGAAGCCCCAGGAGCGACGATCTCGCCCAGGCCCGTAATAGTAGTACCCCCCCCAAAGGTCCGAAAAACGGACCTTTGAACAAAATCAACGAGATAGCAAAACAACGAATTTCGTTGTTTTCTTTGAAATCAACGGTCTAACCGTTACTGCCTTAAGCCCGGCGTCTGCGATTGTTCTCATTCGCCTCCGTGGTCCTGCCAGCCTCACCCGTCGCCCGGTGCCGCTTGCGCTCGCGACTCCCTTGCAGGTCCCGCGCCAACGATACCCCCCGTTGTCACGGTCCCCGCCGGTCGTAAGCCCGCTCGCTGACGCGGCCCTCAGTGAGGGCGACGGTTGACGCAAGACGCAGGACCACAAACAGGAGACTCACCATGAAAATGAACAATCGCAAACAGACGCCAGACCACACAAGCCAAAGCCAAGTCGAGGGTTCAGGTCTCAACAATCCGCAGGGGGTTAAGACCGACGTTCATCAGCAGATCACCGACCAGATTCTAGCCGCCATGGAGCAAGCCCGTAGCAGTGGCCGCCGCCTTTGGGACAGTCAGCCGAGCCTTCCCCTAAACCTCACCACGGGCAAGCCCTACCAGGGCATCAATGTCCTTATCTTGTGGTCAGCAGGCCTTAACCACGGTTACACCTCCCCTTACTGGCTCACCTATAAGCAGGCGACCGACAAGGGCGGCCAGGTCAAGAAGGGCGAACACGGCACGCGCTGCGTTTTCTACAAGCCCTGGGAATCACAGGACACCAACGCCGACACGGGCGAGACGGAGACCACTAAGGGCGCCATCCTAAAAAGCTTTACCGCGTTTAACCTGGACCAGATCGACGGCATAGAAGCGCCAGCCAAGGAAGAACGCCCGGCCTTTGTCGCCATCGAGGACGCCGAGCGCATCCTAGCCGCGAGCCCCGCCGTTATCCACGTAGGCGGAACGCAAGCCTTTTACCGGCCCGCTACCGATACCATCCACCTACCGAGCCGCGAAGATTTCACAAGCACAGAAGCATTTTACAGTGTCGCGCTTCACGAAATGACGCACAGCACAGGCGCGAAGCACCGCCTGGACCGCGACTTTTCGGGACGCTTTGGCACCGAGGCCTACGCTTTCGAGGAACTGATCGCTGAGCTAGGAAGTGCTTTTCTGGGCGCAGATATCGGAATATTGGGCGCGACCTTACCGGACCATGCCGACTATTTGGCGAGCTGGATCACGATCTTGAAAGGCGATAAGAAGGCCATTCTGACGGCCGCAGCCCAGGCCTCCAAGGCGCACGGATTCATCAAGGGATTGATTGCCGAACGGCAGGAAGTCGCCGCCTAACCACCACGAGGTCCCGGGCAAAACCGGGGCGCTCATTCAACCAGGAGTCTTACAGCATGGGCCTTATATCCGATCTCGGTATTGAGATCGGAGCAAGAGTATCGAAAGGCACTCGGCCAGGGAAAGGCCACTGGGGGGCCTCAATAATTTTGAGGGCTTTATACAACAAAGACTTAGCTCAAGCGGACCCACCGGGGCGCTCGTTTGCCGTTACGATCTTTAAGGCCCACCTCCAGGGCTGTATTTTGCCACGGATAGCCTATAAGATAGTTCCGTTACCCGTTGACGAAACTAAGGAGACAGGATATGGCTCGCAAGAAAACCCCGCAGCCCGGGCGGCCACGCCTCTACAAGACGGCCTCGGACCGTCAGGCCGCTTATCGTGCCCGTGTACAGGCAGGAGAGGGCGGTATTGCCTTGAACGCCGAGGACCCCGGGCAGGGAGCTCGCCGAATTGATCTATTCCTGCCCACCAGCGAGGCGTTAGCTTTGCGTCGCTTGGCTCGCCACAAAGGAGTGAGTCAGGCGCAGATCGTGGCAGACCTGATTGCCAAGGCTGACCGGCAGGTAACGGCAAAGATGGACGACAGGACGTTTACTGATTACGTCAACGGGTAACGATAGGACCAACCGAGGCGCCGGGACTGGTTTGCCGTTACGATCTTTGAGACCCATCGACTACTCGTATTACGAGCAGTCTCATAAAACAAGGACTTAGCGGCGCGTCGATTCTGCTACCCTCGTTTAAAACGAGGGTACAAAAATCAGTAGGTTAGACACACTTTCCCCTTAGCTGTGGATGAAAAGGGTGTGAGTTCAATTCACACCCTTGAGCGTTAAACACAATTTCCCCCCGCGGTGATACCTTCAGAAGCCCGCCACACTGGCAGGCGTAGGAGGTTCCCTTGATAAATCCCGCAAGCGTCATGCGATTCATGCACCACGCCTCGATCGTCATGGTAAAGATCATGGCCGCCATCGAGGTGGTTATGCTGATTGCCGTTACGATCGCCCTGGCCCACTTTCCCCAATTCCGTAAGGACGTGAAGCGTCTGTTCCTATGCTGGCCGCCCGCGCGCGAGGTCCAGAACATCCTGCTTGGCGTGGTTGCCATGGCTGGGATCGCGATCCCCGCGGTTTGGCTCGGTGCCGATTACTTCATTACGGCCACCTTTGTCGCCGCCTTCGGCTGGTATTCGCTCGAGTTTTGCCGTGAGACGAAGAACCGCACGGAGCGCGACTACGCAATAGCGATCGGGATAGGTCTGTCCTTGATCGTTATTGCTGCCACTTACCCGCGTGTTGGGTTGCCCCTTCTGGCGCTTGCCACACTGGTCGGGATTGGGTACTGGCTGGCGCGCCGACCTGGCTAACGATAGACCTGCCATGGATGGCGGGTATTACCTTTGGATGTGGCTTGAACTTATTCGCGTATAGAGCTAAGGCTTGACTTTGGGCAGAAGAGACGGCGAGTATCCACAGCGGTGAACCAAATGACATAAAAATTGGGGGAGGCTTTAATGAAATACCGGAATGGTCGATTGCTTGTGTTGTCAGTTCTGTCGCTCGCGTTAACTGCCTGTGTTGGTGGAGGAAGTAGTAGTAGTAGTTCAAGTACCGCGGCCGCGGTGGACGCCAGCGGTATCTGGAGTGGCACACTGACAGATAATGCCGGAAGCCCTCCCACGACGTCCTTAATCGGCGTGATTGCGCCCAGTGGTCAGAGCTTTTTTGTCGATACGGCCACGGGAACCGAATATATCCTACCTAACCTGCAAGGCAACGCGAACTACAGCGGAACGGCGACGGCATTTGCGGGGCCGGGTCTGGTATTTCCCAACGGCCAAAATGTCGCGAACTACAGTACATCGGGAACAACCAACCCCCAGGTGTCTATTAACGGCAGCTATTCAGGCACCGGCGATTCTGGTACCTACAGCCTGGCCTTTAATCCCCTTTACAACCAGGCAGTGACGTTAGCGACCATTGCAGGCCCATACACCGGCACCTACTATAACGGGACCGCCGGGAGCTACAGTATCTCTGTTACGATCTCGAACTCCGGAGCTATCACCGGAAGTGATGCGTTTGGCTGCGCCTTAACGGGGCAAGCCAATGTTATTACGACCGGCAAGGATCTTTTTTCGATCAGTTTAGACAGTACGGGATCTGGCAGCTCGGGATTTGTATGTGCCGGACGTTTAACCGGCTTCGCTTTTGAGCAGCCGGGCACTGGCAGCCTTCCCTTGCTACAGGTAGGAGTTTCGAACGGCACGACATTTGGCGCCGTTGCACAGCTACAGCACAATTAGAAGGTAGGACGGAGGCCCCTGCCGTTACTGGTCGGGGCCTTTCTTTTGGTCCAATTTTGGTCCAGTTGGTCCACACACAAACGCCCACGAACGCCCTCATGTGCCTACATAAAACGCTGTATTTAAACGACTTCATACGCCGTCATAAGGCGGGATATAGGGTCTTAAACAGATTCGTAATCAGTAGGTCGGGCGTTCGATTCGTCTCACCGGCACCAATAAGTTGAATACTTGGCGGCACTTTCTACATTCTAGCCTTCGGCCGTGCTACCTTCGGGTACCGGGTCGTAACAACCCGCCCGGCGCCCGGAAGACTGGATACCCGCGCCGACCCGTCTCGAGAGGCTCAGAACGGGGATTGCGTGGTCGTACGGCTCGAAAAGAGGACGAGATGATGTTTAAGCAGCGTGTGGTGGAAGGTGGTCGCTACTTGAAGCCAGTGAACCCGCGGTATCCGGTGATCGCTATCAATGGCGGCGCGACGATTATTGGGGTGGTTGGAGCCAAGACGAAGACTTATTGATGGGCGCCTGGATCGAACGTGTTGTGGTCGAGAAGCGGAAAGAATATCGGCGGTGAGCGGACTGAAAGGATGTTAAAAGGACCGCCATCCACCATCTCGGGATGCAGGGGACTATAAATAGCGAAAATGGGAGGGAGGTTCAGATGAAGCGTAAAGCGCGCGTTGCGGGTCCAACCGGCTCTAATGGCATCGTCGCAGTTCCTATCAGTCGAATTTTCTTGATGTTGGACAATCCTCGGCACGGGCCACTTGAGAATGAATCAAAAGTTATAGCGCGCCTTTGCTCGGAGGAGAAAATTTTGCCGTTGGCGCGTGACATAGCAAAAAACGGGTTGAATCCGCTTGAGCGGTTCGCCTTGATTCCAAAAACTCCTACCAGAAAGACCGCCGCTGCCAACTATTACGTAGCAGAGGGTAATCGCCGGCTGTGTGCATTAAAGTTGCTGGATGACCCGGAGCTCGCTCCTCCAGAGTTGCGGAAGTCGTTCGGGAAGGCAGCAGAAGACTGGACCCAAATTAAGACGGTTAGCGCTGCCGTTTTTGATGACATGGAGGACGTCAGCCTGTGGCTGGAAAGGATTCACGCCGGAGATCAAGGGGGACTTGGCCGTATACCATGGACCTCCGAGCAAAAACAACAGTTTTACGGCGGCAGCAAAAACAGAGCGGCTCAAGCCCTCCTTGAGTACGCGCAGACGGGAGGCATTATTTCCGCTGAGGACCGAGAAGGCAAGTTGACAACAGTGCAACGGTTCGTGAGCAACGCGGTTTTCCGAGAAGCGCTCGGTCTAGACACATCATCGCCGGATAACATCTCTAGAATAAGGCCAAAGGCAGATTTTGACGTCTTGGTCAAGCGATTCATTCGTGATCTCGTAAACAAAGAGCATGTCCATTCGCGGATGAACAAAGAAGACATCGTCCTATATGGCCGCGCACTAAGGAAGATCCCGGGAGTCACTAATACATCTATTGAGCCTGAGCCGCTAACAGAAGCGGGAGGAAAAACGACAAAGACCGGGCGCCGCAAGAAGCCAACACAACCCGCCAAGGCGCTGCACGTGCAATACGAGGAAGGGATCGCCCAGGCCCTGAAAAACCTAAAGAACCCGAAACTCGCTAGTCTCTATTACTCCATTTGTAGTGTTGACCTGACAGAGCATGTCCCTCTCATAGCGATCGGAGTATGGGCATTCTTCGAGACTCTAACAGCGATCTTAGGTCGGAATGACGGCACGAGCTTCGATGCTTTCCTTAGCGGTGAGCGTTTAAAGGGTTACGGGCTCACGGATTGCAAAGGCGCGCCGCGCGAGGCACTTCAGCGTATCCACCAATACGGCAATACCACCAAGCACCACAGAATCGCGGCAACATTTGATGGAGAGCAGCTGAATAACGAGATGACCACACTCAAGCCATTGATTATTAAATGTGCCGAGCAGGCGGCAAAAGTTAAGGGATGAGGTCTGGCCGACACGTCCATCGTGCGGTAGACTCCCCCGTAATATCAATGGAAAATCGAGGCTCTTTATGAGTTTGGCAGCTTCACCCTTGCGTTACCCAGGCGGCAAGACGTGCTTGTTGGACTTGACGTCAAAGTTTTTGCAGGTGAACCGGCTCCAGCTCGCGCATTATGCAGAGCCCTATGCCGGCGGCTGTGGCCTCGCGCTCTCGCTTCTCTATGGCGGCTACGTCGGTGACATCCACATAAACGATATTGATCCTTCAATCTGGTCGTTTTGGCATTGTGTTTTAAATGACAACGACGCGTTCATAGCGCTTATAGAAGAGACACCGATTACGGTTGATGAGTGGTTAAAGCAACGCGAGATCCACCGGCAACGGGATACGAGTGATCCTCTCCGACTTGGATTTTCAGCGTTCTTTCTGAACCGCACAAACAGGTCTGGGATCATTAAAGATGCGGGGGTAATCGGCGGCCTTGATCAAGCCGGGAACTATAAAATGGACTGTCGGTTCAATCGCGGGGACCTGACTCGGCGCGTGCGGCGTGTGTGGAAATACAGGGACCGGATACATCTCTCCAACATGGATGCCATTAAGTTCCTGAACCGGTGTGATAAGGATTTACCCGCTGAATCATTCCTGTTTATCGATCCCCCGTATTATAAAAAGGGAGCCACGCTTTACACCAATTTCTATCAGCCGGAAGATCATGCGGTGCTCGCGCAAAGAGTGACGACATTGAACCGAAATTGGATAGTCACGTATGACGATGTGCTGGATGTCCGGAAGCTCTACAAAGGGAGGCGCCAGTATTGTTTCGACATCAACTACTCCCTTCAGGAAAAGCGAGTCGGGACCGAACTCCTTATTGTGTCGAAAGGCCTGAAGGTTCCGGAGGCCATAAAAGAGCGGCAGGTAAATACTCCGCAGTATAGGGCCGCTTGATTGTGCTTAGGCTCTTGCTGGACAACTTCTCAAAGGGTGCCCCGCGGCCTTTTCTTTGCCCCCCCTCCCCTAACTTCTTCCCAGCCCCCTCGGGGGGCTTCACGGTAGCCGTTCAACAGGAAAATGGCGCTTGCAGACAATGACCGTAAAGTGGCTCTCTGATCTCCTACGTTGGGCTCGTCGTTGGTTAGTCGTTATCGTAGCAGTGGGGTCGGTGACCATTGTTGTTTATACGGTGCTCAAGAGTCACCATGCAGTTACGCCTCTTACCGCTGTTCTCGCGGCGGGAACCTGGATGCTTGCGGCCCTCACGTATCAGCTTTGGGAATCTGCGGAAAAAACGGCGCAAGTGAAACTGCGCGCCTACATTTCGATCGAGAAGGCTCAGATAGAGGCCAGCGGTTCGAATGGGGGCAACGCCCCAAATTTTGATGTGCCGTGGACGGCAGTTATAATCTGGCGCAATAGTGGGCAAACCCCGGCGCATGACTTTCGTACGACCCTAATGGCCCCCGAAGTGCATGATTTTCCTCCCCCTTCCCAGCCTTCGGGAAGTTTCTGGAAGGATGACCTACATGACCCACACGCAGATGTAGGGATGCTTGGGGCGAATTGCACCGTTTTTAGTCACGAGCAGATGGTCGCTAGGGTTACTCAAAAAGTCTATGGGCAGGTAATCAGTGGCAAAAAGGCGATCTATGTGCGAGGACGATGCGACTATCGTGATGTTTTTGGTAAGCCTCATTGGTATAAGTTTTGCCTTATGCACAGAGGAAAGCATGGGATATCAAATGAAGGCCAATTGATTTTGAGTGGTTGCATACATGGGGATGATATGGACCAAGCAGATTGATCCGTATGGCGCCATAGACCTAAGCCTATCGGTCTCCATAAAGCCCCCTCGGGGCCTTTTTTGTGCCCCCTCCCCCATTGACTTACGCCCCCGTCCGCTCTAAGGATAGAGAGATAACAATAATGGGAGGATTCATGAAATACCTTGCGTTGATCCTATTGGCCGCCGCCCTCCAAGGCTGCTCCACCTACGCCGGTCCCTTTGTCACGGCGATCTCCAGCGATGGGAACAACGGCCTCAACGTGCAGAGTTGCATGGTGAGGATGAATAAGTTCACAAAAGCCGTCTCCAACGCCCACTGCACGTCCGAGCATATCCAGCTGCGGCCGCGGCATCGGAACAACCGATGAAGGGTGCCAGTAGCCTCCTTACGGGCGCGGTTGCATTCCTGTCGGATTTACATTTAATACCAAGTCACCGGCCATCATCATCTGCGCAAAAGTTAAACCATCTGCGCGAACTGTTTTGTTCAAATTCAAGGTTGGTGGGGCAGGGCCCAGCGCGTTCATAATGAGAACTTCGTGAGTTTTTGTTGCGATCCTGTGCGCTTGCGCGAATGGATCCACAGCATTAATGAGAGCGCCCTCCGCCAACATACCTGCCACGCTGGAGGCACCTACATCCGCCTTTATATTGTTTTGGATGGAGACGTACACGGATGTCACCTGATTGCTTACCACAACAATCCCAAGATTAGCCGTTGTGCCAACGGGCACGCCAATTAAATCGCAGGCGTAAATGGCGTTTCCTAGCGCCACCCGGGGCGAGTGACAGTTTGTAACATGTGCTAGCCGGCCAATCCCTGGTGCCCTGACGAACATTCCGGTATAGCGCGCAGGATGGGCCATGGCGGCGTCCATTCTGTTTACGATCTGCTGTGGCGTGTACTGAAATGATGGGGGTGGTGTGGAGACGAGAGGTGCCTGGAGACTAGCACCCCACGCACTGTTAGTGACCATTAACACAAAAAGTGCCAAAATTATTCCTCGAATTATTCCCACCGCCAGGCCCCCCAGGTTTTTCTTACAGCGTACCCCAACCGTCAAGTCGGGTATATGATTACGGCCGAGTCTTAAAGTTAGACTATCCCCATGATTCTGCACGTGAAGTCCCTTCGGGGCCTTTTTCTTCTGAAATACTACTTTGGTTGTTGACAGGCAGTTACCTATAATTTTGCGGGTATCCCGCATACTGTACACTGGCGTGCGATAAGGAAACTCGATCAAGTTTTACGTTACCCTAAAAAAGGGGGCAACGCCCCACGCCGGTTGGCATGGTTAATAATAAGGAGGAGAGGGAATGGCGGCTCCACGGGAAATTGTTGATTTAGTCAATCGCTTCAACGAGCATGTCGACGATTACCGCAGCGGCAAATACAACGAAACCCAGCTGCGCCGAGATTATCTTGACCCCTTCCTTAGGGCGCTCGGCTGGGATGTCGACAATTCCCAGGGCCACGCCGAGGCCTACCGCGAAGTAGTCCACGAAGATGCTGTAAAGATCGGTGGTAACACCAAGTCACCGGATTACAGCTGTCGTGTCGGCGGCACGCGTAAGTTCTTTGTCGAAGCCAAGAAGCCATCGGTTGATATTAAGAACGATACTGGCCCAGCGTTCCAGCTGCGCCGTTACGCTTGGTCCGCCAAACTGCCGCTCTCGATCCTCACCGACTTTGAGGAATTCGCGGTGTACGATTGCCGCGTCCGTCCCAATCAGAACGATAAAGCCTCGACCGCGCGTATCCATTACTGGACCTATAGGGACTACCTCGACAAGTGGGATGGGATTGCCGCCATTTTTTCCAAAGAGGCGGTACTTAAGGGCTCGTTCGACAGGTACGCCGCTACGGCCAAAGGCAAGAAAGGCACTACGGAGGTGGATGCCGTATTCCTAGACGAAATTGAAGACTGGCGTGAAGCGCTTGCTAAGGATATTGCCCGCAACAACGAAAAGATATCGCAACACGAACTGAACTGGTCGGTACAACAGACTATCGACCGCATCATCTTTCTGCGCATCGCCGAAGATCGCGGCCTCGAACCCTACGGCCAATTGCAAGCCCTTCAGAACGGCAACAACGTCTACGCACGGATACAGGAGTTGTTTCACAAAGCCGACGACCGTTACAACTCTGGCCTGTTTCATTTTAAGAAGGAACCGAATCGCTCTGAAGAACCAGACCGGCTCACAACCGCTCTCGTTGTTGAAGACAAGATCCTCAAGGATATCTTCAAGCATCTTTACTACCCGGACAGCCCCTACGAATTCTCTGTGCTGGGCGCGGACATCCTTGGCAGCGTTTATGAACGGTTTCTTGGGAAGGTGATTCGTCTTACTGACGGCCATCGCGCCAAAGTGGAGGAAAAACCCGCAGTCAAAAAGGCGGGGGGCGTATTTTATACCCCGACCTATATTGTGCAATACATCGTCCAGCGCACCATCGGCAAACTGCTAGAAGGCAAGGCTCCGAAAGACGCTGAAAAGCTACGCATTGTTGATCCCGCCTGCGGGTCCGGCTCGTTTCTGATCGGCGCTTACCAATACCTGCTTGACTGGCACCGCGACTGGTATATCACTGACGGTGCGGAAAAACACGCTAAGGGCAGAAACCCGAAACTTCATCAAGGTCGTGGCGGTGCCTGGCGTCTCACCACTACCGAACGTAAGCGCATCCTCGTTACTAATCTGTATGGCGTAGATATCGACTCGCAGGCTGTGGAAGTGACCAAACTTTCGCTCTTGCTTAAAGTGTTAGAAGGCGAGACTCAGCTCGAAATTTTTCATGAACGCGTCCTTCCCGACCTCGGCAGCAATATAAAGTGCGGCAATTCTCTTATCGGGTCGGATTTCTATGACGGGCAACTAGACCTGGACGACGAGATCGCGCAGCGTATCAATATATTCGACTGGCGAGCTGCGTTCCCGGAGGTTTTTGAGGAAGGGGGATTTGATACGGTAATCGGAAACCCACCTTGGGGCGCAGAATTTGGGGAACGCGATCTCCAGTATATGGTCAACAAATATCCACAAGTTCCAACAAAAATAAAAGACAGCTATTTTTACTTCATTTACAGAGCAATAGAAATCACTCGTAAAGATGGATTGCTTGGATTTATTGTGCCAAATACATGGCTTCTTATTAACACTGCAAAGCCAATACGGGAAGATCTGCTATCCTATAAGATAGAGGAAATACGGGACTATGGTGATGGAGTATTCAATAAAGCAACAGTGGAAAGTTCGACGCTAATTTTAAGGAAGCACAAAGATGAAAATGGCGAGTGCCATGCTGTCCGCCTTCGCAAAGGGGCTATTATAGTTACGCACGACGTACCAAAATCCATTTGGCTCAGTGATATAAGTTCACGGATAATAATAGACATGAATCGCGAAGTGCATCTTCTTTTGAAGAAGTTAAGTGAGCGCTCAGATGCATTCAACAGTCAGTGCACAATTACTTGGGGGATTAAGCCTTATCAAGTTGGATACGGACAACCGCCCCAAACAAGGGATATGCTTCAAAGTCGTATTTACCACTCGGATAAAAAGCGCGGAGCCGACTGGAAGCCCCTATTGGTTGGAACAGATGTTAACAGGTATCAAATCCACTTTCCGGGTGACCAATTTATAAAATATGGAAAATGGCTAATGTATCCTTCAAACCAGTCGCTAATGGTTAGCCCTAAAATTCTCATGCGACAAACCAGTGACACACTCAGATGTTGCTATGATAACGATGGGTTCTATTGTCAGAATTCGGTGTTCATTGTACATTCTACAAACGTGCCACTGAAACTGTTACTAGCACTTCTCAATTCCAGATTGATGGGCTTTATATACAAACTAAATAACCCGCAGACAGGAAAGGTGTTTGCGGAAATCAAACCAAGCGTTATTAAAGAGCTTCCTATATTCGACATTACAAAAGCAGACGCATATCAAAAATCAGTATGCGACAAGATTGTGATGATGGTCGAAAGAATGCTCACCTTGCATAAACAGGTCAGCACCGCAAGCACCCCGCACGAGCAGGAAGGACTCAAGCGCCAGATCGAGGCAACCGATCGGCAGATCGACAAACTTGTGTATGGGCTGTATGGCCTGACTGATGAGGAAATTAAATTCGTTGAATGCTCAGCTTGAGAATGGAGGATTATATCTAGCGTCATCCCTCTTATTTGGTTACTATTGTATCCACACAATGTGTGGCACTATGCCGCGCTACCATGTCACAGACGGAACCCGACGCACCACGATAAGCCTGGATCGTACCTGTCTGCCACCTTGGCGGTTTTTGCGTTAGGCCAAAAAAAATGGTTGATAACACCAACCAAGGGAAGTCGGACATGAGTTCCGCAGCTCTTGACGCCGTGGGCCGCCGAAATGCTTAAAGGCCAAGGTGCCCAAACAGCGGCTGAAAATCAGGCATTAGCTCAGCGCGCCTACCGCACGAAGAAAAGGCGCCGGTATTTTGTAAAACAAGAAGTCGCTACCCTAGCTTCCCCACCAGATCCTCGGCCCTCAAATGGGTGTATTTGCCCAGCATCTGCACGGTCTTGTGCCCCGTAATGGCCTTCACTTGCAGGAGCCCCAGGCCCCTCTCAGTGAGCCGGGACGCGGCCTCGTGACGCAAGTCATGGAAGGTCAGGTCCTTGATTCCGGCACGCTCACAGACCCTCTCAAAGGCCTGGCTAATCGAGTCGGGGGACAGGGACCACACCAGGCCGTCAACCTTTCGTGGTAGGGATTCCAAGACCGCCAGTGCCGCCCTGGATAGCGGCACGCCTCGGGCCTCACTGGTTTTTGTTTCTTCCCAGGGAACCGTCAAGACGTGTGTTTGCCAATCGATTCGCTCCCAACGCATGGCGGCAATCTCCCCGCGGCGCATAGCAGTTTCAATGGCCCAGGTGATGAGGGGGCCGATCTCGCCCCCGTAAGTGGTGGCGGCGGCCAGGAGGCGGTCTTGCTCATCGTCTACGAATCGGCGGTTACGTCCTGGCGGGAGTTTGGGCTTGCGAACTAGCTCAACGGGGTTACTTAATGACCCCATACCCCATTCCTTGCGGGCGATATTGAAGACGTGGGAGAGGAGGGCGAGGTCCAGACGGACAGTGTTCGGTCCGGCCCCAGCGGCCTGCCGATCTCGAATAAAATTCGCGATGTCTTTGCCTTGAATACTCGCCATCGACCGGCGAGCCAGGGGGCGATCTTGAAAAGCTTTAACGCGGCGCCCCTCACGGTCGGCGTTCTTTTTCTGAGGGACGATCTCGACGAGGTATCGATCCAGGGCGCCAGCCAAGGTTGTATTCTCAGCCTCAGTCCGCGACAGGAACACCCCGCGGGCGATCTCGTTCTCAATACCCGCCGCCCAGGCCTGCGCCTCGGCTTTCGTGTCGAAGGTCCGGACCTGTGCCGGATACCCGCGACGGCGGATATGCGCTTGCCAGACCCTTATTACCCCCGGGACCATTGCGGGCAATAAATGACGCCATCGGACATCCCTCTTATGATTGATGGGGTAATTTACTCGGTTTTGGGATACGGTTACAACGAGATTACAGCAAACGCATGGCGGGGATGGGTGGGTACTGCGCTAAGTCCTTGATTTATTGGCTCCCCGGGAAGGACTTGAACCTCCGACCCGGTGATTAACAGTCACTTAAATACCTCTTTACGTATCATACGTTAGCGCATAATAGCGTTTAATTACCGTGGTTTAGGACGGTATACGGCGGCGTTCGGTATCGTTGAAGTGTGGACCAAGTGGACCAAATTTGGTCCAAAAGAAAGCCCCGAATCTGGTAAGGGTTGGGACGGTTTCGTATTGGGGTCTATTGTACAGGTTCACAAGAGGTATACTTGAGCGCTGGCGAAGACGCCGAGACCAGAGTGGCCGATGAATCCGGAAGACATTGTCGGGACGATCACGGCTATTGAGATCATCGCCGAAGGGTCCGGTATTCGGGAGCTAGCCCGAATCAGGAAGGTTTATGGTTCTGGTCGCTGGAAGAAGAAAAAAGGATGTGCGGATGTACGGCTCCCTGATGGCAGCGTAGTCTATGCGGAGATCCACTGGTATGAAGCTCATGGTATCGGGAAGCGAGAATACAAAATTAAGCACGTCATCGCCAAGTGAGCGGTTCTGGCTCTGCGTTTCCAACGTGGGTTATGAGGCTTCATTGGAGCCGCGCAAGGTCTATGAGGGCCTACCAGACGCCCCAGCACAACCTCACGGACTGGTCCGCATCATCGATGAGTCGGGTGAGGATTATCTGTTTCCTGTTTCCTTGTTTTTACCCATCGCGTTACCGCACGATACGGCGGCCGTCGTTCACCGTTTAGTGGGCTCCTACTGACCCCGTTACGTCCAGTATTCTCGCTATCTTCTATCTTACTGACTCTCAAAGCCTAGACGTTTTTCGTCCCAGCGCACCCCCGCCGATCACTGTAGCCGCAGTTTACGATCACCGATCGGATCACGATTCGCCAAACTCTCGCATTTTACGGGGCTATTCGCTGCCACACACCCTCAACGCTCACCAAAATGAACCCGTTTTTGCTCAATAAAGCGGACCCAGAGAGTGCGCATGAGTGTGTGCGGTGGGCGCGATATTGCGGGTGTTGGGTGGGTGTGGTAACGGGTATTCTTGTGTGAAGACGCAGAGATATTCACGGCGTGGTCCGCTCGCTCGTCAGGCACTGCCATAAATAGGCCGTGTTCGGGGTGCGCGGTGTGGCAGTGGTGAGGGAGGCCCGCGGTACGAGAACTAGGGGGCGGGAACGGATCCGCGTCGAGAGGATTTGGGAGCTCGGTCGGCAGAAGCCGATACGGGGCGTTCAGGAGTGCGCAGGGAGGGGCCATCGATGCGGATGGTAATGCAGCGATGCTGGAGGCGGTCGAGCAAGGCGTCGACGAGCGCTTTATTGGCGAACAACTCGTACCAGTCAGACGGCTCTAAATTCGTTGTGATGATAGTCGATACGCGGCCATAACGCTGGTCCATCAGCCGGAAGAAGGCATTCGACTGTTCGGGTTTCAGGGTCAGGTATCCCAGTTCGTCGATCAGCATGGGCTGAGAGCGGGCCAGTTGTGCGAGGAGCTTCGGAGTCGAACGATCAGCGAGCGAGGCGTAGAGTTCGTCGAGCAGCACCTGGGCATTGTAGAAGCGGCCCGCGTGGCCGTTGAGGCAGGCCTCGCGCAACAGAGCGATGGCAATGCCGGTCTTGCCCGTACCGGGTGGTCCGATAAGCAGGATATTCTCGTTACGGTGCAGGAAGTCGAGCCCGGCCAGGGCGCGGATCTGACTCCGATCCACACCGGGTTGACGATCAAAAGGGAACGAGTCGAGAGTCCAGCGCCACGGCAGTTTCGCCTGCATGAGGCGGTAAGCTAAGCGCTTTTCTCGGCGGTGGGCTTCTTCCTCGGCCAGCAATCGCCAGAGAACTTCTGCAGGGGGCGAGCCTTCGTGCTCGGCACGATCCAGTTCCGCATCCAAGGCCGCATCCATGCCGCGAAGACGGAGTTCGGCGAGCCGTTCGTGGATCTGGTCACGCATTGTCGTAGGAATCGCCGTTCAGGGCAAAAAACTCGCCAGCCACTTGTTGCAAGATGAGTTTCTCCAGTCGCCCCAGGTCATACAGACCGAAGTGGGCGGCCTGCCGCACAGCGGCCAAGAAGGGCTCTCGGGGGTAAGTGCGCTGGAGCGTCAGCAGCCGTTGCAAGGCGCGCACCCCGCGGCCGCGGCCGCGTTGCTTGAGGGCGCGCGCATAGGCTCCCAGTTCCGGATTGTCGCGCCAGAGTGGTCCTTCTATGTCCGGCATGCGGCTTACGCGAATAGGGATGGGATGATGCATCGGATCCGTGCTGCGGGCCTGGCGTTGACCGATGAGTCGGGAATGGATCGCTACCGCTGTGCCCCGATGGTGGATGTGGACCTGGGCGGGATATTTGTAGAGGGTTACGGTCTGGCCCACGAGACGCTCGGGGACCGAGTAGCGGTTCGATTCGAGCGAGACATACCCGCTCAGGTCCACCACCCGATCGCAGACCTCATAGATCGGTGGCAGCGCGATGGGCAGGGGTTGCAAGGTTGGCTTCTCGATCACATAGGCGGCCTCGGGCGACATCCCCAGAACCCGCTTCGGGTTGGCATTGGCCACCTCCCGGCACCAGGCGAGCGCTTGGCGGTTCAGGTCGTCGAAATCGGTGAAGCGGCGGCCAGGCAGGAAGTTGGTCTCAATAAAAAAGAACGTTCTCTCGATCCGTCCCTTCCGATCCGGATGCCCGACCCGGTGCGCGCGGAAGGCAAACCCCAGTGTGCGCGCAAAAGCGGCCATCTCGGGGGCCATGATGGCGTCTGCACCAGCGCCGGAGGCGAGCATCACGCTCGTGTTGTCGATCAGGCAGATCGGGCAAACCCCCTCCATGAAACGCGCGGCGTCAAGCAGGAACTGCTTGGCTTCGAAGCGGCTATAGCGGGGGTAATATTGAACGAACAGACGGCGCGAGTAGGCCAATACGAGCCCTGCGCACTGGGCGGTTACGGTCTTGTCACCCAGGGTCACGCGGTGAGGCGAGGTGTCATGTTGCATTTCCTCGCCCGGGCCGAAGGTGTATTCCCCCGCGCGCACGGGCGGCGTGCGTAGCCCCGCTTCCCGGACCCAACGCGTCAACGTGCTATAAGAGATCGTGAGATCGTACTCAGCGGCAAGTAGTTGCTGAACGCGCACCACGTTGCCTTGGGCGCGCGCGAAGGCGGATTGCAAATAGGTGCGGGTCACACCGAGCTTCTGCCGTTCCTTCTCCCCCTCTGCCAGCGGGGCGCGCAGTATCCGGCGAACGGTATTGCGCGATAGCTTCAGCAGCCGACTGATTTCGCGTCGGCTCTGGCCTTGGGCTTGCAGGGTGCGGACGGCATCACGGATCTGGCTGGGGGTCATGGGTCGAGACTCCTGGCTAGGTCGGCCTGCAGGGTATTGAGGGCGATGCGCAGGCCTCTCAGAGCCTTCTGTAAGGGCTCGGGGAACACGGGCGGGTCTCCTATTGACCAGCACGGGCGCAGTCGCTTGATCAAAGCGAGCAGTTGCCGGACATCGGCTAGGCACTGCCCTTCCGGGCCTTCGCGCACACCCGCATCGGCACGCTGCTCGTCGCGAGCGCGCAGGCTTTGAATGAAGAGGCGCGGGTGAGACACCATGTGCTCACGGGCGGCCCGCGGGGCCGTCCGATAATGTTGGAACCAAGTCTGAAGGTCCCGGCTGGACAAGAGGGTCGAATCGAGCGCGCTCAACAATTGAGTCGCATGGTCGGTGTTGGCGCGCGCCAACGGCGCCAACACCCGCGTAGCCGCCCAGGTGGATACCGTACCCTTGCGTACCGCATCCAGCAGTCCGTCGGGCAGACCGCAGACGAGCGCCAGCCGTCGGCTGACCCAACTCACATCGCGACCACTGCGGCGCGCCACCTCGCGCTCGCTCAGACCCTGGCCGTGCACGAGTTCTCGCAGCAGCAACGCTTCTTCGAGGGCCGCTAACGGTCGACCGTGAACACGCGCGAGCACGGTCAGCAAGGCTTGGGCGAGATCGCACGCCCAGGATTCCACACACGCGGTGTCACGCCCGAGTCGGCGCAGGGCCAGGATGCGCCGGTAACCGTCGATGAGGATCAGGCGGTCGCCGCTCTCGTCGCGCACCACGATGCATGGCAGGAGTTGGCCGCTCTGCTCAATCGACCGGGCCAGCACCTCAACCGCCCGCGGTTCCTGCAGTCGGGCGTCGAGAAACCGCAGGTCAAGGCGGTGGAGATCGACTTCCAGCACGGGGGCGGCGGTATCCATGACGAAAACGGTACCCGCCTGACCCGCGAATGCCTATCACGTCCTCTCTTTGCAAGATCGCGATGAAGACGACCAAAAATCTCTAACCCATTGACAATACGGTCAATTCCACCGTGCACGCGTCACTCTTTGCAAGATCGTTGTCTGTGGCAGGAGAAAGCCGGTAACGACCGGAAACAACAGGGATATTGGCCGTTGACACGTCCATCTTTGCAAGACGGCGACTCTGGTCGCGGCGGGCCTGTTTATCGCGATTATCGCGGGTATAGGCGTCATGGGTCTTTCGGTAAGTCCGCCAATAGTCCGGATGGCCGTCCCGCCAAGCCTCTTGGGCGCGCGCCTGGTTCTCACGATAATCGGGGTCGGTGCGACGCTTGGCACTTTGCCAGCGCTTGCGCCGTACGCACTGACAGGCCGGTGCCGAACAATAGCGTTGGGCGCGGACTTGTGGACGCACCCGAAAGGACCGCCTGCAGGCGGCGCATCGTGCCGTGGGCATTGTGGCTTTCCCCCTATCGCCAGGAATCCTGGCAGAGAGGATGCCGCAACCAGGGGCGGGTCAATGCACGACGAGCAGGAATGCCGTAGGACCCGAAGGAAATCCGGGATGACTAGCGCATGCCGTCAACGGCCGTGGGCGGGTCCGTTTGCGTGAGCAGGGGTGGGTTCATTCGCGTAAGCGTCAAGGCACACACTGCTTGCCGCCTTCCAAAATATCTGCATCGACATTTTATGGATGTGAACAATGCGAATTGGAAGTGACAAAGACGTAGCCGAGATTTTGGGCATTAGCACCGTACGCCTCAAAGCGCGCATCTCCGCCGGCGCGCCCGTGCCACCCTTTATGAAAGTACCGGGGTGCAAGTTTCGCAGATGGGACTTGGATTCGGTAGAGCAATGGATGGCGACTTTTACGGTCGGTGTGATCGCGGACGTGATCACTGCGCCTGATCGCCGCGTGTCACGCCGGCGCGGCCGGCCACGGAAAACAGCGGCGTTACCTATTAGTTAACGCTTCCAAAGTGCTTGACATTGTTATCGGATGTCGTAGTATTGTTTTTAGGGGCAACCCTCGCGCTAGCTGAGCGCGTACAAGAGCAGCACCCCATGAATCCGGCGAAACTGCCCGGACCCGCTTTTGAAAGAGGCCACCGCAGGGAAGTTTTGTCCTGCGTTCCGGTCCCCCAAAATCCTTTACGGATTCAAGAATCGACCCACGTTTTGCGTGCGCGTCGAGGCCGATGCTTCCCTACGTCGGGAAGCCATCACAACATTTTGCACTACTCGGCCGGTGCCTCTTATTTTTGAGGTATTTTTATGGAAATCACTTTAGACGACATAGAAAACATGACCTCCCCTGGCTGGGAGGGTTTTGAGGAGGTTTTGGAGGACGGTGATGATTATGAGGAGAATGAAAACTGTGAAGGAGAAATAGTAAAAGAGAAAGAGGAGGAGGAGGAGAAAGAAGAGAAAGCCACAAAGATTCGTTACGAAGGCGGCCGCCGCGCTGGGATGGCGACCGGCGATCTCTGTGACCATCTTAGAAATTGCCACCTGTCGATGTACGACCGTCTCGCTCAAGAATTTTCCGCCATCAAGAAAACATACCCAAAAGCGGGGGCCGACCTCAAAATCCTGATGCGTTTGGCTTCTGGCATGCCCTACAAAGAGATCGCCGCCCGGCTTGGGCGCTCACACAAAACGGTCAAAAACGCCGCCGCCCGCTTGCGAGAGTTCCGCGACTTTGGAATTCTAAAACTCTTGCCAGACGACCAGGTCGAGACGGGAGTGGCGCTGATGATACCCCTGCCAAGATCGCGTGCCGGGCGCAAGGCGCGGGGATGGATGTCCGCGTCCGTTGTCGTTGACCTGTTTGGACACCCCCTACAGTCACACAAACCTCGCCGGCCGAGGAAAGAGGCGCCGCCACGGGTGAAGGCGCGCGCCGTTTATGAGGGGCAGATGGAGTTCGCATGGGCCGCGTAACCGACCGCGTTACCCTGTGGGTAATTTTAGGTAGCGTTGGACGGTATATGACGGCGTATGACGGTACACGACGGTGTTGGGATGTATTGGAGTGCATAGGAGTGTATTCGAGTGTATTAAGATGGAATTATAAAAATGATATTGCGAAGATTACGAAAACGATCTACGATCCTTGCAGACAAAAAGAAAGGCCCGCATAGGGCGGGCCTTTCGTGAATCACCAGGCTATTCCGGAGCGCTGGCATGAAAAACAGTATACATCAAAAGGTCCGTTTAACAAGCGATCAAATACGCAACCTTCCAGCTTTCAGGAAAGCGCGCCGCCTAGTTTTAAAACTAGAAGTGATGGAGGGCCGTGTGGTGGGCCGGGGCCGGACACTCATCCTCACTACCCTACCCCGCGCGCGCGTCCGCGCCAACCGCCGTTCCCCAGCGAGCGTGCGCCGCGCCACAGTGGACAGCGGGGGCGATCCCGAACCTGAACCCCCGCGATCTCGATCTAGTTATCGTAATGCTGGGGGTGCCGCATGAGCGACATCCTCGAAAACCTCCTATCACGGCTCGATAAGGTCCGCAAGAGCGGTGGGGAGTGGACCGCGCTGTGCCCTGCGCACGACGACCGTAATCCTTCGCTTAGCATCAAGGAAGCGGATGACGGCACTCTTCTCATTAAGTGCCACGCTGGATGCTCTGCGCGCGAGATCCTGGCGGCCGTTGGTCTTGGCCTAGAAGACCTATACCCTGAACATCTCAGGAAGGGGCGGCGCGGAGGTAACGTGCGGCCCGACCCAGAGGCTTTGGCGCGCATCGCCAAAGCGAAAGTGGATCGTCAAAAGAGCAGGAAAAAAGAGCTTACAGTACGGGTGCAGGATGCCCACAATTCATGGAACCATTCACCCACATCGCTCACACTTGATAGCGACGGCATAGGCCACGCATGGGTGAGGGCTTATCTGCAAACTCGTGGACCAGATGTCCTGGAGGCCACGATCTCCGCTGGGGTCCGGGTGCTACCTACGACCAGCAAAGCGTCTTATAACCCCGATACGAAGTGCCGCGCCCACTGCATCCTTTGGCCGATCCGTGACCCACGTTCTGGTGATCTCGTGGGCGTGCAACGCGAGTGGGGCCGTGGGCACAAGAATAAGAAGATGCAGGGTCGGCACATGGTGCCGGTCGACCCGGAAAACCAGGACGTTTTGCACTCCGGGTATGTCCGGTTTCCTGGTTTTCCTGGATCTCGCGAAACCTTATATATATGTGAAGGACAGGTGACAGCCGCAGCCGTCGCGGCCGCTACCGGCGCGCGGGTCATCGCGCTGTTCGACACCGCGGGCATGGCAAAGCCACCACGCCCTACTATTCAAAGAGCCGTGCGTGATGGCGCGACGCGCATCATTATTGCAGGTGATTCCGGCGCGGGCGGGGTGAAGGCGGCATTAGAGGGCCTCCACATCATCCAGACGTGGGGCCTTAGGGTACCGATTGTCTGGACCGTACCGCCAGAGGGTAAGGATTGGGCGGACGTCCTTGAAGAAGGCGGCCAAGAGGCGGTGCGCACCGCCTTGATCGATGGGGTACGCAAGATCCCCGCACCACCCAAGTCAAACGCCGCCGCCAGCATTTGGTCGATCCAGTCCTGGCGCCCAGCAGAAAAACCGGTCCTACCGTGCGCCACTGTCCCGGTTGCCGAGGCCCGAATCATCCTCAAAAATGGCCTCATGGCGTCGGTCGCAGATTATGTAGGGTGGCTCGCCGAGCTTGACGAACGACGCGAACAGAAAACAAAAGGCCGCTTGCCGCTAGCAAAATCCTGGCTCTTCAAGACTACCACAGGCACCGGCAAGACCACGGAGATCAAGGACTTAATTAACGATGCCGCGATCTTGGCTGCGGGCGGCGCGGTGCTAGCCCTAGTCCCAACTCACGACCAGGCAGACGCCTACGAGGCCGATGGGTGGTGGCATTACTATGGGCGCTCACCGAGCCCTGCATGCCCTGGGTACTGCCCAAACCACAAGGCGATGATGCAGGCAGTCGAGCAGCACCACATACCGCAAGCGGAGTTTTGCCACAAGTGCCCCAATGGCCTGAAATGGGCTGAGAAATGGGCAGACCTGACGGCCATGGGGTATGCTGGTGATAAACTAGCCAAGATCGAAGCGTGCGTGTGGCAACAACATCTGCGCGACACGCTTGAGCGACAATTTGTCGTGGCGCCAATCGCGAGCTTCTCCGAAACGCTGGCGGGGTGGGCGCGGGACGGGCTCGACGCTCGTGGGGATAAAGCTATGCGGCACCGGCTTGTGACCGTGGACGAGCACGTGCAAATGTCCGTGCCCGTCGCGGTGGGGTTGCCGGATATCGACCTCTGGGCGCATCGCACAAAAGACACACTAACCATTCTTGAGCGGATTCAAGCAAAGGTGGAAGCGACAGACGACGCGGTAGGCGGTCAGTCGGAGATCCCGGCGATTCAAAAAGCCGCCAAGGAAAGAAAGGAGAGTATCGCGGCAGCCAAAGCCGCGCTCGACCTCTTCAAGACTTTGGGTGCCGAGATGGGCCGGTTGGTCGGGAAGGAAGGCCGCATCATCGTAGCGCCTGAGCTACTGAAAGCGGTCCAGAAAATGTTGGACGTGGATGACGATGACGTCGCCGCCTGGGAGCGACTAGAGTTTAATCGAGACGGCACGCTGAAATTAACACCACTCCGTGCCGCATGGGCGATCCGGAAGACGCTGGAATACGGGGATGGGTATGTCAAAGACGGCGTACTTACAGTCGCAGGCGTGCGGCCGATTCTCGACCGCATCGGGAAGCGCCCCATAGTCTTTTTCGACGCCACCCCCGGACGCGAGATGGTTTTGGCGGTCGAGGCGCATGGCGGGCGGATCATTGACGTGATTGCTACCCAGCACGTCAGAATCATCCGGCACCCATCGCGGTTTTGGGGACTCAAGGCCTTCGGCAAAAAGGCGACGCCAGAGCAGCGGGGGAGGGCGATCAAGCAGTACAGGGCTTTACGGAAGCTGCACCCAAAGGCGGTTCTACTGGTCCATAAGAAGGTCCGGGTATTACTCGACCCGGATGGCGAGGATGAACTTCTTGGGCATTGGGGCGCCGACCATAGGGCCCACGACCGTTGGACAGGCCGCGATCTCGTGATCATCGGCTCATTCTTCCCACCAATGGATACCTGGCGCGGCCAATATCAAGCGGCGCGGATTGCGGCGCTGACAGGGGGCGCGGAGGCCTCCGACTGGCCGGAGTGGCCCGACGACCTAGAGATGGAAGAGGGGGCATGGATATCGGAAGGCGCGCATGAGGTGCAGTGCAAGTTGCCGTTGCCAAAAAATCCAGCAATCCGCGCTTGGCTATTGGAGACAATCTCCGCCGAGCTCGTGCAGGCGATCGGACGGGCACGGGGCGCCAACCTCGCCCCCTCACAACCAGCCACCATCCATATATATGGTGGAGTGCCCCTCGCGGGCCTAGGGGCGTCCGGTATAACAGTTGAGGGCTATGAAGCCGACGACCAGGCGATCGGCGCAAGCCGGTCTGGCGAGGCGCTGGACGCACGTCAAGCGGTTGCCGAGGCTCTTACGTTAGGGCAAAGGACCATCAACGCGATTCGTACCTGGGTAAAAGATCGCTTCGGGGTCGTGGTGGGGATCGACAGGGTTCGGTCCGTCATGCGGTCGTTGGAAGAGGCGGCGCGCACATCCGGAGATGACATTGAGTCGATATTCTCCGAGGTCAGTAAGCGCGCTGACGCCTACCTCCATAGCGCACGCGGTGACCTTAAGGGGGCGATAGACAAGGCCGTGATCGATCGAGACTGGGTAGCAGCAGAACTGCTTGATATCCCCATCCAGGCCCAAACAAACCCGACTACAATCACCGGGCCGCCCAGCGCGGCTTAGCACCAACCACACCCCCACAAAACACACTCCCGGGACCGACCGGGTGGAGGCCGCACGCTCCCATCCGGATTTCGCGCGTCCCGACCCCGGAAAATCGCCTCCGTAGCATCACGGTCACGGGGCTTTCAGACTAAAAAGACCACAAGAAAAGCATGGCGCGGAGGAAAGAAGGGTTTCGTGAGGGAGTGTCGAAACACCCCCCTACGGATGGGGTGGTCTTTTTATACCTTTGGCGTAGGGGGGTGTCGCAAGTTCAATTCACGGTTATTTTGGCACCTCAAGAGTCTTCTGATTGACCCACCACCGGCGCGCTTGCGCGTTGCCAGACGCCTTAATCGTGTAAACCGAAGTTTTTGTACCCTGTTGATTAAGCAGTTCATATCCCTCAACGATGGCCGCGCTAATCAGTGCGCGCTCAGCGACCTCAATT
>DATKTV010000060.1:0-3634 GCA_035530915.1 Acidiferrobacter sp. | reverse complement strand
CAAGGGATCAAAATGGATATCGCTGGCGCCGCTATAGGAGGCATGCATCAGGAGCGCCTTCAGGGCCAGGCGATATCGGCCATCGTCCGTCCCGCGCGCGAGGGCCTCATCGAATTCGGCCGCCGCATCGCGGATCTCACGCCGATACAATCGTTCCACGACGAGCCGTGACGCCAGACAGCAGCGGGGGCGGATTTTTCGGTCGTCTACCATGCGGGGGAATGCGAAATTCCGGACCGCATTGATTTGCCCCGGATCGGTGATCGCGTACAGCACGTCATAATGGTCCGGTTGGGAAACGACCGCGATCGGGCAAAACTCCGGTTGGGCGTCATCGCCTATTTGCGGCGCAAACGGTCGCACGGTGGCGAGGCGTAAGGTGTTGGCCGTCTCCCGTGTGAGATAGGGCAGATCCGATACCAAAGCGTGCGCCCGACAGATATCCTCACCCGTACCCACGCCCACCTCATGAATAGCATCGGAGGGACCCAATCCCGTCGCGTGCTGATAGGCCTCGACGAGTTCGACGTCGTGAGCACGAAAACCCATGGCCAGCAGCGCCGCGGCAATATCTGACACATGTTGGCTCGGTTGGCGCAAAGCGATGCCATAGTCCTGGCTCCAGGGGCTCTCTATGAACAAGGCTTGATGGTCAGTCACCCAATACCTCCACAGAAAATACAAACGATGTGGCATTGATATGCGCGGATGACAACGCGATCGGGTGGCGTTTTAAGGCGTCCACAAAACAATCCAACCCACCGAGCGTGTGCCATTGCCCTTCAACGATGAACCCCATGCTGGTGAGGCCGGGAGCCCACGCCATTTTCTGGGCCGCGCGAGCGGGATTCAGGGCGTAGAGCGTCCCCTGCGCCATCGCAGTGATGGTGGAGAGTGGCGTATTACAGATCACGGCGGATCGCTCGATTGTCGCAAGCGCCAACGGTGCTGTGTGCGTAATAGAGCGCGTTTCGCCCGCCGGCATGGTCGGTGTGGCGGCGCGTGCTGAAGTCGCCATCTGCTGCCATTGACGGCGGGCCCGCATGTTGTCCCTCTGGATTTCCCGGGCGGTTGCGCGGTCATGCGTCGCGAGGGTGCGCTCGCGCGCGGCATGATGAGCCGACAACACAGTCAGAATCACCAATCCCGCCGTCAAGAGGCCGGTGATGCGCGCGCCCGGAACCAGGCGGCTAATGCCGGATATAGATCGCTTCATAGCGTGTCCCGTGCGGATTGATGAGAATTTTGTGCAGGATGAATCCGGATGGCGCGCGTGCCGCAAGGATGGCGCGCAAAGCGATGCTGGGCCACGAACCGCTGGCGCCGATTTGTTGGCCGTGTAGGTGATGCATGCGGGCACGCACAATCAGAGTGGCTTGTTGTGGATGATAGAGAGGGCCATCCGCTTTGGTGGCGCTGGGGCCCGCCTGCAATGTGATCGCGGCTCCTGGGCGCCAAAGTTTTTGGGCCGCCTGGAGGTCGGCGCGATAAGTGATCGAGGCGGCGCGCGCGATACCGATCAGATGACGCCGATCGAAACGCCGTTCGGCAGCCTGTGTGGTTTGGGTCGCTCGGACCATCGTGAGTTGGGCGCGGGCATGGGTCATCGCTTGGTCGGCGGTGCCCATATCGAGACCCGCCAGCGTGGCAGCGACGGCCGATACCACCAACACACCGGCCCGCCAAGTTTCGGTGGGTATCCCTGCGACGGTCCCGGGCACCGGGTAGCTCGGGAGACGACGGGCGGTCAACATCCTCCACAGATCCGCGTGCGTCATCATGGTGGCGGCATTCACGTTGGCTATACCGATCTGATCGGCGGACTCCCGCGCCACTTCCCGCAACCCGTCCTCGTCAAGGACCACGGACGCCGCAAAGCCGGCCGGACACCCGTCCAACCCCATCGTCCAGGCGATGGCGAGCCCTTCATTATCATCACCGAGGCGGATGACGACACCATCGGGCAGAGGCCGATGCGCGCGCACGCGGTCGCGAACGATGAGCGTCGTCAGTGGCACCGTACGCCGACCTGGCCCGCACGTCGCATCGGATTCCGGTGCGAAATAGGTGATTTCCCCGTCCCGGAAAGCGATACCCCGTTCGCCAAGCTCCTGGATAAGCAATCGATCGCGTTTGGCCCCCGTCAGTCGACCCGCCGCTAGGCTGCGATCATAAGGGGCGGCACGGAAGACGGTTTTGAGGGGTTCCAGGGGGGCCGTGTCTAAACGCCGCGAACCGGTCTCCGTCACCTCCCACCACGTCGGTCGGTCACCAACTTGCACCATAAGGAGGTGTGTTTGCCCCATCCCGCGCGCTGTGGCCGTGTGAGCGGGTATTTCTGGCGTATGCGTACGTCGCCGCCAAGGAATGCGCAGAGAAGGCACTGGCAGGCGCATCACAAGCTCGATCCGATCAATGGGTCGTAGTGAGGCGGCGGGAGCACCGTGGCGCGCACCAAAATGACGAGCTGCTCGACCTTTCCTTGATCCGCGATCCCCTTGAAGAGGGTCCCAAACCACGGGATTTGCCCGAGCCCTGGGGTCGCGGTGTCCTGTTTCGTCGATGACAGCTGCCGCGACCCCCCAATAATAAGCGTCTTACCAGATGGCACGAGTGTTTGGATGTAGGTTTGGCGCAGATCCTGTACCGGTCCCTGGAGTTGCGTGCCGTTCACGTCGAAAGTATCGAAGCGATTGATCTCCGAGAGAGCCGGTACCACTGTCAAGGTGACGTAGTGATCACTCAACACGTCGGGGATCACAGAAAGCGATAGCCCATTCAGCGCATAGGACAAACCGGCACCGGTCGAGGCGCTGCCTGATAACCCCGTGACGTTCGAGCTAATGCTGCCGACATAGGGCAACTGGGTGCCGGAGAACAGGGTGGATGGCGTGCCATTTTCGACAACGAGACTGGGCTCGCTCACCACTCGCACATCGGTCACCGTGCGCAGAGCCGTCACCAGCGAACTGACAGACGCTCCGGTGTAATTCAACGTGGTCGATGCGCTACTCCCCCCGGTGGATGTGGTGGCCTGGGTCGCCGTCAGGGCCGGCGCGGGATTATTAAAGCCCAAGGTGGCGGCCGCTCCTGACGCGGCGCCGGACAAGGAGGCGATCTTTTGCCAATTGATACCCCATTGCAGCCCATGCGCGAGCGACACCTCGAGAATGGCGGTATGCACCTGCACACGCGTATCCGCGGCGCGGACATAGCGACGGATGAAAGCGTCCGTGCGCGCCAATCCGCGCCCGTCGGCAGTCACCGACACGATTCCGGTGTGGGCGTTGATACCGACGCGCGCGCCGTTCCCGGCCAGCGCCAGAAGGGATTTTTGCAGAGTTTTGACGTGTTCCGCCTGGGTCGCGCCGCTGACCGTAAACTCGGCTTCCATGGACGACCCACTGGACCCGCTCGCGCCGCTCGAGCCCCCAGGCATACCTCCTCCCGGCATACCGCCCCCCATGCCTCCCGACATACCGCCGCCGGACGTGCCGCTGGACGACGCGCCCGATGCCGCAGTGTTGCCGCCGACCGCGTAGGCGCCATTACCGGCATTGAGGAGGTCGGTGGGGACGCGGTAAAAATAGGTAGCCCGCGGCGCTATCACCAGTTCATGCCGGTTCTTACGCCA
>DATKTV010000059.1:0-21277 GCA_035530915.1 Acidiferrobacter sp. | reverse complement strand
TATCCGCGTATATGTCAACACTTATAACGCATAGTTCGTGACTACATCTTTACAGAAAAAAGACCACCCCATTCCCAAAAACACGAGGGATTACAGGATCTTCGGTGAGATATTGGGTACTACGGGTGGGGGCAACTTCAGATTAGGCTTTGTGGCTTGCGACTGCGTAACGGGGTGCCCGACGCGTTCCGTGAATGGCTCTAACGAAAAGCTCGACCTTGGCCTGCATCAAGTCTTGTTGAGTCCATCGGCCTCAGGAGCTCGGTTATCTCTTCTCCATAAGCTTTAACGAGCTAGCTGTCGCTTTAGGATTTCGTTGACCTTACCCGGATTGGCCTTGCCGCGACTGGCCTTCATGACCTGGCCCACGAAAAAGGTAAACACCTTTTCCTCACCCGCGCGGTACTGGGCCGCCTGTTTTGGATTGGCCTCAATCACCTGAGCCACGATCTGTTCGATGGCGGAGTCGTCTGTAATCTGCTGTAGGCCGCGCGCTGCGATGATGCTATCGGCGTCCCCTTCGCCATTCCACATGGCTTCAAAAACGTCCTTCGCCATCTTGCCGGAAACCGTATTGTCAGCGATGCGTCGCAATAGCCCACCGAGCGCTTGCGGCGTCACGCGGGCATCTTCAATATCAAGCCCCGCACCGTTTAGGTGGGCAAGAAACTCCCCAGCTACCCAATTGGCAGCAAGCTTCGGATCGCCCGCGGCTGCCTTCACCGTGTCCTCGTAATAGTTCGCAAGCTCCCGACTCGCCGTCAGCAAGGCCGCATCATAGGGAGACAGGCCATACTGTGCGCAGAACCGCCGCTTCTTGGCGTCCGGCAACTCTGGCATCGCGTCTTGAACCTCAGCCAAGAAGGCCGGGGTAACGATGAGCGGCGGCAGATCAGGATCGGGGAAATACCGGTAATCATTGGCCTCCTCCTTACTGCGCATCGACCGGGTTTCGTCACGCGCAGAGTCATAGAGTCGCGTCTCTTGGCGCACCTGCCCCCCGGAAGACAGCAGGGCAATCTGGCGGCGGACCTCATAGTCAATGGCGCGCTCCACGAACCGGAAGGAATTGATGTTCTTTAACTCCGCACGGGTTCCATAGCGAGACTCGCCCATGGGTCGCACCGACACATTGGCATCGCAGCGAAACGACCCTTCCTGCATGTTCCCGTCGCAGATCTCGAGATAACGCACGAGCGTGTGCAAGGCTTTAAGGTAAGCCACCGCCTCGGTCGCCGAGCGCATATCCGGCTCAGAGACGATCTCGAGCAAGGGGGTTCCGGCACGATTCAAGTCGACGCCGGTCAGGCCCTCCATATCCTCATGAAGAGACTTGCCGGCGTCCTCTTCTAAGTGCGCACGCGTAATACCGACCACCTTTTCGCCCTGGTCGGTCGTAATGAGCAGCCGCCCATGCTCGACGATCGGGTGCTCATACTGGCTAATCTGATAACCCTTCGGTAAATCAGGATAAAAATAATTCTTGCGCGCAAACACCGACCGCGCATGAACGGTCGCGCCTATGGCGAGCCCTAAGCGCACTGCCATGCGCACCACCTCGCCGTTCAAAACCGGCAACACGCCCGGCATCGCGACATCGATCACGTTCGCTTGGGTATTGGGCGGCGCCCCATAGGCTGTGGGTGCACCCGAAAAAATCTTGCTTACGGTCTTTAGCTGCGCATGCACCTCAAGACCGATGACTGTTTCCCACTCCATCTAACCCCCTGAACTAGAACCCGACCGGCACGCGTGCGTGCCAATCGGTGGCCTCCTGGAATTTATGCGCCACGTTCAGTAGCCGCGCCTCATCCAGATATTGACCGATCAGCTGTAATCCCACTGGCGCGCCGCTTACGAACCCTGCGGGCAAAGACATCGCCGGCAGTCCGGCAAGATTGACCGGGATCGTGTAAATGTCGTTTAAATACATGGCGACCGGATCATCATTTTTCATCCCGAGGGCAAAGGCGATCGAGGGGGCCGTGGGCCCGGCAATGACGTCGCAATGCTGAAAAGCGCGAGTGAAGTCGCCCGCGATCAGGCGTCGCAACTTCTGGGCCTTGAGATAATAGGCATCGTAGTACCCGGCAGACAGGACATAGGTACCGACCATAATGCGCCGCTTGACCTCGGCCCCAAAGCCTTGGGTTCGGGTCTGCTTGTACATATCCTCGAGGTCTGAGTAATCCGGCGCTCGGTAGCCATAACGAACGCCATCGTAACGAGCCAGATTCGAGGAGGCCTCGGCTGGCGCCAAGACGTAATAACAGGGCAGCGCATGGGCGCTGTTGGGGAGGTTCACGTCGACTAGCCGTGCGCCTAGGCGCTCGTACTCTCGCAAGGCCTCGTGCATGGCATCCGCGACCGCGCTCTCAAGACCTTCGCCAAAAAACTCTTTCACAACGCCGATTCGCAAGTCTTTGAGATCATTTCCTAAACCAGCTCGATAGTCGGGAACGGGTGCGGCTAAGGCGGTCGCGTCCATCTCATCAAAGCCCGCCATGGCCGTCAGCAAAAGGGCGCAGTCCTCGGCGGTCTGGGCCATCGGGCCAGCCTGATCGAGGGACGATGCAAAGGCAATCATCCCATACCGCGAGACCCGTCCATAACTCGGCTTTAGGCCAGTAATACCGCAGAGCGCTGCGGGTTGGCGTATAGAACCGCCGGTATCCGTGCCGGTCGCGGCCGGGACAAGTCGCGCCGCGACCGCGGCGGCCGAACCGCCGGAGCTGCCACCGGGAACGCGATCCTTGTCCCAAGGGTTATGCACAGGACCAAAAAACGAGGTCTCGTTGGACGACCCCATGGCAAACTCGTCCATATTCGTCTTGCCTACAGTGATGCAACCCGCAGCTGCTAGCTTGCGCACCACGGTGGCGTCATAGGGGGCCACGAAATCGGCCAGCATCCGCGACCCACAGGTCGTCTTCAAGCCGGCTGTGCAAAAGATATCCTTATGCGCGATCGGCAACCCGAGCAAGGGCTCGTTGCGCCCCCCGGCACGGGCGGCGTCGGCGACCTTGGCGCTTGTGCGCGCGCCCTCCTCATCTAGGGTAATAAAGGCATTGAGTTCTGGATGAGCCTGAATGCGGCGCAAAACATCGTCAACAAGCTCGCCGCTGGAGTACTGGCCTCTAGCAAGGCCCTCAGCTAATTTGGTGATTGTCAAAGTCAATGGTGATTCCCCGGAAAATCCCGACTACTCGAACGTGTGGGTGTGGGTGGCAGAAAGCCCGATTAATCGACAACTTTAGGGACGAGATAGAGCCCGTGACGGGCCTGGGGGGCTAGCGCCATGAGCCGGTCACGATCCGCCTCCAAAGTGACGACGTCCGCGCGCCAACGCAGCGCCGCTTCATCGGGATGGGTCATAGGCTCTACCCCATCGGTAACAACGGCGTTCATCTGCTGGGCAAGACCGAGTATCCGAGATAGGTCTTCCGTATAGGCATCCCGCTCTTGCTCGCTCACGCCCAAACGGGCAAGATGCGCTATCTTTTCAATCTCTTCCTTGTTCACAGGGCGCCATCTCGACCGTAACGTTAATTCGTTGCACGCTACCACATTTCACTCTCCGGTTGAACCCATAGAGGCCGGTTGATACAGTAGGGCGATTTTAAGCTCCCTACCCTAAAATAAGGGATAAAGACTTTATGTTTGGACGGTTGCGATCCTACTTCTCCAATGACCTTGCCATCGACCTCGGAACGGCCAATACCCTAATCTACGTCCGTGACAAAGGTATCGTTCTAAACGAGCCCTCCGTCGTCGCCATCCGGCAGGAGTTCGGATCCCGTGGCGGACGCGCCATTCTAGCCGTTGGTATGGAAGCCAAACGGATGCTCGGGCGAACACCCGGCAGCATTCAGGCCATTCGCCCCATGAAAGATGGCGTGATCGCCGACTTCACGGTAACCGGCGAGATGTTACGGTATTTCATCCGCAAGGTGCACGAGCGGCGCATTTTCCAGCCGAGCCCACGCATAGTGATCTGCGTTCCCTGCGGGTCGACGCAGGTCGAGCGGCGCGCGATCCGTGAGTCGGCACAAAAAGCCGGGGCAAGCGAGGTCTACCTAATCGAGGAACCGATGGCCGCGGCCATCGGTGCCGACCTCCCCATCGCCGAACCCACCGGGTCAATGGTGCTGGATATCGGTGGTGGCACGAGCGAGGTCGGGGTCATTTCGCTAGGCGGCCTCGTCTACTCTCATTCCCTACGGGTCGCTGGTGACAAGATGGACGAGGCGATCATAGGATACGTTCGCCGCAAATATGGACTCCTTATCGGTGAGGCCACCGCCGAGAAGATCAAGAAGGATATCGGCACGGCTTGGCAGAATAGCGAGATCCGCCAAATGGAGATCAAAGGCCGCCATATCGCCGATGGCGTACCCCGTGCCCTAGTCCTGAACAGCAAGGAAGTGCACCTAGCCTTAAGCGAGTGCCTAACCGGCATAGTAGCGGCCATCAAGCTGGCCCTGGAGCAAACGCCGCCTGAACTGGGCGCAGACATCGCCGAAAAGGGCCTGGTCGTTACCGGTGGCGGGGCGCTATTACGCGACATCGACCGGATGCTCATGGAGGAAACCGGGCTGCCGATTATCATTACGGATGACCCTTTGACTTGCGTCGCGCGCGGTTGTGGGCGGGCACTTCAAGAAATGGACGTCCTCGGCGACGTCTTTGCTTACGAATAACGGCGCCCTAGGGCGCCGGACTTCACGGGGTACGCCCAGGGTCACGATTTTTGTGGTAATGACATGAGCACGTTCCTCGGTTGGTCTATCAAACGACCGTCCAACCTGACGAAGCTGATACTCTTTGCCTGTGTATCTATAGGCCTTATCGTCCTTGACGCCCGCCATCGGCACGACACGCAAACCTTCCGGAATCTGATGGAATACGCCACTCACCCCGTACAGTTACTGGCGGCTCTCCCTTTTTCTGTAGCAAACGATATTCGTCGCGACTTTCGAACCAATAGCGAGTTGCGCCAAGCGAACAGCCAGCTCGAGCAGCGGGATCTGGAACTGGAGGCGAAGCTCTCGCGATTCGACGTTCTGCAAGCCGAGGTGGCGCGCCTAAATAAACTCTTGGGCGGCCAGCCCATCCCCGGTTACCGTGAAACGCTGGCCCAGATCCTGGCGGTCAGTTCCGGCCCGTTCACGCAGCGGCTCGTCCTAGACGAGGGTAGCCAACAACACCTCTACGTCGGCCAAGCCGTGCTGGGCACCCACGGAATCGTCGGCCAGATCGTCTCCGTTGGACCCCACACAAGCCAGGTGATGCTCGTGACCGACCCCAATAGTGGGGTGCCGATCGTCTCCGAACGCAATGGGCTGCGCGCAATCGCCTTTGGTACGGGCTTGGCCAACCGCCTAAGGATTCCCTACCTCACCGTGACGGCCGATATCCGGATAGGCGATATCTTCGTGAGTTCGGGGCTTGGCGGAGTGTATCCCGCCGGCTACCCGGTGGCCCGTGTGACCGAGGTCAAGGGCAATCCGAATTTGGCCTTCCTCAAGGTACGCGCCGCTCCATTGGGCCAACTCAACTACCATACCCATGTGCTGTTATTGTGGCCCAAGCAGGTCGCGCATCGAGAGGGCTTGCATGGATAGCCCCTTTACGCCGACTCAGCGGGCCCTTGTGGGGCTCACCTTTGCTATTAGCATACTGCTCGCGATTCTGCCCCTTCCCGGCTACACCAAGCTCTTGCGGCCCGACTGGGTCGCGCTCGTCTTGGTCTACTGGTGCATGGCTATACCGGACCGCGTCGGCATCGGTAGCGCCTGGGTGTTGGGGTTATTTTTAGATATTCTGTACGGTTCACTCTTGGGGGAGCAAGCGCTGGCCAAGGTATTACTGGCATTCCTCGCACTCCACTTTACGATGCGGCTGCGCATGTTCCCCCGCTGGCAACAAGCCATCGCCGCGGGTGTGCTTATCGCCATAAGCGACCTTGTAGTTTTGCTGGTGAAATCGCTCGCCCACGGAACCCCGCCGACCTGGAGCGATACCGCACCCATGATCGCCAACGTCATCGTGTGGCCGTTTTTGTTCATTATCCTTCGGGAGGTGCGCCGACGCGCCAAGATCAGCTAGCCCATGCAGCGCATCCCCCTCAAAAACGATACTAGGGAGGTCCGTTTATTCGGGACACGAGTGTTAGTGGCGGTCATTTTGGGGGCGGGCCTCATCATTGCCCTGATCGGCCGTCTGGGTTATCTGGAGATCGTACAACACCACTATTACGCAGAACTCGCCCAAAACAACCGGATAAGCCCTGTTCCGATCCCGCCCGCGCGCGGGCTCATCCTGGACCGTAACGGCGTCGTCCTAGCCGAAAACTTTCCCGTGTTTACCCTACAGATCATACCCGACCAGGTCCCCAACATGGGCCGGTTACTCCTCAAATTAAAGACCTGGATCGCCTTAAACAAACAAGACATGCATAACTTCCGGGTGCGGCTTCTACAGCACAAGTCGTTCCAAGGCGTGACCTTGCGCGCCCATCTGAGCGAGGCCGAGGCCGCCCGCATCGCTGTCAATCTGACCCGGCTAAAGGGGGTCACGCTACATGCCCGACTCAGGCGCTTTTATCCCCTGGGCGGGCTCGCCGTCGATGCCATCGGCTATGTGAGCCGAATCACGCCAAGCGAGGAGGTCGGAACGCAGGCCGCACGTTACTTTGGCTATCACTACATCGGCCAACTCGGGGTGGAGAGCAGCTACCAAAAGGAACTTATGGGGCGCATCGGGTTCAAGGATGTCGAGATGAATGCGCAAGGGCGGGCCGTCAAGGTCTTGAAGCGCATCCTGCCGCACGCCGGCCACAACCTGTACCTCAATATCGATGCCCAAATGCAGGCGATCGGCGAACAGATGCTGAACAATAGACCCGGTAGCATCGTGGCGCTCGACCCGCGAACAGGCGCTGTCCTGACGCTTGTGAGTAGCCCCGTTTATGACCCTAACCAGTTTGTCGATGGGATTGGCGAAAAGGCCTATAAAGCGCTTGCCGAGAACCCTAACGGCCCCTTGAATGACCGGGCGATCAATGGTCTGTACCCACCTGGTTCGACCATCAAGCCCTTTTACGCCTATGCGGCGCTACAAACACAGTGGTTCGACCCGCAAAAGAAGATATTGTGTCCCGGATACTGGCACTTACCGCACAGTACCCACTTGTTCCATTGCTGGAAACCCTTAGGGATGGGGATGGTCAACCTGAAAGACGCGATCGAGGAGTCCTGCGACGTCTACTTCTATGAGCTCGCCTTTAAGCAAGGCATAGACCGCATGACCCGTTACCTCACATATTTCGGTTTTGGACAGCCCACGGGCATTGATATCCCGGGTGAGTATCGCGGGCTTGTGCCGACCAGGGCCTGGATTAAGGCCAGCAAGAAGCCCTGGTACACCGGCCAAACTATCATTACCGGCATCGGGCAGGGGCGCTTGCTTGTCACCCCAGTCCAGCTCGCCGACGCCGTTGCGACAATTGCCAACCATGGCGTGCGCATGCGCCCGGAAATCGTGCGGGGCATCGTCAATCCGGTCACGCATGCCGTGCGCTACATCGAGCCTCAGGGCTATCCGCCCGTCCCGCAGCGACGCCCAGGCAGCCTCAAAACACTGATCCAGGACATGACTGCGGTAGTCGAAGGCCCCCACGGGACCGCGCGCGGGATCGCCCATAACCTGCCCTATAAGATAGCGGGCAAGACCGGCACGGCGCAGCTCTGGAGCGTTGGACCCAACTTTAGAGGCAAGCACTTGCGTGCTGATGCCTTATTTATCGCGTTTGCGCCGGTATCCCACCCGCGAATCGCCATTGCCGTGATCGTCGAACATGCGGGGTTCGGGGACCTAGCAGCGGCCCCTATTGCCCGCGCGCTCATGAATTTCTATCTTCTCGGCCATGTGCATGCTCGATTACAAAACCAACAGCGATCCCGAGTCGCGTTGGCGGGAACCAAACCATGACGGTCTTTGAACGCTGGCATCTCGACCGACCATTGCTTATCGCGCTGTTGATACTGGCATTGGTAAGCTTGGCCGTGCTCTATAGCGCGAGCGGCGAAAGCCTGCATTTCGCCTTGAATGACGCCGTCCGTCTCACGATTGGCTTCGTGATCATGATCGCGGTCGCGCAAGCCTCTCCCGAGACCTACCGTCGATGGTCCGTACCGTTATTCGTAATCGGCATACTGGGGCTTGGTGCGATCCTCGCCATCGGCGTGATGCGCTTTGGGGCACGTCGCTGGATTGCCATCGGGCCGCTTTCGATTCAGCCATCGGAGTTTATGAAGCTATCTGTGCCCATGATGCTAGCCTGGTTTTTCTCGCGCCACCACCTGCCCCCGCGGCTTTGGCGTATCGGTGGTGCGGTGCTCATCTTGTTACTCCCGGTGGCGCTGATCGCCAAAGAGCCCGACCTAGGCACGGCGCTTATCGTCCTCTTGGCCGGGATTATTGTGGTGTTTCTGGCAGGCATTGGCTGGCGCACCATTGTCTCCATCACACTGCTGACGTTGGCTGCAGGACCCATCTTTTGGGCCCATATGCACCACTACCAACGCCAACGGATCTTCGTTCTTTTCCACCCTCAAGCGGATCCGTTAGGGGCCGGCTACCACGCGATTCAGGCCATGATCGCGGTGGGATCGGGCGGCATTTTCGGGCAAGGTTGGCTCCACAGCAGCCAGGCACACCTCCATTTTCTGCCAGACAGTACGACTGACTTTGCCTTTGCGGTGTTTTGCCAGGAATTTGGGCTCTTAGGCAACATAGCGCTGCTCGCGCTTTATCTCTTTATCGTTTATCGGGGGCTCCAAATCGCGTTCGCGGCGCAGGACAGCTACTCGCGTCTCCTCGCGGGCTCCCTATCGATCATGTTCTTCTTTGATGTCTTCATTAACATGGGGATGGTGGCCGGCATCTTACCCGTCGTCGGCGTGCCCTTGCCGCTTTTGAGTTATGGGGGCACCTCGCTCATCATTACGATGGCGGGACTCGGAGTCCTTATGGGTATCCACAGTCATCGGCGCCTCGTGAGCTGATGATAGCTTATTGCGCAGCGGGTACCGGCCCGCCCGGGCGTCGCGCGTGCGGCTTCTGCCGATATCCGTAAGGGCGCGCACAAGCAGGGCGGCCCGGTCTGGCGGTTTTTATCGGACCGGTCGATGCTGTACTCTTCCTATCCTGAGGTCAGGGAACTCCATTATGGATAGGCGCAATCACTGGCCAAGAGGTCGCCCGACAAGGCTCGCTTGTGCCCTGGGCCTTGCGCTGGCGCTGACGGCTTGCAGTTTCCTGCCGAGCGCGGGCTACCGTAACCCGACGGACCTCTCTCAGGACACGGTCGTCCCGCGCAAATTGCCCTTAAGCCGTTATGGGAATAGCCCCTACACCGTTAACGGCCGAACCTATTACCCCTTAAAATCGGCGGCCGGCTACCGGCAACGCGGCATCGCCTCCTGGTACGGGCGACCATTCAACGGCCAAAAGACATCCGATGGCGAGATCTACAATATGTATGCCATGACGGCGGCCAACAAGGTTCTCCCGCTGCCCTCCTACGCCCTCGTGCGCAATCTCGCCAATAATCGCTCGATCATCGTTCGAATCAATGATCGCGGCCCATTCTACCCGCATCGCATCATCGACCTCTCGTATGCGGCCGCAGCCCGCCTAGGCGTATTGGCCACCGGCACCGCGCCTGTGATAGTGGAAGGCCTCACGCCAGGCTCGGGTCCGGCGCCGGCCGAGGCACCGCACCCCGAGCCCCGTGCAAATGCTGTCTTTGAGAGTCATCAGACCTTCCGGCGATCTGCCACCAATGTCTTCGGGGCTCATGAGGCTGATCGGGCTCGCCGGCACCGTGGTTTCTACGTGCAATTTGGGGCGTTCGCGCAATACCGTGATGCCGATGACCTCCGCGCCCATCTGCGCGGGAAGGGTCTAGACGACCTGCACATATTCCCGAACATAACCAATGGGCGTAAACTCTACCTCGTATGCATGGGCCCAGAACCTAACCGACAGAAGGCTAACGCCCTGTCCTCCCGGTTGTCCCACGAGGGACTTGGGCCGACCATCTTGGTGGACCCCTAAACGCTATGCAAGTCTACCTTAATGGTGAATGGATCCCCGCCGAAGAGGCCCGCGTATCCGTATTTGATCGCGGCTTCGTCTTTGGTGACAGCATCTACGAGGTCATACCCGTCTATGGATATCGGCCGTTTCGAGTGGCGGCGCATATAACACGGCTCAAGGCGAGCCTAGCCGCCGTGGGGATGGACGCGCAACCCTTAAAGCTTGAGTGGGATGACCTGTTCAATCGGCTGGCGGAGACGATGACCAGCGCAGATGGCAGTATCTATTTGCAGATCAGTCGCGGGACAGCACCCCGCCAGCATCGGTTTCCGGCCAATGCGCCGCTGACGGTATTTGCTTACGCGCACGCGCATAGCCCAAGCACCGGCGAATCTTCCGACGGTATTCGGGCGATCTTGCACGATGATATCCGCTGGGCGCGTTGCGATATCAAAAGCACCTCCCTGATTGCCAATGTCCTGTTGGTGCAAGTGGCCTTGGAGCAGGGCGCAGACGAGGCACTCCTCGTGCGCGACGGGCTGGTAAACGAAGGTGCAGTGAGCAATGTCTTCGCAGTTCGCGCTGGGCGTTTGTTCACCGCCCCTCGTAGTCACTTCATTCTCGGGGGCGTCACGCGCGACCTACTGCTAGAGCTTGCCGCGCGCTGCGCGATCCCGGCAGAAGAGCGTGCGCCCACGCGCGCTGAACTTCTCGGTGCCGATGAGGTCATGATTACGAGCTCTAGTCGGGAGGTCGTAGCCGTGACGCATGTGGACATGAACCCGATCGGAGATGGGCGGCCAGGTCCAGTCTTTCGCCAGCTACATAAGGCCTTTCAGGAGTTCAAGGATGGGGCACGCAAAGGCCTTAACACGTAGATGACGATCACGAATGGCAAAGATGGTACCGAAGGGCTGCTTACCTTTCCGTGCCGGATTGATATCAAGGCGTTCGGCCTACAATCGGCGCGATTTGAAGCGCTCGTCTACTCACTCGTGACGCAGCACATTGACCCGGAGGCACTTCTAGCCACCTCGCGGCGCGAGAGTCGCGGCGGCAAATACGTAGCCGTTACGGTGTCCATACAGGCAATCAGTCGGGATCAGGTCGACACCATCTACCGAGCATTGACCAGCTGCAAAGACGTCCTCATCGCCCTATGACCGCGCTGTATGTGCGGGAATTGGGCCGATGCGTCGATTACGCAACGACCTGGCGCGCCATGCAAGACTTCAGCGCGGCCCGGACGCCAGTCACGCCCGATGAGCTTTGGCTCCTAGAACATGCCCCCGTCTATACCCGAGGGAGGAACGCGCACGAGACCGCGCCAGTGGGGATCATCCCCACGATCGACAGCGATCGAGGAGGGGACCTTACCTACCACGGCCCTGGGCAACTCGTGGCCTACACCCTCTTTGATCTGGCGCGTCTTGGCCTGGGGGTGCGCCAGTTGGTCCAAGGCCTCGAGTCGGTTGCACTGGCGACGCTCCACCAGTTCGGGATCACGGGAGAAAGACGCGGGGGGGCGCCAGGCGTATACGTCGGCGATGCCAAGATTGCGTCGCTAGGATTGCGAATCCGTGGTGGGCGTAGTTATCATGGGCTCGCCTTGAATGTCGCGATGGACCTCAGCCCGTTCGGTGCTATCGCGCCCTGCGGCTATCACGGACTCAGGGTAACCCAGGTCGCCGATTGCGGGGGGCCACGCGACCCCGCCTTTGTGGCGACAGTCCTTACCCAGGAATTTTTCACGCACTTCGGGTTTACCCCTAAAGGTGACAAACATGAATCGCATTGTGGATCCGGACAACACCCCCGCGCGCGCCCTTAGGGGGGCCCAAAAGATTAAAGTGGCGCGCGCAGAGGAGCAAACCAAACCTGCGTCGAAGCCCGCGTGGCTACATGTCCGGTCACCGCTATCCCCGGAGGTCGGGCGCCTTAAGACGGTGCTCCGCGATCACGACCTCTACAGCGTCTGCGAAGAGGCGTCCTGCCCTAACATCGGCGAATGCTTTAGCCATGGCACGGCCACCTTTATGATCATGGGGCGTTTGTGTACGCGGCGCTGTCCTTTTTGCGACGTCGCCCACGGCCGACCAGACCCCCTCGATGCGAACGAGCCCGCTCATTTGGCCCAAGCCATAGCGGCCATGCAGTTGCGCTTTGTTGTGGTGACATCCGTTGATCGCGACGACCTTCGCGATGGCGGCGGATCCCACTTCGCAGCCTGCATCCGCGAAATACGCGCGCATGCACCGACTGTGAGAATCGAGACCCTGGTCCCGGACTTCCGCGGACGGGTCGGCGCGGCGCTGGACGCGCTTGGCGAATACCCGCCCGATATCTTCAACCATAACGTGGAGACCGTGCCACGTCTCTACAAACCGGTGCGCCCTGGGGCAGACTACCGCGGGTCCTTGTCCTTGCTTAAGACATTCAAAGATCGCTTTCCGCACATTCCCACCAAGTCCGGCCTCATGGTCGGTTTAGGCGAGACCCGTGCCGAGGTCGAGGAGACGCTAGCGGAACTGCGCGCCCACGGCTGCGAGTGGCTGACGATCGGCCAGTATCTGCGGCCAAGCCTAGCCCATCTCCCCGTCGATCGATACGTGACCCCAGCTGAGTTTGCGGAACTCGCCGAGGTCGCTCGTAGGCTGGGCTTTAGCAACGTGGCGAGCGGCCCACTTGTGCGTTCCTCCTACCATGCGGATCGGCAAGCCGCCGGTGAACGGGTCGGCATGTGATCATTTGGCACGGCCTCGTCAACGCGTGCCTCACCCCTCCCGGGCTGTTCGTGCTCCCCATGGGCGTGGGCTTAGCGTTGATCAGGGTGCGGCCGGGCCCCGGTCTTGCGCTAGTCGCGCTCGCTTGGGCCGGCCTCCTTCTTGTCAGCCTGCCGATCACCGCTACCACCTTGGCCCGAGACTGGGAAGTCTACCCGGCGCTCACCACCCCGCTGCCCAAAGGACCGCGCGCCATCGTCGTGCTCGCTGCCGGCCGCTACCGGAGGGCCCCTGAATATGGTGGTCATGACACCGTAGCCGCAAATACCTTGGTCCGTTTGCGTTACGCCGCGCGCCTCTATCGCGAGAGCCGCCTCCCGATTTTGGTTTCGGGGGGCGCACCGCTGGGCGGACATCCGGCGGCCGTACTTATGCGCCATGTTCTTCGTCACGACCTCAATACGCCCGTGAAATGGGTGGAAGGGCGATCGCACACCACTGGCCAGAATGCGACACGGGCGTACGCCATTCTCGCCCCCCTGGGAATTCGGCACGTCTTTCTTGTCACGCAGGCCTTGCATATGCGACGGGCCGTTATGCTCTTTCGACACGCCGGCTTCACGGTGACCCCGGCCCCCACCGATTTCGCCACCCGTCGCTTTCGCGACCGGACCGTGCTCGCCTTCCTGCCAAGCGGGCACGCCATGGCCCTCTCGGCGCTCGTCTTTCACGAAATGATCGGTGTCTTATGGGTACGGGCAAGCTCCATACTACCGCGACCGTTGGTTCGTCTCGTCAATCACGGCTGAGCGAACTCCTTGGGTTCCATCGGCTGATTCGTTTATGGGCTTTGGCTTGTAGCAGCGACGGCGCGTACCGCGACCATTGTTAGCATATTTTTGCAAGTACCGCTCGGGTGAGCAATTGGTGCTGGGATGCTATACTAAAAACGCCGGGGGGGCCTATACAATACCACGAGCGGTTTAATAGCCTAAGCCACATCATAGGCGGCGTCCTTGCCATCATCGGCGCGGTTGTTTTGATCGTATTCGCGGCGCTGGATGCGGATCCGTGGCGCATCGTAAGTTTCAGCGTCTATGGTCTTAGTCTCATTTTTCTGTATGCCGCCTCCGGCCTCTACCATGGGCTGAGCGGCCGAGCTCGGCACGTTTTTCAGCGCCTCGACCATATCGCCATCTACGTCCTGATTGCCGGTACCTATACCCCGTTTACATTGGGGCCGTTACGGGGCGTCTTGGGCTGGTGGCTCTTTGGCATTCTCTGGGGCCTCGCGGTGCTGGGAATCATTCAGGAATTCATTCCCCAGCGAACGCGCAGGGTTTCCGTAGTCCTCTATATCGTCATGGGCTGGCTTATTGTGTTGGCCATTGGCCCGCTGGCCCGTCACCTAGCACCATGGGGGCTAGTCTGGCTCGTGGTAGGCGGCCTGTTCTACACTATCGGGGTGATATTTTTTGTGTTTGACGAGAAGTGGCGCTACGGCCACGAGATCTGGCATATCTTCGTGCTCGCGGGAAGCATATCCCAGTACTGCGCGGTACTTTTTTACATCGGTCTCGCCCCAGTCCGCATCACCTAACCGACCGGCCCCGGAGCTCGGCACGCAAGGTGGGCCTTAGGCCGTCAGTTGGGCCATCCCTGGGCGTACGCCGGTGAGCAGGTATTCCAGAAGGTCGTGAACGGAGCGGATCTCGTGGCCGAACGGCAAAGACGCGGCCCCGCGAAAAAAGAGGCCGTTGCCAATATTGCCACGAGCGGCGGCGGCCAACTGGGTTTCAATGCAAAACTGACCGGCCTCGGGGTTACCATCTTTAAACCCGCAATGACTCAGGCATTCCAGCTGGCTGGCACACCCGCCATCGCGGGCGGTCGCGCGCGATTTGAGGAGGCCCTCGCGCGCTAAATAGCGCTTAAGCCATGGCGTCAGCACGGCGCGCGCCGGTAGTCCGGCGGCGCTCATGAAGGTCACGATGTCCTCACTGCGCGCCTCTGCGAGCACCTTCTTGAAATTTGGGTGGGCGTCACACTCCTCGGTCACCGCAAAAGCGGTCCCGAGCTGCACACCGGAGGCGCCCCAATCTAAGAGTTCGCGGATACCACGGAAAGATCCGATGCCACCCGCCGGAATAAGCGGGATCCGCTCGGCGGTGAGCCCAAGCTTTTTGAAGACAGCGAGCGCTTCCTTTAAGACATGGCGAAAGTCGAAGCGCTTATCGCCCACATCGGCTAGGCGTGGCGCCCCCAAATGGCCGCCGGCTTGGCCCGGGTGCTCGATGATAATGGCGTCAGGCAGCCGCCCTTTGCGCATCCATTTGCGCAGTAACACCTCGACGCCCCGCTCTTCCGACAAAATCGGAATGAGCGCGATGTCGCGATCCCGCGTGAGCTCGGGAAGGTCAAGGGGTAAGCCCGCCCCCATGACGATCGCGTTGGCCCCGCTTGCGCAGGCCTGGCGAACGAAATCGGCATAATGGTTCAACGCGCGCATCACGTTGACGGCGATAAAACCACCCGCTCCCGAGGCGCTCCGCGCCGCCTTGACCTCCCGGTCCAACGCCTCCAGGTTACCCTGGAGCATCTTGGCGGGATCGCGACAACGCCTGAGCCGCGCCATGATGTCCGGATGTAAATGACGGAGATCCACGCTAGCAATAGTCCCGACCGCACCCTCGCGCGCCACCGCCGAGGCGAGCTTGTGGGCCGAAATAGCAACCCCCATGCCGCCTTGAAAGATCGGCAACAACTGCCGCCCACGAAGAGTGAGCTTAGGGAAACGCGAGGCAATGGCACCTGTCATGCCATTAGCCTAGCGCAAGGATCGCCCAGCTTATTGATTCGTATCAAGCGGGCTTCCAGTGGGCTGCCCCTTGCTAGACTGAGTCTGGTCGGACTTCATAGCCGCCGAGACCATGTAACGGACCGCCGCCCGCACCTCGGCATCCGTCAAAAATTCGTTGCCGCCCTTAGGAGGCATGAAGCTATATCCGTAGTAACCGTTGATCGCGTGGTCGTCTAGTACGGCTATGCCCTTTTTGAGATGCTGGCGCCATGCGGCGTGGTTCCCAAAGGTGGGGGCGCCCGCAATGCCCCGGCCGTGGCAGACATGGCAGGTACTATCAAAAACTTGGCGCCCGGTCAGGGGCTTCGCGCTAACGGCAGCGCTCGATGCAAGCAGGGTGGCCAAACCCAGCCAGCCCAAACTCCGGTACATTTTGTGACGCATAAACCTCTCTCCTAGACGACTCGGAAGACTACACTGCTCAGGAAACTACAACTTGGAAAACTACACCACCCGGGAAAACTGGCGCCGATTGCCGACCGCCAAATAGCGATCAAAGATCGCGCAAATCGCGCGCACTAGCATCTGGCCGCGCGCTGTGACCACAATCCGATCACCGACCTCGACTAGCCCATCGTGAATGAGTGGCTCAAGACGATCCAGCTCAGAGGCGAAGTAGGTCGCGAACCGAAGTGAATGGCGAACCTCAAAGGCCCTAATATCACATTCCATATGACACAAAAGATCGTTGATAACCTCGCGGCGCAACACGTCGTCGGCACTCAATTCAAAGCCGCGACGCACAGGAAGCAGGCCGTTATCGATAAAGTCCTCGTATTCTTTCAGGTCCCACGCGTTCTGGCTATAGACCGCGCCAATACGGCTGACCGCCGAGGCGCCCACACCCAACACGTCCAAATCACCATGGGTTGAGTAACCCTGAAAATTCCGCCCAAGGCTTCCATCGCGGCGAGCGATGGCCAACTCGTCGTGCGCCTTCGCGAAGTGATCGAGGCCGATGTAAGTATAGCCGGCATCGATTAGCCTCTGAATAGTGGTTCTCAATATCTCCATTTTGGTCGCGGGATCCGGCAACTCGCTCGCATTGATACGGCGTTGCGGTTTGAAGCGATCCGGGAGATGCGCATAATTAAAAAGGGAGATCCGCTCCGGCGAAAGCTCCAGAAGGCGGTCAAGAGTCGCCACGAAACTGTCGCGACTCTGACGCGGTAGACCGTAAATGAGATCCACGCTAATCGACCGAAACCCGAGCGCACGGGCCGTATCGAATACGCGACGCACCAGCGCAAATGGTTGCTCGCGGTTGATCGCGCGCTGCACCTCCAAATCGAAATCTTGGACACCGACGCTTAGCCGATTGAAACCGATTTCCCGCAGGAGGCCTAGCGTCTCGTCAGGGACATGGCGCGGGTCAATCTCAATCGAGTATTCGCCGGTATCATCGCCACGCAACGCGAACCGCTCGCCAATGGCGCACATAAGGGCGCGCATTTCATCATGATTCAGGAAGGTCGGGGTACCCCCGCCCCAATGCAATTGGTCTAGCTGCGCATCAGCACCGATCAAGGGAGCCAACAGCGCCAGCTCGCGGGCGATGCGCGAAACATAGTGCTCGGCGCGCTCGTGGTGCTTGGTGACGGTCTTGTTGCAGGCACAGTAATAGCAAACGGATTCGCAAAATGGGACGTGCACATACAGCGACCAAGGGTCCGTGGGGTCCCTAGTCGTCAACGCGGTCGCAAGTTCGGCCACACCAAACTGCTCATGGAACTGGGTCGCGGGCGGGTAGGACGTATACCGTGGCGCGGAATCTCCATAGCGAGCAATCAGTGTTTCATCGACATAATCATTCATTAGGCACCCCTAAACTACTAATGTAGTCCCCGAGTTGCCCATTCTGCCTTGATATGCATCAACGGGCTAGAGGCCAAGGCTCCGGCAAACGCCTTCGACCGCCGCCTGTGTCTCGGCATCGGGGCGAATCGGGCGACCATAGGTCCGATTCGTCTCTGGGGCGTGCTTCATGGTCGCATCCAGGCCCATTTTGCCACCGAGACCGGCCACAGGGCTCGCAAAATCGAGATAATCGATGGGCGTATCGGTGAGCATCAGCGTATCACGAGCGGGGTCGGCGCGGGTGACAAGCGCCCAAATAACGTCCGCCCAGTCGCGAATATTGATATCGTCATCCGTGACGATCACGAATTTGGTGTAGGTAAACTGCCGCAGATAGGACCAGATACCGAGCATAATACGGCGCGCATGCCCAGGATAGCGTTTGCGTATACTCACTACCGCAATTCGGTAAGAACACGCCTCCGGCGGCAGATAAAAGTCGACGATCTCCGGGAACTGTTGTTGGAGAAGCGGCACGAAGACCTCATTTAGGGCCATGGCCAGCACCGACGGCTCGTCGTAGGGTGAGCGGCCCATGTATGTGGTCTGGTAGAGGGGCGCGGTCCGGTGGGTAATACGCTTGACGGTCATGACCGGGAAATGGTCTTGACCATTATAGTAGCCAGTATGGTCACCAAAGGGCCCCTCCAGCGCCGTGTCGTCGGGGAGAATCACACCCTCCAAGACGATTTCGGCCCGGGCCGGCACAAGTAGGCCGTTTCCGGCCGCCACGAGCTCAGTCCGCGCGCCGCGCAAAAGCCCGGAGAACTGGTATTCGGAGAGCGTATCCGGTACGGGAGCGACCGCCGCGATCGTCAATGCGGGGTCTGCCCCGATCGCCACCGCGACCGGAAAGGGCTCGCGCGGGCGCGTCTCTCGCCAGCGTGCATAATCCATAGCCCCACCCCGGTGCGCGAGCCAGCGCATGATGAGGCGATTGCGGCCAATCAATTGCTGGCGATAAATCGCGATATTATGCCGGCCCTCGGGGTCGGGCCGCGTAATCACGAGACCAAACGTCAGGAGCTTTCCCGCATCCTCCGGCCAACAATGCGATATCGGTAAGGCCTCCAGATCGACATCCGGTCCTTCCTGAACGCACTCGTGAACCGGGGCATCGGTGAGCACCCGCGGGTGTGCCGCCCAGAGACGGCGCAAAATCGGCAAATGGTCGGCGGCCTGACTCAGATTACGAGGCCATCTCGGCTCCTTGATGCGAACCAACAGCTCGCCCAAAGACCGCAAACCGGCGGTATCCTTAAGCTCCATAGCCTGAAGCACACGCTCGGGGGTCCCAAAAAGATTGCCGAGCACCGGTATCTTGCCGCCATCGACCTGCTCGAATAACAGCGCGGGGCCTTTTTTAATAATGGCGCGCCGACAGATCTCGGTAATTTGAAGGTGCGCGCTCACGTCGGCGCCCACCCGCTTTAGGAGGTTTTGGCGCTCTAGATGAACGAGGAATTGACGGATATCGGAAAACGGCACACGCACAGGATAAGGCGTCAAGAACCCCTGCCTTTTGATCCAGCGCAAAATGGTTTGATTCGTATCAATAGGGGAGCCGGGCGCGGGGCCGATAATGCAGCCCATGAGCCTCCTTACAGAAGTCGTTGACCGTGTCGCCCCGCGCGCCTTTGGGATTGGCGCCAAGGTGCTACCGGCGTCCGCCATTGCCCTTATGGGCGCGGTTACCGCAAACCTCCTGCTAGGCACTGGCGATACCCTCGGCTCACTGTCTGGGTCGCGCATCTGTCTTGAGGTCACAAAACCCCACCTAAAGCTCGGATTCGTGATCCGCAAGGGGCGTTTGTGGCCTGCGCCACCCACGCATTGGGACGTATGTATCAGCGGCGAGATGCGCTCTTTTCTCGCTTTGCTGCTGCAAACAGAAGACGCGGATGCGCTCTTTTTTGATCGCCAGATCGCAGTTGAGGGCAAGACCGAGATCGCCCTCCATATCCGGCACGCCTTAGATGGCGCGATTTATCGCCGCCAAAAATGGGCCCGTGGCCTATTTAAACAAGACCTTAAACAAGACCTTTAAGTAGCCCCTAGCGATCCGTATGGCGTCCAGACGTTGCAATCGCACGCCCATACTATATCCTTAAGAACAGACCGCGCCTCAGCTGGCGACCCGAGCCCCCAAAGTTTATAGGACGAGTCTGGTGAAACGCGCAACACCTATCAGGGTATCCTCGTGGCGTAAAAGGGGCCTAGTCGCGCTTGATCGGCTTGCGACTGCGATTATCCCCGGCGATCTGCGTCTTTTCGCTAAAGTGTTATGGTCGGGCCCGCAGGCCATCGGCGCCGCGTGCCCTAGCTCCCAGCACCTTGCGGACTATATAGCCGCACAGGCCGTGACCACGCATAGCGGCTATGTCTTAGAATTGGGCGCTGGCACCGGCGTGATCACCGCGGCGTTGCTGGCCCGCGGACTTGATCCGGATAGGCTGATAGTCGTGGAGCGGTCACCTTTGCTAGCCGAGCACCTACGGGTGCGCTTTCCTCAGGTGACCGTTTTGGAGGGCGATGCCGCGCAGCTTGTCGAGTTACTGGGCTGGCGTGCCACGAGGGTGTCAACCGTGGTATCGAGCCTCCCCCTCAAATCCCTTCCCAAGATAACCGTCGACCGCATAGGCAGCGAACTAGGTGCAATATTGCCCAAGGGCGCGACCTTTATTCAGTTCACCTACAGCCTCCGCTCCCGGGCCGTCGATTGGGCTCAGGACATCACCTGTCTGCGCTCGCATACGATATGGCGCAATGTCCCGCCAGCCCGCGTCAATGTGTTCGCTTGGGGCGAGGCATAGCCCCGGCGGCCGCAGACCACTCAGGTAATGGCTACATAAGCGTGTGCCGGGGACTGTGTCGCACAGCGCGCCCGGAAACCCGGGACCGGGCGATCCGGGCACATAACCCGAGACCAGATCGCTAAAAAAAGAAGCGCGCACCCACATTATAATCCGTGATCCCAGTTTGGCTGAACGGCTCGTAGTAGCCACTGGCCAAGACTGGTCCCGCCCCATACTGGAACTGGGTGTAGGTCGCGCTCGCAAACACCGACTCACTGGGACCGAGAAGATAATCGAGGGTGACACCGGCCCGCTTCCAAGGCTTCGTCCCGAGACCCTCGGCGAAACCGATCGCCGGTGCCGTGATAGTCGGGTGCACCGTGGTGCCGTAAGCCAGATTCAAGGTGGTTATGAAATGGTGGATTGGCTCCATCTGCCACAAAACACCAAGGCCAAGATAGTTATTACGATAACTTTCGTAATAATCATGGGGGTTGGTCACCCCCGCCGCTTGGCCGCGACCCCAATGATGCGAGCCATAGGCCAGATACGGGACGAGCATCATATGCTCGGCCACCGCGAAGCCCTGCCCTAAACGCACGCCGATATCGGTCATGTGTGCATGCGTGCTTTCGACAAGCGAGGTGGTCGTACCGTTGATTCCGCCGACGTAATTTAGCTTGCCGGTAGTCTGGGTGTAGGAAAGGTGGAGATAGAGGTTGTTGATGCCGTCCGAACCCATACCCGAGATCGCCACCCGACCCCCGTTTATGAAGCCCGATTCGGTATCAAAATACGGGCCGTTGGGGGGCGCTAGCCGTTCCCCATACTCGACATGACGGCGCGCAAAAGACAGGCTCAGGTTATTGTCGTAGGCCACGATCCCTTGATCGGCACTCGCCGCCCATGTCGCCAACATCAAACCAGACGCCAGCACA
>DATKTV010000058.1:0-3634 GCA_035530915.1 Acidiferrobacter sp. | reverse complement strand
CAAGGGATCAAAATGGATATCGCTGGCGCCGCTATAGGAGGCATGCATCAGGAGCGCCTTCAGGGCCAGGCGATATCGGCCATCGTCCGTCCCGCGCGCGAGGGCCTCATCGAATTCGGCCGCCGCATCGCGGATCTCACGTCGATACAATCGTTCCACCACGAGCCGCGACGCCAGACAGCAGCGGGGGCGGATTTTTCGGTCGTCTACCATGCGAGGGAATGCGAAATTTCGGACCGCGTTGATTTGCCCCGGATCGGTGATCACGTACAGCACGTCATAATGGTCCGGTTGGGAAACGACCGCGATCGGGCAAAACTCCGGTTGGGCGTCATCGCCTATTTGCGGCGCAAACGGGCGCACGGTGGCGAGGCGTAAGGTGTTGGCCGTCTCCCGCGTGAGATAGGGCAGATCCGATACCAAAGCGTGCGCGCGACAAATATCCTCACCCGTACCCACGCCCACCTCATGAATGGCATCGGAGGGACCCAATCCCGTCGCGTGCTGGTAGGCCTCGACGAGTTCGACGTCATGAGCACGAAAACCCATGGCCAGCAGCGCCGCGGCAATATCCGGCACATGTTGGCTTGGTTGGCGCAAAGCGATGCCATAGTCTTGGCTCCAGGGGCTCTCTATGAACAAGCCTTGATGGTCAGTCACCCAAGACCTCCACAGAAAATACAAACGATGTGGCATTGATATGCGCGGATGACAACGCGATCGGGTGCCGTTTTAAGGCGTCTACAAAACAATCCAGCCCACCGAGCGTGTGCCATTGCCCTTCAACGACGAATCCCATGCTGGTGAGGCCGGGAGCCCACGCCATTTTCTGGGCCGCGCGGGCGGGATTCAGGGCGTAGAGCGTCCCCTGCGCCATCGCGGTGATGGTGGAGAGTGGCGTATCACAGATCACAGCGGATCGCTCGATCGACGCCAGTGCCAGGGGTGCGGTATGCGTAATAGAGCGCGTTTCGCCCGCCGGCCTGATCGGTGCGGCGGCGCGTGCTGAGGTCGCCATCTGCTGCCATTGACGACGGGCCCGCATAGTGTTGCTCTGGATTTCTCGGGCCGTCGCGCGGTCATGCGTCGCGAGAGCGCGCTCGCGCGCGGCATGATGAGCCGACAACACAGTCAGAATCACCAATCCCGCCGTCAAGAGGCCGGTGATGCGCGCGCCCGGAATCAGGCGGCTAATGCCGGATATAGATCGCTTCATAGCGTGTCCCGTGCGGATTGATGAGAATTTTGTGCAGGATGAATCCGGATGGCGCGCGTGCCGCGAGGATGGCGCGCAAAGCGATGCTGGGCCACGAACCGCTGGCACCGATTTGTTGGCCGTGTAGGTGATGCATGCGGGCACGCACAATCAGGGTGGCTTGTTGTGGATGATAGAGAGGGCCACCCGCTTTGGTGACGCTGGGGCCCGCCTGCAATGTGATCGCGGCTCCTGGGCGCCAAAGTTTTTGGGCCGCCTGGAGGTCGGCGCGATAAGTGATCGAGGCGGCGCGCGCGATACCGATCAGATGACGTCGATCGAAACGCCGTTCGGCAGCCTGTGTGGTTTGGGTCGCTCGGACCATCGTGAGTTGGGCGCGGGCATGGGTCATCGCCTGATCGGCTGTGCCCATATCGAGACCCGCCAGCGTGGCGGCGACGGCCGATACCACCAACACACCGGCCCGCCAAGTTTCGGTGGGTATCCCTGCGACGGTCCCGGGCACCGGGTAGCTCGGGAGACGACGGGCAGTCAACATCCTCCACAGATCCGCGTGCGTCATCAGGGTGGCGGCATTCACGTTGGCTATACCAATCTGATCGGCGGACTCCCGCGCCACTTCCCGCAACCCGTCCTCGTCAAGGACCACGGACGCCGCAAAACCGGCCGGACACCCGTCCAAACCCATCGTCCAGGCGATGGCGAGCCCTTCATTATCATTACCGAGACGGATGACGACACCATCGGGCAGAGGCCGATGCGCGCGCAGGCGGTCGCGCACGATGAGCGTCGTCAGTGGCACCGTACACCGGCCTGGCCCACACGTCGCATCGGATTCCGGTGCGAAATAGGTAATTTCCCCGTCCCGGAAAGCGATACCCCGTTCGCCAAGCTCCTGGATAAGCAATCGATCACGTTTGGCCCCCGTGAGTCGACCCGCCGCTAGGCTGCGATCATATGGCGCGGCACGAAAGACGGTTTTGAGGGATTCCAGGGGGGCCGCGTCTAAACGCCGCGAACCGGTCTCCGTCACCTCCCACCACGTCGGTCGGTCACCGACCTGCACCATAAGGAGGTGTGTCTGTCCCATCCCGCGCGCTGTCGCCGTGTGGGCGGGTATTTCTGGCGTATGCGTACGCCGCCGCCAAGGAATGCGCAGAGAAGGCACTGGCAGGCGCATCACAAGCTCGATCCGATCAAGGGGTCGTAGTGAGGCGGCGGGAGTACCGTGGCACGCACCAAAATGACGAGCTGTTCGACCTTTCCTTGATCCGCGATCCCTTTGAAGAGGGTCCCAAACCACGGGATTTGCCCGAGCCCTGGGGTCGCGGTGTCCTGTTTAGTCGATGACAGCTGCCGCGACCCACCAATAATAAGCGTCTTGCCCGACGGCACGAGTGTTTGGATGTAGGTTTGGCGCAGATCCTGTACCGGCCCCTGCAGTTGCGTGCCGTTCACGTCGAAAGTATCGAAGCGATTGATCTCCGAGAGGGCCGGTACCACCGTCAAGGTGACGTAGCGATCGCTCAACACGTCGGGGATCACGGAAAGCGACAGCCCATTCAGTGCATAGGACAAGCCGGCGCCGGTCGAGGCGCTGCCCGACAACCCCGTGACGTTCGAACTGATGCTGCCGACATAGGGTAACTGGGTGCCGGAAAACAGGGTGGACGGCGTGCCATTTTCGACAACGAGACTGGGCTCGCTCACCACTCGCACATCGGTCACCGTGCGCAGAGCCGTCACCAGCGAACTGACAGACGCCCCGGTGTAATTCAACGTGGTCGATGCGCTACTCCCCCCGGTGGATGTGGTGGCCTGAGTCGCCGTCAGGGCCGGCGCGGGATTATTAAAGCCCAAGGTGGCGGCCGCTCCTGACGCGGCGCCGGACAAGGAGGCGATCTTTTGCCAATTGATACCCCATTGCAGCCCGTGCGCGAGCGACACCTCGAGAATGGCGGTATGCACCTGTACGCGCGTATCCGCGGCGCGAACATAGCGACGGATGAAAGCGTCCGTGCGCGCCAATCCGCGCCCGTCGGCGGTCACCGACACGATTCCGGTGTGGGCGTTGATACCGACGCGCGCGCCGTTCCCGGCCAGCGCCAGAAGGGATTTTTGCAGAGTTTTGACGTGTTCCGCCTGGGTCGCACCGCTGACCGTAAACTCGGCTTCCATCGACGACCCACTGGACCCGCTCGCGCCGCTCGAGCCCCCGGGCATACCCCCTCCCGGCATACCGCCCCCCATGCCTCCCGACATACCGCCGCCGGACGCGCCGCTGGACGACGCGCCCGATGCCGCAGTGTTGCCGCCGACCGCGTAGGCGCCATTACCGGCATTGAGGAGGTCGGTGGGGACGCGGTAAAAATAGGTAGCCCGCGGCGCTATCACCAGTTCATGCCGGTTCTTACGCCA
>DATKTV010000057.1:0-6882 GCA_035530915.1 Acidiferrobacter sp. | reverse complement strand
GGCGGTTGCGCGGGCAGATGCCACCGTAACGCGTCGAGAAGCAGGCGATGCTCGGGGTCGGGTTGTGTGGTGCGCGACAAGTGCAGCGAGCGGCCATCGGTCGTGGGGATCTGGACGTCGACCATCTGTATGGTCTTGAACGTCTCGATCGCTACCCGCGGCGTTAAACCAGGAGCGCGTTGCTGCAATTGATGTTTGAGTGTCACTTGGAGGCAATAGCTCAGAAAGACCACAAAGATGTGCGCTTCGATGCGATGCTCGAACTCACTGCTGTCCGGTTAAATTCGGTACCAATGCTCGCAGAGTGAGCATTGGCGCTGGTTTCCGACGATTTCAGGGTGTCCACGATTTGAATTTGGATTGGCCGATTTGCGATGCTTTCGGGGTTAACCGACCGGGAGCGACGCATGAACGTGGGCAAGACGCTGTTTGCACAGGTAATGGAATTCGTGCCGTGGAAGAGCTTCGGCCGTATCATTGAGCGCCATCGGGGGGACTCGGGCGCTCGCACCCTGAGTTGCGCCGATTTGTGTCTGGTCATGGCTTTTGCACAGATCACTTGGCGCGAATCATTGCGCGACATCGAGGTCTGCCTGATGGCCAATCAGGGCAAGCTGTTTCATATGGGCATCAAAGCGCCGCCTGCCCGCTCGACCCTGGCCGACGCGCTGAACCGTCGCGACTGGCGCATCTACCACGAATTGGCTCTGCGCCTGATCGCGCGCGCCAAAACGCTGTGTGCCAAGGACTCGGTGCTCGATCTGGACACGAGCGTCTATGCGTTGGATTCCACCACGATCGACCTGTGCCTGAGCCTGTTCGACTGGGCACCTTTCCGGTCGACCAAGGGGGCGGTGAAGGTACATACACTGCTCGACCTGCGCGGCAATATTCCCAGTTTCATCCATATTAGCGACGGCAAATTGCACGATGTGAACGTATCTGGGCTATCTGGATTTCGCTCGCCTGTACACGATGCATCAGTCCGGCGCGTTCTTCGTCACGCGCGCCAAGCGCGGCATGGATGCGCGGCGCGTGTACTCGTCGCCCACCGAGCGTGACACCGGTGTCATGTGCGACCAGCGCGTGATGCTCAACAACTTTTACGCGGCCAAGTCGTATCCGGAGCACCTGCGGCGCATCCGGTTCAACGACCCAGAGACCGAGAAATCCCTTATATTTCTCACCAACAACACTGTCTTGCCAGCACTCACTATTGCCGCCCTGTACAAGAGTCTTTGGCAGGTGGAGCTCTTCTTCAAATGGATCAAACAGCACCTACGGATCAAGCGCTTCCTGGGTACCAGCGAGAATGCCGTGAAGACCCAGGTCTGGTGTGCGGTCGCCACCTACGTGCTCATCGTCATCGTCAAGAAGGAACTGCAACTCGATGCCTCCCTCTATACCTGTCTACAGATTGCGTCGGTCTCCACTTTCGAGAAAACCGAGCTTTCACGAGTCTTGCAGGCAGATCGCACCACCTCAGAAGCGCCATTCGAAACCAGTCAATTGATTTTGTTAGATTTTTAACCGGACAGTAGTGACTCTCACTATATAATAATGCAAGAAAAGTTGTGGGTAATTGAAAGGTTCCCTGATCGCTTACTCTGGGTAGGGGCGTTGACGCCTCAGGCAATGCTACCCTCTGGGATGGTGTGCGGCGTGCAAGGTCTTCAACCGCTCGCGTGCCACATGGGTATAGATTTGCGTAGTAGAAAGGTCAGCATGCCCCAACAAGAGCTGTACGACACGCAGATCCGCCCCATGATTAATAAGGTGAGTCGCGAAGGCATGGCGTAGCGTGTGTGGCGATAACGGGGTGCTAATCGAGGCCTTTAGGGCGTAATGTTTGATATTGTACCAAAACGCCTGGCGTGTCATCGCCGTCCCGCGGCGCGTCAGAAATACCGCAGCCGATGAGCGCAAACCCAACAATGGGGGTCTGGCCTCCTGAAAGTAGCGGGCCAACCAAGCGAGGGACTCTTCCCCCAAGGGCACGAGCCGCTCGCGCCCCCCTTTTCCTACGACCCGCACAATTCCCGATTGAGTATCCAGCTGCGACACGAGGAGGCCGACGAGCTCCGAGACGCGCAGCCCGGTGGCGTACAGGACCTCGAGCATTGCGCGATCACGCAAGCCCTCGAGCGAGTTCTCGCTCGGCGCCTCGAGAAGCTGGTCCACCTCTTGCTCGCTTAGCGTCTTGGGGAGACTTATACCTAGGTGCGGACCCTCGATCGCCTCAGTGGGATCCTGCGCGATATAATGCTGAGCAAGCGCGTAATGGTAGAAGCGCCGCAGACTGGAAAGTCGTCGGGCGCCAGTACGGGGGCGGCAACCGGCAATCACCTCCGCCGCTAAATATCCCGTAACATCCTCACGGCGCGCCGTTGCCAGCCCACGGCCAGCCAGATGCCGCGCGAACGCCTCAACATCCTGCCGGTAGGCGCTTAAGGTATTGGCCCGCAAGCCCGCCTCAGCCAAAAGAATATCCAGAAATCCTTCGATCAGCGCATCATTTGACGGTGACGTCATCAGAAGCGCAAGGGCCGCGTCCTGCCGGAGGCCGCATCAATACCCATTCAATGGAAGTCTAGACTTGCTCACGAATGCGAGCGGCCTTGCCCTTCAGTTCACGCAGGTAATACAACTTCGCGCGCCGCACGACGCCGCGTCGCTTGACCTCAATGCGCGCCACATTGGGGCTATGCAGCGGAAAGACGCGCTCCACGCCTTCGCCATTGGAGACCTTGCGCACCGTGAACGAGGAGTTCATGCCGCGATTGCGGCGGGCAATAACCACGCCCTCAAAAGCCTGCAAGCGTTCGCGCTCGCCTTCGACGACCTTAACAAACACGGTCACCGTATCGCCGGGGCTGAACTGCGGAACATCCTGCTTGATGAACTCACTTTCCAATTCTTGAATAATGTTACCCATCATCGTGTCCTCGAAATTCCTGTTTAAACTCTTCTAAAAGCGCCTGCTGTTCAGCAGTCAATCGCCGACGAGCAAGAAGATCCGGGCGCCGTAACCATGTTCTTCCCAGTGACTCCTTCAGCCGCCAACGTCTAATGCGAGCGTGGTCACCCGACAAAAGGACCTCTGGGACCCCTTGTCCTTGCCACTCCTCAGGTCGGGTGTAGTGGGGGCAATCCAAAAGCCCCTCCACAAACGAATCCTCCCGCGCCGAGTCTTCGTGCCCCAAAACCCCCGGCAGTTGACGCACAACCGCGTCGATCATAACAGCGGCCGCTGCCTCTCCTCCCGAGAGCACATAATCCCCGATCGACCATTCCTCATCGACCGCCGCGCTCATCACGCGCTCATCAATCCCTTCGTAACGACCCGCCAGTAAAACGAGGCCCGGTCGATCCGCAATCTCCATGACTGCGGCGTGATCCAAAACGCGCCCTGCGGGCGAAAGATACGCGACCCGCACCGCCGCCCTGTTGCGCCTTGCGGCCGCGATGGCCGCTTGCAAGGGGGCCGCCATCAACACCATACCGGGCCCGCCGCCATAAGGCCTATCGTCGACCGTGCGTCGTCTATCATGGGCAAACTCGCGCAGATCCCAGAACCGAAACGCAACGGCCCCTTGTTCCTGGGCCCGCCCGATCACACCAATGTCGCAAAACGCCTGCACCGCTTGCGGAAAGAGCCCGATGACATCGATTTCCATGTCAAAACTCAGGATCCCAGGCAACGACTATGCGGCCCTGCTCCGTCTCGACACCACGAACCACATCCGCAATATAGGGGATCAGCCGCTCCCGCTCCCCTTGAACCACAAGGACATCGTTAGCGCCTGTTGCCAGCAGTTCTGAAACCGTACCAAGCGACACGCCGTCTGTGGTTTCTACCACCAGTCCAACAAGCTGTCCCCAGTAGTACTCGCCCGTATCCAAAGGCGGCAGGGCCACAGCCGGGACCTCAATGACAACACCCGCCCACGTCTCGGCAACGTCACGATCAGTACACTCGGCTAGATGGACGACTAAGCCTTTGCCGTGCACTCGCGCCTCAAGCAAAGTGGGAACCTCTACCGCGCCGTTTTTCCAACGAAAACGCCATGGCCGGTACGCCAAAACCGCCTCCGAGTCCGCCGTATACGAAGCGACCCGCAACCAGCCTTTTATCCCGTACGCCCCGATCACTCGACCGACCTCAATCCACTGCTCGGGTTCGTGGTCGGTCATTCGATCAGGACGCTGCCTTCAGCAACCCCGCGACACGTTCGGAGGGTTGCGCACCCTGTCCCAACCAATACTCCACACGCTCGCGATTCACGCGCAAACGCTCCTCACCACCACTTGCGATCGGGTTGAAAAAACCGATCCTTTCAATAAACGCGCCACCTACAGCCCGCCTCTTGTCAGCGACCACGATAGAATAAAAAGGTCGCTTGTTCGCACCACGGCGAGCCAGTCGAATCGTTACCATGAAACCCCCATTGCACGCCGTAAGGCGCGGAAAGCGTGGGATTTTACCCTGTTATGCCCCAAAAAAGAAATCCTAATCTTTTGCCCGTCGACTTCTGATCAAATTTCGCCGTTTTTGCCAGAAGGCATCCCTCACAAAAGTATACTCTTGGCCGCCTGCCGCCATCTCTATAAGGAATCCCTGATGCAGGTAATGAGAACGAGTATCAATAAGCTGAGCGGTATAAGCGCCCCACATGGCCGCACTGGAGGCTAGATAAGTAGTGGGGTTTGTGTAGGTATCAACGCCCAAACCGAAACCATCCCGCACATCGCTCGGCCCAAACAGAGGTAAAACGATATAAGGGCCACTCCGAACGCCCCAAACCGCCAGCGTCTCTCCGAAATCCGCCTGATGGGCCAGCAGGCCCATCGGTGTCGCCACATCCACCACACCGAGCAATCCGAGCGTCGAATTCACCAAAAGCCGCGCACTTTCGGAAAGCACGGGCCACCATCGCCCTTGAAGCGACTCATTTATGATCACCTCAATGTCCCCGAGGTTCGCAAAGACATCACTGACCCCGCGGCGCAAGGGCAACGGCACCACGTCTACATACGCCTCGGCGGTTGGCTTTATTAGGCCTTTATCTAGGTGTTTATTAAAAGCAAACGTCTCTTTATTGACGACCTTAAAGGGATCGTCAGAGCCCTGACTCGGGCTCGCACCGGTAGTGGCGCAGCCGCCAAGAGCAATAGCCATCAACACTCCCAGTATCGCGCGCCTCTTCGTCATGCGTTCCTCTCTACCATCCGGATTCCCAGGCACCAGCTATCGCCGCCACCGACCCTTATCTTTGGACCCGACCCAAGCCTTTGGATTTAGCCTTACCCAACACCTGATCCTGCGCTGATGGACAGGCCTCTCTTAAGACACAGCCTCCACACAAGGGCTTCGTTCGGCACGTTGTCTTGGCGTGCTCCACTATCAGCGCATGGTACTCGTTATAAAGCCGTGAATCTTGCGGCAAGGCCTGCTCGATCGCGGCGCGCAATGTCTCGTAACTTTCCGCGTCACTGACAAACCCGAGACGCCCGAACAGCCGGCGAGTATAGGCATCAACCACGAAAACTGGCCGCCCGAAGGCATACAGCAAGATATCGTCGGCAGTCTCCGGACCCACCCCGTGAACGGCCAGCAAGGCCTGTCGCAAAGAGGGCGTATCCCGTTCTTCGAGTTTCTGGGGCCCGCCTTGATCGAGTAACCAACGGCAGAGTGACTGTAGCCGCCCCGCCTTTACATTAAAATAACCGACCGGCCGCAAAGCGTCTGCAAGCACATCCACGGAAAGGGCCAATATCGCGCCCGGATCCATCGGTGCAATCTCCCGCAACCTCGCAAGCGATCGCTCAACATTCGTCCAAGAGGTATTTTGGGTAAGAACGGCACCAACCATAACCTCGAACTGGGAGTCTGCGGGCCACCAGTGGCGGGCGCCATACTGCCCAAAAAGAGCGTCGTAGACCTGATGGAGCGTTTCGCTTCTCACCGCGACTTGCTGGGAACCGCAAGCCCTGCGGCCTTGTAAACTGCCTCGACAGCCGGAGCCGATAACGCCCGACTGTAACCGGGACGAAGCGTGCGCGGGAGTTCCACGGGACCGTAAGCGATTCGAATGAGGCGGCTCACCACGAGTCCCACGGCTTCAAACATGCGCCGTACCTCTCTTTTTCTTCCTTCCATAATACTCACGTGGTACCAGTGGTTTGCCCCATCACCACCGACATCCTTGACCTCACTAAAATGGGCAGGCCCATCGTCGAGGGCAATACCGGCGATCAATTTTGCGATCGTGCCAGCGTCTGCGCGCCCTAGAACGCGCACCGCATAGCGCCGCACAATTTCCTGAGAAGGATGCATGAGGCGCGCCGCTAATTCGCCATCGGTCGTAAAAAGCATAAGCCCCGACGAGTTGATATCGAGCCGGCCGACCGCCACCCAGCGACCTTGACGAATAGTAGGTAATTTATCAAACACGAGAGGGCGCCCCTTAGGGTCGCTACGCGTGCACATCTCGCCGGTCATTTTGTGGTAGATAAGGATCCGTCCCTGCGCTACCGGCTTATGCCCGAGCCGCCAACCATCGACGGCAATCTCCTCCCCAGGCTGTACGCGCTCCCCTAGTTGGGCGACTCGACCACCAATCTTGACCCGGCCCGCCGCAATGACGCGCTCCATTTCACGCCTTGAGCCTAATCCGCGTTGCGCCAAAACCTTTTGCAGCTTCTCGCTCATGGCGACTCTGTCGGCCCCGCCTGGCCTTTTCCCGTTAGCGCATCCAAGTCCGTCTCGGAGTCCGTCTCGGAGTCCGTCTCGGAGTCCGTCTCGGAGTCCGTCTCGGAGTCCGTCTCGGAGTCCGTCTCGGAGTCCGTCTCGGAGTCCGTCTCGGAGTCCGTCTCGGAGTC
>DATKTV010000056.1:0-104892 GCA_035530915.1 Acidiferrobacter sp. | reverse complement strand
ACACACGCGGCATTGCTGGATCAGGGTTGCCCCCATTGTCCAATATTCCCCACTGCTGCCTCCCGTAGGAGTCTGGGCCGTGTCTCAGTCCCAGTGTGGCTGATCATCCTCTCAGACCAGCTACGGATCGTCGCCTTGGTGGGCCTTTACCCCACCAACTAGCTAATCCGACGCAGGCTCATCCAATAGCGCAAGGTCCGAAGATCCCCTGCTTTGCCCCGTAGGGCATATGCGGTATTAGCCCGGCTTTCGCCGGGTTATCCCCCACTTCTGGGTAGATTCCTACGCGTTACTCACCCGTCCGCCACTCTACTCGGGGTTGCCCCCTTTCGCGTTCGACTTGCATGTGTTAAGCATGCCGCCAGCGTTCAATCTGAGCCAGGATCAAACTCTCCAATTGCAAAACTTGGTGTCCCTTAAGGAGACAAATCTTTAGTCGATATCCTTGCGAATATCGACTGGTCTTTCATGAAGACCCGGCTCGACAAAAGCGCCCACACAAATTACTTGATCCGATTTTTTAAAGAACATCTCCAAGTCACCCTTGGAGAGACGCGCATTATACGCAGTTAGTTCGGTCCGTCAAGCATCTTTTTCACTAAAGTGTAACCGCAAAAAACGACGCTTTCCGATCTGTACTAACCCCACCACGCCCGGCTTAAAGACCAAGGTTTCGACAGCACGTTCACCGTCAACCTTGACCCCGCCTTGGCGGATGAGCCTCAGTGCCTCCGAAGTGGTTCCCACAAGCTCGGCCGCTTTAAGCGCCCTCGCTATTGGTAGCCCATCCGGGGAAACGAGAAGTGTACGCTCATCGATGGCGTCCGGTAAAGCCTTGCGGCTAAAAACAGTGAGAAAACGCTCTTGGCTGCTTTCGCCCTCCGCGGCACCATGAAACCGCGCCACCAATTCCTTGGCAAGCGCGAGCTTCACGTCCCGGGGATTGGCGCCATTATCCACAGACCGGCGGAGTTCGTCTAGCTCCGCTTGCGGACGCTGCGACAAAAGCTCCAGGTAACGCCACATGAGGACGTCGGAGATCGACATGAGCTTGCCAAACATCGTATCCGGGGGGTCGGCCACCCCGATCGCGTTATTCAGTGACTTCGACATCTTTTGGATGCCGTCGGTGCCCTCCAAGATCGGCAGCGTGATGACCACCTGCGGGGGCTGGCCATAGACGCGTTGGAGTTCACGGCCCACAAGGAGATTAAACCGCTGATCGGTACCGCCCAACTCGATATCGGCCTCAAGCGCGACCGAATCGTACCCCTGAATCAAAGGGTAGAGGAACTCATGCAGGGCGATGGGTAGGCGCGCGGCATAGCGTTTCTCAAAGTCGTCGCGCTCCAGGAGGCGCGCCACCGTATAGTGGGAGGCGAGCTTCACGAGATCGTAGGCCTTCATCGGGCCCATCCATTGCGAATTGAATACCACCTCGGTGCGTTCTCGATCGAGGATCTTAAAGACCTGGCGCTCGTAACTTTCGGCATTACGCGCGACGTCTTCCTCGGAAAGCGGCGGCCGCGTGGCGTTTTTACCCGTGGGGTCACCGATACGGCCGGTGAAATCACCAATTAAAAACAACACGGTATGCCCGAGATCCTGTAAATCACGGAGCTTGCGTAGCAGTAGGGTGTGGCCCAGGTGGAGATCGGGCGCGGTCGGATCAAACCCCGCCTTGATCCGAAGCGGACGACCGAGCGCCAGCTTGGCCCGCAGTTCCGGTTCGGAAACGATGGCGGCCGTGCCAGCGCGGATCACGGCAAGGGCTGCTTCTATGGCGTCTATCACCTATCCTCCTTAGTGTGCGCAAGGGTACCATAGCTTTTCTCTGCACGCGGAGCTGCCATGCCCGAACATTATATCGGCCTTATGTCAGGAACCAGCGCAGACGGCGTCGATGCCGTCTGCGTACAGTTCGGGGACGAGCCGTCGGTCGTCATTCACTCGCACTACTACCAAGCTTACCCCGAACCGCTACGAGCGCGGCTTTTGGCCCTTATGACCCCGGGCGCCAACGAAATCGAACGCATGGGTCCGCTCGAGGTCGAGTTAGCGGAGATCTTTGCCAGCGCCAGCATTGCCGCACGCGAGGCGGCGGAGCTTCCGGCCGCCACAATCCGGGCGATCGGGTCCCACGGTCAGACGTTACGCCATAGGCCAAACGGCCGATATGCCTTTACGCTACAGATCGGGGATCCGGCGCGCATTGCCGAACTCACCGGCATTGCCACGATTGCTGACTTTCGACGCCGCGACATCGCCGCCGGCGGCCAGGGCGCGCCGCTGGTGCCGGCGTTCCATCACTGGCTATTCCAGCATGAGACCCGGACGCGCGCGATCATCAACATCGGCGGCATCGCCAACGTCACCCACATACCGAGCAAAATAACGGGCCGGCCGGTACTGGGTTTTGATACCGGCCCCGGCAACGCCCTGCTTGATGCTTGGATACGCGCTCAAACAGGGGCCGCCCACGACACCGATGGGCACTACGCGGCGCAGGGCCAGGTCCATCAGGGCTTGTTGGCGCTGCTGCGCGACGAGCCCTACTTCGACATCCCGCCTCCCAAAAGCACCGGGCGCGAACACTTTACACTGGCCTGGCTCGACGACCGCCTAAAACAGCTGCCCCAACCGATCGCGGCCGTCGATGTGCAGGCAACGCTCACACAGTTCACCGCCGTCACCTTGGCAGACGCAATCGCGCCGTTGTCGCCAGATGAGGTCTTTTTGTGCGGGGGGGGCACGGCAAACCCCGTCTTAATGAACGCCTTGACCCAAACTATCGCGAGTCCCGTGATGACTACCAGCGACCTTGGTCTCGATCCGCGGCTCGTAGAGCCTGTAGCCTTTGCTTGGCTTGCGCGTCAAACCGTGTTGGGGCGACCGGGAAACGCTCCGTCAGCGACCGGCGCCCGGCATGGCGCCGTACTGGGCGCGGTATATCCGGCCTGATACAAAAAAAGCCCCCTCTCGAAAGAGGAGGCTTTTTGACCTGCGTTAGGTGTACTGGGCCTAGACCGAAAACGAAGACCCGCACCCGCAAGTGCTCTTCGCCTGGGGGTTCTTGATAACAAACTGCGCCCCATCCAAACCCTCTTGATAATCAATCTCGGCGCCCGCCAAGTACTGAAAGCTCATCGGGTCAACCAACAAGGTCACGCCCGCCTTATCAATACGGGCATCATCGTCGTTGGCATGTTCATCGAAGGTAAACCCATACTGGAAGCCCGAACAACCGCCCCCGGAAACAAAAACCCGCAACATGAGCGCCGGGTTCTTTTCTTCGGCAATCAGCTCCTTGACCTTCTCTGCGGCGCTATCCGTAAAGTTCAAGGGACTTGGCATCTCTGTAGCAACGGCGTCGTTCATGCTGGCGATCCTCAGGGGTTCCGATCAAGCATTATCCACCCTCAAAGGCGGCCTGGTCAAACAGCCTCAAGATATGACCGGATCAATTCCCCCTATGGCCTTGAGCCTGGGGCTATCTTTCTCCACATCATGGATGAGGCTGCCATCGACCGTGGCACCCAACGCCATCTCCAGGGTCTTATAGGTCATGTCGCCTGTGATCTTGGCCTTGGCCTGCAGCTCCACGCGCTCGGTTGAGCGGACGTTTCCCTTGATGGTGCCATTGATGATGAGGTGTGGAACATGCATATTGCCGACGATCTCGCCACGCTCGCTCAGGATGAGCGTGCTGTCGTCCCCTTGCGCCGTAATATCACCCTGAATCTTGCCGTCAATACGCAGCCCCCCGGAAAATGTGAGGTTGCCCGTAATCTGCGTCTGTTCGCCAACCAGAGTGTCGATCGTATTGCAGGGCTTTTCGCCAGATTTCTTTCCCATCTTTTCCAACATAGTCCATATCCTCATTTGTGCGAGACAGAAGGCCCGGCCGGCCAGTCATAGGTCTGCTTCGTCACATGCCCGCCGGCGACCACCTGGACCACGAGCTGGCGAGGAACGAAACCTGCCGGTAGAACAAGACGGCCTTGGACATTATCGAAGTATCTAAAGTGGACGGTCAAAGGGGCCTGAACAAGGCTCGGATAGGAAAACTCCGACGAGCGGCCGGCTTCTTCGCCTTGAACGGTAAAGCGCATGCTCGCATAAACCCAGTGGCGAAAGGCAAAAGACTGCACAAGCGCTAACTGGTAATGCCAGGCGTGCGCCCCCGGCGTAATGTGAAATTGATCGATTGTTAGCCCTGCCCCCTTGTTCGCGGCGCCCAGAATGACATGGTAGAAGCCGAGCTTCTCATGCAGACCCATGATGCTCTGGTCGGAACGCTTTAACGCTGCCGAGAGCGCAGCATAGGCCGCCTCATCCGTTTCAAGCGACCGCTTACTAACCGCAAGCTCAGCGGTAAGATGAGCCACTTGTTGGCGTAGACGAGATATATGGGCCAAGGCCTGAACCCTATACCGTGCCGCTGCAACTACATTAAAGCCAGCGACCCGCTCACCGTGCCGAAACAGCCCGATGCCGCCCAAGATGACTACCGCTACCGCTACTGCCACTAGGCCGTAGTGTCGAAGTGGGGACACGCGTCGCTTGACTACAAGATCACCTATCCGATTTGGCACAAAACCTCCACAAGACTTGTGGGGATTATAGCGGGCATGGGAGCAGGAACAACGTCATGGAAAGAGCGCGATGTCGGTCAAGCCCATCGTTTCTTCAAACCCGCACATGAGATTCAGATTCTGGACGGCCTGCCCGCTCGCACCCTTGGTCAAATTATCGATCGCACTCAAGACAATCACCTTGTCACTGCCTTTGGGCTTATGCACGGCGATCCGACAAAGATTGGTGCCGCGCACGGTGCGCGTTTCCGGATGACTGCCTGCCGGCAAGACATCGACGAAGGGCTCGTCCCGATAACGCGACTCATAGAGCGCCTGAAGATCGACCATCGGGTCTTTGAGGCGCCCATACAAGGTCGCGTGGATCCCCCGGATCATCGGCACGAGATGCGGCACAAACACAAAATCCACGGGCTTTTGGGCCATATGCGCGAGGCCTTGGGCGATCTCTGGCTGATGACGGTGACCGCCCACATTGTAGGCCTTCACCGATTCCGAGGCCTCGGCAAACAAGGTCGGCACATGCGGACTCCGCCCGGCACCGCTGACCCCCGATACGGCCGCGGCCATGAGCGACGAGAGATCGACTAAATCATTTTCGATAAGCGGCAGAAAGCCCAGCTGGACTGCGGTCGGATAGCAACCGGGGTTGGCCACCAGGCGCGCCGACGAAATGGCGTCCCGATACATCTCGGGTAGACCGTACACGGCCTCGGCCACGAGGTCCGGGCAATTATGGGCCATCCCATACCAACGCTCCCATACCGCAATATCTTTGATCCGAAAATCGGCCGCGATATCGATAAGCCGGACACCGGCCGCCAAGAGCCCCGGCGCCTGCATCATGGCAATGCCGTTTGGCGTGGCGCTCATCACGACATCGCAGGCGCGCAGCACACCATCATCCGCGGGATCGGAGAAACAGAGATCGGTATGCCCGCGCAGACTAGGAAAGAGGCTTGCGACCGGTTTCCCGGCCTCGGCACGCGAGGTGATGGCCGTGATCTTGACCTGCGGATGGCGGCTCAAAATCCGCAACAACTCAGATCCCGTGTAGCCCGCGCCACCAATAACGCCTACCGTGACCATAAACCTCCTCCTTCAGGGCGGCCATTGTAGCAGAGCCCCAACGAAAACGGGGCCTTAAAGACCCCGCCTTTAACAATCATAAATGATAGACCGACAACGCCCTAAGTGCGCCGATCGAAGGGCGCGCCTGCTCGATTACACCCGTCACCCACAGTCCTATGTCGTCTTCATCTGCCTTGCGGCCACATCGCATAGCTCGCCGATATCCAGTCAGGGGCAAGCACCCTTATGGGTCTCGTGCCGCCTACAAGACGACCTAGGCCGTCAGTGGCGCATTCTGTGTCACCGTCCCGGTGACGTTTCTTGGCCGAGAAAAAAGGGCCTAGGTAAGTTACCTAGGCCCTTGCTTTCTATTGGCTGGGGGACGTGGATTCGAACCACGGTTAGCGGAGTCAGAGTCCGCTGTCCTACCGCTAGACGATCCCCCAAAAAAAATAGGGGATTAACGCTTGGAGTACTGAGGACGCTTACGCGCCTTGTGAAGACCGACCTTTTTACGTTCCACCTCGCGAGCATCGCGCGTCAGAAAACCTGCGCGGCGAAGCGGCGAGCGTAAGGACTCGTCATAGGCCAGCAGCGCCCGTGAGATGCCGTGCAGAACTGCGCCGGCCTGACCGCTTGATCCGCCCCCGCGAACGTTGACGCGAACATCAAAACGATCCTGGGTCTCGGTCACCGCAAACGGCTGGCGCACGAGCGTACGTGAAGTCTCGCGTCCGAAATACTCATCGACAGGGCGGTTATTCACCAGGAATATTCCCTTCCCTCGACTCAGGTAAACGCGGGCATTGGCGGACTTGCGGCGCCCGGTCCCATAGTGTTTGGCTTCGGCCATATGGATTCCTTATACTTTTCTGAGATCTAAAGGCTTAGGTTGCTGAGCGGCGTGGGCATGCGACTCGCCCGAGAATATTTTCAATTTGCGCAACATCTGCCGACCCAACGGGCCTTTGGGCAACATACCGCGGACTGCGGTCTCGATAACCCGTTCTGGGGCGCGACCCTTCAGCTCCGTAAAGGTATGCGTTTTCAGACCGCTTTGATAACCGGAGTAGTGATGGTAGAGCTTATTCGCGGCCTTGCGTCCGGTCACCTGGATCTTCTCCGCGTTGACTACAACAATGTAGTCGCCCGTATCCACATGGGGCGTAAACTCGGGCTTATGCTTCCCGCGTAGCCTGCGTGCGACTTCACTCGCGAAGCGGCCTAAAACGTGATTCGAGGCGTCGACGACAAACCAGTCGCGCCTTACTGTCTCTGACTTAGCCGAGAACGTCGTCATGGGGATTCCGAGGCAAATTATGGCGAAGTGCGGCATGGTACGGAGGACGCGCCACGGTGTCAACGGTATCCTACGCGCTTATGAGCGACTAGGCCCCTTATCTGGTATGCCGGACAAAAAAGAAGGCGTGGGGTTGAGCCACGCCTTGAACCACCACTAGGAGGATGGAGGAGTCGGTACCACGGGACGGGAGCATTAACCCGCCCGTTAGAAAGCATATAATGATTATCTAATACGATAACCCCATAGTCAAGGGCAGCAGGGCGTGACACTCTCAACCCGCTAAAGCGGGTAAGCTTCTTATCGATTAAACCCCCTGTTGACCAGATTTCTTTTTGTGGTATACAGGACGAAAAAAAAAGAAGGCGTGGGGTTGAGCCACGCCTTGAACCACCACTAGGAGGATGGAGGAGTCGGTACCACGGGACGGGAGCATTAACCCGCCCGTTAGAAAGCATATAATAATTATCTAATATGATGCCCTCGTAGTCAAGGGGGTCGTAACCGTCCAGGGTGTAGATCGCTTGCGCGGAGGTAGGTTCCCTATCTCCGCGCCTTATTTTTTACCGGTCGAGCCGTAACCGCTCGACCGGCCTGCCGCCGACAATATGCTCGTCTATAATCTCGTCAATGTCCTCATGATCCACGTAGGTGTACCATACGCCCTCAGGATAAACGACGATTACGGGCCCTTCTTCACAACGATCCATGCACCCGGCGATATTGATGCGCACACCGCCTTCACCCGCGAGCCCTAAGGCCTTAATGCGCTCCTTGGCGTAGTCACGGAGAGAACGCGCATCTTGTTGCTGGCAGCAACGGCGGCCATCTTCGCGCTCGTTTGTACAAAAAAAGACATGGTGCCGATAGTAAAAAGGGGTTCCCATACCACTCCCACATCATCATGAGTCTACCGAAGACCGCGCCGCGCTTACCCTCAGGATTCGCGCGGCCGCTGATCGCTGTGTGGCCTGCGGGATTTGCCTTCCCCACTGCCCCACCTACCTGCAAAGTCTAAACGAAAACGAGTCCCCCCGGGGGCGCATAGCCCTGCTCCGCGCCTGCGCAGAGGGCATACTGCCGGTCTCGGCTACCCTCATAGCCCATATCGACCACTGTCTCGGTTGTCAGGCCTGCGAAGCGGCGTGTCCAAGCGGTGTCCCTTACGGGGCCCTGCTAGAAGACGGCCGCAGCCTCCTTTTGAGCGACCATCCGCGCGGGCTGCAAACCCGCCTTTACCGGGCCCTCATTCAAGTGACACGGGCCCCGCGCCTGATCGCGTACAGTTACCAACTGGCGCGGCTGGCCGCCACCTTAAAACTGCTCCCGTTCCTCGGCCGCCGCCTCGGCACGGCCCTTAAGGACCTGCCGCCCCGCCCCCTCATGCGCTGGCGGCGCCCGCCGCTCGCAAAACCTGGTCCGGCCGATGTATCGCTCTTCCTCGGCTGCACGGCGGGCCTCGATGGTGAGGCGCTAGACGCCACTATCCGCATCCTTCAGGCCCTCGGTCAATCGGTCCAGATCCCGCCGGGCCAGGGCTGCTGCGGGGCGCTCGCCCATCATGCCGGCTTTACAGACATTGCCGCCCACCTGCGGCGGCGCAACCTTGGCGCCTTTGGGCACAGCACCGCGCCGATTATCGCCATCGCCAGTGGCTGCACAGCGGCGCTTGAAAAATACGATCCCACAAACGAGGGGACATTGCCGCCGGTGTTCGACATCCATCGGTTCCTGGTCGAAAAGACGGCGTTTGAACGGCTGACGCTAGCGCCCCTCCACCAGACCCTCGCCGTGCATGAGCCCTGCTCGCTCCGCAATGCCCTTAAAGGGGGTTCGTATGTATACCGCCTGCTAGAACGCATCCCAGGCGCGCGCATCGTTCCAAGCCCTAACAACGGCGTCTGTTGCGGAGCGGCAGGCGACTACTTTTTGCGCGAACCGAGGAACGCCCAACGGCTCGGTGACGCCAAGGCTGCAGCCCTTGCCCAACTGCGACCGGATATCGTGGTATCAGCCAATATCGGCTGCGCCCTCCACTTGAGCGCCGCCCTCAAACGCCACAGGCTCTCGATCCCCGTCGTCCACCCGCTCGTGGTCCTCGCGCAACAGCTCTTGCCCACACCGCAACCCATGCTAAAGTGCGACCATGAGGATCTTTCCCCCCATTGATCGAATCGTCGATCAGGCCGACCAAACCCTAAGAACAGTGTTTGTGCGCACGCCCATCGACCCCTACCCCGATACGATCCCGCGAGAAGAAGGGGAGCTTACGGCGGCAGAACGCGCGCTCGAGGCCCGACTGATGCGCGTAAACCACGCCGGCGAGGTGGCCGCACAAGCGCTCTACCAGGGGCATGCGCTGTATGCCGTAGACGCGCCCATACGCGCTGCCATGCGCTCTGCCGGGCGCGATGAATTAAATCATCTCCACTGGACCTCGGCGCGCCTAAAAGAGCTGCACAGTCATCGAAGTTATTTGACACCGCTTTGGTATGCGGGCGCGCTGGCCATCGGCGCGGGGACCGCATTGTTCGGCGATAAGATCAGTCTCAGTTTCATGGCCGAAACGGAGCGCCAGGTGGTCGACCACCTGCAAGGCCACTTGGCCAAACTTCCCCAAACCGACCACAAAAGCCGCGCCATCCTCGAACACATGGTAAGAGACGAAGCTCGGCATGCCACCCAGGCCATGGCGGCCGGTGGGCAGCCGTTACCGGCCGCGATCCGCTTGGCCATGCGCCTAGCGGCCAAGGTCATGACCCAAACGGCGTTCTGGATTTAACCGATCGCCGGCAAATAGATGAGTTGAACGAGGGTCCCGCCGGGATCGCGGCAATAGAGGCTGCGTGATCCATCCCGATGGGTCTTGGGCGGCGTTGCGATCACAACCTGCGCCGCTTGCAGTCGCTGGTACCAGGCATCAACATCGGCGGCGGAATCGACCGCAAAACCGATATGGTCAAGGGTCCCGCCGGCGGTTACCGAACCTTGGTGCAGCGCGAGATTGTCTTGGCCGTTGGAGAGATAGACATTGTCTGGGTCCGGCCGCCAGACGACGTTCAGCCCCAAGACCCGGCAATAAAAATCCTCGTTAGCCCCGAGATCGGCACAGATCAGGGCCACATGACACAACCGTAATGCCCCAGTCCCCATGAGCTCCCCCGCGCTATTCGACGTCTATGATCTCGAACGAGTGGCTGATCTCTGCAGTTTTCCCCAGCATAATGGAAACCGAGCAGTACTTGTCGGCCGACAAACGAATGGCGCGCTCGACGATCGATTCTTTAAGGTCCCGGCCGGTAACAACAAAGTGCACGTGAATCCGGGTAAAAACCTTCGGGTCCTCCGGCGCACGATCCGCGTCGATATGCGCCACACAACCGCGCACGTCTGCGCGGCCTTTCTTTAGAACATGAACGACATCGAATGACGTACAGCCGCCCATGCCCACCAATACGAGTTCCGTGGGACGCGGACCCAGATTGCGTCCACCGTACTCGGCGGGCCCATCCATGACGAGCTTGTGGCCTGTTTCCGTTGTTCCGCTAAATGCCACTTCCCCATCCCACTCCACGACCGCTTTCATAACCACCCCTCAAACAATTGCGCCAGTCTTGCCCCCGGATCGGCCGCCACCATAAAGGCCTCGCCAACCAAAAATCCCCGCAGACCCGCGGCCTTCAGCCGGACGACATCGACGGGCGTCGAGATCCCGCTCTCCGTCACTACCAGCCGCTCAGGCGGCACCTTGTCCACCAAGCCGAGCGTCGTATCGATCGATGTCACAAAGGTCTGGAGATTCCGATTATTAATGCCGATCAGCCCGCCAGGAAGCCTAAGCGCGCGCTCTAACTCACGCGCATCGTGGACCTCGACTAACGCGTCTAAGCCGTACTGCTGCGCGGCCGCGAACAATTCCATCACCTGACCGGCGCTCAGAGCGGCGACAATCAGTAAGATGCAGTCGGCCCCCAGCGCCCGCGATTCGGCAATCTGATACGGGTCGACCATGAAATCCTTGCGCAGGACCGGCAGCCGACAGGCGCTGCGCGCCGCCACGAGATCGGCGGCACTCCCCTGAAAGTACGGCCCATCGGTCAGCACCGACAAGGCCGTGGCCCCAGCGCGCTCATAGGATTGGCCAATGGCGACCGGATCGAGATCCTGGCGCAAGACCCCGCGGCTAGGAGAGGCACGCTTCATTTCCGCGATAATGGCCGGACGATTGCAGGCTGCTTGCCTGACCAGGGCCTCGGCAAATCCGCGGACACCAGACACCGTCTGAATCTGCGCCTCTAGGGCCGCCAAACCGACCTGCGCCTTTGCCCGCGCCACTTCTTCGACCTTATCGGCCAAGATCCGCGTCAATACCTGGTTCATGCGCACGCCTGCGTGAACGCCACGAGCTCTTGGAGCTTGGTGGTCGCCCGCCCATCGCGCAAAACCCCTTGCGCCTGGACCACGCCCTCGGCAATGCCGGTGGCAAGGCCCGCCACATACAGCGCCGCCCCCGCGTTCAGAGCTACTGCGGTCGCGGCCGCGCCCTCGCTTCCCGCAAAAACGGCCATCATGACCGCGAGACTTTCCTCGGCATTGGCTACCTTGAGATCAGCCGCTGCCAGCGCACGTAGACCGAAATCGGTCGGCGACAACCGGTAGCGCGTAATGCCCCCCGCCTTCAATTCGCATACCTCGGTCGGGGCTCCCGGACTGATTTCATCTAGGCCATCATCCGAGTGCACAACGAGGACGTGCTCGCTACCCAAGGCCTTTAGCGCCTGCGCAAAGGGCACGAGCAGGGCGTCGGCAAACACCCCGATCAATTGTCGGGGGGCCCGCGCGGGATTGGTAAGTGGCCCCAATAGGTTAAAGAGTGTACGCACGCCCAACTCTTTACGCGGACCGCTTGCGTGACGCATCGCCTCGTGGTGGCGAGGGGCGAACAAAAAACCGACCCCTACCTCATCGATACAGCGACCCACCTGCTCGGCAGACAGACTCAAGTTCACGCCGGCGGCCTCCAGCACGTCAGCGCTCCCTGACCGACTAGACACCGACCGATTGCCGTGTTTGGCCACCTTGGCACCGGCGCACGCACACACGATGGCGCTCGCAGTCGAGATATTGAAGGTCGAGGCGCCATCGCCCCCGGTGCCGCAGGTATCGACCAAATGACGTCGGTCAGAAACCGCGACCGGCAAGGAGAGCTCGCGCAACACCTCGGCGGCGGCCACGATCTCGTCTACGGATTCGCCCTTCACGCGCAAGCCCATCAGAAAGGCGCCCACCTGGGCCTGCGTACCGTCGCCATTCATCACCACCGACAAGGCCGCCTTCATCTCTGGCGCCGTAAGGTCGCAAGCTAAGGCGATCTGCTTTAGCGCATGCTGTAAGGCGGTCATGACCGCGTGCCCTCGAGGAAATTCCGGAGCAGTGCGTGGCCGTGCTCACTCAAAATCGATTCCGGATGGAATTGCACGCCCTCCACCGGCCACCACTTGTGGCGCAGCCCCATAATTTCGTTGTCGTCCTCGCTCACCGCCGTGACCTCCAGACACTCTGGCAGATCCTCTTTGGAGACGACCAGGGAATGATAGCGAGTCGCCGTGAAGGGGTCAGGCAGGCCCTTGAAGACCCCGACCCCGGTATGCCGGACCAGGGATGTCTTACCGTGCATCACGCGGCCGGCGCGCACGACCTTGCCGCCAAACGCCTGGCCTATGCTTTGATGGCCCAAACACACGCCGAGGATTGGAATATGCTCTCCAAACCGCATGATCAGGTCGAGCGAAATACCGGCCTCGTTTGGTGTGCAGGGGCCAGGAGAGATCACGATCTTCGCTGGCGCGAGATCCTCGATTTCATCGAGCTGGATCTGATCGTTGCGCACTACCTGAACGTCTTGGCCCAGTTCGCCCAAGTACTGGACGAGGTTGTAGGTAAAGGAGTCGTAATTATCAATCATCAGGATCATAAATCACCTACCCGCACTCTTCTTAGGACCCGATGGTCTTAGGGTTCGTGATGCTGCTCAAGACCGGCCGCCGCAAGTTCTGCTGCCTTAAACATCGCCCGAGCCTTATTCATGGTTTCTTCCCACTCCCGCTCGGGGATGGAATCGGCTACGATCCCGGCGCCGACCTGCAAGTACAAGCGACCATTGCGCAAGACGGCGGTACGAATGGCGATGGCCATATCCATATTTCCGTTCCAACCTATATAGCCGACTGCACCGGCGTACAAGCCACGCTTGATAGGTTCCAACTCGTCGATGATTTCCATCGCCCGCACCTTGGGGGCGCCCGTCAACGTGCCCGCCGGAAAGGTCGCGCGCAGGACATCGAAGGCGTCAAGGCCCACCTTTAGCCGTCCCGTCACATGCGAAACTAAATGCATGACGTGCGAATAACGCTCGACTGTCATCTGGTCGCTCACCACGACGCTTCCCACCTCGGCGACCCGGCCCACGTCGTTACGGCCGAGATCCACGAGCATCACATGCTCGGCAATCTCCTTAGGGTCGGCCAACAACTCCGCCGCCAGAGCGATGTCCTCCTTTTCATCGCGGCCACGGCGCCTTGTGCCGGCAATCGGCCGCACCGCCACTTCACGGCCATCGAGCTTGGCGAGAATCTCCGGCGACGAGCCCACGACATGGAACTCTCCGAGATCGAACAGATACATATAGGGAGACGGATTGATGCGCCGCAAGGCCCGATAAAGGTCTAGCGGGGTGAACTGCGCCGGTGCCGATAGGCGTTGCGACAATGCCACCTGCATGATATCGCCAGCATGGATATAATCGCGTGAGCGCGCGACCGCGGCCTCAAAGCCGCTTTTGGTAAAGCCCGAGACGAAATCCGATTCGTCCATAGCCGTGGGCTTAGCGCGCGCCACGGGTCTCGGTAATGGCTCGCGCAGGCGCTCCTCCAGCTCACCTAAGCGCCGTTGCGCCTTCATGATACCGACATCACCCGCAGCACCATCGGCGTGGACTACCAAAGACAGCATGCCGCGCAGGTTATCAAAAATGACCAATTCATCGCTCACGAGGAACAAGGCGTCAGGTCCCCCGATCTCGTCTGGCTTGGAGCTCTCGCCTAAGCTCGGTTCGATATAGCGGACCGTTTCATAGCCAAAGTAACCGACCAAGCCGCCGTGAAACCGCGGTAGCGCCGGATTCTCGTCGACCTGGTAGCGGGCCTTGAAGGCGCGCACGGTCGCCAAAATATCGTCGGTCATACCGCGCTCGACGATCTCGCCGTCGTGCTCTAGTGTCACTTCATGGCCGGAGAGACGCAGACAGGTGCGAGCCGGGAGCCCGATCAGGGAGTAACGGCCCCACTTCTCGCCGCCCTGCACCGACTCGAGCAAGTAGGAGTAGCGACCGCATGCGAGCTTCAAATAGCAACTCAACGGGGTATCGAGATCGGCCAGCACCTCGCGGACCAATGGGACGCGATGGCCCCCTATGGCATCAAATCTGAGACAGCAATTTTCGGACATGGCGTTCTTCCCTTAAGGAGTGGGTGGTTGTGACAATCCCCTTAAGGCGCCATCGTTGACCTATCATGACACCGCCTTCGAGAGCAGGAATCGGCCCTCGAGCCGCACAATATCGGGGAGCTTCCCGAAATCGTCGATCATCACAGTCGCGCCAAGCGCTTCCAAATCAACCCCGTTATTATAACCGTAACTGACCGCAACGGCTTGCATGCCAGCCGCCTTGGCGGCGCGCATATCGTTGCCCGAATCCCCGACCATGACCACGCCATCCAAGGCGACTCCGAGCCGATCGGCGGCCACGATCAACGGATAGGGGTCGGGCTTGGTTTGCGCTAGGCTGTCCCCGCTCAACACGACCTCGAAATACGACGCGAGCCCTAAGGCCGCCAGGAGCGGCGCGGTAAAGCGCGCCGCCTTGTTGGTAACACAGCCCATCCTAAAACCCTGCTCGCGAAGAACCTCCAGAGTCTCGATGACGCGCGGATACAAGGTGCTATGGTCGGCTATGTGGGCCTCGTAGTACTGGCCATAGAGGGTCTGGGCCGCCAAAAAAAGCTGCGGCTCAGGCTCCGCCCACCGTTCCCCGGTCAGCGCCCTTTTGATCAAGCGTGGCACGCCGTCCCCGATCCAGGACGCCACCATCGGCAAATCAAAGACTGGGCGACCGAGGGCCGCTAACATCTGATTGGCGGCAATGGTCAAGTCCGGGGCCGAATCGACGAGCGTACCATCGAGATCAAAAAGCAGCGCCGCGAATGGAAAAGTGCTCATGCCTTCGCCAATTCCTCACGCATCTTCTGAATGGTGGCACGATAATCCGGGGTTCCAAAAATGGCCGACCCGGCCACAAAGGTATCGGCGCCTGCGGCGGCGATCTCGCGGATATTGTCGACCTTGACGCCACCGTCGATCTCCAGGCGAATCTTGCGACCGCTCGCATTGATGCGGGCACGCGCCTCTTTTAGCTTATCGAGCGCGGAGCGAATAAAGCTTTGGCCGCCAAACCCCGGATTGACCGACATGATGAGGATCATATCGACCTTGTCCATGACATAATCAAGATAGGATAGCGATGTGGCCGGATTGAACACCAAACCGCACAGACAGCCGCTAGCCTTGATCAGGCCCAAAGACCGATCGACGTGCTCGCTGGCCTCGGGATGAAACGTAATATAGGTTGCCCCCGCCTTGGCAAAATCAGGGATGAGGCGGTCGACGGGCTTTACCATCAGATGCACATCGATGTCGGCCGTGACCTGATTTTTTCGCAGGGCCTCACACACCAAAGGACCGATCGTGAGATTTGGTACATAATGGTTGTCCATGACGTCGAAGTGGACGATATCCGCGCCCGCTGCCAGTACCGTATGGACCTCCTCGCCCAAACGGGCAAAGTCGGCAGAAAGGATCGAAGGTGCAATCTTAAAATCGCGCATAATGGCCCCAGAGCTAAAGTCGGCAATGTACCCGATAGTGAGTGAATTTGCAGCACCCAGCGCGCGCGCCCCTCGACCCCCATGGGTGTTGTGCTCTATGGTTTAGGGGGAGACGGTCAACCAAAGGGCTGGTGCCCCTGGGTCGTAGTGCTCCGCGCACGCATCACGATCGGGCCCGAATAAGGCCGCTTGGGGGTAGTTACGGCCCAACGGCTGACACAGACCGCGCACTGGAAGACCCGTTTTTCACTCAAAACTAGGATGCCCCGATTGGGCCTACCGAGCTTTGGGGGGCTTTACGGCAAAGATTAGACTGTCATGCAAAAAGAGCGGCCCATGCAATCTACGAGCGGCACGGAGCGCACCGGGTCCGCTTTTCGGACCGCCGATAAACCCTTACAGCCAGGGCCGCTCGCTTATTGGGGCCCTTTAACAGAGGCCGCCTGAGACCAAATTTATGACCGAAACTCCCGAACCCTGCGTACTCCTCGTTTTTGGAGCCACCGGAGACCTCCCGCGCCGCAAGCTCGCCCCAGCGCTCTTTCATCTCCATGTCCAGGGCCTGCTCCCCAAGGGCTTCGCGGTCCTCGGCGCCGGTCGCAAACGCCTTTCCCATGATCAGTTCCGGGCCTTTATGCGCGAGGCCTGCGACACCTTTTGCGCGTGCCCACCAAGTGACGCCGACTGGGCGAGCTTTGCCCCGCTTTTGCATTACGAGTCCGGTCACTTCACCGATCAGACGCTCTTCCAGCGTCTGAATATGTCTTTGCGCGAGATCGACCACCGCCTCCATACGCACGGCAACCGCCTGTTCTATCTCGCCACCGTCCCGAGCAGCTATCCGCTCCTCGTCAGGCAACTCTATGACGCCGAGATGATCAATAAGGCCGCTCATCACCCATTCACACGCTTGATTGTCGAGAAGCCGTTCGGGCACGATCTCGACTCTGCGATCGCACTGAACAACCAAATCGCCGACGTCTTCCGCGAGGACCAGATCTACCGCATCAATCATTATCTCGGCAAGGAGACAGTCCAGAACACCCTCGCCTTGCGCTTCGCCAATGCGATATTTGAGCCGCTCTGGAACCGGATGCATATAGACCACGTACAGATTACGGCCGCCGAGACCATGGGCATCGGCGAACGGGGCGCCTATTATGAGGAAAGCGGCGCCTTGGCCGACGTGGTGCAGAATCATCTTCTGGAGGTCTTAAGCCTCGTCGCCATGGAGCCCCCGCTGTCTTTCGATGCCGACGCGATACGCGATAAAAAGATCGAGGTGCTTCGTGCGCTCCGCTCCCTGGCGGGATCGGATGTCCTCCAGACCACCGTCCGGGGTCAGTATGGCGCAAGCGCTGATGGCCATTTGCCGCCTTACCGAAAAGAGCCAATGGTCGATGGCGAGTCGACGGTCCCCACTTACGCCGCCCTCAAGGTTTTCATCGACAACTGGCGTTGGCAAGGGGTCCCGTTCTACATCCGGACCGGGAAGCGCTTGGCGCAGGCCGCGACCGAGGTCGTGATCCAATTCCGCCAAATCCCGTTTGGCCTATTTGACCAAGAGCAGGTCCGTTCGCACATTGAACCCAACCGCTTGGTCCTACACCTCCAGCCTTACGAAGGTATAAGCTTAAACTTCGGGGTCAAAGCCCCCGGAAGCGGGGTCCAAATCGACCATACCCAAATGCGTTTTTCCTATGACGACCGCCACGACGGCGCCCCACCGCTCGCCTATGAGCGGTTATTGACCGATGCCATGCGCGGCTATGCAGCGCTTTTCGCGCGCCGCGATTCGGTCGAGGAGGCATGGCGCTTTGTCGCGCCCGTCCAGAAGATCTGGGCGCAGACTCCGGCGGGCGATTTTCCGAACTATGCCGCCGGCAGCGATGGCCCCGAGACGGCCGATGACCTCATGGCCGCCGATGGCCGAGCTTGGCAACGTTTGCGCCCGCCGGACTCATCCTCATGATCCTTACCATCGCGAACGACCCACACGCGCTCGCGCAAGCGCTCGCCGACCGCTTGTTGCTCGAGGCGCGGGCGGCGATGGCGCAAGACCGACCGTTGCGCATTGCCCTGTCCGGGGGATCTACCCCGGCGCTGTTCTATGAAGAATTGGCGCGGCACAGCGCCGTCACCCCCTGGTCGACCCTGCGCATCTATTTCAGCGACGAACGCGCCGTCCCCCCCGATCACCCGGACAGCAACTTTGGTCTTGCCCAAAGACTATGGCTGACAAAGGCCCCGCCCGATGCCCACATTTACCGCATTCCTGGGGAACGCGGGGCTAGCGAGGCCGCCCATTACTATGAGGCGCTGCTAGCCACACAGGCGGCGCCGGTTTTCGATATTGTGTTTTTAGGGCTCGGGCCGGATGGGCATATTGCCTCGCTCTTTCCCGGCACCCCTTTGGCTACCCAAGACCGCGTCGTGGCCGTTCCCGCCACAAGTACGCGTAGTGCGCGCATAAGCCTGAGCTTAGCGACTATCGTCGCGGCCCGCACCCGGATCGTCCTCACGCAAGGATCGGCCAAGGCCGCGCGCCTAAAGCAAAGCCTAGCGGCTGACGACGAGGCGCCGATCGCAACGCTACTAAGGCAGGCATCGGTCGAGTTTTGGTTGGACCAGGCGGCCGCCAGCGCCCTCTGTGCCCAGCTCCCGAACCAGCATGGGTGATGAAGGCCGCGGTCGTACCGCAGGCCCACCTAGAGATTGACAGCGGGGTCGCGCTTGCGTATTAGACCTAGGGTCTACTCGGAGGACCTTGTCTTATGTCTTTGTTCACCTCGTTCCTGATCGCCCTCCATGGCCTCCTAGCCGTTATTTGGGTCGGAGGCATGTTCTTTGCGCACGTGATGCTTCGGCCAGCCGCTCAGACACTCGAGCCGTCCGTGCGCCTGCCACTCTGGTCGCGTATCTTCGCGCGCTTCTTTCCCTGGGTATGGGCCGCCGTCATCATCCTGCCTGCTAGTGGGTATTTTATCGTCGCCACCCGCTTCGGGGGGTTTGCGAACCTGCCTTTGTATATCAACATCATGCAGGGTATCGGGATAGTGATGATCTTGCTCTATTTGCATATCTTCTTCGCCCCTTATCAACGCCTGCGACGGAACGTCGGTACCGGCGACTTTGGGCAAGCCGCAAAGGCCTTAGGCCAAATCCGGCAACTGGTGGGCATCAACACTATCCTGGGCTTCATTACGATATTCGTAGCCCTAGTCGGGACGAACTAGCCCGTCGTAGCGGGATGTTTGGCGCGGGGGTCGCCCACGGATAGGTGTATAACCGCGCGAGCGCCTCGGGGCCGGCGAACCCAACCCGATGACCGACGCTCTCCTAGGGCCGCTTTTGGGTCAGGGAATCGGGGGCGGTGTATACTCACCGCACGCATGAGCCATGACGAGCATTGAATGAACGAAATCCCGCGCATAGGGATGGTCTCCCTCGGCTGCCCTAAGGCCCTGGTCGATTCCGAGCGCATCCTGACACAGCTACGTGCCGAGGGGTACGAGACGGCGGCTACCTATGCCGATGCCGACCTTGTCATCATCAACACCTGCGGCTTTATCGACGCCGCGATCGAGGAGTCGCTCCAAGCCATAGACGAGGCGCTGGCGGGAAACGGGCGCGTCATCGTAACCGGCTGTCTCGGCGCGAAGGCTGACCTCGTCCGCAACCATTACCCGGAGGTACTGGCGGTCACCGGCCCTCATGACGAGGCCACCGTAATGACCGCCGTCCATCGGTATCTGCCCAAACCGCACGACCCGTTCATAGACTTGGTGCCACCCCAAGGCATCAAACTTACGCCCCGGCATTACGCCTACCTGAAAATCTCCGAGGGCTGCAACCATAGCTGTCGATTCTGCATCATCCCTTCGTTACGTGGCGGTCTTGTCAGTCGCCCGATTGGGGAGGTTCTGGGCGAGGCCGAACGGCTCGTTTCGGCCGGCGTCAAAGAACTCTTGATTGTTTCCCAAGACACGAGCGCCTACGGGGTCGACAAAAAACATGGCATCGGGTTTATCGGCGGGCGCGCCGTCAAGACCTCGTTCGTAAGCCTCGTCCGGGAGCTTGGTAGGCTCGGCGTCTGGGTACGCCTTCATTACGTCTACCCATATAAAACCGTAGAAGACATATTACCGTTGCTCGACAATGAGGGTGTCCTACCCTATCTCGATGTCCCCTTTCAGCATGCGCACCCGCGCATTCTCCAATCGATGCGCAGACCCGCTGGCCGTGCTCATCCGCAAGCATGCATTGAGACCTGGCGGGCAGCCCGCCCGGAACTCGTGTTACGCAGTACGTTTATCGTCGGTTTCCCCGGCGAAACCGATGAGGAGTTCGAGACGCTATTGCGCTTTGTTGAGGAGGCCGGCATCGACCGACTGGGTGCTTTTACTTACTCAGCCGTGGCCGGAGCCGCCGCCAATACGCTCCCGAACCCGGTGCCGGAGTCCGTCAAGGAGGAACGCCTCGAACGGCTGATGGCCTGCCAGGCGAAGGTGAGCGCCGATCGCCTGCAGGCCCGCATCGGGCACACCTACCAAGTCCTTATCGACAAGACCACGGCGACCGGCCTCGTGGGGCGAAGCTACGCCGAGGCCCCCGAGATCGATGGCGTCATTCATACCGATGGGGTCGCGCGCGCCGGGGACTTCGTCACGTGCGAAATCACGGGCACTGACGTCCATGATCTAGTCGGCCGCATCGTCCCGACCTAACGCGCTGCTGCGCAGAGGCCCCGGCCAGTGGTTGGCTAATTCTTCGGCTTGAGACTGTCGCGCACGGCCTCGAGTTTCCCGCGCACCTGCCAACCCAGTTCCGTCACCTGGGAATTGTTGACCAGGGCCAGGACTGCGACCGGATCCATGAAGGACACCTTGATCGTGCCGGCGCTCACCTCGCTCACAACGACATTGCAAGGCAGCAACAGGCCGATGTCGGGTTCTGCGGAGATGGCTTTATGGGCCAGGGTCGGATTACACGCACCGAGGATGTTATACCGGGGCATATCCTGGCCGAGCTTCGCCTTCATGGTGGCGCTGACATCGATCTCCGTCAGCACGCCAAAACCCTCGCCCTTCAGCGCCTCAACGACTGCTGCGCGTACCGCATCGAAATCCCCCGCCAATTCGACGGCAAAACCGTAGACGGTCTCATTTTCTTTTGCCATACCATCTCCTTTTTAGCAGCTTCTGAGTGTTCTTGGGGTCCTTAACGCTTCCGGCCAGGCCTCACATCAAAGCCCGGCCTGGGCACAGCCATGGGCACGCCGACACGGGAGTTTATGCGGGGGTGACCTGCGACTATCGCGCCCGGCTTTGGTCTTCGGATTATGCCACGAAACCGCGAGCTCCGCAGTGACATCCCACGCCAACCCGGGACCTCAAGGGCAACGCCCTAACCCAGGGCCCGCAGCGGTCCGATCGGCAGAATACCCGGCGGATTCGCATCCGCCGGGTTTGAGCAGGAACTAGATGATGCGGGGATTCAGCTCGCCTTTCATATAACGCGTCGTCATGTCCTCGAGATCCACCACGCGGATCTTCGCGGCCTGACCTGCCGAACCAAACGCCTCATAGCGGGCCTTACAGATGTCTTTACCGGCCTGTACTGAATCCTTCATGAACTTCCGTGGGTCGAAGTTCTTGGGATTCTTTGCTAGGTTGCGCCGAATCGCACCGGTGATGGCAAGACGCAGATCCGTATCGATATTGACTTTGCGCACGCCGTGTTTGATTCCTTCCTGAATCTCCGATACCGGCACGCCGTAGGTTTCGCCGATATCGCCACCGAACTCGTGGATAATCTTCAACCATTCCTGCGGCACTGAAGAAGACCCGTGCATCACGAGGTGGGTATCGGGAATGCGCTGGTGGATTTCCTTGATGCGCTGAATCGCCAGAATGTCCCCGGTCGGCGGCCGCGTAAACTTATAGGCCCCGTGACTCGTACCGATCGCTATGGCGAGCGCATCGACCTTGGTCTTTTTTACGAAATCCGCCGCCTGTTCAGGATCCGTCAACAACTGATCATGGGACAACTTGCCCTCGGCGCCTGACCCGTCTTCTTCACCAGCCATGCCCGATTCCAGCGACCCCAGACATCCCAGCTCGCCTTCCACCGAAACCCCGACCGCATGGGATATCTCGACGACCCGACTGGTAATATCGACGTTGTACTCAAAGGACGATGGGGTCTTCATGTCCTCTTTCAGGGAACCGTCCATCATCACTGAGCTAAAACCCGAGCGAATCGAGCGCTGACACACGCCCAGGCTTGCGCCATGGTCTTGGTGCATCACGATTGGGATATGGGGATACTGCTCAATCGCCGCTAAAATCAGATGGCGCAAGAACGGCTCGCCTGCGTAGCTGCGGGCGCCAGCCGATGCCTGCACGATGACTGGGCTATCGACCTCGGCGGCCGCCTGCATGATCGACTGAATCTGTTCCATATTATTGACATTGAATGCCGGGACACCGTAACCGTGCTCCGCCGCGTGGTCCAATAACTGGCGCAAAGATATCAAGGACATTTTGTTCTCCCTAAGCTTTGAAATGAACTCAATCGACTACGGCGAAATCTCCGACACGCACGATTTTTAAGGTATTCGTGCCGCCTGGTTTCGCCAGCGGCTCGCCGATACTCAAGATGGCGAGATCGCCATCGCGAACAGCGCCGCGCCTACGCAACTCATCGATCGCTTCAACCATGACACGAGCGGGATCGGTGGAGGTGGGCGAAAATCCTACCGGATAAACGCCACGGTAGAGAGTCACCTTTCTACGGGTTTCCACATGCGGCGTCAAGGCGTAGATAGGCACCGCCGAACTTATACGCGACATCCAAAGTGCCGTTGATCCAGACTCAGTCAGGGCCGCGATCGCCCGTACCGGAAGATGATTCGCGCTGTACATAACGGCCATGGCGATCGCTTCGTCGACACGCTCGAACTGATTTGGCATGCGATGCATCGAGAACACGGCCTCGTCTTCCTTCTCGGCCTCACAGCAGACGCGATCCATGGCGGCGACCGCTGCCACCGGATGCTTGCCAGCCGCAGTCTCGGCCGACAACATCACCGCATCGGTTCCATCCAAGACCGCGTTGGCGACATCAGACACCTCGGCGCGCGTGGGAATCGCATTCTCGATCATCGACTCCATCATCTGGGTCGCCGTAATGACCACCCGGTTCATCTTGCGTGCCAGGCGGATAATCCGCTTTTGCACGGGCGGCAAGGCCGCATCACCAATCTCGACCCCCAGATCACCGCGCGCCAGCATAATGGCGTCGGACACGCGGATAATCTCCTCGATGGCCTCGACCGCCTCGGCGCGCTCAATCTTGGCGATAATACCGCCAGCGCCGCCAGCCGCCCGCAAGAGTGCGCGCGCCTCCTCGATATCCTTGGCGCTGCGCGGGAACGAAATCGCGACATAGTCGGCCTGGATCTTGGCAGCCCACTTGATGTCGGCGCGATCCTTGTCGGTCAAGGCCTGCGCCGAAAGACCGCCGCCTTGGCGATTGACGCCCTTATTATCGGACAGCTCGCCACCGACTACGACCCGGCACACGATCTCAGGTCCGCTCACCTCGTCGACCCACAACACGATGCGCCCGTCATCGAGCAATAAGGTCGCGCCACGGGCTACATCCTTGGGCAAGTCCTTATAAGTGAGCCCGACGCGCGCGCTATCGCCAGCCCCAAGCGGAAAATCGGCATCGATGACAAATCGCTGCCCTTCTTCAAGCAGGATGTGCTTATCCTTGAAACGGCCGATGCGGATTTTCGGGCCCTGCATATCGGCAATAACGCCAATTTGGCGGCCATGAGCCGCGGCCCTATCGCGCACCAACTCCGCACGGTGCGCGTGCATCTCCGGCAGGTCATGGGAAAAATTAAGGCGCACGACATCGACCCCGGCCTCAATCAGCTTATCAAGCACCTTGGGGTCATCGGTGGCAGGCCCTAGGGTGGCAACAATCTTTGTTCTACGTGGCATAACTACGCGGCACCAGTATGATTCATAACCGGCGCTTTCTGATACTCACTCATGACATCTCCCGCCGAACCACACATTGCAAGACCTAAAGATCGCTAGGGACGACTGCCCCGCTCTTCAAGAATCGCCACAGCCGGTAGGGTCTTGCCCTCAAGGAACTCGAGAAACGCCCCCCCACCGGTGGAAATATAGCTAATACGGTCAGCGACTTGATATTTGGCCACGGCCGCCAGCGTATCGCCGCCGCCGGCAATCGAAAACGCATCGCTGTCGGCAATCGCCTGGGCGAGGTACTTCGTGCCATCGCCAAACTGGTCGAACTCAAAAACTCCGACCGGTCCGTTCCAGACGATCGTGCCTGCATTCTTCAGAATATCGGCAAAAAGCGCCATCGTCCTCGGACCAATATCGAAAATCATGTCGTCTGCCGCGACATCCTTGGCGTCCCGCAAGGTCGCCTTAGCCTGGGGCGCAAACTCCTTGCCGCAGACAGCATCCACGGGAACCGGGATAGCGGCACCTCGCGCCGTCATCTCCACCATTAAACGCTTCGCCGTATCGATCAGATCCGGCTCGCAAAGCGACTTGCCAATCGGGTAGCCGGCCGCCGCCATGAACGTATTGGCAATGCCGCCGCCGACAATCAGTTGGTCGACACGCTTCGAGAGGGTTTCTAGAACAACAAGCTTAGTCGACACTTTAGAGCCGCCAACGATCGCGACCAACGGCCGCTTGGGGTTCTGGAGAGCACGGCCAAGGGCATCAAGTTCGGCGGATAAAAGCGGGCCGGCACAAGCTATCGGTGCATATTTAGCGACCCCATGCGTAGACGCCTGGGCCCGATGAGCGGTCCCGAAGGCGTCCATAACGAAGACATCGCATAAGGCGGCCATTTTCTGGGATAACTCATCGTTGTTTTTCTTCTCGCCCTTATTGAAGCGAACGTTCTCGCATAAGACGACATCACCATCGGCAAGTTCGGGCACACCGTTTAGCCAATCTGCGACCAGCCGCACGGGCTTGCCGAGCAACTGGCTCAAGTGATCGGCGACCGGCTTTAGCGAGTACTTCTCATCGGGGACGCCCTCCTCGGGGCGGCCCAGATGAGACATGAGCATTACGCGACCGCCGCGACGCATAGCCTCGGTAATGGTCGGAAGGCTTGCGCGAATGCGTGTGTCGTCTGCTACCTTACCATCCTTTAACGGGACATTCAGATCTTCACGAATCAAAACCCGCTTGCCGGCAAGGTCTAAGTCGACCATCTTCCTTATCGTCATACCGATCTCCCGATCACCTTTAACGAGCCTTCATCAAGGCGACCGTCGTGTCCAGCATACGATTGGAGAATCCCCACTCGTTGTCGTACCAAGCCAAGACCTTGACCATGGTGCCCTCCATGACCTTCGTGAGGGTGGATTCATAGGTCGAGGATGCCGGGTCATGGTTAAAGTCTATGGAGACGAGCGGCTTATCGTTGTAGTTCAATATGCCCTTCAGTTCGCCATCCGCCGCAGCCCTCATGATCGCATGGACCTCTTCTTTGGTCGTAGTACGGAGCGCCGTAAAGGTCAGATCGACGAGCGACACATTGATCGTCGGCACACGCACCGCAAAACCATCCAACTTGCCGTTTAAATCTGGCAAAACAAGGCCTACGGCGGCAGCAGCCCCGGTCTTGGTCGGGATCATAGACTGCGTAGCGGAACGCGCGCGCCGCAGATCGCTATGGTAGACGTCCGTCAAAACCTGATCGTTTGTATAGGAATGGATGGTCGTCATGAGTCCATGCTTAATGCCGATATGCTCATGCAGCGGCTTGACGAGCGGCGCCAAGCAATTCGTCGTGCAAGAGGCATTCGAGATGACGGTATCCGAAGATCTTAAGACCCCGTGATTTACGCCATAGACGATGGTCGCATCCACGTCTTTACCGCCCGGTGCGGAAATGATGACCTTCTTCGCGCCCGCCGTGATATGGGCCATGGCCTTCTCTTTGGTCGTAAAGAAGCCGGTGCATTCGTGCACCACGTCAACCTTCAGTTCCTTCCAAGGCAGCTGTGCGGGATCGCGACTGGAGGCGACGCGGATCTTGTCACCGTTGACCACCATGTACTCGCCCTCGACCGAGACCGTGCCCTTAAAGCGGCCATGAACGGTGTCGTACTGGGTAAGGTGCGCATTGGTCTCGGCGCTGCCCAAGTCATTGATCGCTACGATCTCGATCTCTTTGTTGCGGCCCGATTCATACAACGCTCGCAAAATATTGCGGCCGATACGGCCGTAGCCGTTAATCGCGACTCTAATTGCCATCCTGCCATCTCCCATTGAATTGAATATCTGGAACCGGGGCGCCACGGAGCGGCGCGCAGACTAAACCTACGCGCATCGCGCCCGGCGACCCTTAAATGCCTACTTCAACAGCGATAAGACGATCTCTACCACGTGCGCCGTTGTGAAACCAAAATGTTCAAACAAAAGCTCCGCAGGCGCCGACTCGCCGAAACAGTCGATACCGACGACTGCGCCGTCAAGTCCTACGTATTTCCGCCAGAAGCCGCTAACGCCGGCCTCGACCGCCACGCGCCTAGTCACCGTCTTTGGCAAAACCGACTCGCGGTAGGCCTGATCTTGGGCATCAAACACCCCGGTGTTGGGCATGGAGACGACCCGCACCCGCCGACCACTCTCGGTCAGCAGCTTGCACGCCTCCATGGCAATACCGACCTCGGAACCGGTCGCAATGATAATGGCCTCGGGCGCCCCTGCGGTGTCGGCCAAGACGTAACCGCCACGCCGAACCTGCTCCAAAACCTTGGGGGAGCGCGCTTGATGCGTCAACTTCTGGCGCGAGAAGATCAAGCAACTTGGGCCATCGGCGTGGTACAGCGCCTCCTTCCAGGCAATCGCCGACTCCACCGCATCGGCAGGTCGCCAGACCGACATATTCGGGATCATCCGCAAGGTCGCCAACTGCTCTATGGGTTGATGAGTCGGTCCATCTTCGCCAAGGCCAATAGAATCGTGGGTATACACAAACAATACGCGCTGCTTCATAAGAGCCGCCATGCGCAGGGCATTGCGCGCGTACTCTGAGAACATGAGGAACGTGGCGCCATAAGGGACAAACCCCCCATGCAGCGCAATGCCGTTCATGATGGCCGACATGCCAAACTCGCGCACACCGTAGTAGAGATAGTTTCCGCCGGGATGTTCCGCCGAAACCCCCTCGCAGCCCGACCACAGGGTCAGGTTGGACCCCGCTAGATCAGCGGAACCGCCCATGATCTCAGGTAACTGCGGTCCGAACGCGTTCAGGGTATTTTGCGAGGCGTTACGCGAGGCGATACTGGCCGCCTTAGCGTTCGTCTCCTGGATAAAGGCATCGGCGTGATGCGCAAAGTCCGCCGGCAACTCGCCTTGCGTCCGGCGCATAAACTCGGAGGCCAGGGCCGGGTAGGCGGCCTGATACTCTTCAAACCGCAGCTCCCAGGCCTTTTCGCCCTCCTGACCACGACCGCGGGCATCCCAGGCCTTATAGATGGTGTCAGGGATCTCGAAGGCCGCATACTTCCAGCCCAGCTGCTCGCGCGCGGCGATAATTTCCTTGTCTCCCAAGGGCGCGCCGTGGCTGATCTCTTTCCCTTCCTTGTTCGGGGAGCCGAAGCCGATCACCGTCTGACAGCAGATAAGCGATGGCTTGTCGGTGACCTTGCGGGCCGCCTCGATGGCGGCCTTCACAGCCGTCGCATCATGCCCGTCAACGCGCGGGATGACGTGCCAGCCATAGGCCTCGAACCGTCTCGGTGTGTCGTCGGTAAACCACCCGTGGACCTCGCCGTCAATGGAAATCCCATTATCGTCATAAAAAGCCGTCAGCTTGCCGAGCCCGAGATGACCGGCAAGCGAGCAGGCCTCGTGGGAGATCCCCTCCATCAGGCACCCGTCGCCCATAAAGACATAGGTATGGTGGTCGACAATGGCGTGTCCCGGCTTATTGAATTGGCCGGCCAACGCCCGCTCGGCGATCGCCATGCCCACCGCATTGGCCAGACCCTGACCCAGCGGACCAGTCGTGGTCTCGACTCCGGGGGTACATCCATATTCCGGATGACCGGGGGTCATCGACCCCATTTGCCGGAAGCGCTTCAGTTCCTCTATCGGCAAGGCGTAGCCCGACAGGTGCAGGAGACTATAGAGCAGCATCGAGGCATGGCCGTTGGACAAAACGAAGCGATCGCGGTCTGCCCAGGCGGGGTTCGCCGGGTTATGTTTCAGATAGTCGTTCCACAGGACCTCCGCGATATCGGCCATGCCCATGGGCGCACCCGGGTGCCCAGAATTGGCCTTCTGCACGGCATCCATACTGAGCGCGCGGATGGCGTTGGCGAGTTCGCGGCGGCGGGCATCAACGTGGCCGCCCCCATTCGAGCGACTTTCGGGCTTTGCTGACATATTTGATCCTCAAAAAACAGGGTAGTCCTTACTCGTAGTGGCCGGATGCCGCTTTCAATAAATGATAAGCAACCAGCAACTGCGTCAAGGCTAATGGGTGAGACTTGAGCGTCTCCCCCGTTGTACCGGTAATGTCGCCAATACCGTCATGGCGAAGATGATGGTGCTCTCCTGGGATATGCTGCCAGAGCAAATCCTCGAGACGCTTGGCCTTCTCGTCGGTGATATTGCCGTCGATCTCCAAACGGTCGACGGGCAGGCCCATATCGCGATCCAGTTCCATATGTATACCGTTGCCGCTGCCGTGCTCCAGCACCTCAGACAAGTCCGGGTGGGGTAGGGTCGGGCGCAACACCAAAGAGGCGTTGAGATGGCTGCCGGTCTCCTCTTTGTCGTTCTCTGGGGGCCAGAAGCAGACGACCATATCGGCCCATTTACGTTGGGGGCGGATAAACGCCTCCGAATCGGCCTCGCGCAATTTCATCTCTTGGATCACGGCCTCGGCGGTATGCCCGCGTTTTTGGGTATCGCGCTTCATCTTCCAGCGAAACCGCAGATCCTCAGGCGGCGCGAGGTAGAGCTTCACGTCATACGCGTCGCGCATAAGCTTGGTCGAGAAGCCGAGCAGCCCCTCGACTACGATAAAATCCTTCGCCTCGACATAGGTCGGCGGATCAAAATCCCCCGTCGTATGATTGTAGTGGGGCTTTAGGATTGGCTTCCCCTCGGCCAGCAAATGCAGATGCTGCTCAATGATATCCATGTAGTTGCAATCGGGATGGAGCGCGGTGAGCTTTCTTTTCGCCCGCTCTACACGATTGTACTTGTGGTAATCATCGGTACAAATGATAGTGCACCTGTCTTCCCCGATAACATTCGCGATACCGCGCGTAATCGTAGTCTTCCCGGCCGCCGAATCACCGACGATCCCCAATAGGATCGGTCTCTTTTGCATCTCACTGCTCCTCGATCAGGCAAAGCGACCTCGGTGGCTCATCGCCCCGCGCCCCCCACCCCACCCGTGCGTTTACATTCAATCGTACGCCCCAAAGGGCTCGTTTATACCTGCAAGAAGGCCTCTTGGCCGCCCAGCCTCCCACCAAAGGGACGAGCAAACCCACGTCGCGCATTGCTCGCAACGAACCTAATCACGACAAGCGCCGCGTATTTTCACCCACCGAGGCCCCATTCGGCAATACCTGCCTTGTAGATGGCTAGGCATTATAGGTGATCCAGGTGCGCCAGGCCTCGTAGAGATCGGCCGTTCTTGCCGCAACGGCCGAGGAGCTGGCAAGCGAATCGTACCCAATCGGCTGCCCGTCCAGGGTCATGGCTACACCGCCCGCCTCTTGCAGGATCAGGCTCCCGGCGGCGTAATCCCAGAGTTTCTGGCCGCCATGCAAGGAAAGATGGATACGCCCCGCGGCCAGCCAACACCATTCCAGGGTGCAGGCGCCCAGATTGCGCTGCGACCCATAGGGAGGGTCTACGCCCAGCCGGCCCGCAAGTCGCGGTTGCAGGCGCTTAAAATCCACGACCGCAACGCAACGCCTGAGCGCCGGCATGTGGGCACCTGCGCCCAACGGCTCACCATTCAACCAAGCCCCGCCGCCACGAACGGCCGTAAAGCATTCCTGGCGCAAGGGGTCATACACGAGTCCCAGTATCGGCTGGCCATCACGCAATAGCGCCAAAGAGACGGCAAAAAATGGAATCCCATTGACGAAATTCGTGGTCCCATCTAGCGGGTCCAGGCACCAGATGCTCCCGCCAGCGTGAAGGGCGCCGTGCTGCTCCGCTTCACTCATCTCTTCGCCGATCAACGGAAATTCCGGCCAATACGCGAATAAGCCAGCCGCCAAGCGTGCCTGCATGCCGGTATCAGCGACCGTCACGAGGGTTCCGTCTCCCTTTATGCTAGAGCCGCTCACCCCAAAGCGCGGAACCAACTCCACTTCTGCGGCCGTCCGTACAAGTCCCTCTAAGATCCGCAAAAAGGGCTGACTCGTGGGGTCCAAGACGCTACCGGCACTCAAGCGCCCACGCCTTCCTTCCATTTAATCGAGCACCCCACGCTGGGCACCTGATCGGTCGGGCCGTGCCCTGTCAGCGCTACTTGCTTCATCGCCAAAAAAAGATCCCGAGTGGCCGCCACGGCGGGCTCTTTGCGGCTCGCGTCCAGGCGCCCGCGGTATTGGAGCTTTAGATCGGCATTAAATCCAAAAAAATCAGGCGTACACACGGCTCCGTAACGACGCGCGACGAGCTGGGTTTCGTCATAAAGATAAGGAAACGAGAAGTGATATTGCTCGGCGATGCGCTTCATGTTGGCAAAGGAGTCTTCCGGGTAGTCGGTCGGATCATTCGACATGATCGCGCAGGCGCCGATGCCCAGTGTCTGCAACTCCGCCACGTCGCGCACAAGGCGGTCTCGGATGGCCTGTACATAGGGGCAATGATTGCAGATAAAAAATACCAGCAACCCGCGTTCCCCGCGCACGTCCGCCAAGGTAAGAACCCGCTCATCGGTCGCTGGTAGCGCAAAATCGGGGGCCGGCCACCCAAAATCGCAGATTGGAGTTTCTGTGCTTACCATGTCGCCTCACGAATAAAAGTACGCTTGTGGGCAGGCATTATGCCACACCTTAATCGGATGCTGTCTATACTGGGAACAGGCCGGCATGACGGTGGGTGCGATTACGAAACATCCGCGCAGGGGGTGCAGCTTTATGATGCGCGCACAAAACGGCGTTCGTCGCCGTGGCTGGGCGTTGATACTGGTGGGGTTATTGACAGCCGGGGTCTCCTGGGCCCAACCGCTAGTACTCGCCGTTCAGCCGATATTGAGCGAACGGGCGACCGCCAAGGCCTTTACGCCGCTTGCGACTTATATCGGACAAGTGCTCGGACGACCTTGCGTAGTCGCGACGAGTCCGAACTTCCTCGCTTACTGGCAAACAATGCGCAAGGCTCATGGCGATGCCTTTATTTTAGACGCCGCACACTTCACCGACTACCGCATCACCCATTTGGGCTATCACCTGCTCGTCAAGGAGCCAGGTACCGTGTCCTATAGCCTGGTGGCGCGCAGTTCTGAAATGATATTCGGTCCCGCTGACCTCGTCGGCCACCGGATCGCCTCCCTAGGGATCCCCAGCATGGGTGCCGCCCTCCTAAACCGCATGTTTCCCGACCCGAGCCGCCGACCGATCATAGTCGGCGCGGCGGACGCCTCCGCCGAACTGCAACTGCTCATGGCCAAGAAGGTCGCGGCCGCGATGGTCCCGACCCCGATCGTCGGTCAGGCCATGGCGCGCGGAACCGCGATCATGGTCATTACAACAACGGATCCTATTCCCAACATCGCCGTGTCCGCGGCGCCCTGGATTTCGGCGAAGGAGCGTGCCCAGGTACGCGCAGCGCTCCTCCATGCGCCGCCTACGCTCCTGCATGCGATCGGGCTGCCAGCGTTCGTAGCGGCCCGAGCGCAAGAATACAGCGGCCAGAGCCGCGTCCTACAAGAGTACTGGGGGTACTGAGCCTGATATACTGGAGCCATGCCCAATGGCCCCCTAATCGAACGCGACCTAAAAGTCCTGTGGCACCCGTGCACACAGATGCACGACCATTTGAGCGTACCCCTGATTCCGGTACGCCGTGCGCACGGTGTGTGGCTTGAGGATTTTGAGGGGCGCCGCTACCTAGACGCCATCAGTTCCTGGTGGGTCAATCTCTTCGGGCACTGCCATCCGGCCATCAATGAGGCCATCCGCCAGCAACTGTCCAACCTGGAACATGTCCTACTAGCGGGCTTTACCCATGAACCCGCCATTACCCTCTCCGAGGCCTTGGTAAGGCTTGCCCCCGACGGCCTCACTCGCTGTTTTTTTGGTGATAACGGCTCGTCGGCCGTCGAGATCGCCCTCAAAATGAGTCTGCACTATTGGCGAAACGTGGGCTCACCCCAGAAAACCACGTTTGTGGCCCTTGCCCATTCTTACCACGGCGAGACCGCAGGAGCGCTGTCGGTGAGTAATGTCGCCCTCTATAAGGAAACCTACGAGGCGCTCCTCTTCAAGACCCATGTCGCGCCCTCCCCGGACTGCTCCGCGCGCGCGCCCGGGATGACATGTAAAGAACAGGCTGACCGTGCGCTCGCGGGAATGAAAGATCTCCTCGAATGCCACCACGAAACGATCTGCGCAGTCATCATCGAGCCGCTTGTACAGTGCGCAGGCGGTATGCGCATGCACGATCCGGGCTATCTCCGCGGGTTACGGACGCTCTGCGACCAATTCGGCGTTCACCTGATTGCCGATGAAATTGCCACGGGGTTCGGTCGCACAGGGTCCCTTTTTGCCTGCGAACAGGGGCCTATTCGGCCGGACTTCCTCTTATTAGGAAAGGGGTTGACTGGTGGCTATCTCCCACTATCGGCGTGCCTTGTCACCGAGCAGATTTACGAGGCATTCTTCGCGGAATATCAAACCGGCAAGGCGTTCCTGCACTCCCACAGTTATACCGGTAATGCCTTAGCCTGCGCCGCCGCATTGGCGACACTCGATATCTTCGCAAAGACCGACACGCTGGCCACAAACCGCAATTTAAGCGCGGCCATGGCCTCGGCCTTGGCGCCGCTACGCGACCACCCTCACGTAGCTGAGGTCCGGCAAACGGGAATGATCGCGGCACTGGACCTCGTCGCGGACAAGGCTAGCCGCCGCCCATACCCGGCAGGGGAGCGGCGCGGTCTCCGCGTCTATCGCTATGGACTCGATCACGAGACCCTGCTGCGCCCGCTTGGCGACACCCTCTACCTGATGCCTCCGTACGTGATCCAAGAAACGGAAATCCAACAGGCCGTCCGCGTTCTCACCGCCGGTATTGACGAGGCAACCGCCCGCTAGGGCCACGAGTGAATCAACGGACCCACCCCTAGTGCCCGGTGCGTCTGAAAGATGCAGGGCTGACCGATTTAAGGACTATGCCGGTTGCGCGGCATCGTCATAGAAAAGGCCCTTCAGGGCCTCCAGATCTAGGATGCCGGCACGCCTTGAATCGATATCCAATGACACCGCCAAATAAGGATGGACGGCATCCTCGTCGGTCAACAACACAGCCGGCGTGTCGATCGTCCGCGGCTGCGGTTCGGCGCTTGTGACAAGGGCGAAAAATTCAGTGGGCTTGCGTCCCGGCAAGGGATAAAACACGATCGCTCGCGACTTCTGGTTCGGTGTAACCGGAGGGCCCCAAAACCGGGCCAAATCACAGACCGGGACAGGACGGAAACGCCAATTCAGTACGCCTAGCATCCATGGTGGGCTGAGCGGAACGGGGGTCAGATCGTGCACCATGCCGATCTCTGCCACCAGGGCACTAGGCACCAGCAAAAAACGATCATTGACCGGCAATAGCAGCGCGTGAACTCGATTATTCGCTAACGCCATCACGGTCCCCTTGGGCCTGTAAGTAAGCCGCGAGCCCGACCGAGGAAAACACCAAGGTCAGGGTCGAGGTCGCCATCGCCGCCGCATCAAAAAGGTGGTAACCCGTTTTGGGAACGGGCCCAAGCGGCGTAAACGGCTCGATACGCAGGGTGTCTGCAGGCAAAAGTCTCAGGTCGTCTATGAGTAGCCCGACCAGACGACCCGAATTCACCCCCAGGAAGACGGCCCGCGTCCATTGGCTTTCCATAATGGGCCGCAAATCCGCATCCAAAATATAGGCCGGGGACGCCACCCCTTGAACAACACGCAGAGCAGCCGCCTGACCTTTGCGCTCGATATGCATATTCTCGCGCGGCTCGATCAATAAATCCGACGTATTGGGCAGCAAAAACGTTCGCCCGGCAAACTGAAGCTCTAGATAGTGACGCAAGATCGTCATATGCGCCCTCGTCGCAGCATGGCCTCGATTTCCTTACGGAGATCTTCCTCTTGATAGGGCTTGCCCAGATAGGCATCCACCCCGAGGCTCATGGCGCGCTCACGATGTTTATTCCCCGACCGAGACGTGATCATAATGATGGGGATGTGCCTTAGGCGGGCCTCATCGCGAATGCGGGAGGTGAGCTCATAGCCGTCCATACGCGGCATCTCGATATCGACCAACATCACGTCCGGGATACGATCCCGAAGCAACTCGAGCGCCTCAATACCGTCTTTTGCTGACGCTGAGTCGTACCCTTGCTTTTGCAGAAAACGACCCGTCACCTTGCGGACCGTCAAAGAGTCGTCGACCACTACCACATAAGGTCGCGTCACGACCGGGGCCTCAGTTGTCGTAGGCACTAAGTGCAGGCCCTCTTCCTCTGTCCAAAGGGCAGGGATATCCAGAATTAACAAGACTCGGCCATCACCTAAGATGGTCGCCCCAAAGAGGCCCCGGATCTCGCCCAATTGTGGGCCCAGAGACTTCACTACGATTTCGCGCGTTCCCGCCAGGCTATCAACGGCTACCGCCACCTCCCTCGTGTCGAGGCGCAACAGCAACACCGGCGACTTGCGAGGAACAATGGCGCTGCGCGCAAGGCCTAGGCGCATACCGAGATCCATGAAAGGATAATCCTTGCCACCATAACGCAAGATGGGGCGGCTCTTTAACAAGGCATCCGCAATGGTGCCCCCTGGCGCTTCGACAATGTTGATGATCGCAGCCAACGGGATGGCGAACAACTGGTCGCCGCAGCCCACCATTAACGCCTGGGTAATCGACAAGGTCAGGGGCAGGCGAATAACGAAGGTCGTGCCGCGACCGGCCTTTGTGTCGACTGTGATCGTGCCGCCAAGCTTCTTCACCTCGCTGTGGACGACATCCATACCCACGCCGCGACCCGATAGCCGTGTGAGATGCGCGGCCGTAGAGAAGCCGGGCAGCAAAATAAACTGCATGATTTGCTCATCGGTCACCGTGGCCCCGGGGGGGAGCAATTTGCGCTCAATGGCCTTTGCATGTATGCGTTCGATGGGCAAACCCGCCCCGTCATCGGAGACGCGGATCACGATCTCGCCACTCTCCTGGGAGGCTTGAACGGTAATGACCCCAATGGCGGGCTTGCCTAAACGCTCGCGCTCGGCCGTGGACTCCAGACCGTGATCGATGGCGTTCCGGATCATGTGCTCAAATGGTCCGATCATGCGCTCAAGTAAGTGGCGGTCCATTTCGACCTCGGCGCCTTCCAGGACGATGTCGACGCGCTTATTGAGCTCCCGGGACGTCTGCCGAACGATTTGACGCAAGCGATGGGCCTGGGTTGCGAAGCCGACCATGCGAGTGCGCATCAAGCCCTCTTGCAATTCGGTATTCACGCGGGCTTGCTGCTGCAACACCGCCTCTGCCTGGCTCGCTACGGTATCGAGCGTTCCATGCAGAGTGACCAAATCGTGGAGGTTTTCGGTAAGGCCACGCGATAATTGCTGAAGCCGGGTAAACCTATCGAATTCCAGGGGATCAAAGTCTTCGGCGGCACTGCCTTCCCCGACTTGCGCCCGAAACCCAATCTGCGATTCCGCCTGAATTTCAAGTTCCCGCACTTGATCGCGGAATCGCTTGACGTTGCCGTTCAGCTCGGCGAGATGCTCCCGCAAACTGAATATCTGTTGCTCCATCCGCGAGCGCGCGATACTCACCTCACCCGCGTAATTCACAAGCCGATCTAAAAGCGCGGTGCGGACCCGAACCTTGGTTGTCGTCTCGATACTGAAGTCTTCATCTTCCAGCGAAATGGGGGGCGAAACCTCGGGCGGATGGGCAGGCATTGCTACCTCACCCGGAGCCAGGACGGACCCTTGGGCCTCATGCTCCTCACCCCGCAACTCGGCAACCAAAGCCTGCTCGGAAGCGAAATCGGATAACGGCTGGCCGGACAAGAATTCCTTGTAGAGCATCCCAAGACGTTCGACGGCCGAATCCAGAAGGGCAAAAAGGTGATCATCGCGCGCGCAGCTTTTATCTTCGACGCGCCGCAAAAGCTCCTCGGTAGCGTGGGCGAAATCACCCATACGGGCGCCGCCACACATGCGGGCGCCGCCCTTCAAGGTGTGCAACGCTCGCTTCAGGGCCTGTAGCGGACCGTCGCTCTGGCGTCTGCCGCGCCAATCCGCAAACGCACCCTCAATCGTCTCCAATAGGTCGCGGGCTTCGTCACGAAAGATCTCCCGCAACTCGGGATCGGCATCCTCGACGGGCGCAGACCCGTATGCTGAGTAGGTATCCGATGGCGTCATTGAACGCCCTTCAGCGGCCTCTTGTTCCCCGAGCTCCGTCGGTACGGGATAGCCGTTTTCGCTAGCGCCCGCGGACTCGTCGGCCGCCGACCGACCTTCGTCCCGCGCCGTTTCCTGGGTCTCTAGGTTCTTCTGCCACCACGTCCGTTCCGAATGCGCGGAGGCCTCCTTGGGGTGGTTGGCAAGACGCGTCGTGAGGGCCGCAAAATCCGGATTCGCGTCGCTATCGCCCTGAAGGAAACCCAAAAATGCCTCACTAGTGGAGACGAGATCGGCGAGCAACTCGATCCCCTCATCGCCAACCTGCTCCTGGCTTAGCTCTAAGGCCTGGAGGTAGCGCTCAATCCCGGCACAGGCCTCGGCCATCGGCGCGAGCCCCACGGACCGCGCACTGCCTTGCATGGTATGGGCGGCACGCAAAAGCGTAGCCGACACGGGTTCTGCAGGACCCGCGGTCAGCGCCTGATGCAAAACAACCAGATGATCGCGAGTCTCGGCGACAAAAATATCCAGTAGCAGGGGGTCGCTCGCCAGGAGCCCCCCCGGCGCCGAACTCGTCTCCGCGGCGGTGTGTTCGGCCGCCGGCGGGACCGGGGAGGCCTCGTCGTGATCGACGGTAGGGGCGAGTTCGCCGCCACCTCCTGAAAAATCGAGACCCTTCGGGGTGAGCGATTCCGATGCGACCTCATCCGCCACCGCAGCCTCGCCATCCGCGCGGAGGCGCATGGTAGCGACCGCGGCGTTCTCGGCAACTGGGCGCCCCTCGTTGAGATCCTGTAAGGCCGCTCGCACCGCGCCCATATATGGCAGGGGTTTATTCTGTTCGACGGCCTCTACCCACGCACGAACCACCTCATAGGCCGCCGTGACCCATTTAAGGGCATCGGCACCCGGCGCCATTTGGCGGCCACGGATCTTGTTGAGCAAGCTCTCCGCGTCATAAGCCAATTCCGCGATCTCTCCGGCTTCGACCATGCGCCCACTCCCTTTCAGGGTATGGAAGGCGCGCCTGGCAAGACCTATAGCCCGTTCGTCCGTAGCATTTGTAGTCCAAGCCGGGAGCGCCTCTTCGAGCTCAGTGACCGCTTGGTGGGCGTCTTCCAAGAACACCGGGAGAATCTCGGGATCGATCTGGAGGTCGGCGAGCGCGACGGTGGCGGGGGCCGACGAGGCCGGCCCGTCCCGATCAGCGCTCGACGCAGACTCAGGCACCGCCGACTGCGCCCCGCCTACGGCCCCATCGGCCAGGGTCTGGAGGGCGGATGTTAGGGCCTGAAGTTGGGATTCGGGCATAACCCGGCCCCGCTGAAGCCCCACAACCTGCGCCTCAAGACCCGCGACTGCGGCCGCCAGCGCCTCAAGAGGGGCCCCTCTGGGCGCGAGCACCCCACTTGCGAAACGATCCAGTGCATCGCGGAGCTCGTGGCCTAGATCCGCTGCGGCTTCATCCTCCACGACCCGAAAGGCCGCCTCTACTTGCGCGGCCAGGGTCGGCAATTCGGCCAGCAGGCCGTGGTCGGCAGGTGCCGCGACAAAGGCCAAGAAGCCCTCTTCGATACGCTTGAGGTTCGCGCGTATCTCACCACCCACCGCGCCAATAAGCTGACGCCGATCCTGTTCTGAGAGCGGGGCCTCGGATACTTCGACACCGCTGGTATCCGCTACGCTACCCAGGCTCGCTAGGGCTTGGCGGCGCTCTTCTACGGCCAATTGCCAGCCGCCGCGATTGGAGGGAATTTCGCGAATGGCGGTCTCGATCTGCAACAAAGCTTGGGCGAGCACCATTGCGACCGGGCCGGTTTTTTCAAACTGGCCTTCGGCCACCGCCCGACAGACCTCGGCCGCTGTCTGCACAAGGTCCTTCAAGGGCACAATGTCGAGGGCCGAAAAGGTCTTGCCCATTTTGTCCAAGAGCTGTATGAGTTCGTCATCCAACGCCCCGCCGGCCTCTTGGCCTGGATCGAAGCAACGCGAAAGCAACCCCTGGGCCTCTGTGATCTCCTGACTCAAGGCGCTGGCAATGGACCGCAGCGCCGAAATCGATGGCGACGGCAAGACATTGTTCGATTCGGTAGTAAAACCGAACGCCGCGCGGATGGCGGCAACACTACTGTCTGTCGATGGCCCTTCGCGTAGCGCGAATAACATCTCCCGAGTCAGGCGCTCGCACCCCGTGCGGGTACCGCCCTTATCGTGACCGTCGACAAAACGCCGCAAAAGCTGATCAAGGCGGCCGAGCAACTTTTGGCTTTCGAGGGGCGGTTCGGCTTGCTCGGTCAGAAACCGCAAAAACGCGCTGCCAACCCAGAGACATTGCGCCAGCGACACTGACGCCGTAGCGGCCCGCCAATCCTCAAGAAGGTCGGCCATCGCCTGACCATCGGCGACCGCACGCGGCCCCTTAAGCCACCTGAGGAGCGTCTTCTGAAACTGCGTTCGCTGTTTGCGGAAAAGCTCTGCAAACCCGCGATCATCGGCGACGGCCGGCTTCGGGGGACGAACCGAAAGATCAGGCGCAAAAATGGCCTGCGGCGCTAAGGGCGGAATCCCCCGAGCGGCTCGCAACTCATTTGCTATCGGCAACAACTCAAGACCGTTGCCGAGACCTTCCACTTGGGCCCGATCGAGAATATCGGGAATTGACAGCAAGACCCGCGCAAGCGGCTCCAAAACCGCTTCACTCGGCGCCTCGATGCCATCGAGCAAGGCCTGCACCAAGGACTCCGCCTCGCTCACCAGCTGGGCTAGGGGGTCGAGCTCGACCATCTTCAACGTACCGCCGACCTGATGAAGGTAAGTGGCGCAAAGCCTCAGTTTTGCCTCGTCGGTCCGCTCCTCGGTAAAGGCCTCGAGCGCAAGTCTCGCTTGTTTTAGGGTCTCATCGATCTCGTCTTTGACCCATCCGAGCGTTCCGAGGTCCGTACCACTTGTAGTGACCATCTTACCCCCGGGTCGGCTTCAACACTTAAGCTGGTAACTTAAAGCCAGCAACCGACGCCTGCAGCTCCCCTACAAGACCCGAAAGCTTCGCTATGGACTCTGCCGTTTGCCGGGTTCCCGCTGATGTCGTGGCCGTCGCCTCTTGGATTTCACCCATGCTGCTAGACACCGTAGTCGCCGTCTCGTATTGCACGTGTGCGTCATTGGCGATACGCACGATAAGGCCTGACAGCTGCTCCGAGACCGACTCGATCTGGCCCAAGGCCTGACCCGCCGCGTCCGCAAGCCGCGTACCCTCAACCACGCCATTGGTCGCCTTCTCCATCGAGGCTACGGCTTCATTGGTATCCGCCTGAATCGTCTTCACGAGATCGGCGATCTGCTTTGTGGCGCCACCGGAGCGCTCGGCCAACCTTTGGACTTCATCGGCCACCACCGCGAACCCGCGACCGGCATCGCCGGCCATGGCCGCCTGAATGGCCGCATTCAACGAAAGAATATTGGTCTGCTCGGCGATGTCATTGATCAGTTCGACGATTTCCCCGATCTGTTGCGAGCTCTCGCCTAGCCGCTTAATACGCTTGGCGGTCTCTTGGATCTGCTCGCGCATTTCATCCATACCCTTGATCGTATCCTGCACCGCCTCGGCACCGCGCTTGGCTGTGACCACCGAGCCACGGGCCACCTCCACGGATTTACCCGCACTCTGCGACATTTCCTCCATGGACTTCGCCATGGCGCGAATGCGTTCGGTCGTCGCGAGAATTTGCGCGGCCTGGCGAGTCGCCGCATCGTTCAGCTCTGCGGCCGTACGACGGCTCCTCTCCGATGCGCCCGCTACCTCTTGCGCGGTCGAGTTGATGCGGTACACAACGTTGCGCATCTCCTTTACGGCGTAGTTAATGGAGTCGGCGATCGCGCCCGTGATCTGCTCTGTCACCTGCGGCTGAATCGACAAGTCGCCGTCGGCCAAATCGCCCATCTCATCTAGCAGTTTCAAAATGGCGTCTTGCGTTTCCCGGTTCTGGTTCGCGCTTTCGCGCGCGCGCACGCGCTCATCGCCCAACAGCTTGCGACCCAAGAGCAAAAGGAAGAGTAGCGACAAGCCGCCCATCGCGTAACCGGCATACTCCTTGGGGAGTCGGCTTTTCGCCAGCGCCCCGTAGGAGTTCACGAGCTGGCGGCTCGCCGCCAGGAGTTCGTTACTATGACGGAAGATCAGGGTGCCCGACCGTTGGGCTACGAAAAGTGGCGCGGCATCGCCCAAGATACCCTGCACGCTCTGGTTTAGGGCAGCGAAGGTCTTCTTGGCAGTCGCGAATTTCGCCATGGTCACAGCGGGAAGCTGCGTTGCCAGTTGATCCTGCGTCTGTTGGAACAGCTTTGTGTCTTCGCCAAACTCGGCTGCCGCCACGGCCGCGGAGCTGCCGCCTTGAGCAAACAGATTCACCTCCATAGTGATGCGCTGACTCAACATGCCCTGTCTGGCGGCAAGATAGAGAACCTGTCGCGACATGTGGGCGCGTATGCCCTCCGTCATGATTTCGTCCCAAAGCGCCAGCAGCATGGGGGCTGTCTGATTCACTGTGGCCACGTAGTCATGCATCATCAAGGAAGGCTCTTCTTGCTTGACGATTTCATCGACGTGGTGGCGAAGCTTGAGCCAAGTCGTGTTCAGATTGGTGAGCGCTGGGGTCACGGCGAGCGGGCTAGGTGGGATACCTAGGCTTGGGTTGCCGTTCGTCAGCGTATTCATGATGTTCTGGAAGTCGATGCGGGAGTGACGCAAGCCGCTAAATGCGCTTTCCTCGCCTAAGGTCGCAGCCGCAGCATCCTTCGCAATACGCTGCGAAAGCATCAGGAGCTGATCCGATTGTTCGATGTATTTCGAGTCGCGGCTCGCCTGCGCGGCGTTCGTACCGAAAAAATAGGCAACGCCTCCTAAGGAGGCCACCATGAGCACGAGAAGGATCGTAACGCTCGTCAAGCCCCGGCCGAGCGACGAGTCCTTTTTGTCTCGCTTGGCTTTCATGCCCTTAGTCGGTCGGGCCTGCACCTCTACGAACTGCTCACCTTGTCCACCGCCCAAGGATGCCAATTCTTCGGTCGGCTGATCCAAAACGACCCCCTTCTTTTTGGATAGTCTCGCCACCATAGTAAAATACCTCATGTACGTTCTTCTGGGCGTTCAACGGCTCTTGACGCGGCTTTAGGCCGCGACGTGTTTAAAAGTCAAGCTCTCTGTAAGTGAACGCAAATCGAATACACCCCACAACGTCCCCTCTTGCATGAATGCTGTTTGCACGTGCATGAGGACAGCGTTATCGAGCCCCGCGATGTCGCGCCGGTCCTGCTCGGCATCGAAATGCTTCAACCCTAACACCTCATTGACAAGCAGACCGGTGTTAAAATCGCCAATGTGCATAACCAACAAACGCGCCTTATCATCAACCGGAACCGGCGATTTACCAAAATACTCAGCAAGATCAATTATCGTGAGCAGGGTGCCGCGCACGTTCGCGACGCCCTTCACCCACCGCTTAGTGCCGGGAACCCGCGTGACATCGGGGCGCACCAACACCTCGTCTATCTGGTTAAGAGAAACGAGCAGCGACAAACTGGAAAGGCGAAAACCCAACCCACTCCAGAGAGGGGCTGCTTGCGTTTGTTCCGGCAAGCCCGGCGCACCCCCGCGCGCCGCCTCCTGCATGTTGAGCAGGAGCGCAAACGCATTATCTTGGGCGATATCGCTCACAAGGCCCGAATCTTATCGAGCAGCACGCTTTCGACGACCGGCTTGACGATATAGTCCTTCGCCCCCTGCCGTAAGCCCCACGCCTTATCCGTCTCCTGACCCTTAGTGGTGCAGATGATAATGGGGATACCCGATGTCGCCGGACTCTTCGAGATCGTGCGCGTGGCCTCAAAACCACTCATCCCCGGCATCACGACATCCATGAGAATCAGATCGGGCCGCATGGTCTTTAGCTTCTCTATGCTCTCCTCGCCACTGCGCGCCGTGGAAATCTGGAAACCATTGCGCGTCAGCATTTCCTGTAAAAGATGCAACTCGGTTGGCGAATCGTCGACCACGAGAATGCTTTTAATAGCCATTTTGTATCCCTCTTTATTTGGAGACTAGAGTCCGCGGAGACGTTGGTCTTCGCGGTATGCGCTAGTGTACATACTTGCTTATCACCTCGATCAACTCTTCTTGGGTAAATGGCTTATTTACATGCTCCTCTGAACCGGCAATTTTGCCCCGAGCCTTATCAAACAAACCGTCCTTACTGGAGAGCATAATGACCGGGATATGCTTGAAGTCCTTGTTATTCTTTATTAGCAAGCAGGTTTGGTACCCGTCGAGCCTCGGCATCATGATGTCAACAAAAATAATATCGGGCCTGCGATCAGTAATGATCGACATGGCCTCGAAGCCGTCGCCCGCCGTATAGACGTCGTAGCCCGCCTTCTTTAAAAGGGCCTCCGCTGTCCGCCGGATGGTATTGCTGTCGTCAATTACCATAACCTTGATGCTCACGAGGCCCCTCACCGCTGGTCGCGGGCGCAAGCCGCTCAGGTCACTCCTGCGCTTATTCCTGCACCCTGATGATTTACTAGCATAAGTCTCAGGCAAAATCCATTTTCTCGACGGACAAACTGATTTTAGACGGTTGCGGCCTGAGATACCAACCTTGGCCGCTCGCCACTGGAAACGGGCGAGTCGCGCCGCGCGCGTGGTAAGCCCGCGTCAGGGCATTTTGGCGATCCGATCCCTTCCCTTTCCGGGCTGCATAGTGTCACTATTCACGCTTGTCTTGGAAATGGGGTTAGCTATGGGCCTTGAGTCAACGCACCAGGCCGTTCCGCACCTGACTACGGCCCTGACCGGGCCGTTGCTTGCCATCGAGGAGCGGCTCCTACAGCGACAGACGGAAATTGAACAGTGGTTTCACGAGGGGTGGCTAGCGACGCCTGCGCCCTTCTACGCCTCGGTGGACCTCCGGAACGCCGGCTTTAAGCTCGCCCCCGTGGACACCAATCTCTTCCCGGCCGGCTTTAACAACCTAAACCCGATGTTCCACCCGCTCTGCGTGCAAGCCCTGCAGGCGGCCGTCGAGCGACTCTGTCCCCGGGCCTCGCGCATCCTGCTCGTCCCGGAGAACCACACCCGCAATACCTTTTACTGGGACAATATGGGTGCGCTCGTCATGCTGCTGGAACGCGCGGGCTACCGGGTCCGCATCGGATCGTGGCTGCCGGGCGAGGCCGCCCACCAGCTCATCACGCTAGCGAATGGGCGCACCATTCAGCTAGAGCCCATCGTCCGAACGCAGAACCGGGTCGGCGTGGAGAACTTTAACCCCTGTTTCGTACTCCTCAATAACGATCTATCGGCCGGGCCACCAGACATCTTGCAGGGCCTCGAACAACCGGTTGTGCCACCGCTCGCGCTGGGTTGGTGGAACCGCCTCAAGTCCGGTCATTTCGCCCAATATCAGCGCCTAGCTCAGGAATTCGGCGAACTGATGGAGATCGACCCCTGGTTTATCGACCCCGTCTTTCGGCATTGCGGCGAGATCGACTTCCATAAGCGAGAGGGCGAGGAGTGTCTTGCCGACAAGGTCGAGGAAGTACTCCAGATCATCCGCAACAAGTACCGCCAACACGGCATCACCCAGGAACCGTTCGTGATCGTCAAAGCCAATGCCGGCACCTACGGCATGGGCGTCATGACCGTGCGCGATGCCGCCGAGGTCCGCCACCTAAACCGCAAGCAACGCAACAAAATGGCCGTCATCAAGGAAGGGCAGGTCGTTCAGGAGGTTTTGGTGCAAGAAGGCGTTTACACCTTCGAGACCTTTGGTCCCGATCAGGCCGTAGCCGAGCCGGTCATCTACATGGTGGATCGTTTCGTGGTCGGCGGCTTTTACCGCGTACACAACTCGCGCGGAATTGACGAAAACCTCAATGCCCCCGGCATGGAACTTCGTTCGCTGGCGTTCGCCGAGTCCTGCACAAACCCAGACGACAATCAGTCGCCAGACGCCAGCCCGAACCGATTTTACGCCTACGGGGTGATTGGCCGATTGGCCCTGCTTGCTGCCGCGCGCGAACTGCACGATACGCCGCGAGTCCCGACCTCATGATGCGACGCCTGTGCGTCATCATGGACCCGGTTGAACAGATCAAGGGCTACAAGGATACCACTGTCGGCCTTCTCCGGGAGGCGCAGCGGCGTGGCTACCAGATCGACTGCCTAGAGGCGGGGGAACTGGAGTTACGCAATCAACACCTTTTTGGCCACGGTCGGCGCATGGTGCTGCGCGCCGCCGATGCGCCATGGTGCCAGCTAGATGAGCCCCGCGTCATCGCCATCAGTGATTTCGACGTCATCTTGATGCGCAAAGACCCGCCCTTCAATATGGACTACATTTATGTGACCTATCTTCTGGAACACGCCGAGCGCGCGGGCGTGCTCGTGGTCAATAAGCCAAGCAGCCTGCGCGATGCCAACGAGAAGCTCTTTACGGCATGGTTTCCTGAGTGCACGCCGCCCACGCTCGTCACCTGTCGTCAGCGCGCCCTGCGCGGGTTCCTAGACGAACACCGCGATATCGTGGTCAAACCGTTGGATGGCATGGGCGGCGCCTCTATATTCCGGGTTACGAGCGTTGACCCCAATATCAACGTCATCTTCGAAACCATGACCGCTTACGACCAGCGGTTCATCATGGCGCAACGCTATTTGCCGGCCATATGCGATGGCGACAAACGCATCCTCATGATCGATGGCGAACCGATCCCTTATGCCTTGGCGCGCATCCCCGCCCCCGGCGAAAGTCGTGGCAATCTGGCGGCTGGCGGTCGAGGGGTCGGCCAACCGCTGAGTGAGTCTGATCGGAGAATTTGCGAGCTTGTGGGGCCCACGCTGCGCGCCAAGGGACTGCTGTTCGTGGGACTCGACGTCATCGGTGACGCGCTCACCGAGATCAACGTCACGAGCCCGACTGGGCTACGCGAACTGGATGCTGCCTTTCATCTGAATATTGCCGGACACCTCTTCGACGCCATTGAGCGAAGGATCGGGGGTCCCGCTAGGTCGTCATGAGCGAGTTGCACTTAAAGCCTGCGGACCGGCTTGGCATTGCGCTGTTTTTGGCTGCCCTGCTTCATTTGATTGTCATTCTCGGCGTGCGCTTCGACCTGCCGCCGGCGGCCATGGGTCGCGCCCTCGACATCACGCTCGTCCAAACCGAGAGCACGACCAAGCCCCACCACGCGGTGCGCCTCGCCCAAGTCAATGTGCAAGGCGGCGGGGGCACGCACAAACACCATATGGCGCACACCCCGTTTGCTGTCACCCGCAACGGCGGGACCGACCAGTACCGCAAGGCCCACCCCGACAAAAAGCCATCGCGTCATGATCAGTTTCGCCTTTTGCACACAACCGCGCCCTCGCTACACGTGACCCTCAGCAAACCGACCTGGCAACTGCATGCTGCCATTGCTTACGAGATGGGGATCACAAAACAATTTGCGGCCGAGGAGGCGCGGCTCAAGGCCGAGATTCGCCGGGACTGGCGCGCCTACCAGATAACTGGCCCTGGACGCGGAGGGGTCACAGCACAACGCTTCGCTTATGCCAGCTACATCACGCGCTGGAACCGGCATATGGAGCGTGTAGGGAGCCGCCAATATGATCAAATGCTCGCCGGACGACCGCTGACGGGATCCCTCGTGCTCGCCGTGAAGATTCGCCAAAACGGCACCCTCGAAGGCATCCAGGTGATCCGCAAATCGGCATACCCCACGCTCGATGCCGCCGCGATGGCTATGGTGCGGAGCGCGGCACCGTTCGCGCCACTCCCCAAGATCGCAGGCGCGCGGCTCTCGGTTTTACCGATCATTGAAACTTGGCACTTCCGTGGCGGCCGGATAACGGCGGCCAGGGCGTCCGCAAACCCTACGCCCTAACAGGGACTCCCTTGAAAGGACCCAAGACATACCGGATACTAATAACAAGAGATCCACGAATTTCGAGTCGCGGGTTGTTTGGGGCGTGTCGATTGAGTCGTATCAGCCACATAGGAGGACACGGGTTAAGCTAAATGCCCCAGACTCACCTGCTCACCGCCGTTTCCTTGCGAGGGACGCCATGAACGCGATCACATCACTCACCAATCAGTTTTTGATCGCCATGCCAGGCCTTGGCGACCCCAACTTTTTCCGCACCGTCACCCTGATCTGCGAACATGGCGCGGAAGGGGCCATGGGGATCATCATCAATCGGCCCATCGACCTCACCTTGGGCGACGTCTTTCAGCAACTCGAGATCATCACCGCAAACGGCGCGACGACGCAGCAGTCGGTCCATTTGGGGGGCCCCATTCAAAACAACCGCGGCTTCGTTCTTCATGAGCCGCTGGGCACCTGGGAATCGACGCTGGCCGTGACCGAGACACTCGGCATATCCACATCCCGCGATATCTTGGTCGCCATGGCGCGCAACGAAGGGCCGGAGCATTGCCTGCTCGCCTTAGGGTATGCGGGCTGGGGCCCTGGGCAACTCGAGCAAGAGATTGCCGACAACGCCTGGTTAAGCGGCCCGGCCACACCCGAGGTCCTCTTTAAGACCCCACCCAAGGCCCGCTGGTCGGCTGCCGCTCATCTCCTGGGTGTCGATATGGTGAAGTTGTGCGGCGATGCCGGACACTCGTGACGGCGAGTACCTATCTTGGTTTTGATTACGGCACAAAAAGCATAGGGGTCGCCGTCGGCCGGCTCCCGTCGGGACGCGCCGAGGGCGCAGGTTCGGTAGCTGGGCTGGCCAGCGGACCCGACTGGGGGGCAATCGAACGCCTACTGCGATTATGGGAGCCCCAGGCATTGGTGGTGGGTCTACCCCGCAACATGGACGGCACGGACAATCCCATGACCGCACGCAGCTTGCGTTTTGGCAGACGCTTGGACGGCCGCTACCATCTCCCGGTATACTGGGTCGACGAACGGCTAACAACAGTTGCGGCGCGTGAGCGCGTCATGGAAACGGGCGCACGGCGCACGAAACGCAAGGCCATGCTGGATACACTTGCCGCGGTCACCATACTTCAGGCTTTTTTCGACGACCCGGTGGGTCGGGAGTCGGTGTTTGGCGGCAACAAGGGAGCGTGGAGCCATGATTGACGTAGAACAGGCACTCGCGCGCATGGCCCTCGGTATTGCCGCGCTTAAGGATCGACAACCTGTCATGGTGGGCATTCACACCGGCGGTGTATGGGTCGCGGAGCGACTGCACCGCCGACTCGGTCTCGCAGACCCGCTAGGGACGCTCGACATCTCCTTTTACCGCGACGACTTTAGCCGAGTCGGTATCAACCCCCAGGTCAAGACATCCTATCTCCCGATCGCGCTCGACGGGCGCCATATCGTGCTTGTTGACGACGTGCTCCATACGGGACGCACCATACGCGCGGCCTTAAACGAAATATTCGATTTCGCGCGCCCGGCCGCGATCTCGCTTGCGGCTCTTATCGTCCGCGACGGGCGCGAACTACCGATCCAGCCCGATATCGTGGGGGCGATGATCTCTTTGCGGCCGGGAGAACACATCAAACTGACGGGGCCAAACCCCCTTGGCATAAAAATCATGGAGAAAGAAGAGTGATTGGTGATATCCAGGTGGACGCCCAGGGACGCCACCAGCACTTCTTGACCACTGAAGGCCTGGCCGCCGAGACTATAGTAGAGATCCTCGACACGGCCGAATCATTTATTAGTATTGGGGAACGGGAGATCAAAAAGATCCCACTCCTCCGTGGCAAAACCATCGTCAACCTCTTTTTCGAGGCCAGCACCCGGACAAGAACCACATTCGAAATTGCTGGCAAACGCCTGTCTGCAGACGTCATCAACATCAACACGAGCGTGTCTGCCACGCAAAAAGGTGAAAGCCTTTTGGACACCGTGCGCAATCTCCAGGCCATGCATACCGATCTCTTCGTCGTGCGCCATCCCTTGAGCGGCGCGGCCGACCTCATTGCCCGATCCGTGGCCAGTCATGTCCACGTCGTGAATGCAGGCGACGGGCGTCACGCCCATCCGACCCAGGGACTGCTCGACATGTTCACGATCCGCCGCTACAAAGGCGCCTTCTCGACGCTCAAGGTGGCCATCGTAGGAGACGTCTTGCACTCGCGGGTGGCCCGCTCCCAGATTCATGCCCTGACCACCCTGGGGGCCCGCGAGGTTCGCGTCATCGGCCCACGTTCACTCATGCCCATGGCCGTCGAGAGCCTCGGCGCCGTCCCCTACACGGACATGCGGCGCGGCCTAGACGGGGTCGACGTCATTATTATGTTGCGCCTCCAGTTCGAACGTATGAATGGGGCCTTGGTTCCGAGTGCCCGCGAGTATTTCAGCCTCTATGGTCTAACGGCCGATCGCTTGGCATTCGCCGATCCGCAGGCGATCGTGATGCACCCAGGCCCCATGAACCGTGGCCTGGAAATCGCATCGGAAGTGGCCGATGGGCCGCAATCGGTGATCTTGCCGCAAGTAACCTATGGTATTGCCGTACGCATGGCCATCTTGGCCCGGCTGGCGGGAGCATCGGGAACGGAGAATAGAAGCGCGTGAACATCATCATCGCCGACGGACGAGTCGTTGACCCCCACCAGGGCCTGGACCGAGTGTGCTCGGTATTTATCCGCGATGGGCGCATAGCAGGGTTTGAACCACCCCCTGGGTTCACCGCTGACCGGGTCATCGCGGCCGATCGTTTGATCGTCTGTCCGGGACTCATCGATCTGCGCGCGCGGTTGCGCGAGCCGGGACTCGAACACAAGGCCACCCTGGCAAGCGAGACGCGGGCGGCGGTCGCGGGGGGCATCACCACCTTGTGCTGCCCGCCCGATACCACACCCCCGATCGATACCCCGGCGATCGCCGAATGGATGATCGAACGAGCACACCAGTTAGGCGCAGCCCGCGTGCTCCCCATCGGGGCGCTTACGCGCGGGCTTGTCGGCACCCACCTGGCGGACATGCAGGCTTTGCGAAACGCCGGTTGCGTGGGCGTCGGCAATGCCTACGCGGCCATCAAGGACACCGCGGTGCTCCGCCATGCCCTGGAGTATGCGGCCGGCCTCGATTTGCTCGTCTTTCTGACACCCGAAGATCCCTGGCTTGGCGCCCACGGCATCATGCACGAGGGACGCGTGTCGGCCCGCCTGGGCCTGGCGGGCATCCCGGCAAGCGCCGAGACGATCGCGCTTTGCCGCGACCTGATCTTGATCGAGCAGACCGGGGTACGGGCCCATTTTTGTGGGCTCTCCACAGCGCTTGGGGTGGCACTGGTCGCAGAGGCCAAGGGCCGGGGCCTGCCGGTTACCGCCGACACCCCGATCCATTCCCTCTACCTCACCGAAGACGATATCGGCTTTTTTGATACCAACTGTCATTTGCGGCCGCCGCTTCGCACCATGAACGACCGCGATGCCCTAAGACAGGCGTTCGCCGACGGCGTCCTAGACGCGGTCTGCTCCGATCACCAACCGCATGAGGAGGACGCCAAGCGGGCCCCATTCAGTGATTCGGAGCCCGGGATCGCCGGTCTCGAAACCCTGCTGCCGCTCACCTTGCGGCTCGTCGATATGGGACTTTTACCGCTCACGCGCGCACTCGCTGGTCTGACCGCGCGCCCGGCTGCGATTCTCGGCATACCGCAGGGCACGCTGTCCCCGGGCCAACCGGCCGATGTCTGTATCTTTGATCCACACGCCGACTGGACGCCCGAGCCCGGCACCGTTCACACCGAGGGCCGCAACAGCCCCTTTTTCGGGACGTCGATGCGAGGTCAGGTGGTCATGACCATCAGGGATGGCAATATCTGCTATGAAAAATCGTCGGTTAACAAGGCCACGACACGGGCGCGCGCGCCGGGCTGAAGGGTGAACCAGTCCCGAGCGGCCCGCGCCCATCGTTCGCGTGCCGCGGGGTCGGACAGCACGCCAGCACCCTGAGCCGCCAAATCCTCGCCGCCGGTACAAGGGATGACCACGCGCGCCCGCACCGCTGCGGCCACGAGCAGGTCTGTACGCCGCGGCCCGACTGCGATCGGAACACCCGCAGACAGCGCCTCGTACATCGCCACGGGCCCATCCACAAAGGTGCCGCCTACGACCACGAGGTCCGCACAAGCATACATGGCCTGCCGCGCCGAAGGCTCCTCGATATAATACACGCGGGTCTTCGGCGGCACCTCGGAGGTGAGCAGGCGGCGTTGGCGAATGGTCAATAGGTGGTACTTGATCGACTCCCGATACACCTCTTCGTAGCGAGCGCTATCGGTAGGCGCGAGCGCTAGCAATCCGCCGCTCTGGGTCGACATGTTCAGAAAGGCGCTGTAAGCCAGCGTCTCTTCGCCTGAAGAGGTGGCGGCAAAATAGACGACCCACCGGCCGGCCGCACGCACCCCCTGAAAGCGATCGCAAAAGGCGCCATCCCGGACTGCGGGGGGCACGATCGGCCACTCGACAAAGGGATCGCCGGTCACGATCCCGCCGCCGATGGCGCTCGCCTGGGCGGCGCTCGCCACAGTCACGCGGCCCATCGCCAAAAGATCGGCCGATTGCCCATTGATCCACCAGACGGGGCACTGGGCAGCGGCGGCCAGTGCGCGCGAGCGCGCGTCATCATCAAAAATGAGCAGGCAGTCCGGTTGGAGGCGAAGCAGTACGCGCGCGGGGCTCAGCGGGGGCAAAAACGCCCACGGCCACGGGCCGTCGTAAGGTCCTTTATCCAACAAGAGGAGGGCAAGCGGTCGTTCGGATCGTTTGGCGAGAGCGGTCAAAAAGTCGTGGGCGAGAGCGGTGCTCTCGCTTGTGGCCACCACCCAACAAACGTGCGCCAACGGCGGCTTGCCGGGCCAAAACCATTGAACCCAACGCACAAGAGGGGGTTGTCCAGGCATCGGTCTCTACCAATGCACCAAGTGAACATCGGGCAACGCCCGCCCGAGGCATAAGGCCCCCACCGCCCGGAATCGTTGCGGCAGATCAGTCACATAGTATTCGTGTTCAGGGGGCTTCGACGCCGAGGAGCGCCGCAAATTCCAGATCGTCAGGAGTTCCTCGACCCGGGCGGCGGTGGTTTGCGCCGAGTCGACCAAGGTCATACCGGGGCCTGCCAAACGGGTCAGAAGCGGCTTTAGCAGCGGGTAGTGAGTGCAGCCCAACACCAGGGTATCCACGCCTTGGCGCAGGACGGGGCGCAAATACTCCTGGGCCGTGAGCTCGGTTACCGGATGGTCGAGCCAACCCTCCTCGACTAGCGGCGCAAACAAGGGACAGGCCTGGGAGATCACGGCGAAATCCGGCCGGTGCGCGTGGATCGCGCGTTCGTAGGCCCCAGAATTGACCGTAGTCAGGGTGGCCAATATCCCCACGCGCCCCATGCGGCTTGCCCCGACTGCGGCGCGTGCGCCCGCATCAAGCACGTCGACAACCGGGACCGGGGACATATCCGTCACGACCTGAAGGGCCACGGCCGCCATAGTATTGCAGGCCACGACCAGCATTTTGACATCGCGCCTTAAGAGAAACTCGGTGATCTGAGCGGCATAACCGGCCACGGTCGCAGACGATTTCGTGCCGTAGGGTAGGCGTGCGGTGTCGCCAAAATACACAATCTGCTCGTCGGGGAGGGCTGTCATAAGGGCATGGGCCACAGTGAGGCCCCCGATACCTGAGTCGAATACACCAATGGGCCGATCATTGTTCATGTGACACTCTCAACCCCCTAAAGCGGGTAAGCTTCTTATCGAGTAACACGGTTAAAAAGGACCTTAAAGACGACCATGGTGGTCGCCAATATGAGGGTGGCCACATTGGCGGCCACAACGGGGGCAGACCGGATGATGACGCCATAAACGACCCACAAAAGCACGCCCGCCACAAAAATCAGGTACATCGCCAATGACACATCGGCCGTCGATCGCGAGCGCCGGCCTTTATCACCTGGGGACGAAGGCGGCGACCGTCATGCCGCCCGCCAGGGCCCCAGCCCAACTTGATGCGTCCACGGGTATCAGGGGCTAAAAGGTGATGTTCCGCAAGGAGTCGCCGAGCGCACCCTCTTTCGAGTCTTTGCTATGCAGCTTGATGCGTAAGCGCAAATCATTTTGGGAATCAGCATTACGCATGGCCTCATCATAACTGATGTGGCCGGCCTCGTAGAGGCCGAAAAGGGCCTGATCGAAGGTCTGCATGCCGGCCTCGGTGGATTTGGCCATGATCTCTTTGATGCTATGAACCTCGCCCTTTAGGATCAAATCCGCAATGAGCGGGCTGTTGATCATGATCTCGACTGCGGCCACGCGCCCGGTCCCGTCCTTCTTGGGTATCAGGCGCTGGGAGATCACGGCCTTCAGGTTCAAGGACAAATCCATGAGCAACTGCGCACGCCGGTCGTCGGGAAAAAAGTTGATGATGCGGTCTAAGGCCTGGTTTGCGCTATTGGCATGGAGTGTCGTCAGACACAGGTGCCCGGTCTCCGCAAAGGCGATCGCATAGTCCATGGTCTCGCGCGCCCGAACCTCGCCGATCAGGATCACGTCAGGGGCCTGGCGCAGGGTATTTTTCAGGGCCATCTCAAACGAATCCGTGTCTACTCCCACTTCGCGCTGGGTAATAATGCAGTTCTTGTGCTCATGCACAAATTCGATCGGATCCTCAATCGTAATGATATGGCCGTTAGAGTACTCGTTGCGATAGCCGACCATGGCGGCAAGCGAGGTGGATTTTCCGGAACCGGTGGCACCCACGAAGATCACGAGACCGCGCTTGGTCAACGCGATATCTTTCAAGATGATCGGGAGGTTCAGTTCCTCGAAGTGCGGGATCCGAGTCTCGATCTTGCGCAGCACCATCCCGACATGCTGCTGCTGACGGAAGACGTTGACGCGGAAGCGTCCGACGCCTTGCGGGCTTATGGCGAAATTACACTCATTCGTTTCCTCAAATTCGCTCCGCTGGTCCTCGTTCATGATGCTGTAGACGAATTGCTGCGCCTGCTCAGCGGTCAGCGGCTGGCGCGAGATCGGGGTAAGCTTGCCATCGACACGCAAGCTCGGGGCGATACCCGCGGTAATATAGAGGTCCGAGGCGCCTTTCTCGACCATAAGACGCAAAAGATCAACAAAACCCACGCTACCTCCGGGCGGCGGTCGCCGCGCTGCCTGCATTGGCGTTGAAGGAGTCCTTGTTGGCGGCCTTCCCGCGCGCATCCTCGATCGAGATCTGACGCGCCCGTACCATTTCCAAAAGACATTGGTCCAGGGTCTGCATACCCGCCGACTGACTGGTCTGAATCGCCGAATACATTTGGGCGATCTTGTTTTCGCGGATGAGGTTGCGAATGGCCGGGGTCCCAATCATGATTTCATGGGCCGCGATCCGCCCTCCACCCATCTTTTTCAAGAGCGTCTGCGAGATCACGGCCCGCAAGGACTCGGAAAGCATAGACCGCACCATATCCTTTTCCGCTGCCGGAAACACGTCCACAACGCGATCGATAGTCTTCGCAGCCGAGCTGGTGTGCAAGGTCGCAAACACCAAATGGCCGGTCTCCGCTGCGGTAAGTGCCAGGCGGATAGTCTCGAGATCGCGCAACTCACCGACCAAGATGACGTCCGGATCTTCACGCAACGCCGAACGCAGGGCATTTTCGAACCCCAAGGTATCGCGATGCACCTCGCGCTGATTGATGAGACAGTTCTTGCTGGTATGCACAAATTCTATCGGGTCTTCGATCGTCAGGATATGCTCGCGCCGACTCTCGTTGACATGGTCGATCATGGCCGCAAGCGTCGTCGACTTCCCGGACCCCGTGGGCCCCGTGACCAGCACGATGCCGCGCGGCTGATCGGAAATCTGCTTGAAAATGCCAGGGGCATTCAATTGCTCCAAGGTCAGGACCTTCGAGGGGATGGTACGAAAGACCGCCGCCGGACCACGGTTCTGGTTGAAGGCGTTGACGCGAAAACGCGCGATATTCGGGAGTTCGAAGGAAAAATCGCACTCAAGCCGCTCTTCGTACTCCTTTTGCTGCTTGTCGTTCATGATATCGTAGACCATATTGTGGACGGTGCGCTCGTCCAAAGGGTCTACATTGATCCGCTTCACGTCGCCATCGACCCGAATCAGGGGCGGCAGACCCGACGATAGGTGCAAATCCGAAGCGCTCTGTTTGAAGGCAAAAGCCAAAAGTTCCGCGATATCCATGCTGTGAGGTACCAAGGTAGGGGCTAATTGAAGTATAACGGGCATCAGCGCGGAGACAAGGCGCCCTTTCCCTCGCCGGAGCCACGCCTTACACTGACACTATGACAAATTCCTCTATTGGCATCATCGGCGCGGGCAATATGGGTCTGGCGCTTGCATCGGGACTGGTCGCAGCGGGCGTGGCCCGGGAGCGGCTCGCCGTTTCCGACCCGAATCCCGATAAACGGCAGGCGGTCACAGAACTTGGCATCCGCGCCTTGGCCGACACCGATGCCCTGGCCCAGGCCGACCTCCTGGTATTGGCGGTAAAACCCCAACACCTGCATGACCTCTGTTGTGCGCTCGCCCCGGCTATGACGGGCCGCCACCCCGTCATAGTATCGGTAGTCGCGGGGGCGCGCACGGCCGACATCGCCCGCTGGATCGGCGGGGAGCCGGCTATTGTGCGGGCGATGCCCAATACGCCCGCCCTGATCAAGGCGGGCACCAGCGTCTTGTTCGCCACCAAACATGTGACCCAAGTGGGCCGCGAGGCCGCCGAGGCCGTCTTGAAGGCCGTATCAGAGGTGTTCTGGGTCACAGACGAGGACCTGATGGATGCGGTCACCGCCTTATCAGGGAGCGGCCCCGCCTATCTCTTTTTGTTTCTTCAGGCGTTAACGGAGGCCGGCATCGCCGCGGGCTTGTCCCGCGCGCTGGCGACCGCGCTCGCGATGAATACGACGCTTGGTGCCGCACTCATGGCCAAAACCAGCCCGGAGGAGGTCGCGGTCTTGCGGGCCCGCGTCACCTCCCCGGGAGGCACCACGGAACAGGCGATCAAAAGCCTCATGAACGATGGCTTCATGGAGATGTTTACCCACGCCATCAACGCCGCCACCGCGCGCTCCCAGCAACTCGGTAAGGAACTTGGGGCCCTATGAGCTATTTGAGTCAGGCATTCACCTTTCTTATAGAAACCCTGTTCGGCATGTACATCCTGCTGGTATTGCTTCGCTTTTTGCTGCAACTCACGCATGCCGACTTCTACAACCCGTTCAGCCAATTCATCGTGCGGATGACGAACGCGCCGCTCCTACCGCTGCGTCGACTGATCCCCGGCTTTTTCGGTATCGATTTTGCGTCTGCAGTCCTGCTGATTGTCCTCGAGGCCATCGAGGTCACGCTGACGACGCTCATCCAGGTCGGTGCCGTGCACCCCGGCGGGGTTTTTATCTTGAGTTTTGCCGAGCTGATTCAGTTGACGCTCTATATCCTGATAGGCGCAGTGCTCCTACGCGTATTAGTCAGTTGGATTAGCCCCTACGGCGAACATCCGCTGACCGATCTTGCCGTCCACCTGACCGAACCGTTCATGAGGCCCGCGCGCCGGCTCCTTCCGCTGATCTCGGGGATCGACCTCTCGCCGGTGCTCGTCATCATCGCGCTGGAGTTGATCGAGATTCTCGTGGTGCAACCGCTCCAGCAACTCGGGATGAGCCTGCTGGCCTGATGCGCGGACGGGCCATCCTAACCGAGATAGTGCTTGCTGGCGCCCTTATCCTTGCGGTAAACGCCTACCTTGCGCGCCACGCCGCATCGGGTCAGGCGCCGCCTCTGCCACCCGCAAGCCTCCATAAGCCCGGTCCGCAAATCGCGAACGGGGAGCCGCTCTTGGTGGATTTTTTTGCTACGTGGTGCCCGGTCTGTCGAGTTGACCAAGGGGTCGCGCAAGCGCTTGCTCGGCACGACCAGGTCGTGGTCGTCGCCACCCAATCGCCAGCGCGGGCGGTTCGGGTCTTTGCCGAGAAACATCATTGGCGCACGGCGGTTATCATGGATGAAGACGGGGCCATTGCCCGGCGCTACGGTGTGCGTGTGTTGCCCATGACCTTTATTTTAGGACCTCGGGGACGCATCCGCTTCGTGGTCGCGGGCTACACAACCAAGATTGGCCTCATGGCACGTCTTTGGCTGGCCCGATTAGGCCTCTAAGACTCGCCGTCATCAAGTTGGCGCCGGTAATACCAGCGCTGGATGATCACGAGGACCGTCGCCAAAGCAAACGCGCCCGCCGGTATGAGGGCGTAAGGCCACGAGAGCGCCTTGAAACTGAGCCAAGCCGCTAGGGCATAAAGCCACGGCAACGCTTCATACAGTATCTTCGGATACATGGCCCCTCCCCCTTTTATGCCCGAAACAAACTGCAAGTCTCGTGCCACGCATGTCTGGACCCGTACGGGACTCGGGCATACGCTTCGTTATATAATCACGTTTCATTCTCCTAGGAAACCTATATGGCCACAATAGAGGCAACTAAGGCAAATTTTGAAGAGCTAATCGACGGGAACGCCTTTGTCATTCTCGACTTTTGGGCCCCTTGGTGCGCCCCTTGCCGTGCCTTCGCCCCGATCTTTGAGGAGGTCTCGGAACAACATAAGGATATCGTGTTTGCCAAGGTCAATACCGAGGTGGAGACCGAGCTGGCCGGACACTTCCAGGTGCGTTCTATCCCGACCTTGGTCGTCTTCCGCGATCAGATCGTGCTGTTTGCCCAACCCGGCAGCCTGCCTCGCAAGGCCTTTGAGGAGATAATCGCCCAGGCGCGCGATCTCGATATGGACGAAGTCCGTAGCGAAATCGCGGCGGGAACAGATACCGATCATGACCACGACCACGGATGTTGCGGCCATGATCACGGGGACGAAGGTCACCAGCACTAGCCCGACGTTGCGACCCTACCGGTCAATCAGTAAACTGCGAGGCTTTCCGGGACCTGTGGATTCGTGAAGGCCATTCCGCCAGACTCCGTGGGGCTGGTTACACCAGCCCAGTTGAGGTTTGCAGAGCCGCTGGCATTAAGCAGTGGCGGCGTGCTCGTGGATTATGATCTCGTTTACGAGACGTATGGGACGCTCAATAGCGACGCCAGCAACGCGGTGCTGGTCTGTCACGCCCTCAGCAGCAGCCACCATGTTGCCGGCTACCATAGCCCCGCCGACCCCAAGCCGGGTTGGTGGGAACAACACGTGGGCCCGGGCAAGAGCATTGATAGCCGACGGTTCTTCATTGTCGGCTGCAACAATCTCGGCAGCTGCTTTGGATCCACGGGCCCGGCATCCCTAAACCCTGCCACTTCCCGCCCCTACGGTGCGGACTTCCCGATGGTGACGGTTCGTGATTGGGTAGAAAGCCAGGCCCGGCTTGCCGACCGACTGGGAATTTCCCAGTGGGCGGCGGTCATCGGTGGTAGCCTCGGGGGGATGCAGGCGCTGCAATGGGCGATCGACTACCCGGAACGCGTCAGGCATGCCGTCATTATCGCCGCCGCACCCAAACTCACGGCCCAGAATATCGCCTTTAATGAGGTTGCCCGCCAAGCCATACTGACCGACCCCGACTTTCACGAGGGACGATTCTACGACTACGGTACGGAACCGCGGCGCGGCCTGCGGCTTGCGCGGATGCTCGGACATATCACCTACCTCTCAGACGACATCATGGGCGAGAAGTTTGGTCGCGACATCCGCGGCGGTAAGCTCAACTTCGACTATCAGGTGGCCTTCGAGATCGAGAGCTACTTGCGCCATCAGGCCGACAGTTTTGTCGGGCGCTTCGATGCCAATACCTATCTCCTCATGACCAAGGCGCTCGATTATTTCGATCCCGCCGGCGACGCTGGCGGCGATCTCGCGCGCGCCCTGCGCGGGATCAAGGCCGATACCCTGGTTTTGGCCTTCACCAGCGACTGGCGATTTGCGCCCGCGCGGTCGCGCGAGATCGTAAAGGCCCTCCATGACAACGACCTGAACGTAAGCTATGCAGAGATCACCGCATCCCACGGTCACGACGCCTTTCTGATGCGCATACCCCGCTACGTCGACATCCTCACGAATTACATGAGCCGCATACTGCCAGGGACATCGGCATGAACGGCTCGCGCGTCGACTTTCGGATCATCGCGGATTGGATACGCCCCGACAGTCGTGTCCTCGATCTAGGTTGCGGGGACGGATCCCTCTTGGACTACCTCGGGCACAGCAAACGGGTCAGTGGTTACGGCCTGGAGATCGACGATGCCCACGTGGGCACCTGCATAAAACGCGGCGTCAACGTCATTCAGACCGACCTCGATGCCGGCCTGTCTGAGTTCGACGAGCGCTCCTTCGATTGTGTGATCCTGTCACTCACCCTCCAAGCCGTGAAATATCCAGACCGTCTGCTGCGGGAAATGCTGCGCGTGGGGACCGAGGGGATCGTCACCTTTCCGAATTTCGGTCATTGGCGGGCACGTTGGCAATTGGGGATGCTTGGACGGATGCCCGTGTCATCGGCATTGCCCCACGAATGGTACAACACGCCCAACATTCACCTGTGTACGCTCCGTGACTTTGAAAAACTATGCCGAGATGAGGGCATCGAGGTCTTGGAGTCGGAGGTCGTAGACCACGCCCACAGGCGGAGACTGGGGCTGCGCCTATTTCCCAACATCCTAGGTGAGATCGCCCTGTATAGGTTCCGGCGTGCCATCGCACCCTAGCAGCAGGGACGCACGCACCCGTTTGTTCTGGGTGGCTATTTTATATATCGCCGAAGGGTTGCCATTTGGGCTATTTAGCGATGTATTCCCGGTCGCCTTTCGCGAATTCCACGCGCCGCTGTCCGAAATCGGCGTCATAAGCCTACTCGGACTGCCATGGACCTTGAAGTTTCTGTGGGCACCGGCCATCGACCATTTCCGCCACCACCGGCTCTGGATGCTGGGCGCCGACATCCTCATGGCGTTGGCCTTGGGACGGCTCGCCTGGGCCTACGGTGTGGGCCATTCGGCCCTGCTCGCGATTGGTTTTTTCACGCTGCTCTCGTCTACCAACGATATCGCCATCGATGGCTATACGCTGGAGCTTCTCCATGTCAGCGAGATGGGTATTGGCAATGGCCTCCGCATCGGCTTCTATCGGGCTGGCATGTTGGCGGCGGGACTCGTTTTGATTGCCAGTACCTATTGGGGTTGGCGCGCAGCTTATCTCCTCGCCGCAGCGCTCCTCGTCCTAAACGGACTCATGTGCTTGCGTGCCCCCAAAGAACACGAGCGTGTGGTTGTCGACCGCCAGTCGGCCAGCCATGAACTGGCCTCACTGATGCACCGTCCGCGGGCGCTCGCCTTCGTACTGACCTTGCTGTTAGGCGCCTTGTGGCTCGCGAACGACACGCTGCGTTGGTCGCGCACCGTACCCCACCTCTTTACCTATGCCCTCGTCTGCGCGCTTGGGCTGTGGCTTACGAGCTTTATGCGTCGCACACCCACCAGCGTCTCGGCAACCGATGGGCCGATCTTCGGGGCCCTGCTCGAAATGATGGCCCGCCCTGGTATTTGGCCTGTAATCGTGTTCATTCTGCTCTATAAGCTCGGTGACAGCGCCATCGGTTTCATGATCAAGCCGTTTTGGGTCGATCGCGGCTTTAGTGCCGCCCAGATCGGCTTGGTTTCGGTCATGGCCGGTATCGGCCTTTCCATTTTGGGGGGGCTGATCGGGGGATACATCACTGACCGGATCGGAATCTATAAGGCCTTGTGGGTGCTTGGCGTCGTGCAGGTGCTCCCTAATCTGGGCTATGCACTCTGCGCGCACGTCCTGCCACGCGCGACAACCGGCGCCAATCTCCCGCTAAACCACGAGATCCTTCTTTACTCCGTAAGTGCCCTCGAATCATTTGCGGGGGGGCTTGGTACCGCGGCCTTCCTGGCCTTCTTGATGGCGATCGTGCGCAAAGAACGGGCCGCCACCGAATACGCCTTGCTATCGTCGCTGTTTGCAGTCAGCCTGCGGTTTGCGGGCTTCCTCAGCGGTTTTGGCGCCCAGGATTGGGGGTACCGCAGCTATTTCTTTTGGACGTTCTTTCTCGCGTTTCCCGCCTACCTGCTGTTACCCGCCGTCAAACGTATGCTCGCGACCATGGCCGCAGCCGACCTGGAGATCGATGGCGATTTAGGATAAGCGGTTCGGTCAGGCGTACCGGTACAGATGGTCACACAGTGTAAACAAAAGGGGCCGCAGCACAGATGTTGCGAATTATCACGGCCAATATGAACGGTATCCGATCGGCAGTCGCCAAGGGCTTTCTACCGTGGATGCAAAAACAGCATGCGGATATCGTGTGTCTTCAGGAATTGAAGGCGCAAGCGGCTGACCTGTCGGCGGAGATGGCGCATCCGGACGGCTATCACGGCTATTTCCATTACGCAAACAAACGGGGTTATAGCGGGGTTGGCATCTATACGCGCCGCGTTCCGGATCAGGTCCTGGTGGGCTTAGGCCAACCCGACATCGATGCCGAGGGGCGCTATCTTGAACTCACGTTCGGGGCGCTGTCGGTGATTTCGGTGTACTTACCGTCCGGCTCAAGCGGACCCGAGAGACAGGCGGTGAAATTCGCCTTCATGGCGGTCTTTTTCGAGAAGCTGGCGGCGCTTCAGGCCAGTGGTCGGGACGTCGTGCTCTGTGGTGATTGGAACATCGCCCATAACGAGATCGACCTCAAAAACTGGAAGGGCAACCGCAAAAACAGCGGCTTCCTGCCCGAGGAGCGTCTCTGGCTTACCCGGGTTCTTACCGAGTTGCGTTGGGTCGATGTCTACCGCACGCTGCACCCGACCGCCGAGGGCGAGGCCTATACGTGGTGGAGTCACCGCGGTCAGGCCTACGCGAAAAACGTGGGTTGGCGAATCGACTACCAGATCGCTACTCCCGCTATCGGGGCGCGGGCGCAGGCCGCCCGGGTCTATAAAGAGGAGCGCTTCAGCGATCACGCCCCGCTCATCGTCGATTATGCTCTATAATCCCCGCGAACTTACCTGTTGCCGTTCTGTCAGAGGAAGCCTGATGACCCGTCTCAAAGCCTTTGGGATCCACCTTTCGCTCACGAGCGCCGCCCTCTTGGTGGTCTTTATAATCATGCGCTTCTTTTGGTACCCCTACCCGTTTTTGGCCGCCGATGGCGGTCGCCAGACCTTCTGGCTACTTGCGGGCGTGACCCTCACCCTGGGACCCTTACTGACGCTTTTGGTGTTTCGGTCGGGCAAAAAGGGTCTGCGTTTTGACCTCGCCGTCATTGGGGTCTTGCAGGTCGTGGGCTTTGCCTTCTGCGTGCAGGCCTTGTATGCGCGACGTATTCAGCTGGTGGTCTACTCGCAGGGCGCGTTTTATGGGTTGGATGCGACACGCATCGCGCTCATCGGGGCCAAGGGTCAGGCCCTGCTGGCCAAATTGCCCAAGCGCCCCGCCTACGTCTTCGTGAAATTACCGCATAGCAAAGCGGCCATGCTCGGAGTCGAGATTCGCACCTTGCGCGGCGAGCCGCCGATCTACCTGCGCGGCTGGCGCTACCGCCCTTACACGGTAAAAGAGCAAGGTATAGTCCTCGCCCACGGATTCCCCATGGTCGCGCTCGCCAAAACCAACCATGTGGCGGCTGCGGCACTGGCGCGATTCCGATACCTGCACCCGCACTTGAGCCACTATACTTTCGTACCCTTCCATGGCACCTACGAAAGCGTCATCCTGGCCTTAAACCACGCCAACGGTAAGGTAGCGGGGGTACTGTCGTATGATCCGGGCGTCATGGGCGCACACTAATGGACGAGACCGAGACAGAGTTCTTTGACCTTGCGGTGCGCTGCGGCGCGCTGCGGTTTGGCACCTTTACGCTGAAGTCCGGTCGGACAAGCCCCTACTTCTTTAACGCCGCAGCCTTTGCCTCGGGGCGCTCAATGGCGCAGCTCGGGCGCCTCTATGCGCGCGCGGTCCACGCCCAAGGTCTCGCCTTCGATATGATCTTTGGGCCGGCCTACAAGGGAATCCCGCTGGCCTCGGCGCTCGCCATAGGCCTCGCCCTCGAATACGATCGCGACCTACCTTACAGCTTTAACCGCAAAGAGGCTAAGGATCATGGCGAGGGCGGACTCGTTATCGGGCCACCTCTTCAGGGGCGCGTGCTGGTCATAGACGATGTGATCTCGGCCGGCACATCGGTACGCGAATCGGCGGAGCTTATCGCCGCCGCCGGCGCCACCTTGGCCGGGGTCGTGATCGCGCTCGACCGCGAAGAGCGCGGCACCGGCACACAATCCGCAGTCACTGAAGTGGAGACCCGCTACCACATCCCGGTCGTGCGGCTCGGGCGTCTCGCGGGGCTGCTTACCTATCTCGCCGGCCACAACGACATGCGCCGCCATTGGCAAGCGCTGGAAGATTACCGGGCAGAATACGGGGCTTAAAGGGGCGGCCCCCGGCCTCATCGGCGCACGGATCACCCGTACAGTTGCCGGTCATGATTCGATTACGGATGGCGCATAGCCTAGGCCGACCCCCCCAGATCCAGAGTGACGCCAGTCGACTACCATCCCCCCACCCGACCATGGCCACCGAGGCGATGGCGGAAAACGCCGTTGCTAGCAACGATCGAAGGTCATTCACGATTGACTTCCCAGGCCGCAACGTCTTAGTTTCAGGTATGCATGGACCTCGCACTGCCCTCGTCTTCTTGATCGCGATCATACTGAGCCGCCTGGTCGCGACCTCGGCATTCGCTGACACCATTTATAAATGCCGCAACCACGCGGGGGGCTGGACCTATAGCGATCGCAAACCCACCGGGTGCTATGGCCGCCTTGTCACATTTAGAGTGAGAACACATCGCAGACACGCGGCCCGCGTCATTCACCCCGGAGTCCGAGCACGGGCGCTGAGCCCAGCCCAGAGACGACGGTGGCAAACCAGGCTCACCCGCTGGCAGGCGGCACTCCGAAATCTCCAAGACACCCCTGTGCCCGTTAATGCGAGCGAGTCGCAACTGCGCCAACGAGCGATTCGTACCGTCAAAGGTCATATCGAAGTGGCCCACCGGGCCCTGGTCCCAAGGGTCCGAAGCCGCCCGGCCGATCATCCCTGAACAGGCGTTCCCGAACCGATCGGGCCTGAAGGGGACTGGCGCGGCAGTTACTCCCCGAAACCTCGTTTGCGACTTGCTATAGCCTTCAAAAAACCGCACAATGCGACCGTTTGAACCGACGTCCATAGGCACCCGAAATTTAAGTCCCTACTTAAATAAAGGGGATTTATTGTGTTTCGTGTAAATCTAATTAGTTTTACGCCCGGCGGGTCTATAAAGTCTCGCCGTGTAGGCGTGTCGGGTGCCCGTCCTACAACCGAGGAAAATCCATAATGTCCAAACTGGTTAAGCCGCACGGAAGCGCAACACTAAAGCCCCTGCTGCTCGAAGAGAAGGCCGCGGCCGCTGAAAGAGAACGGGCCAAAGGCCTGCCTGCGATTCGCATCAGTTCACGCGAGGTGGGCGATGTCATCATGCTCGGAATCGGCGGCTTTACGCCCCTCGACGGCTTCATGAACCATGCCGATTGGCGTGGTGTATGCGACGACATGCGCCTCTCCACTGGCGTATTTTGGCCCATCCCCATCACGCTTTCGGCGGATGAGGCCACGGCCGCCAAGCTCCAAGTGGGCTCTGAAGCGGCGCTGATCGACAGCGAATCGAACGAGATCATGGCGACCATCAAGGTGACTGAAAAGTACACCATCGACAAGGCCCATGAGTGCCAGCAAGTCTTCAAAACGACCGATCTCGCTCACCCGGGCGTCAAAATGGTCATGGAACAAGGGGCCGTCAACATCGCGGGACCCGTGAAGGTTCTGTCACAAGGCGAGTTCCCGACGAAATACGCGGACACCTACATGACGCCAGCGGAGACCCGCGCCCTCTTCGAGAGCAAAGGTTGGAAGACCGTTGCCGCGTTTCAGACCCGCAATCCCATGCACCGCTCCCATGAATATCTGGCCAAGATCGCAGTCGAGATCTTGGATGGCGTCATGATCCATTCCTTGCTTGGTAAGCTAAAGCCTGGCGATATACCGGCTGATGTTCGCTCGAAAGCCATCGCGAAGCTGATCGAGGTGGGCTTTGTCAAAGACACCGTGGTGCAATCGGGCTATCCGCTCGACATGCGCTATGCCGGCCCGCGCGAGGCCCTGTTGCACGCCTTATTCCGTCAGAACTACGGCTGCTCCCACCTGATCGTGGGCCGCGACCATGCGGGCGTCGGTGACTACTACGGCCCCTTTGACGCCCACAAGATCTTTGACGAGATCCCGGAGAACGCGCTCGAAACCAAGCCATTGAAGATCGACTGGACATTCTGGTGTTACAAGTGCGGCGGCATGGCATCAACGAGAACGTGCCCGCACACAGAGAAAGACCGCCTGCTTGTGTCAGGCACAAAACTGCGTAAGGCCTTGTCGGAAGGCCAGGAAGTGGCGGCGGAATTCAGCCGTCCCGAGGTCCTGGCCATCCTGCGGGAGTATTACGCGAACCTTAAGGACGACGAAAAGGTGGAAGTCAAGCTGAGCGGCCATTCGGCTAAGTAGTTCGGTCTGACGCCCCCTTGGGTGCGTTTTTATTTTTTTTTATAAATGGAGTCAATCATGCCAACGTTTGTTCGTACCGAGAAATGTGATGGCTGCAAAGGTCAAGACAAGACCGCCTGCATGTACATCTGCCCTCACGATCTGATGCTGCTGGATAGAGATGGTTCGCATACCGGCCATGCGATGAAGGCTTTCAATCAAGAGCCCGAGCAGTGCTGGGAGTGCTACTCCTGCGTCAAGATCTGCCCCCAGAACGCCATTGAAGTGCGTGCCTATGCGGACGTGGTCCCGATGGGCGGCTCTGTGCAACCTTTGCGCGGTACCGATTCCATTATGTGGACCGTCAAGTTCCGCAATGGCAACATGAAGCGCTTCAAGTTCCCGATCCGCACCACGCCTGAGGGCTCGGTCAATCCCTACGGCAACAAGCCCAAAGCGGACATGAGCAAACTGACGGACATGGCGCTTTTCACTGAAGAAAAGCCGTATCCGTGTGATCGTAGCCAACTGATCCACGCCAAATAAGGCGGGGGCCATTTTCGAATTGATACCCGGCGGTACGGGCCGTGATCCCGAACCGGGCTCTTTAATAAAGGTGAAATATGTCAACTGAAGCTACATTTGGTAACCCGCAGGTCGTAGAGGAAACCGTCGACATCCTGCTGATAGGCGGTGGTATGGCGGCTTGCGGCGCAGCGTATGAAATCATGCGATGGGTAGAAGGCACCGGCCTTAAGGTCAAACTGGTCGACAAGGCTGCCATGGACCGTTCCGGTGCCGTGGCCCAGGGTCTTTCCGCCATCAACACCTACATGGGCGGTCAGGATCCTGCCGACTACGCACGCATGGTTGCCAACGATCTGATGGGCATCACGCGCGACGACTTGGCCTATGATGTCGGCCGTCACGTCGATGACTCCGTCCACCTCTTCGAGGAGTGGGGCCTGCCGATCTGGAAGCAGCCCGGCGACGAAGACAAGCCGTTGAAGGATGGCGGCAAGCCCGTCCGCTCCGGTAAGTGGCAGATCATGATCAACGGCGAGTCCTACAAGGTTATCGTTGCCGAGGCCGCCAAAAAGGCCCTGGGGATGGATAACATCCAAGAGCGCGTGTTCATCGTCAAGCTCGTCAACGACAAGAATGACCCGAAGCGGGTCGCCGGCGCAGTGGGCTTTAGCGTTCGCGAACACAAGGTCTATGTCTATAAGTTCAAGGCCTGCTTGCTGGTAGCTGGCGGCGCTGTGAACATCTTCCGTCCTCGCTCCGTCGGTGAAGGCACGGGGCGCGCCTGGTATCCTGTCTGGAATGCCGGCTCGACCTACGCGATGGCCGCCGAGGCGGGCGCCGAGCTCACCATGATGGAAAACCGTTTCGTCCCCGCCCGCTTTAAGGATGGTTACGGGCCGGTCGGCGCTTGGTTCTTGCTCTTTAAGGCCAAGGCCATCAACGCGTTCGGCGAAGTGTATATGGACCGCAACAAGGAGATGCTGAAACAGTATCCTCCGTATGGTTTGGCTCATGTACCGGCGAGCTGCTTGCGCAACCACTTGATGCTCCACGAGATGAAAGAAGGCCGTGGTCCGATCTATATGGACACACCGACTGCGCTCGCCAAGCTCGCCGAGACCATGACACCTAAGGAAATCAAGCACCTCGAGGCCGAGGCTTGGGAAGACTTCCTGGATATGTGTATCGGCCAGGCTGGCGTATGGGCCGGTGAGAACATCGAGCCTGAGAAGAAGCCTTCCGAGCTTATGCCGACCGAACCGTACCTCCTCGGTTCGCATTCGGGTTGCTGTGGTATCTGGGTATCCGGACCGGAAGACCTGGGTGCACCAGCTGAATGGCACTGGGGCTACCGCTCCATGACCACTGTGAAGGGTCTCTTCACGGCCGGTGATGGCGTTGGCGCCTCCGGACACAAGTTCTCCTCCGGCTCGCACGCCGAGGGCCGCTTGGCCGCCAAGGGCATGGTGAAGTTCGCGCTCGACAATAAGACCTGGGTGCCGGAACTCGATACCCCGGTAAAAGACTTGGTCGAGGAGATCTATCGGCCGGTGCGCACCTTCCTTGAGCATAAGGATTACAGCACCGCGATCGACATCAACCCCAACTACATCACGCCCAAGATGCTGCAGTTCCGCTTGCAGAAGATCATGGACGAGTACGTGGCGGGTGTCGCAACTTGGTACCAGACCAATGCGAAGATGTTAGGCGTAGCCGAAGAGAAGCTTGAGATGTTGAAGGAAGACGCGTTGAAGATGCGCGCCAAAGACCTTCACGAGCTGCTCCGCGCCTGGGAAAACTACCATCGCGTGCTGACGGCCGAGGCCCACATGAAGCACATCCAATTCCGCGAGGAGTCACGCTATCCGGGCTTTTACTACCGGATGGACTTCAACTTTGTGGACGAGAAGAACTGGAAGTGCTTCGTAAACTCGGTTTATGACCGCAAGACCAAGAAGTGGGACGTGTTTAAGCGTCCCCACGTCGACCTGGTCAGCAAGCCAACGGCGGCGTAAGCACGTTACACGTCCGTTAGAAAGAGGTATAATGAGGGGGTCCGCTTAGGACCCCCTTTTTTTGCCTATTTTCCCAGATTCCCGCGAGGACCTCATGAGCACCGACCTCTCAGACATGCTGCCATCGAGCCCCGTTACGCCAGTGACGCTGGGCCTAGATGAGACTTTCCAATTTTCCTGCCACAGCGGCATTGCCTGCTTCAATAAATGCTGCCAGAACATCGACATCCAGCTCACGCCGTATGACGTCTTGCGTCTAAAAACCCGACTGGGCTTGAGCTCGCGCGACTTTTTGCTGCGCTACACCGTGCCTTTCGAGATGGACGGCCACGGGGTGCCGGGGCTGAAACTGCGGACGAAGGAAGAGACCATGCAGTGCGAATTCCTGACCGCAGAGGGATGCGGGGTCTATGAGGATCGGCCGACTGCGTGTCGCTACTACGCGCTCGGGCTGATGTCGATGCGCAAGAAGGACTCAGCGATCGACGAAGACTCTTATTTCCTCGTTAAAGAGGATCACTGCCTGGGGCACCAACAGCCTAAGACCCAAACGATCCGCGATTATCGCAAAGACCAAGGCGTCGACGCTTACGATGACTTGAATAGGGAATGGCGCCAAATCGTCTTAAAAAAACGCTCGTGTGGGCCTACCATTGGCAAACCCTCGGACCGTAGTCTGCAGCTGTTCTTTCTGGCCAGCTACGATATCGACGGATTTCGCGACTTCATAAGTACCGCCTCCTTCAATGAGGTCTACGAGATCGCCCCGGAGCAAATGGAGGCCCTCTTACAAGACGAGGTTGCGCTTATGCGCTTTGGTTTTCAATTCTTAAAGCAGTCGCTTTTCGGGGAAAGATTGATCCCGGAACGCGCCGATGCCATGAGTAAGCGCATACTCCGCCAGCAAGAGCGCCAGCGGCTGCGCGAGGCCGAGGGCCCCTAACGGGGCATTCATGTCTCCGGTATGCCAGGAGGCATGCGCCACGCGCCATCCAGATAGGGGCCGCACTCATCGGCCGCCAATGGCGGGCTGATGTAGGTGCCCTGGCAGGCATCGCAGCCATGGGTGCGCAGGAAGGCATACTGTTCGGCTGTTTCGACGCCCTCGGCCGCCACGCGAACCCCCAGCTGATGGGTCATGGCAATGATTGCTGCAATCATGGCGCCAACGTCCGGATTGGTGGCGCAATCTTGAACAAACGATGAGTCGATCTTCAGCATATCGATGGGCAGCTTTTTTAAGTAACTGAGACTTGAGTCGCCCGTACCAAACTTGCCCAGTAGCACCTCGATGCCGGTGGTGCGCCAGTGGGTCAAAGTCGCGATGGCCTCATCAGGATTTTCCATCACCCCACCCTCAGTCATCTCCACGCCCAGACGTCGTGGGTCCATACCTGCCGTGGTTAAAATCGCGTGAATACTCTGTCTTAGGCGTTGATCGCGAAATTGCCAGGATGAGAGTTTGATGATGAGGCGCGGCACAACGGCGCCCTGCTCCGCCCAGAGATGAAACTGGCGACAGGCCTGGGTCACGACCCACTCGCCCAGGGGCCCGGCAAGCCCAGCCTCTTCGGCGATCGCAAAGAACTCGGCTGCGACCATAAGCCCGTGTTGCGGGTGATGCCAGCGGACCAGGGCCTCAACCGCCGCAAGCGATCCATCGCTGAGCGCGGCCATCGGCTGATAGTGTAAGACGAATTCCTCATTCGCGAGCGCGCGATGCAATTCACCGATGAGAATCAGGCGGTCGGTGGCGACCGCGTTCATGGCTAGACTGAAATATTGATAGGTGTTGCGACCCGCCGCTTTGGCCTGATACATGGCAAGATCGCTATGCTTTAACAGCGTATCCACGTCGCGCCCGTCCTCTGGATATAAAGCCACGCCGACGCTGGCCCCGAGATAGAGGGAATGCTCATCAATGACATAAGGGGTAGCCAGAGTATGCAGTATCTTTTCGGCGATCAAAGCCGCGTCCACCGGTGCCACGAGGCTTGCGGCCAGAACAATGAACTCGTCCCCGCCCTGGCGCCCCACCGTATCCTCGGCCCGCAAAATATCCATGAGCCGACGCGCCACGACGCAGAGCACTTGGTCACCGATGTCGTGGCCCAGGGAATCGTTGACGTCCTTGAAACGATCCAGGTCGACAAACATCACCGCAAAGAGCTGCCCGCTACGCTCGGATCGTTTGATCAACTGCTCCATCCGCACCTGGATCAGGGTACGATTGGGAAGGTCTGTCAGGGCGTCGTGGGTTGCGACACGCTGCATCCGGGCCTCGACCGCCTTGCGGATGCTCGCATCGCGTACCGTCCCGATAAAACGCCGGGACCCATCCAACCTGAATTCCGATACGCGTATATCCACCGGAAACTCGCTGCCATCGTTATGGCGGCCTACGACCTCACGCCCGCTCCCGATGACACGGGCCTCACCGGTTTCCCGATAGTGCCGCAGATACTCATCGTGATGGCTGCGATACGGTTCCGGCATAAGAAGGGAGATATTTTTCCCCACGACTTCTGTTTCCGTGTACCCGAAGAGTCGCTCCATGGCCGGGTTAAATGTTTCGATCACACCCATCTCGGATATCGTGGCGATCCCTTCGTCCACGTGGTGCAAGACCGCCTGCACCTCGCCCTCGCTACGGCGCCAATGCCTAACCGCCTCGTGGGCCCTCTCTTCCGACGTCACGAGATCCGCCACCAACGGCGCCAACTGCCAGCGCAACACCAAGATCGCGAGAAACAAAACCAGGCCCATAACCGGCGCGACCACCCAAAGCTCCCGGCGCACCGGGGCGTACAGGGCAGCAGTGTTCATGCTAAGGACCATGCCGAGCCCGATCATGGGGACCGGCGCGTAGGCGGCCGCTACCTCGTGGGCACGATAATTTCTCGCTACCACGAACCCGGAGCGCCCAGCCAAGGCATAACTCATCGGCAGGAGGGCGCCGCCCTGCGAGCGACTCACGTCTGGATAGGCCGTCCTGGGGTCCAGGGTCGGCGGAAAGCACGTCATGTTGACGCCATGCGGCGCGCACAATGCGAGGTTAGTGGACGCATTAAGCGCCCCTACCTCCTGGAACAATTGGGTCACGGCCGGTAGCGGCGCCTCTCCTATAACCTCGCCAACAACGGCCCCTCGCCAGCGGATCGGGCTGGTAGCATGGACGACATAACCCTGCTTGGCGCTCCAAAGGAGCTCCGTACGATCAAGCCCTTTTAAGGGCACGGCAAGAGTGGGAGCGGCCATGAACCGGCCGGCGCGAACAAGGGGCCCCAGATGCCGCGTGCGTAACGCGATGGCCGAGAATCCAAACGGCAAAAACGAACGCACGCCCTCATTCAACCGCGCCAAGGCCACCGGCTGGCCGTGATCCGCCGCCGCTACCCGCTCCGCAAAAAATGGGCGCGTGCCCACCAACTGCACCCGTCTGCTCGCTTCATAGATGTCCCGCGCCACCTCCTGCGTGCGCGTACTGAGATTCGATTCCAAGCTGCGCCGGAGCAAGCCCTCAGCGGTCGCGCGCATGGTGAAGAAGGCCGCAAGCCCGACCGTAAGACCCACCGCCACTATCAGGATTGCGGCAAGCCAGTTGATGCGCGCCTCCCTACTCTTTGGCATTCTCCGAATCCTCCTAGAACTATCGCCATAATATGACGGGGATTACTGTCTAACCCGTTCCTTGGCAACGGCGGCTGGCGCGCGGGCAGCCCTAGAATAGGGGCGCGCAGATCAAGCCACGACGCCGCGCGAGATCGCGCCTCAGCGTCCCGCGATCCCAGGGGGTTCCTGGTGTCGGCTAATTCACGTAAAGGAACTGATGGCGCCGGCGAGGCTACGCTATGCCAACTACGATACGCCCGTTGTGTCGGTGATCATACAGCCACTAGCGGGGACGTCAAAAAAGGCGCCGGGATGGGCGCCTTTTTGGGGGGGGTTATAATCGGGGCTAAGCGCTACGCCCAACGCACCCGACCGGGATCGAGTACGGCAAGACTGGCAGGCCTTGCCCGAGTGCCCTATTCGGGCCCGAAACAGAGAGCATAGTCTGCGCACACCCGGCAACTCGGGGCCTTGCAGACTGAGACCTCGGCTTTATGACAAAGCTCTTTGTAGAAAAACTTCTTCCACTTCATGTTGCCGACGTTCTTTGCGTGGAGCGTAGGGAAGTGCTGACGAATGAGGGCCGACAGCGCCTCACGGCCCGACAGGCCCATATCCTGCCACAGGTGATTATCACCCAGACAGGCGGTGGCCATCGCCGCGGCCAGCCAGCGCGTTTCCTGGCCGTCGTCGTGGCGATGGGCAAGCAGAAGCTCGACGAGATCGCCGTGCTCATCGGCCCGGATTGGGTCGCAAGGACTCAGGTCCGGTGGCTCGTCGGCATCGCTTAAATAGCGCGCTCGCAACGCCGCGAATTCGTCGGCGTTCAGGCCGAGTGTATGAAACCGCGCGAACACCCCCGTGAAGGCCTCCGCGACGTCGCTGGCCGGCGCCCGGACCTGCGCGGTCGCCATTCCGCCACCATTACCATGGGCGTAAATCATACGACCCCCTCTTGCATCGGTGCATGCGTGTAGCATTTCTTGGGACAGATCTTGGCGCACGCCTCGCAGCCGACGCAGTTTTCGGGGTTTGCGATGGTCATGACCTTCTTCTCGTATTCCCCATCGTCATCATCGTCGTCTACGCCCACACCAAGCGGTATCACTTCACCGTCGTCACTCACGCCAATCAGTTGCAATACATCCCGCCCACAGACCCGAAAGCAACGCCCGCAGCCGATGCACTTGTCGCGATTCAGGGCCTGCACGAAGCGCGGTACCCAACGACGCCCATCCGGCATGACAACCGCGACATCACCCATAGGCGCCTCCCGATTCAGCGAGTTTCGCGCGCGCTAAAATCAGATTTTGGTAGGCCTCATAGGCCGCGGCCGCCACTGTCGGAATCGTCTCCCAGCCAATCGGCAGGTCTTCCGCCAGATCATGGAGCTTCATCTTGCGGTCGATCGCCTGGGCGCTCAACTTCTTGATCTGCTTTTTTAAGACTTCGAGTTCGGCATCCGCCTCGTCTGTCGCCATGACCTCACGCTCCGTAGTTAGCCAAATCAGGATATTGGCGAATCATGGCCACGGCATCCGCGACCAACCGCTCCCCGTCCTCGCTCAACTTGGCAAGGCTTGGGAATCCGAATCGATGAACGTCTCGCAAATGCTTATTGACTACGATCAGGCGACCGGCAATTAAGACGAGGCGCCCAAACCCCTCGTGATGCATCTTTATCATCGGCGAGGCCATGGTGCCGGTCGCCCGCTCCACGCTCAAACCGACCGCGTTATAGAACAATTCGAGACGCCACAGGGTTTCAGGGTCTGGATCGCCGATAATCGGCATCGCGCGACGCTTGGCCTTGTCGATGATATACGGATCTATGAGTAGCCTATCGGTCTTTCCCTCCCAGGCACCGTGGGTGTCCTGAGCCCGCCACTGCTTGATCAGTTCCTGGACAAAGGGCGATCCCAGGGCCGCCTCATCTGCTACCGTATCGTTTTCTACCGTGACGTTTTCGATCATGAGCCCTCCTCCTCGTCTAAGACATACTCGCGCACTTGACCTTTCAAGAGCGCCTTGCGTAACCAGGGCGGTGGGGTCCCGCGCAATACCACCTTCAGCTTATCGAGAAGATCTTCGATGCGCTCCGGAGTCGGTACCTTGATCGGGTGCACCTTCTTTGCAACCACACGGGCCGCGCCCGAACCGCCGATTGCCGCCACATACAAAATGGCGCAATCAGAAACGGCCTCGACCTTCGGCCCAAGCTTGTCCTCGTTGCCGTCTTCCTCCAGATTGCCATCGAACCGTCGCACCTCGATACAGTGATGGGCATCGGCGGTGACCTCGTAGATCGCAATATTTTGGGCCCAACCAAAATGGGCATCGACGCGCTGTAGATCCTGGGTTGCAAACGCGATTTTCATAACACCTCCGTAATCGAAATTGTGTCCTGAGTCGCTGGCCCAGAGGGCGTGCCGCACTCGCAAGGCTGGGTGCCGTGAGTCTCGTCGCCGGCATGCGCCAGGTCGCCATCGGCGTACAGCTCGTGGGCGTTGGCCAGAAACAGATTGCCGACCTCAAAGACTAGGTCGCGCGTGCCCCGATACCCGACGATGACGCGATGGGCCGCCCCCAATCGATCAAAGACCGGCAGGCCCATGCGCAGAAATGGGATGTTGAGACGCGCGGCGGCCTGGCGGCCGTGGGAGTGGGTAATAAGGAGGTCACACCCGGCGGCCATCGCCTCCAGATCCTCCAGATCGCCGATCCGCGCATCGGGCACGCTTAAGCGCGCCATCAGCGGGGATTTGGTGGTGGTGACCGCGGCGGCAATTTCACAGCCCATACCGATAAGCCAGCCGCTCAAGGTCCAGAGCAGATCCGGTTCAGCCCCGATCGCCACCCGCTGGCCGCCAAAAAAGAAGTGGGCGTCGAGCATGGCATCGACTAACTGGCTGCGCTGGCGTCGATACTGGGTCGGGACCGGTCGGCCACTCAGTTGGCTCAGAAATGCAAACAACCGATCGGCGGGTTCAAGTCCCGTTAGCGTGTCAAAGAGGGTCACGGGAACACCGGTCTTCGCTTCCAGGGCCGCGGCTGGCGCACGCATCTGTTCGCCAATAGCGATCGTAGCCACCGATGCCCCAAGCCCCCGCATACCGGCGACCGTGGAGCCCCCTATGGTCGTGGGACTGAAATCCGTCGGGATATGTCCATCCAGAGACCCCGAGAGGTCCGGCACGACGACTGCGGTCAGACCAAAATCCGCCATAATCGCGCACAGCTCGATGATATCCCCGGGTGTCACGTGACTCCCCGGCAGCAGGTTGACCTGGTCCTTTATGGGAGCTGTCGCGGGCTCGGCCAACGACTCCACGATGGCCGTCACGGCCTTCGCCCAGCCATCTTGGAGCGCCCCCTGGTAATCCGGGGTGGAGACATAGACGATCGGCATATCAAGCTCTGGGTGGGACGCCTTGATGCGATGCAAATCGCCGGCTACGTCATCGCCCTTGGTTTCGGTCAAGCCGGTCGAGGCGATACCGATAAATGCGGGCTGGGTACGCTGATGAATGTTGAGCAAGGCCTGCTCTAGGTTGTCACCGCCCCCTAAGATCGTGGTGACCTCGTTCATAGCCGTCGTTTGGAGCGGGATGGCTTCCCGAAAATGGCGGACCAGTAACACGAGCCCGAAGGCCGTGCAGCCCTGCGAGCCGTGCAATACCGGCATGCAGCCATCGATCCCAAGGAACGCAAGCGCCGCGCCTAACGGTTGGCTCAGCTTCAAAGGGTTGACGGTACAGGCCTTGGCCACGGAGCCGGAGCGGTTCATGACATACCCTCCCTATCCCATGGGGCCGGACGCCGTACCTGCCCCCAGACGGGGTTATATATGGCCTTATCGATCTCTTGCACCAACGCCACCATGCCCTCATACCCGGCATAGGCGTGGTGACGCTCCTGATTGATATCGAGCCACGGAACCTTCGCCTTCAGGGCCACAAACTGGGAACGCCCCCCGGACAACATGATGTCGGCGCGTGCATCGGCCAACATCCTATACATCTCGCGTGGCGACATATCCTCAATCATGTGGGCCTCCTCGCCCATGATCTTCTTGATGCGGTCCTTGTCTTCCTTGGTCGATTTCTTGACGCTCGTGCCGACGATCTCGATCCCGATCTCCTGTAAGGCCGCAACGACCGACCACGATTTGACGCCGCCGGTTATGAGCAACACGCGCTTCCCCTGCAATCGCGCCCGGTAGGGCTCGAGACGGGCGGCGACCCGCGCCTCTTCGCGCGCGATCACGGCCTCGGTCCGATCCGTCAGACCCGGCGGCGCACCGCGCTCCACCAGCAGCCTTGCGATCTGGCGCAACGCATCGCTCATGTCGGAACTGCCATAAAACGATCCTTCGAAGAACGGAATACCGTAACGCTCCTCCATTTTGCGGGCGACATTGATCATGGCCTTCGAACAGACCATCATCGCGGCACGGGCACGGTGTGAACAGGCGATCTCGTGATAACGGGCGTCGCCGCTGATGCACGACAACACTCGAATACCAAGCTCTGTCAAAAGCGGCTTCACCTGCCAGAACTCGCCGACTAAGTTGTACTCCCCGATGATGTTGATGTCGTAGGGCGTGGTGGTCTCCGGCTCTTCTGTGCCGATGACATATTCGAGCAAGGCCTCACCGGCTAGCTTGTTGCCGAGATTCTTGCTGCCGACGAATCCTGGGGCGTTGATCGGGATAATGGGCTTTGCGAATTTGGCGCTCGCGGCCTTGCACAAGGCCTCGATGTCGTCACCGATCAGGGCCGTTACACAGGTTTGATAGACAAAGACTGCGGGCGGATCGTATTTGTCGAGGATCTCTTTTACGGCCTTAAAGAGTCGCTTTTCGCCACCGAAGACCACGTCGTTCTCGGTGATGTCGGTCGTAAACCCGGTCCGGTAGAGTAACGGGCCAGACGACCTGGCGCCGCGATTGTCCCAGGAGTTCCCTTCGCAACTAATGGGCCCGTGCACGAGGTGCGCCACGTCGGTGATCGGTTGGAGGGCAATCTTGGCGCCATCAAATGCACAGCCGCCGGCCGCCGCCCCCGGTTTCAGGGCTTGCGTACAACCCTTCTTGCGTTGCTTGTCGGTCTTCGCTTGATTCTTCGCGCAGGCCGGTTCGACCATGACCTGCTGCACCGTGCTGGCCAAGCTATCCATACGCACCCCCAACACTCAACTACTACCTGCTCGGGCTCACACCTTAAGAATGCCTGCACTCTGTACGCTTCGGTCGAGAGTGAACTGAGTCTCGCCTAGACAAAGACCAAAATATCCTCGTCTCGGACCACATACTGGCACGCGAGCCGCCACAGCGCGGGACTTACCGGCAGCGTGGACGCCCGATATTCGGCATCCGTGAGCTTGCCTACCTGATACAAAATCATCTTCTCTTCCAAACTTAAGGACACGGTCCGCTCGACACCATCAGTATCGAGCAGTACAACCTTGACAGCGCATGCCCCGCACATGCCATCGCCACACATTTTCTGGGGCGGCCAAGGCATCTCCCGAGTCAGAGTGAGCAGCGTTAGCGCACAGTCTGGCGCAACTGTCACAATGCGCTCAGCCTCAAAGGGCGCCGCCAAAAAAGTTATGCGACCCATTCGCCACCTCACCGGCACCCAGGGCGCCTCTTCCCTGATAGTCCCTGCATGGGGTCGCGCCCACCGTGCGATGGGCGCCCGACCCCCGTTAACGGATAATGTCGAAACTGTAATCCGTCTTTCCCGCGACCATGGTGTTGCGATCCGCCTCGTCGAAGATCTTGTCTAGGATCCGCACCAGGGTATTCATGCCCCCCTGATATCCCCAAACCGGATAACGATGGTGATGATGGCGGTCAAAGATCGGGAATCCGAGCCGTATCAAGGGCGTCCCAGTGTCGCGCTCCAGGAACTTCCCGTAGGTGTTGCCGATCAGAAAGTCGACCGGCTCGGTAAACAGCAAGGAACGCATATGCCACAAGTCGCGGCCCGGATAGACATGGCAATCCTTACCGAACGGCGACGCCGCCAGCATCGAGTGCACCTTGGCCTCCCAGTCCTTGGTGCCGTTAGTGGCCATGATATGGACTGGCTCCGCGCCTAGCTCCAGCAGAAAGCCGGCAAGCCCCAACGTGAAGTCCGGGTCGCCATAGATCGCGAATTTCTTGCCGTGGATATGGGCCGTGGAATCGGCAATGGCATCCACCAGCCGGCCGCGCTCGCGAGCAATCTCATCGGGTATTGGCCGACCGGACAATTTCGACACCGCCATCAGGAACCGGTCGGTGCCAGCGACCCCCACTGGATGATTGAATGCCAAGACCTCATGGCCCTGCTTTTCGATATAGGCCAAGGTCTTAGGCGTACAGAACTCTTGCATCGAGATCGTGGCCTTGGCGTGGATCGCATCGGCAGCGGCCTTGAGCGGCGTTCCACCGTCATACATACGAAACTTCCCGTCCGTCGGCGTATCCCATACGTCGCTGTTGTCGCCCAGGATCGTATAGTCGACCCCCATGAGATTGAAGAGGCGCTTTATCTCGCGCATGTTCCCAATGGTGTAGCCATCGAACCCACCAATGAAATTGATGCTATTGCGTGGCTCGCGTACGAGCGGGTCCACGGTCCCCGCCTTCCCGCCCCAAAAGTGTTCAATGATACCCTTCATGGTGTTGTCGTAACCCATGACGTGGCTACCGACAAAGGCGGGCGTATGCGCAAAGGGGACGTCAAATTCCTCCGGCACCGAACCCTTTTCCTTGGCCGACTTGATAAAGGCGTTAAGATCGTCGCCGATTACTTCCGCCATGCAGGTCGTGGATACCGCAATCATCTTCGGTTTATAGAGGTTGTAGGCATTCGCTAAACCGTCGACCATGTTGTTTAGGCCACCGAACACGGCGGCGTCCTCGGTCATGGACGACGACACACAGGACGTGGGCTCCTTGAAGTGGCGGCTGAAATGACTGCGGTAATAGGCAACGCAGCCCTGCGAGCCGTGCACAAACGGGAGCGTCTCCTCAAACCCGAGAGCGGCAAATACCGCCCCAAGCGGTTGGCAGGCCTTCGCCGGATTGACGACCAAGGCTTGGCGGGCGAAATTGATCTCTTGATATTCCTTGGTCTTGGTCCACTCCCGGGCGGTGCTCAACGCATCCACCGAAGCTGGGTTCTCAAAGGCCTTCTTGTTTTCGAACATCTCCTGATATTCCGGGGACCGGAATAATGTGAAGTGATCGAGGACTTTCTCAGAATTCTGGCTCATACCCACTCTCCATTGGCTTAAAGGGCGCCACGCGCCGACTGGCGTGCCGACTGGTGGCACGCCAGAGCATTATTTACCTGATTCCCACGGCGTCTTGGTAAGACCCCAGACCGGATTATTGATCGCCATATCCATGTCGCGCGCGAAGATCGCGAACCCGTCATACCCATGATAGGGTCCCGAGTAATCCCAAGAATGCATCTGCCGGAAGGGCACGCCCATTTTTTGGAAGGTGTATTTCTCCTTGATGCCGGCGCCGACCAGATCGGGCTGTATGCGATCAACGAACTTCTCGAACTCAAACCCGGTTACGTCGTCATAGATGAGCGTGCCATCCTTGACGTAATGCGTAGTGCGCTGGTAGTCGTCGTTATGGCCGAACTCGTAGCCCGTGCCGACGATTTCCATACCCAGGTCCTCATAGGCCCCGATGACGTGGCGCGGCCTAAGCCCACCGACGTAGAGCATCACCTTTTTGCCTTCAAGACGCGGCTTATACTTGGCAATCACGGCGTCCATAAGGGCCTGGTATTTGGCGATGACGCGTTCGGCCCCTTCCTTGATCTTATCGTCGAAGTGGCCGGCTATCGTACGCAGGGACTCGGCGACCTTGGATGGCCCAAAGAAGTTGTACTCCACCCATGGAATGCCGTACTTCTCTTCCATATAGCGAGAGATGTAGTTCATGGAGCGGTAGCAATGAAGGATGTTCAGCTTGGCCTTCGGGGTATTCTCCAGTTCCGCGATGCTTCCGTCCCCGGACCACTGCGCGATCACGCGCAAACCCATTTCCTCAAGCAGTATCCGTGAAGACCATGCGTCGCCACCGATGTTGTAGTCGCCGATAATGGCGACATCATAAGGGGAGGATTCGAAGGTTGCGGGCCGCTCCGTGCCTTTCTCGAAGACCCAGTCACGGATCGCGTCGTTGGCGATGTGGTGACCGAGGGACTGGGACACACCCCGGAACCCTTCGCAGCGCACCGGCACCATGGTCTTGCCGTTGTATTCCTTGGTCTTCTTCTTCGCGACCGCCTCGATATCGTCGCCAATGAGTCCGATCGGACACTCTGACTGGATGGTGACACCGTTATTCAAGGGAAAGAGCTGCTGGATCTCGTCAATAACCTTGTCGAGCTTCTTGTCGCCACCGAACACAATATCTTTTTCCTGGAAATCGGACGTGAACTGCATCGTCACAAAGCTGTCGATCCCGGTCTCGCCGATGTAATAGTTGCGGCGTGCGGCCCAGGAGTACTGGCCACAGCCGACCGGCCCGTGCGATACATGCACCATATCCTTGATCGGGCCCCATACCACGCCCTTGGAACCCGCGTAGGCGCACCCGCGGATGGTCATGACGCCGGGGATTGATTTCACGTTCGATTTTACGCCGCAGTCCGGCTTGTCGCCCTCATAGACGTTTAGGTGCTTGGCGCGCCGCTTGGCGGTCTTTTCCGGATAAACATCCAAAACCTCCTTGATGACTTCGGAGTTTCTGGCTTTCGCTTCATCTAGTGTCAAGGTCATTTTGACCTCCTGTAGTAAGCGGTCCGAGCGGGTTCCGGGCTCGGACCGTTTGGCGTGATTGTCAGGCTACGGCCGTCTCGGTTGCGGGCTTGCCGACGATGGACTCATCCACCGGGTTCATGATCCCGTGCTCCATCAATAACTCTTCGAGCTCGTCCATGGTGATCGGGGTCGGGATTGTGCCCTTGCCGACGTTGGCGTGGATCTTTTGGGCGAGCTGACGATATTCGTCCGCCTGCTGTGAGTCCGGCGCGTACTCGAGCACCGTCATGCGACGCAATTCCGCGTGTTGGACAACGTTCGCGCGCGGCACGAAATGGATGAGCTTGCTGTTGAGCTTCTTGGCAAGGGCATCCGCGAGCTCATATTCCTTGTCGGTCTGGCGCTCGTTACAGACGAGCCCGCCTAAGCGCACGCCGCCCGAGTTCGCGTATTTCAAAATGCCTTTCGAGATGTTGTTGGCGGCGTACATCGCCATCATTTCTCCGGACATCACGATGTAGATCTCCTGGGCCTTGTTTTCGCGGATCGGCATGGCGAAGCCGCCACACACGACGTCGCCTAGCACGTCGTAGGAGACATAGTCAGTACCCTCGTACGCGCCTTCCTCTTCCAGGAAGTTGATAGACGTGATCACGCCGCGGCCGGCACAACCGACGCCGGGCTCAGGGCCGCCGGACTCGACGCAACGAATACCCTTCCAACCGACCTTCATGACATCCTCGAGCTCTAGGTCCTCAACGCTCCCGGCACTGGCGGCAAGACTCAAGATGGTGTCCTGGGCCTTGGCATGCAAAATGAGCCGGGTGGAATCGGCCTTCGGGTCACAACCAACGATCAGAATTTTCTGGCCCATCTCGGCCAGGGCCGCCAGGGTGTTCTGGGAGGTCGTTGATTTGCCGATACCACCCTTTCCATAAAAAGCTATCTGTCGTAATGCAGCCATGTGTCATCTCCTTTAAACAATCTGTGTGGCGTCTGGTTCGTAACCCGCACCGGCGGGCTCGTTTTACGTTGACTTCGGTTCCTGTCTCATCGTGCGCGGGTCTAGGGATTGCGCCCCAATAAAGAACCTCGTTTAACAGCGTCTCGCCGTACGCTATGCCTAAGAGCAAATGCCGTGCCATAACGGGAAGGTGGTGAAATGGCGTCCTTGCAGGCTTATAGGCCTACAGGGCGTGTCGGGCTTACGACAAAAGCCGGGGGCATTGTGTGACTTGTCTGAAACACAACAACGGTTGGTGGGTAGGGCCAGCGAACGGCGCCGCTTTAAGATCATGGCAGCGCGTGTTGGGGGGCGCTGTGGCAGTAAGATATGCAGGTGTTGGCGTGTATGCTCGGCGCGGTGCTGGCAAGCGGATCGGTCAGGGCCACGGAAGGGGGTGAGCGAGCGCTTGGCGACAGAAGAATAGGCGCGCTATCGAGTAGCCCGCAAATCGGCCACGCGGCCTTGGCGCTCGCGGGTGTGCGGGCCGCTACACCCAGATCTTATCGCCTGCCGAAGTGAACAGGCGAGCCCTTCGCGACTACTAAGGTCTGGGAATGCGTCGCGGCATGCGCCAGTCTGGGGTTAGGACCAGAAGACTCGGTCCTGGTCGCGATTCAGCTCCGCCAAGGCCTCGACCAGCGTGGCCTGCGCACTCTGTATGACCCAGGCGTCGGTGACGTGGTCACGCCGATAGAGGTGCCAGACACCATACCGGCTCCGGTACCGAAGCCACGCGATATCGATGACGCCGCCCTGATTATCGACATTACGCGAGCAACAAGGGCTGCGCACAATATAGCCCTCCGGACCTGGGTGCACCGATGGGCACACATATCGGTAACGCTGCCGATTTTTCAGTGCGAGCTCGATTCGTCGCCGATCAACATCGTTGGGATGGGGCGACAGGATCGCGGACTCGCGTCGGCTAGGTCCAGGAAAGAGGTCTGGGCTGGCCCGTTTCTTAGGCATGGTCATAACCTCCCAGGGGCAACAGTCGCGGCAACCTAAGGTAAGGCTGCCCTGCGTTAGAAGGACCCCCTTTGGCGTGCGCCGCATTTTACCGCCATCCTCGCGGCTACGCACGGACTATACCGCCATTCCGGCGCGTTTTTCTAGTTGGGCAAGCCGGTCGCAGACGCCGTCTTTTGTTACCTGAACCACACCCGCTGAAACAACTACATCATAATCCGCAGATTTTGGGCACTGCTAGACCTGCCCCTTAGCGCCGCCACGGCGTGCGTTCGCAGTCGGCTCGCGGCGATCGTACGCACGCGCTCCTCGGGGTCGGCGGTGAGCATCGCTAGCCATTGAAGGCCGATGCGTCGGGCAATGGTTTGGCGCACTAAGCCGTCTTCGTCATTGAGCATAAGCGGGAGCACCCACTGTGATGCGTCGCCCGACCATACGCCGCACGCCCAGATCAGAGTCGTCTGGCATCAGGATTAGATCCGCGCCCGCCAGGCGCCGCGCGATTGCGACCCGTACCCCGGGATCCACATCTTCGCGTAGAGAAGTTCGGGAAAGCTATACAGGCTCACATGACGAGCTGCGGCCCGGCGAATCTCAGGCGCCCACTGGCGACCCACATAGTAGGCTCCGAGCGCGGGGTTACGGTGGAAGAAACGATAGAGGCTCAAGGCGGTGTCGCCGCGAAGACACCGGGACTGTGGGCGGCAACCGGCGGCTGCAGACCATACCCGTGAATCCCGCGCGCACCCCTAATCCTCCGGGGCCCACGCGTCATGACCGCAGAGAACCCCGCCGATAGTTAGGGCTACGCCACTTCCGGCGAAACCGCTAGAGATGACGAACCGGTATGGCGTATTTTTTGAGTGCATAGCCGATCTGTCGTGGCGTCAAATTGAGCAGGCGGGCCGCCTTGGCCTGCACCCACCCACACTGATCAAGCGCCCATATCAAGCGCTCGCGTTCGGAACCCGGGGGGCCACGATCACGCGCCGCAGGGTCCGGCGGCGAAGCCGCGCGACTCTCGCCACGCATACCCGGATTTCCCCCCCAAGCGTCCTGTAGGGCCAGCGAGAAGCACTTTCCCTGTTGGCAGGAAAGGTCGGGCAATTCGATAGTGTCCCCATGCGCCATGGTCGCGGATCGCTCCAGGCAGTTTTCGAGTTCGCGCACGTTGCCAGACCAGTTGCAGCCGAGTAATACGCGCAAGGCCTCCGGAGAGATGCGCATCTGGCGCCCGTTTTCTTGATTAAACTTCTCCAAGCAATTATCGACCAGGAACGGGATGTCCTCATGCCTTTCCCGCAACGGCGGTAGGAAAATCGCCACGACATTAATACGGTAATACAGGTCTTCCCGAAACGTTCCGTTAGCGACTGCCACCTCAAGATCGCGGTTCGTGGCGCATATGATGCGTACGTCGACCCGAATGGACTTGTTGCCACCCACGCGTTCGAATTCCCGTTCCTGTAATACTCGCAAGAGCTTCGTCTGAAACGCCGGCGAAATCTCGCCGATCTCATCTAGAAAGAGTGTGCCTCCGTGGGCCGACTCAAACCGCCCCTTATGCTCCTGAGAAGCACCGGTAAAGGCGCCTTTCTCGTGGCCGAACAACTCGGACTCCAGGAGCGTCTCCGTCAATGCCGCGCAATTGACGCGCACAAAGGCCTTGTCCTTGCGCGGGCTCAGGTAATGGATCGCGCGCGCGATCATCTCCTTGCCGGTCCCTGATTCCCCGCGCAACAGCACAGTCGCCCGCCCTGGCGCCACTTTGTGGACCTCCGCAAAGACCTCCTGCATGCGCTTGCCGTGGCCGACGACGTTATCGATGCTGTAGCGACCTTTGAGGGCCGTCTCCAGCCTTTGTTTTTCGGCTAGCAATTGGGCCCGTTCAGCGGCGATGACGCGGTTTTGCTTGATCGCATGCCCGATCAAAATGGTCACCATTTTCAAGAACCGCACGTCATGCTCAAACCGCGATGGCGTGCTGGCGGGCTGCGTCTCGCGATCTACGCTCAGTACGCCGATCGTTTCACGGCCCATCTTTATCGGCACGCAAATGAAGGCTATGGCGGTACCGGGTTCTTGTTGCATGGCACGCGCCAGGGTACGGTTTAGAAATAGCGGCTCGTTCGCCACGTCCGGAATGACGATCGGCAGGCCGGACTTCAAGACGCGCCCGATGATCCCCTCGCCTCGCTGGTAGCGGCCACGATCAGTCTCCTGATAGCTGAGTCCATGGGTACTCACGATTTGGAGTGCACCGTCTTCCTGGACTAGGCCGACCATACCGCGCTGCATGTGCAGATAGGACGACAGTATCCCAAGCGTGCTGCGTAAGGCCTTGAGTAGATCGCCACCAGAATTGAGGCCCTTGCTGACCTCGTACATGGCGAGCACCTCTGCCATTGCCTCGCTTCCCGGCGGCCTTGCCATAGTGTTCTTCCTCTAATGATTCTCGGCTCTTATTGGAGAGTCTACCGCTTCAAGTAGCAATTTGTGTACCGCAATGAAGGCTCGCGTCATCAGTTGTTTTGCAGCCCGCATTCATTTTCTTGGGATAGGCGGTAATAGGGCCCGGCAGACCAATAGAGGCCATGCAGGGATGGATTCCATTACCGTGGCAACATCGGGCCTTGTTCGCTATCTGACAAACCCGACAATAACGGGCGGGATTGTTGGATATAAGACAGCCGCCCGATAATGAGGCGCACGCGCCCAGGCGGTGCAATTCATTAGGGTCTCGCTTTTGCCTGGTGGCGATGGCGACTTGGCGGCCGGTGCCCCAGCGGTCACGCCCGATGAGCGCGATCGACCCGCCGACTTGCCTGCTAGGGCCGGATCGGTCAGCCGCTTGGCCGCCACACAAATACGCGCGCCGACTCGGCAAAGTAGCCCCAGGGCCGGCGGGCGGCCCGGCGTCCGGACCCTAGGCCGTGTTTCGAGAGACCTTGCCGGATCGCGCCGCCAAGCCGCAGCGCGCCGATCGGTGGTGTGGCATTACGGGGCGCTGGCATCTTTCAGGCGACGGATAGCGCGAGTCTTGGCATAAGCGACCGTGCACTTGCGTGGGGTTTGCGACAGACATGTCGGTCGCAAACCCCACATCGCTGACCGAACCGATCCCACGCGCGCGCGGATAACGAGGCCAGCACCTGCTTAACAGGTGTTGGCATGGCGATTGCTATGCCTTAAGCGACAATGGCCTTTCAGGAATGCGGGCATGGACACTTCAGTTACGATCAACGACACGACCCTTCGAGATGGTGAACAAACCGCCGGCGTCACATTCAACGCCGACGAGAAGATCATGATCGCGTGCGCGCTGGCCCAAGCCGGGGTTCTCGAAATGGAGGTCGGCATTCCGGCGTTGGGAGCCGAGGAGCGCGAGATCATCCGGACGATCGGCGCACTGCCATTGCCCATACGGCCGATGGTCTGGGCACGGATGTGCCTGCCGGATGTCCGGAGCGCGGATCTCTGCCAAATCCCGTCCATCAATCTATCCATTCCGATCTCGGATGTTCATCTTCACCATAAACTGAACCGCGACCGAGCCTGGGTCTTGAAGACCATAGCCGAGGTCGTGGGTTTTGCGGTCGACCGCGGCATGGTCGTTTGCGTCGGGGCCGAAGATGCATCGCGAACTGATCAAGATTTCGTATGCCAAGTCGCCGAGGCCGCGCAACGCGCGGGGGCGGTGCGCTTCCGGTTTGCCGACACCTTGGGGATATTGGACCCGTTCACGGCCTTCGACCGCATCGGGCACCTCCACAAATCGGTCGACATACCGATCGAGATGCATGCCCACGATGATCTTGGTATGGCCACCGCCAATACCTTGGCGGCCGTGCTGGCTGGCGCCCGCTATATCAATACGACCGTCAATGGCCTAGGCGAGCGGGCTGGCAACGCCAGCTTAGAAGAGATCGTAGTCGCGCTCCATGTTCTTCATGGGCGATCGACAGGGGTCGACACCAAGCAACTACCGATCATCTCGGAGCTCGTCGGACGCGCATCGGGTCGTCCGACCTCGCCGCAAAAAAGCGTGGTAGGCGATGCCGTGTTTACTCATGAAGCAGGCATCCATGTCGATGGATTGCTGAAAGACGTCCACACCTACCAGGGCTTCGACCCCGCAGACGTGGGGCGCGCCCACAAGATTGTGTTGGGTAAGTATTCCGGGTCGCGGGCTGTGGAATATGTCTATGGGAAGCTGGGCATCCCGATCAGCCGATCGCAGGCGCGCCACATCGTCGGTTTAGTACGCACGCATGCGGTCACCACGAAGAGCGCGCCAAACGATCAAGATCTGCGCCGCTTTCTCGGGCAGACGCAGGCTTATGCGCCAGCAGCCCCATTGGCAGCGAGCCAATAGGCGCGCCGGCCAGGATGTAAGTGGCGTGCCTGGACATAACCGGGCGCGCATGAACGGAATAGGTAAAGGAGAGGTCGAATGGGGTCAGCCAGCCAGCACCTGTTTAGAGATTTGAGCCGCCTATCCGCGGCCGAGGAGTTCTTTCAGTATTTCGACGTGCCCTACGATAAGCACGTCGTCGACGTGAATCGTTTGCATATCCTACAGCGCTTTCATCAATACCTCGGGCAATTCTTAGACGATGGGCCCACGGATGCCGAACTTCTACGGGCATTCTGCGCGGGTCTCTTGGAGCGGGCCTATGGCGACTTCACACATTCGAGCGCGCAGACAGAAAAGGTCTTTCGGGTGTTTAGAGATAAAACACCTTCAGTGAGTGTCGAGGCCCTTACGCGCGCGGCACCCGCCTGCGAAAACGGAGAATGAGCATGCACATCCTCGTCTGTATAAAACAGGTTCCGGACAGCGCGCAAATACGCGTCCATCCGGTGACCAATACCATCATGCGACAGGGCGTACCCGCGATCGTCAACCCTTACGATCTCTACGCCTTGGAAGAGGCGCTGCGACTGAAGGACCGCTACCGAGGACGGATTACGGTGCTGAGCATGGGGCCGCCGCAAACAGAGGTGGCGCTTCGCAAGGCCCTGGCCTTCGGGGCCGATGAGGCGATCCTCTTGACCGATCGGGCGTTCGCCGGAGCGGATACCTTGGCTACGAGCTACGCGCTTGCGGCCGCCATAAAACAGGTTCATGAAAAGCTGCCGGTGGATCTCGTCTTTGCCGGCAAACAAACGATCGACGGGGATACCGCCCAGGTGGGACCGGGCATTGCGACCCGGCTTGGCATGCAACTCCTCACGTACGTGAGCCGAATCGAGTCTCTGGATCTCGACGCCCGCGAGATTACGGTCCATAGGCGGGCCGAGGGCGGCGTGCAGGTCATAAAGACTCGGCTGCCGAGTCTCGTGACCGTGCTAGAGGGGGTAAACGACATGCGGTTTGCCACCCTCACGGACATGTTTCGGGCTGCCCGTCATCCCTTGACTATTTGGAATAAGGAAGACGCCCAAATCGAGGACATCACGAAAATCGGCCTCAAGGGCTCCCCGACTGCGGTATCCAAGGTCTTTGCGCCCAAGCCCACGGATCGCCGGGCCGAGATCATCGAGACACAAAGCGGTCAACCCGCCGACTTGGCGGCAACCTTGGTGGGCAAGCTCTTCGCTCAGCATAGCGATCTGGCCCTTAGCATAAGCTCTTCCTCTGTTTCTTCTGCGAGGCAATCATGACTACTGCGCCCCCACCCCCCGCCGCCCGCCCGGCTGGCCGCCGTTCTTATAAATTAGATGCCCGCCTAGCCGGCTACAAAGGGGTCTGGGTCTTTATCGAGTGCGAACGCGGGCAGGCCCATACCGTATCATGGGAGCTGCTCGGTGAAGGCCGCAAACTGGCCGACACCCTGAAGGTCGAGTTGGCCGCCGTGATTCTGGGGCCGCCGGGGGAGGCGATCCGCGGCCTCTGCGACGAGGCTATTCGCTACGGTGCCGATCTCTGCTACCTCGCCCAAGACCCGGTGTTGAGCGATTACCGTAACGCCCCTTACACGAGCGTCCTGACCGAACTCGTCAACCAGTATTGCCCGGAAATCCTGCTCTTGGGGGCCACGACCTTGGGTCGCGACCTAGCTGGCAGTGTAGCGACCACACTGCAGACGGGACTTACCGCCGACTGCACAGGGCTTGCCATCGATCCCGAAAACCGTGGCCTGGCCGCGACCCGCCCGACGTTTGGCGGCAGTCTTTTGTGTACCATCGTCACGCTCAATTACCGCCCCCAAATGGCCACCGTCCGCCCCCGCGTGATGCCCATGCCCACACCCCAACCAGAGCGCGCGGGCCGCGTCATCGAACACCCGTTGGCGCTTGTCGAAGACACGATCATCTCGAAGATCCTCGAATTTATCCCCGATGAGCGCGGCCAGGACGCGAACCTTCCCTTTGCCGACATTATCGTAAGCGGCGGTCGCGGCATGAAACGCCAGGAGAATTTCCAGCTGATCTGGGATTTGGCCGCCGTGTTGGGCGCCGAGGTCGGGGCCAGTCGCCCCGTGATTCAGGCCGGTTGGGCGAGCGCGGATCGGCAAGTGGGGCAATCGGGCAAGACCGTGCGCCCGCGGCTCTATATCGCCGCCGGTATCTCGGGGGCCATTCAGCACCGCGTGGGAATGGACAAATCCGACGTCATCATCGCCATCAATGAGGACTCTAGCGCGCCGATCTTTGATTTTGCGAATTTCGGCATTGTCGGTAACGCCATGACCATACTTCCCGCATTGACCCAGGCGTTTCGTGAACATCTGGCGACACTAAAGCGGGCTTGTTGAGATTTGAAGGAGGGCGTATGACCGAACATTTTGATGCAATCGTTGTAGGAGCGGGTCCGGCTGGCAATACCGCGGCCTATACCATGGCCAAGGCCGGCCTCAAGGTTTTGCAGATCGAGCGGGGCGAATACTCAGGCTCCAAGAACGTCCAGGGCGCTATCTTGTATGCGGATGCGCTCGAGAAGGTCATCCCCGACTTTCGTGAGGATGCGCCGCTTGAGCGCCACATTATCGAGCAGCGTATGTGGATATTAGACGACACGTCATATCTCGGCGGCACTTATCGCTCGGCGGATTTCAGCAATCCTCCCTACAACCGCTATACCATCATCCGATCGCAATTCGATCGCTGGTTCTCGCAAAAAGTGCGCGATGCCGGCGCGCTAGTCATTTGCGAGACGACCGTCTTAGACCTCCATATGGACGGGACCCGGGTCGTTGGCGTACGCACCGACCGAGAAGGCGGATCGGTATACGCTGACATCGTGATCCTGGCCGATGGCGTGAACTCGCTGCTCGCAAAGAAGGCCGGGTTCCACGGCGAGCTAAAGCCGCGCGATGTCGCGCTCGCCGTCAAAGAGATCCACTTCCTGCCCGAGCAGACCATCGAAGAGCGTTTCAATATCAAGGGAACCGAGGGTGTCGTCATCGAAATGGCCGGTAAGATCACCAAAGGCATGGTGGGCACGGGATTTTTGTATACCAACAAGGAGTCGGTGACCATCGGGGTCGGCTGTCTGCTTTCGGACTTTAAGAAGAGCGGCGTATCGCCTTACACATTACTAGAGGAGATGAAAGCACATTCGGCCATTCAACCGCTCCTGGCCGGCGGCGAAATGAAGGAATACACCGCCCACTTGATCCCCGAGGGCGGATACAACGCCATCCCCCAGATTTACGGGGACGGCTGGCTCATTGCAGGCGATGCCGGCATGTTCGTGAATGCAGTCCATAGGGAGGGCTCCAATCTCGCCATGACCACGGGTCAGGTGGCCGCAGAGACCGTCATCACCCTAAAGACCGAAGGCAAGCCCCTCACCGCCAAGAACCTGGCGGTTTATCGCAAGGCCTTAGATGAGAGTTTCGTCATGAAGGATATGAAGAAGTACAAAAATATTCCTCACATCCTGGACAATAACCGGCAGTTCTTCGTAGCTTACCCGAACCTCGTAAGCCAGGCTGCGCACACCATGTTGACCGTAGACGGGATCGACAAGAAGGCCAAGGAGCGCGCCATTCGCAAGAACTTCGCGAGTCGGCGCTCTGTTTTTGGCCTGTTGTCCGATGCGTTTAAGCTTTGGAGGGCGTTCGAATGAAACGGATCGAAGAGAAGCTCTTTCAGAACCGGTACCGGGTCGATACCGGCCACGCCCATATCGAAATCATGAATGCCGATATCTGCGCGGTCGAGTGTGAGGATAAGGCCTGCACGTTCTGTTGCCCGGCTGGCTGCTATGCCGAGGATCCGGGCGGGCGCGTCACCCTGATCACCGACGGCTGCCTCGAGTGCGGGACTTGCCGCATCATTTGTAACGAACATCTCAACGTCCAATGGGAGTACCCACGGGGCGGTTATGGGATATTGTTTAAATTCGGGTGACTGCGGCCCACTCCACCACCGCAACCCCATGCCACACCCAATGGGGTTTAGCGCCGCCTCGGCCGCGTCTTAAGGCGCCCGGTGGGCGCGATGCACCCGCGCCTTTGTGGCGCGTAATGGCGTAACTCACAATCAGGTGCGGCCGGACACGACCTTCCGGGCCCGGCCTTAAAGCCCGACCGATTCGATCCGGCGCAATGTCATCGTAAGCTTGGAGTGCTCCCCACACACAGCATGGCGTGCGTCCATCCGGCCTTTCGGCTCGGCCGGGAGGCGGCGGGCCAGGACCGGGCCCGTGACCTAATGCTGGGGGTCTGTGATCGGCCATACCGACATCGCGCCATAGCGCTTGTTGGCATGCCGGTGGCTGCCGCTTCAGTGAGCGAAGCGGTTACGTGGCGACCGGTCGCCGCGCATGGAGGTCACGGGGCAAACGAGTTTCCGCAGCCGCAAATCGTGCGGGCATTGGGATTTTTTATAACAAACCGCGCCCCTTTGATGTCATCCCGGTAATCGATCTCGACGCCCGCGAGATAAGGCAGGCTCAAAGGGTCGATCACCATTTTGACCCCGTCTTTTTCGATCAACCGGTCGTCTTCGACGGCGCTGCCTTCAAAACAGAACCCATACTGAAAGCCGGCGCAACCACCGCCGCCTACCCAAATCCGCAGATAGAGGCGGTCGGGACCGGCTTCTGTCATCAAGGCGCGCAGTTTGATCATCGCGCCATCGCTTACGACTATCGGCGGGCTCGGAATGTCTGTGGACTCGTCGCTTTGATAACTCTCGGGCATTTCAATCAGGGCGGCACTGGCCATGACACAACCTCCATAATGGTCTTATCGGACGGCCAACACGGCCAGCAGCCGGCGGTCGCATGCGGCATCCGTCGGTGATGACGACTGTTTTGGACTCGCGGAATGATCAGCAATTCCTATGCCAGTTTGCGGTGCTGACGATAACAACCGCTTATCCAAAGACAGAGGCGGGCCCGCGCACCGCAGACAGTCGCGCCGTCTATCCGTAAAACGGCGCGACCATCCGACACAGGGCTGTCGGTCTTGTCGGATAAGCGACGCTTTACCACAAAAGTTGTCGAGACTGTCGGTATTACGACAAGCGGGCACGGGGCCTGGCGACCGAAAGCGCCTAAATTAGTGGCTATGGCGCACTACACGGCTTGGCATGGTGCTTGCTAAACGTTACGTCGACTAAGGCGTTTTATTTTCTCAGTGCGCCGCCTATTGGCGCATCGACCGGAGGAGCGTTCGTATGGATTCGAAAGAACGATCAGGTGCGACACCGCAAACTCGGTCGCAGCTTATGCGGAACATAAAGGTCATAACCGAACATACCGGCTGTGGCGCCGCAGGCGGCTCCGGCAAGGCGAGCTGCGGATCCTCGATGGGCCCGCAGGACATGCCGGCGGCGGTCTGGGAGAAGGTGAAGAACCACCCTTGCTATAGTGAAGAGGCGCATCACCACTACGCACGCATGCATGTGGCCGTGGCACCTGCCTGCAACATCCAGTGCAACTATTGTAACCGCAAATACGACTGCGCGAATGAATCGCGCCCTGGGGTCGTGAGCGAGCGACTGACGCCCGAGCAGGCCGCCAAGAAGACATTGGCGGTCGCGACCGCGATTCCACAGATGACCGTCTTAGGCATTGCCGGCCCGGGCGATCCGCTTGCCAACCCAGCGAAGACATTCAAGACTTTTGAACTGATCGCGCGCACCGCGCCCGACATTAAGCTTTGCCTGTCGACCAACGGCCTGATGCTTCCCGACTACGTCGACGCCATTCAAGAGCTCAACGTCGACCACGTCACGATCACCATTAACATGGTCGACCCAGACGTAGGGGCGCTCATTTACCCGTGGATATTCTATAACCACGTCCGCTATACAGGCCGCGCGGCCGCCGAAATTCTGACCGCGCGTCAGCTACTAGGGCTGGAGATGCTGACCGAGCGCGGGATTTTGTGCAAGGTCAACTCCGTCATGATCCCTGGCGTCAATGACCGGCATCTAGTCGAGGTCAATAAGGCCGTCAAATCGCGCGGCGCCTTTCTGCACAACATCATGCCGCTCATATCCGCACCCGAGCATGGCACGGCGTTTGGGATCACGGGCCAGCGCGGGCCGTCCGCTCAGGAGTTGAAGGCGCTGCAGGACCAGTGCGAGGGCCAGATGAATATGATGCGTCATTGTCGTCAGTGTCGGGCGGACGCCGTCGGCCTACTAGGCGAGGATCGGTCGGCGGAATTCTCGACTGAGAAGGTGATGACGATGGATGTAGAGTATGACGTCGATTCGCGCCGCGCCTACCAAACCGCCGTCGAGGATCAGCGCCAGGAGAAGGGTGCCGCCAAAGAGGCGGAGATGCGCACGCTGACCGGACGCACGAGCGACGTAACGATCCTGATCGCGGTTGCCACAAAAGGCGATGGGCGCGTAAACGAGCACTTCGGCCATGCGAAGGAATTCCAGGTCTATGAGGCCAGCACGGCCGGGGCCAAGCTCGTCGGCCACCGGCGCGTCGACGGCTACTGCCAGGGCGGCTATGGCGAGGAGGATACCTTGCCGACGGTCATTCGGGCGATCAACGATTGCGTTGCGGTGTTGGTGGCGAAGATCGGCGGCTGTCCGCGCGATACGCTCAAAGCGGCCGGTATCGAGCCTGTGGATGCCTGTGCCCATGAATTTATCGAGGCCGCAGTACTCGGCTATTTCAAGGGCTACCTCGATCGGGTCGAGAAGGGCGAGATCGAACATGTGGCCAGGGGCGATGCCGCCATCCGCCAAGGGGCGTACGTCGCCGCCTAGGTTTTGTGACAGTGTGTGAACCAAGCTAACGAGGAGAATGTCATGGCTTATAAGATTATCAATTCCCAGTGCACGGCCTGCTCGGCCTGTGAGCCGGAGTGTCCCAATAATGCGATCCGCGAAAAGGATGGAACCTATATCATCAAGCCCGAGAAGTGCACCGAGTGCATCGGGTATTTCGATGATCCGCAATGCGTTGCGGTCTGCCCGGTAGAGGACACGTGCGTTATCGATAATAACTTTCCTAGATACCAGGCCTAAAGGACAAACCCTATGTGCATCACGATAACGCCGGCTGCCTTGCATTTCATGCGCCGCATAGTGCGCTTAAGTGGTCGTGGTCAAAGCGGCTTTCGCCTCCAGGTGAGCCCCGGCGGTTGCTCGGGCATGAGCGTGGACTTTAGCGTGGAGGATGGCCCACTGGCCGAGGATGTCGTGATGGACTACGAGGGCATGAAGATTTTTATGCCCTTGGCGACCCAGACGCTCCTTGAGAAGTGCACCGTGGACTTCGCAGATACCCTGCATTCGTCGGGTTTGACGGTAAAAGACCCCCGCAGCACGGCCTGCGGTTGTGGCGAGACTGGGGTCTCGAAGGTGGATATCAGCGCCTTGAAGCGTAAGGTTTAAAGTACGCCAGCCGGGGGCGCCGACCACCGGCTGGGATCGAACGAGCACGCGATGGTCGTGAGCTCGCACGGAGGGGCTTCATATGGGACTCAGTCGAGACCAGGACGGGGTGGAATTAGATGGCCCCCCCCGGTTTTATTACGGGCAAAAGGTCCGTTCGCTGCGGACTGTGCGCAATGACGGCACCTTTCGTGGCAAGGAGATCGGCGACATCCTGGTGAAGAAAGGCGACGAAGGCTATGTCGCCAGCATCGGGACGTTCTTGCAGCAATTTTATATTTACGGCGTGGATTTCGTGGCCAATGGCTACTGCGTCGGCATGAAGGGACGGGAATTGGACGAAACCGATAGTAATGCGGCGCGCGACGAACCCGTGCCCGGATCGTAGGGGCCTGGCTTGTTGGCGGTCTCGGGGCCTAAGGGCGCCGCTTAAGGGGTACCGGGGGTCACTCCGACGCGATGAGACAGGAGCGTTGTTATGATGAATGGATCGGGAGATTCCATATATCTGGATCACAACGCCACAAGCGTCGTGGCCCCTGAATGCATCGACGCGATGTTGGCCTGCCTGCGTCCGGGAATCGGCAACCCGTCGAGTCCGCATCGGGCTGGCGTCCGCGCTAAAGAGCTGATCCGCGAGGCACGCGCCCAGGTAGCCCGCCTCATCGGGGCGGCCGACCGCGAGGTCGTGTTCACGAGTTCCGGCACCGAGGCCAATCACATGGCCATCCTCGGGGCACTGGCCGAGCGGCCGGGCCACCCGCATGTCGTGACGAGCGTAGTCGAACACCCGTCGACGTTGATGCTGTTGCGCCACCTGGAAGGACATGGCGTACGCGTGACCTACTTGCCGGTCGACAATAGCGGCCGCCTGAGCGAAGCGGTGGTGGCGGACGCCATGACAAAAGATACCGCGCTGGTCACGCTCATGTGGGCCAACAACGAGACCGGGGTGTTGTTCCCGATCCCGGCGATCGCGCACGCCGCCCACGAGCGGGGAGTCTTGATGCACGTAGACGCCGTCCAAGCAATCGGCAAGCTCGCCATCGACCTAAGGCAGGTCCCGGTCGATCTGGTTTCCATATCGAGTCACAAGCTCCATGCGCCGGCTGGCGCCGGCGCCTTGTTCGTGCGCAAGGGTATCGCGATCACCCCGCTCCTGTTCGGTCATCAGGAGCGCGGCCGTCGAGGCGGTACCGAGGGCGTGGCCGCAATCGCGGCCTTCGGGCGCGCGTGTGCGCTCGCGGGCGACAATATCGACAGCGAATCCCTACGGGTGAGCCGCCTGCGTGATCGGCTCGAAGACGGCGTGCTTGCCCTGTACCCCGGGGCGCGCGTGAATGGCGCGGCGGCGGCGCGCCTTCCTAATACCAGCAACGTCTGCTTCGGTGCCCATGACGGCGAGCATCTCATGGATGCCTTGGATCGAAACGGCGTGGCGGTGTCGGTGGGTGCCGCCTGCGCCGCAGGGGGCATGGAACCGTCCCATGTTTTGATGGCAATGGGGCTCGATCGACGCGCCGCCCTTGCCTCAATCCGGTTTTCCCTCGGCCGCTACAATACCGAGGCCGAGATCGACCATGTGCTCACGCGGCTCCCCGGGGTTCTGCGTGAGGTCGCCGCATCTGCGGCATGAATGATCTGAAGTTTAAGGATAGGACGCTATGAAGATCATGATTCGTAAGGGCAAGGACGGGGTGGTGACGGTTTATGTCCCCAAAAAGGATCTCGAGGAGCCGGTCGTCGATATGGAGCGGCCGACGATGTGGGGCGGGCGAGTGACATTGGGCAACGGCTGGCAGCTGGATCTGCCCATGCTGGCGGCCGATACCGCGCTGCCCATTACGGTCGATGCGCGTAGGATCGGGGAGGCATAGACTCCATGGAAGATTCCGAATGGACCCGCTTAGACGGCCTGCTGGTGACGCAACCCACGCCATCGCTCGCCGCGCTACGCCAGGACTTTCCGGGGCTCGTGTTCGTCCGATGCGATGCCGAGGATCTCGCTGACTCATCGCCCTTTCGTCGCTATCCGACGGCCGATGTGTTTTTAGTCGATACCCGTAACCATTGCTTGTCCATGACTCAGAGCCTGGCTGAGGCGACCGGCCTGCTGGTCGCCGAGCGCGCGCCAGACACATAACCTACGGGGTGGATAAGGCATTCCGACAGCGGCGTAATCTTCCCGTTCCGGGCCCTCCGCTCCCTTTTTAGTGCACCCTCAAAGGAGCCTACATGTCTATTCCTAACGAACTACTCCGGGCGTTCACGGCCGGCCGAGTCATCCCCTATATCGGACCCGGCGTGCTTGCGACCGACCCCAACTGCCCGCTGCCTATCACCCCTGAGGATCTGGTTGCGCGCCTGACGGCCAAAGCGACCGTCCCGCACAAGATCCGCGGCAACCTGACGGCCGCCGCCCAGTTCATTGAAAACTTCAAACACCGCAAGACCGTGAGCACTTTCATGACTGAGGCGTTTGCCATTCCGGCAACGCCTACGGCCTTGCATCGCCGCCTGGCCGCCATGAGCGACCTCCCCCTCATCGTGCACGCCTGGTATGACGACCTAGCGCAACAGGCGCTACGCGGGCGCACCGACTGGGGCCTCATCCAAGGCGTAAGCCAGGCCGAGCATTACGGGTCGTGGACCCATTATTTTCATCATGATGGGTCGAAGGCGGAAGCGGCCGACGCGGAGCATTGGGCGACCTTGCTCTATGAACCGATCGGTTCGGTCCGACCGGCGTCTAACTTCCTCGTGTCGGACTCCGATTTTGTCGAGGTCTTGACCGAGATCGATATCCAGACCCCGATCCCCGCACGTGTCCAGGAGCTGCGCCGTGATCGCCATATCCTGTTCCTTGGCTGTCGCTTCACGACTCAAGTCGAGCGGACATTCGCCCGGCAGATCATGAAGCGCTCCTCAGACAAGCACTGGGCGGTCCTCCCTGAGAATATGACGCGTAACGAGGCCCGGTTTTTAGGCGAGCAACAGATCGAGCCACTGGTCATGGACCTCGCGGCATTTACGACGATGTTCTGGGGCGGCACGCTTGCGGCCTAGGTCCTTGCGCTATGAGACCTTCCCGTACCCGGCCGCTGGCCTGGCGCATCACTACTATGAGGACCGGAGGAATGGGGAGGGGCGATTGCGGTAGCCGCTGGAATGACAAGACACGGCGGGTACGCTCGTGAACCGAGACGCGGCATGGGTCTCTTGGATCCTATCCCATCCGGCGGCCCGAACCCAGGCAGCCATCGCCTATGGGTCATGCCCACGTGAGAGCGACCCGAGACACTAACCGACTGTGTTTCTGGATTTTAGCCAGCGCGTGAATGAGTGTTGCGACTCGCCAGACCGGTGTCCTACGATCAGACTCTCAAAAACACGGTTTTACCCAGGACTTGGCCTCGTTAGCGGCCAGCACATGCGACGCATATCCGTTGACGGCATAAGGAGGAGCCTTATAATGCACTAGAGATTTCTGCAGGATGCACCCTTGACCTCCTTACCCAACAAAGTCGCTTACGCATGCGCGTTCGGATCGATAACGGTGATCCCAACGACCTTCGCCACAATGGGCCATATGGCCGGGATGACGATGCCCGCAGGCATCATCCGGACCATCGCGCACAATGAGCTTTCCTGGGCGCAGGCAAAACAAATACTGCGGGCCTCGCAACATGAGGGGCGGCGCCGGGGAAATACGGTGATATTCACGGGGAAGGCTGTGGCGATCACCGTCGTGGCCAACGCCCCCGGTCACCCCGATATGAGTTTTGAGATCGGGGGGCTTACTAACCCCACGGTCGCCGTCTCCCGAGGGAGCTCGGTGACGATCACGCTCCTCAATATGGATCATGGGCCAGACATGGACCACGGCGTGGTGATAACGACGACGGCTCCCCCATACCCGGTCATCGTCGACCGCGACCTGGCAGGGGTACTCGCCCGCGTCGGCCCGCTGCCACCGCGCTCGCGAGCGAGTCTCGCCAAGTCCCGCTATGCCGAGACCTCGGCGCGTTTTGTGGCACGCAGGGCGGGCGTCTACCACTACGTCTGTCCGGTGCCGGATCATGCCTTGGCCTACCGGATGTATGGGCGGTTTCTGGTCGAAAACGCCCCCTAGGCCTTAACCCTTTTCCCCCAGGAAATGGCGCCCAAAGAGTAACAGCGACTGGATCACGCGCTGATTATCGGCGTCTTTCATGAGCGCCCACAGGCCGCCGAACCCGCCAGCCGGGCGCGAGAGTGTCGTTATCTGTTCGCGGGTGCGCAGGGCCGCTCCCATCGCGTCCCGCAAAAGACCGCTCTCCTGGGCCTGCAAAAAAAGATCCAGGAGGCTCGGCAGGCATTTCGTCAGGCGATCCACGAGCGCTGGGGTCAAGACGGCCCCCAAACGCGCCACGAGGTGCCAGAGCCGATCGACATCCACTGAATTGGCCCGATCGAGAATCGTCAGCCCACCGCTGGCCATGGCCGATAACCGCCCGATCATGTCGTCGGTCAGTGCGTCTTCGGCGGCTCCTAAAAAGCGGGCAAGCGCGGCCAGCCGCGCGAGATCCCCTGAGGCCACCAGCTCGCTAATGGCCGGTAGGGCCTCGGTTATGTGACTGCGGTTGAGTTCATCGAGTAGGGTCAGGCTGTCGCTGGCAGTCTTCGCAAGACGCCCGATCATATCGTCGGTCAGGGTCTCGAAGCTCGCCTCGATGAGGCGCGTGACCTGGGCATCGGCCCCCCCCTCTACGCTGTTGCTGTCTTCTAAGGTCATGGCCGTCTCTCCTTACAGCAATCCGCGGACACTGTTCCAGTACAACTTGTTGTAGGCGAGCTTAAACCAATGAATCGCGCGCGTAGGCGGCCTGGGATCGGGCGGGTTCTTGTAATCAAAAGAGGCATAGGTGGCGCGGTCCTTTCCGGCCTCGATAAAGCAGAAGACCTTGCCTTCATAGGGCCGCATGGCCGTCCCTTGAGTCGCTAACGCGGCCAGATTCTCGCCGAGGACGTCGGCCTCGTAATGGGCCGTAGAGCCGGCCTTGCTGATGGGGAGATTGGTCGTATCGCCCAACACGAACACGTTTTCCCGGCCATCCATGGCAAGCGTTGCACGGTTGGTCGGTACCCAGCCGGAGGTACCGAGTTTATTGCGCTCAATCACCTCCATGCCCTTATGCGGCGGCACGGCGATCAGCAAATCGTAGCCCAGCACGGTGCCTTCCTCGCTATGGACCTGCTTTTTCGTGTCGTCGACCTCTTTGGCGTTAAAAAGGGTCTCATAGGTGACGCCCATGCGATCGAATTCCGGGGCGGCCCATTTGGCGACGTTTTCGAGCGAGTGAATGCGGCCGATCGGATAGGTGTAGGTGAAGCTCACCTTATCGAGCATGTCCCGATCTTTGAAATAGTCGTACATCATAAAGGTGATTTCGAGCGGCACCATGGGGCATTTATGGGGGACGCCGGTCACGATCGCGATCCGACCGCCGGGGAAGTCCTTCAGCGCCTCGCGGGTCTTTACGGCAGCCTCCTCGGTATAGACGTGATGGGCGCTTTCCAGAAGGCCGGGGACCGAGGCCATCTCGGGACGTGATCCCGTACAGATAGCGAGATAGTCATACCCATAACTCTTCCCGCTTTTGGCCTTGACCTCGTTGTGGTCGAGATCGAAGCTCTCGACTGGATCGACGTGGAAGTCGATACCGGGGCTTAGCAAGCTATCCTCATCCCTATACAGGTCGGGGGGTGCAATCTTGCCGAAAGCGACATATAAAAGTCCCGGCTGATACATATGGCGAGGGCTCGCCGAGAGCACGGTGATCGCGACCCGAGCGCCCTCGATTTCCCGTTGGAGCCGCCTGGCAAGATTATTGGCAAGTATCGTTCCGCCGGTTCCACCGCCTACTATCAGAATTCTTTTCATCCAACCCTCCTCTCGCCATCCTTTACGTATTGGCTTATTTGGTCTTGCGAACCCGGATATGGTAGACCCCGTTCTCCTCGAAGCTCCCAAGGATCGCGTGCCCCACCTTTTTAACCCATTCCGGAATGTCGTCGGCCGACCCCTTGTCAGTCGACAGGACCTCGAGCTCCTCACCCACACTCGCGCTCTTGATGGCGGCGATCAATTCCATGAGGGGCCCCGGACAGAAACTTCCACGGGCATCTACGATCTTTATATCGCTCATATGTACCCACTGTGTTGTTAAAAGGTCAAAACATGACTGCCGTCTAGCTCGCTCAAAAACTTGGTGAGCCCCACGGGCTTTTCCACGTAGGCCGCGAGATCTTCCGGCTCCAGCGCCAAAACATCCATCGCCATAGAGCAAGGATAGATCTTTACCGAACCGAGCTCGACCGCTTGCTCGAAAAGCTCCAAGAAGCGTGGGGCCTTCTTGGCAAGCAACAATCGGCCCACTTCGCCCTCAGGCGGCGCCTCTGGGGCACCATCCTTATGAAAGAATAGCAGCGCATTCATCGATACGAACACCGCGACATCCGTGCCCCCGGCTGCGGCCACCGCCGTGATCATGGCGGCCATTTGCAATTTCTCCCGGGTCCCGGAGGTCACGATAACACTCAGGCTTTCTGACATGACGCTCCTTGCGCGATAAGGAAGGACTCAGACATATATCGCCGTCCCTGGCAGATAACCATCCTTGTGAGAGATTAATAGCAAAAGCCGTGCCGCCAGTGGCTTAAAAATATCGACTGTCTAATCAATAAGATACAGGGGACGAGATGACGGGGCCAGTCCGCTGTCATGACAGATTTGTCATGACAGTCATGCCGGGTGCCATCGATCAACCGATGGGAAGGGGTATTCCGGAACGCCCGCCGAAACCCTCGGCCTCAAGGGCCTCGGCAGGTGCCGCAGTCTAGGGGCGGGCCAGCACCTGCAATTGGGCAAGGGCTTGGCGTAGGGCGCCCTCATCATGTGCCCGCACGGTCGCATGGCCGAGCTTGCGGCCAGGGCGCGCCTCTTTGCCATAGACATGCATATGCGCGCCCGGCACACCGAGTACCTGCGCGGTATCCGGAAGGCGGCCAATGAAATTGACCATGCCGGCCGACCACAGCGGGTCGGTACTCCCAAGCGGCAGGCCTAAGATGGCGCGCATATGGTTCTCGAATTGACTGGTCTCGGCCCCTTCGATAGTCCAGTGCCCGGAATTGTGAACGCGTGGGGCCATCTCGTTTGCGAACAGCGTGTCACCCTCCTGAAAAAGCTCCAGCGCCAGGACCCCGACATAGCCTAGCCGATCGAGCAGGCGCCGAGCGTAGTCCTCGGCCCGCGCGGTCATCGGATCGCCCGGCCGGCTCACAGACTGCGCAAGGACGCCGTCTTTGTGGATATTCTCGTTTAGGGGATAAAACTTGGTATCACCCGTGAGGCCACGGACCGCGATTACCGATAGCTCGCGCGAAAACGGCACGAAGCCCTCGAGGATCAGTGGCGACCCGCCCCATGTTGCCAGGGCATCGGCTAGATCGGCAACCGTACGCAACACCCGCTGGCCCTTGCCATCATAGCCCAAGGTGCGGGTTTTCAAGACCGCCGGAAGGCCAATAGTCGCAACCGCCGTTTCCAGATCGCCTGGCGAATCCACGGCCATGAAGCGCGGCGTGGGGATGCCGAGTTCCACGAACAGTTGTTTTTCATGCCAGCGGTCGCGGGCCACCTGCAAGGCCGAGGCAGTCGGGTGGACGGTAGTCCGGGCAGCGAGATATTGGAGACTGTCCGCCGGCACGTTCTCGAACTCGTAGGTCACGACCTGGGCGCGCTGCGCGATCTGATCTAAGAGCGCCGAATCGTCGTAATCGCCGAGAATGAGCTCACCCACAGAGCGCGCGCACGCATCAGGCGCCGGATCCAAAAACAGGCAGCGCACCCCCAAAGGATGGCCGGCCAGGGCCAGCATGCGGGCGAGCTGGCCGCCGCCGATAATACCGACGATCATGGAGTTCTGGGATCTCGCGCGGCAAGCACGGCCTCGGTCTGTTGGCGCCGAAACGTGCTAAGCGCCACCTCGATGGCGGGATATTTGTGGGCCAGAATAGTGGCGGCGAACAGAGCGGCATTGATGGCGCCGGCCTTGCCGATCGCAAAGGTTGCAACCGGGACACCGGCTGGCATCTGCACAATCGAAAGCAAGGAGTCGAGGCCGTTTAAGGCGTGCGATTGCACGGGAACACCGAGTACGGGTAGCGTGGTCTTGGCCGCCGTCATGCCGGGCAGATGGGCCGCCCCGCCGGCGCCGGCGATGATAGCCTCGAGGCCGCGTGCCTCGGCCTCGGCTGCGTATTCGAACAAGAGGTCAGGGGTGCGATGCGCAGACACCACCTGGGCCTCGTAGGGAATCAGGAGGCCATCTAGGGTCTCGGCTGCGTGCCGCAGGGTCTCCCAATCCGACCGGGAGCCCATAATGATACCGACAAGGGGCGCCATGCCTCCTCCTTAAATAATGATATTCCGCGCGGCTGCATCGCCTTCGCGCCTTCCACACGCGCCGGACCGACTAGCCGACCGGCTCATGACAACCCCAGAAATCCCGGTCCCCACGACTTACGGCCTGTCGGACCGCACCACCACTAGCGGCCGCAAAGACGGCGTTTAGTATACCCTTTTTCGGGCCCTCGGAACCCCATCACAATCGTTGGCATCCCTCTCCTCGGCCACCCCCACAACTGGTGCAACTCACGCGGAAGTACCAGAGAGGCGGCGAAGGCTTCCCGCAACTGCGGGTCGCCAGTCCGCTTTAGTGGGCCTTCCTCCCTATCGTGATCAGCGTACTGACCTCATCGTGATCACCGCCTTGGTTTCGTCATGATCACGTGGGGTCAAAAGGCAATGATGACCATGATCCCGTCCTGTTCGGTTATTGGCGCGGGTTTGGGCTACACCCGCTGCTATTCAATGACCGCTTTCGCAATCATTTGCGCATCGATTTCCAGTTGCTTGGCCTGTTGCAGGGCCCGGTCCGAGATCTTCTGCAGCATGGTGCGCTCTTCCGCAATGTAGTTGGGGAGAGGCAGTAATATCGGCAGCGCGATGCGAAGCACCTTGATCATCCGATTCATCTCACGCACCAAGAGGCGTCGTTCTATACCACAGCGGTCGGAAGAATCCGCCCAATCAAAGCCGCTGACTTTAGTCATGTAGATTCTCAAAGAAGCGGCGGACGCCGACCGAGCGCCGTTCATCGGTTTGGTTATCCGGGCGCCGAAGCGGGAGGGCGAGGGAGATTGGATAAGCGTCACTATTCGTCATCCAGGTCCGTTCGTATTCAAAAGAGCAGCGCCCGGTATCGTCGTGATAACTCAGGGTGCCAACCTGTTGTTCACCAATCCAGGCCGAAAGGCGGCGGGTTGTCATAAGGGCCAGCCCTTGATGGCGGCAACCGCCTGAGATTGTCCTAATTTTAGTACCGCCAGCAGGGTGAGCCCCAGTTGCCGCGCAACGGCCAAGGCCTTGTGCAGGCCGACGGAACGGCTGCCATTTTCACGGGCCGAGAGCAACCGAACCGAAACACCACACAATGCAGCGGCATCGTCGATGCGCAGTTGTTACTGGGTATGCAGGCTCCGCACAAACGCACCAAACGCTTCCGCCGAATCAACGACTGGGGAGGTAGGCAGGGGGAGGGGCATAATTTTTCTGGCCATGGAGTTTCTCCGATATGGGAAACAATAGGTCGATGCGGGATAACAGATCGATTATTACTGATAAACACGAAATATATACGGGGTAGCCGGGCAAACGCGATCTATTTATTGCATATGCGAAATGAAGGCCGATCTTGGTGGTCGTCTATAGCGCATAAATACGTTTAAATACCACACGTTATGTTGGCATTGGGGGCGCTCAAATTAACCCTTACGGGGTAACGGAGCCGTCCGCGCCGACGTCCGCCTGGCACACACCGAGACTGCCTGCGGCCGTGGAACAGGCGGCGATGGTCGTCATGCCAGGAGTTTTCTGGGCGAGCTTGCTGGCCGAGCCATCCGCGACGATCGCGTTGGCGATGCTCTGGCCTAGAGTCGTGTCGCTACAGTCGGTATCCACATAGAGCATGATGTCGCCGCTCAAACCACGGGCGATCATGCCCGGCTGGGTATCCACGGGGTTGTTCGTCACTGTGTCGATGACGACTTGACCGCATTGGGTGGTACCTGCGGGTTTGGTAGCCGCCGTATAGGCGCAATGAGTCGGCGTGGCCGTTGTGCACGGGCCGCCTAAGGCGGGATTGAATGCGGTACTACTCAAGACCCCAGCGGGGTCTACGGTCGTATAGGTCGCATCGCCTGCGACATTCGCGACCTGAATGATCTGTCCGGCTTGAGATGCGGCCACCGCAGTTGCCGTCGCGGTAATGGCCTCATGGAAGTTCTGCGCCACGTCCTGGGCCTTGGCCGTGACGATATATCTTTCGTATTGGGGAATGGCGATCGCCGCCAGGATACCGATGATGGCGATCACGACCATCACCTCGATTAAGGTAAAGCCCGTCTGAATGGCGGCCCGTACCGGGTTCTGTTTACGCATAGCCATATACTCCTCGCATCGCTCGCGCACCTATTCAGGGTGAATGGTGTATGGGGCCTGAAAATAGCCCTGACCAAACGGAAGATATCGCCCCGCCCGCCCGCGATGGCGAACGCCGTGCTTAAAACAATGCATTTATCGTGCCATCTAAATAGGTGATCGCGCGGAAAAGGATAGAGCGAGGGGAATACCGACTGCGGCCGCGCCGATACAACCCCATGCACCAGAACTTTAAGCGCCTTACGGGGCCCCCATGGGTCGACTCATGCAAGCGCCTTTGTGGGTGGAATAAGCACCCCGCCCCTCCGTTCTTAACGGCAGTCGCTCTTTTAGGATGTTCTACCAGACCGGCGTGGGATCCATGATCGGCACCCTCGCGCCAGCCTGG